>CALGPN010000016.1 GCA_937960435.1 uncultured Desulfosoma sp.
CAAGTGGGGCTTTGCCACGGATCCCTATGAGATGGCCCACATGATGATCGCCCATATCGACAAGAAGCGTGAAGCTTTGGGAATCATGGGCCCGCGCGAACGCAAGCTCTTCGATATGGCCGACCGCCGTGCCCTGGATTAAGTCTTTGGAGAGCCTCCCGGCGTGCTGCCTGTGTCGCAGCCGGGGGGTCTTTGTCGAATAGAGCCGGCCTGAGGCGGGCAGGGCTCGCGTTTGAGCAGACGACAGCTTCCTTAAGAAAAGGAGTTCTCCTATGTCTCGGTTAGTGGCCTTTGCGGCGATTCAAGGCGCGTACAATATCGTGTCCAAGGTTGAGGGCAAGTTTAAAGAGGCCATGGACAAATACGGCCCGAACCAGCCCTTGGAATTTCCCAACACGGCGTATTATCTGCCCATCATCTACTCCATCTTGGGGATCAAGGTTGAGAAATTGGCCGACGCGGAGCCGGTTTTGGAACGGTGCAAGAAGCTCCTTCCGCCGCACATCAAGGGTCGGATTCACACACCGTACTTGGGCGGCACGTTGGATGCCGGGATGGCGGCCATCTTGGCCGAAGAGATTTTTGAAGCCATCCGCTACGTGGAGGATCCCGACTTTTATCAACCGGTGGAAGATCCGGACGTGGAAGCTGGAAAGCTCTGGGTAGGTGCAGCGGACGATACGATCATGCGCAAACGCGGGATCGAGTTCGTGGACGGCAGCGCCCCCGGTTTTGCCGCCATCGTCGGAGCCGCACCGGATCCCGAGACGGCGAAGATGATCGCCGAGGAGTATCAGAGGAAGAATCTGTACGTCTTTATGTGTGCCAACCAAGCCGGAACGACCTTCACGCAGCAGCTCTTGGAAGCGGGGGTTCAGATCGGCTGGTCGACACGCCTTGTGCCTTTCGGCCCGGACATCTCCGCGGCCGTTTTCGCTTTGGGCTTCGCCAACCGCGCGGCCATGGCCTTCGGCGGCGTGCAGCCCGGCGATTATCGCAAGATTTTGCTGTACAACAAGGACCGAATTTTTGCTTTCGTGAATGCTCTGGGCGAAGTGAACGCCGAATGGGCGGCCAACGCAGCGGGCGCCATCAACTGGGGCTTCCCGACCATCGCGGATACGGATATCCCCGAAATCTTGCCCACGGGTATTTGTACTTACGAACACGTGGTGTCCAGCGTGCCGCATAGCCAGATGTGCGCCAAGTCCATCGAAGTCCGCGGCCTGAAGGTGACCATCACGGAAGTTCCTGTGCCCGTTTCCTACGGTCCGGCTTTCGAAGGCGAGCGTGTGCGCAAAGAAGATGTGTACCTGGAATGCGGCGGCGGCAAAACCCCGTGTT
Organism: uncultured Desulfosoma sp.; assembly: GCA_937960435.1. Lineage (GTDB taxonomy): Bacteria > Desulfobacterota > Syntrophobacteria > Syntrophobacterales > DSM-9756 > Desulfosoma. Next base: position 1,345 of record CALGPN010000016.1, read on the forward strand.
TCGAATTGGTGCGCATTGCGGAAATGGATGCCGTGGAAGACGGCAAGGTGGAAGTCATCGGGCCGGACATCAAGGACGTCCAGCCGGGGAGCCGCCTGCCTTTGGGTGTGATCGTGGAAGTGGCGGGCCGCAAGATGCAGGAGGACTACGAACCGATCCTGGAGCGCCAGATCCACCATTTGGTCAATTACGCTCAGGGCGTCATGCACATCGGGCAGCGGGACATCGCCTGGTACCGCATCGGAAAGAGCGCGGTGGAAAAGGGCTTTACGTTGGAACATATCGGGAAGATTCTCCATGCCAAGTTCCATCAGGACTTTGGAGCGATTTTCGATAAATGCCAGGTCAAGATCTATACAGAAGAAGACAAAGTCAGAGAACTGATGCATGTGGCTCAGAATATGTACCGCACCCGTGACGAGCGCATCGAAGGCATGACCGACGAGACCACGGAAATCTACTACTCCTGCACGCTGTGCCAGTCCTTCGCACCGACCCACGTGTGTGTGATCAGTCCGGAACGGACAGGCTTGTGCGGGGCCTACAACTGGCTCGACTGCAAGGCCTCCTACGAAATCAACCCCACCGGACCGAATCAGCCCATTGCAAAGGGGGAAACCTTGGATGAGCGGTACGGGAACTGGAAAGGAGTGAATGAATTCGTGGAGAGGGCCTCGCGCGGCGCCGTCAACAGCTACAATTTTTACAGTGTGGTCTACGACCCCATGACGACCTGCGGATGCTGTGAATGTATTGCCGCTGTTCTTCCCATGTGCAATGGTGTCATGACCGTGAACCGCGACTATCCGGGCATGACCCCCTGCGGGATGAAGTTCACCACGCTGGCCGGGACCATCGGCGGCGGCAACGTGACCCCCGGCTTTGTGGGCCACAGCAAGTACAACATCACGCAGCGCAAATTTATTGCCGGCGACGGCGGCATCAAGCGCCTGGTGTGGATGCCCAAGATGCTCAAGGAGGAGATCCGGGAGCGATTGATCAAGCGCGGGGAAGAGATCGGCATTCCCAATTTCATCGACATGATCGCGACGGAAGAACAAGGCGTCACGGAAGATGAAATTCTGCCCTTTCTCCAAGAAGTGGGCCATCCGGCGCTGAGCATGGAGCCGATTCTTGGTTAAGGACGTGGCTGGGGGCGAAGGAATTCGCCCCCGGCTTTCGTGCGTATTGACAACGTCAGAGGCGATGAGGAGAAAAACACATGGGCCTGACAGGAATTGAGATTTTCAAGCTTCTTCCCAAAACGAACTGTGGAGATTGCGGCGTTCCCACGTGTTTGGCTTTTGCCATGAACTTGGCGGCGGGCAAGGCTGAGTTGGATGCGTGCCCCCACGTTTCCGAAGCGGCAAAAGAGAAGCTGGCGGCGGATTCCGCACCGCCGGTGCGACCGCTGGCCGTGGGTTCCGGCGAATATACGGTGAAGGTCGGTGGCGAGACAGTCCTGTTCCGTCACGAAAAGACTTTCGTCAATCAGCCGGGGCTGGCCACCCTGGTCACGACGTCGGAAGATGCCGCCTCGGTGGACGGCAAGATGGCCCGTTTCAAAGCGTGCCAGTTTGAGCGCGTGGGCCTGAACCTGCGTCCCGAGATGTTCGCCGTGAAAGATGCCACCGGGGACGCGGCGGCCTTTACCGCTCTGGCTAAAAAAATCTCCGACGGCACGGGCGCCGCTTTGATCCTCATATCGGACAAGGTGGATGTGCTGAAAGCGGCGGCGGCCGAACTGAAGGACAAGAAGCCGCTTCTTTATGCGGCGACGGCCGCTACGGCGGACGCCCTCGGCGCCCTGGCGAAGGAAACGGGATGCCCTCTGGCGGTCAAAGGCGAAGGCACGTTGGACAGCGTTATCGCCTTGACCGAGAAATTGGCCGCCATGGGCCTCAAAGACATTGTCATCGATACGGGAACCCGGGATTTGAAAAAGGCTTTCGAAGAGCAGATCCATATCCGGCGTGCGGCCATCAAGAACCGTTTCCGCCCGTTGGGCTATCCAACCATTATCTTCGCCAATGAAATGGCCGGAGACCTTCTCAACGAAGCCATCGTCGCCGCCACGTTCATCGCCAAATACGGCGCCTTTATTGTCATGAGCGACGTCAAGCCGGAAGTGCACTTCCCGTTGCTCCTGGAACGCTTGAATATCTACACCGACCCGCAGCGGCCCATGACGGCCGAACAAGGCATCTATCCCATCAATAACCCGGATGAAAATTCACCGGTACTGGTCACCTGCAACTTTTCGCTGACCTACTTCATCGTCAGCGGCGAAATCGAATCGAGCCGTGTCCCGTCTTGGTTGCTGGTCCAGGATACGGAAGGCCTTTCGGTCATGACGGCCTGGGCCGCCGGAAAGTTCAATGGCGAATCGGTGGGCACATTCGTGCGCAAATGCGGGATTATGGATAAGGTCAAGCACAAATCCATCGTCATCCCTGGCTATGCCGCGGCCATCAGCGGGGAGCTGGAAGAGGAAATTCCCGGTTGGAACGTGGTGGTGGGGCCGCGGGAAGCGAGCCACATTTCCAAGTTCCTCAAAGAGTTTAAGCCGCAATAAAGAAGAGAACGAGGAGGCCTGCCGACGGGACCGCCTCGCCGACAGGACAACCCCATCCCTTCTCTGCCCGCGTTTAAGGAAACCCACAAGGAGGGTGCGATTCCATGAAACTCATCGGAGAGAACCTCAATATTATGAGCAAGAAGTACGGCAAGGCGCTGAAAGAGCGCGATGCCAAGACTCTTCAGGAGCTGGCCATTCAGGAGGCCCAGGCGGGGATGGATTACATCGACCTCAACATCGGCCCTGCGGGCAAGACCGGCGAAGAGCTTATGTCCTGGCTGGTTCCTGTTATCCATGAAGTCGTGGACCTGCCTCTCGCCTTGGATACTTCGAATATCAAAGCCATTGAGGCCGGTTTGAAAGCCCATAAGAAATGCCGAGCCATGATCAACTCCATCATGGTGCGGCCTGAGCGCATGGACGCGTTGCTGCCCTTGGCCAAGGAATATGACGCGGAATTCATCGGCCTCCTGTGGGGCCCCGAAGGGATGCCGAGGGATGAAAACGAACGCGGCGTGCTGTGCGCGGAAATCCTTTTCCGAGCCACCGAGATGGGCATTCCCCCGGAACGGATTTACATCGATCCCATTCAGACGCCCGTGAACGTTCAGCAGATTCAGATCATGAGCGCCCTGAATTTCATGAAGATGTTCCCGGACATGGCGCCGGGGTGCAACAGCACGATCGGCCTTTCCAACGTGTCCAACGGAGCGCCTGAACACTTGCGTCCCATTTTGAACCAGGTGATGCTCATCTTGTGGAAACGCTGGGGGATGAAATCGGCCATCGTGGATACCTTCGACACCGAGCTGCACAAGATCGCCCGAGGCCAGCGGCCCGAGCTGGAAGCCTTGGTGGCCAAGGTGGAGGATGGCGAAGAAATCGACATGGCCTCCCTGACGAAAGAAGAAAAAGACTTTGTCAAGACGGCCCGCGTCATTTTGGGACACACGCTCTATTCCGATTCGTGGCTTGAAGTCTAGTCCCTTCCCGAGCCTCGCCTGTTCCAGATCTTTTCAGCACAAAAACCCCATCCCTGCGAGGTGGGGTTTTTGTGTCTCTGTCGCCCGGGAGAGCCGATAAGGATGGGAAACCGCTTGAGAACAAGGAGGGATCGAGACCTTATGGCAACGCGCTATGTGTATTTTTTCGGGGAAGGCAAGGCGGACGGAAGCGCCGCCATGAAGCACCTTTTGGGGGGGAAAGGGGCCAATCTGGCGGAAATGACCAATTTGGGCATTCCCGTCCCGCCGGGCTTCACCATATCCACGGATGTGTGCACCTATTTCTACAAGAACAAAGGATCGTATCCCCCGGGGCTGGAGGCGGAGGTGGAGGAGGCTTTACGGCGGCTGGAAAATCTCATGGGGAGGCGTTTCGGGGATCCGGAAAAACCCCTTCTGGTCTCGGTGCGATCCGGGGCCGCCATCAGCATGCCCGGGATGATGGATACCGTGTTGAACCTGGGTCTCAACGACCAAACGGTGGAAGGCTTGGCCCGGGAAACCAATGATCCGCGTTTCGCCTACGACTGCTACAGACGTTTTCTCAGCATGTACGGGGACGTGGTTTTGGGACTCAAGGCGGAAAGCCCCGACGAGATCGATCCTTTTGAAGAAATCATTGACGAACTGAAAAAATCCCGCAACGTTCAGTACGACAACCAGCTGAAGGCCGATGATCTCAGGGAATTGTGCGCGCGCTACAAAGAGCTGATTCGAAAAAGAATAGGTAAAGATTTTCCCCAGGATCCGAAAGCGCAACTCTGGGGGGCCATCGGGGCGGTCTTCGGGTCCTGGGACAATCCGAGGGCCATTGCGTACCGTCAGATCAACGGCATTCCCGACGATATGGGCACGGCAGTGAACGTCCAGTCCATGGTTTTCGGGAACATGGGAGACGACTGCGCCACAGGGGTGGCCTTTACCCGCAATCCGGCGACGGGAGAAAATGTCCTCTACGGCGAATATCTGGTGAATGCTCAAGGCGAAGACGTGGTCGCCGGCATTCGCACGCCGCAACCCATCAACATTCGTCAAAAGACGGATCCGGCGATGCTGTCCTTGGAAGAAGCCATGCCGGAAGCCTATGCCGAGCTGGAGCGCATTCGCAAGATCCTCGATCGGCACTACCGAGACATGCAGGACATCGAATTTACCATTCAGCGCCGCAAGCTCTGGATGTTGCAGACTCGAACGGGCAAGCGCACCGGCTTCGCCGCCTTCAAGATCGCGGTGGATATGGTCCGGGAAGGCATTTTGACGCCGAAAGAGGCCCTTCTTCGGGTGGAGCCCAACCAGCTGAACCAACTGTTGCGTCCCATCTTCGACGCCCAAGCCAAACAAAAGGCCATCGCCTCCAAAGCCCTTTTGGCCAAAGGCTTGAACGCCGGACCCGGGGCCGCCACAGGCCGGGTCGTCTTCAATGCCGTAGATGCCGAAGAATGGGCAGAAAGGGGGGAGAAAGTCATCCTTGTGCGGCTGGAGACGTCGCCTGATGATATCCGCGGCATGCACGCCGCCCAGGGCATTCTGACCTCGCGCGGCGGCATGACGTCCCATGCGGCTCTTGTGGCCCGGCAGATGGGCAAGGTCTGTGTCGTGGGATGCGGGGATTTGGAAATCGATTACAAGCACAGGCAGATGACGGTCAACGGCCGCGTGGTTAAAGAAGGCGACTGGATCTCCGTGGACGGGTCCACAGGCGAAGTTTTCGTAGGGCAAATTCCGACGAAGCCTTCGGAAATCCTGCAGGTTCTCCTGGAAAAAACGCTTAAGCCCGAGGACTCGGCCATTTACCAAGACTACGTGGAACTCATGCAGTGGGCCGACGCCCATCGGCGTTTGGGGGTTCGCACCAACGCCGATCAACCGGATCAGGCGCAGACGGCCTTGCTCTTCGGCGCCGAAGGGATCGGGCTGTGCCGCACCGAGCACATGTTCTTCGAAGGGGAACGAATTCACGCCGTCCGCGAAATGATCCTTGCGGACACGAGGGAAGGAAGAGAAAAGGCTCTGGCCAAGCTACTCCCCATGCAGCGTGAGGATTTCAAGGGCATCTTTCGGGTGATGAAGGGCCTTCCGGTGACCATTCGCACCCTGGACCCGCCGCTTCATGAGTTTCTGCCCACGAAAGAGGCGGATATCGAGACCGTGGCCGCCCAAATGGGGGTGCCTGTGGACCGAGTGCGGGCTAAAATGCAAGCCTTGCACGAAGCTAACCCCATGCTGGGCCATCGAGGGTGTCGACTCGGAGTCGTCTATCCCGAAATTACGGTCATGCAGGCTCAAGCCATTCTGGAAGCGGCGTGTGAAGTCAAAAAAGAAGGCATTGACGTCCATCCGGAAATCATGATCCCATTGGTAGGCCATGTGCGAGAACTGGCCGATCAAAAACGGGTCGTGGACGACGTGGCGCGCCAGGTCATGGAACAGCACGGCGTGTCGTTGGACTACGTCGTCGGGACAATGATCGAGGTCCCGCGAGGGGCTCTTACGGCCGATGAGATCGCCAAGGAGGCCATGTTCTTTTCTTTCGGCACCAACGACCTCACCCAGACCGTTTACGGCATCAGCCGCGATGACGCCGCCAAATTCCTCCATGACTATCTGGACAAAAGGATTTGGGATTTTGACCCCTTTGAACGGATCGATCAGGACGGAGTCGGTCAACTCATGAAGATGGGAGTGGAGAAGGGGCGCGCTACTCGGCCTGATCTCAAGGTGGGGATTTGCGGCGAGCATGGCGGGGAACCGTCTTCCGTAGAGTTTTGCCATCGGATCGGGTTGGATTACGTCAGTTGCTCCCCGTACCGGGTTCCCATCGCCCGACTGGCCGCCGCCCGTGCCGCCATCCGGGATCAGTAGAAAGCGTTCGGCATGAAGAGGGGAAAGCCATGGAGCGTCCTATCAGACTGCGGCGATCGATTCTTTCCGTGCCTGCCAACCGAGAGAAGATGGTCCGAAAAGCGTTGGGTCTTCCGGCGGATGTCATCATGCTGGACCTGGAAGACAGTGTGCCTGTGGACGAAAAGGAAAAGGCACGCCACGCCGTGGTGGAAGCGCTCACCGCTTCTGGGTGGGACGGCCGGGTGCGAGCCTATCGGATCAACGATATGGGAACACCTTTTGCCTATCGTGACCTCATCGATGTGGTGGAGAAAGCCGGTTCCCATGTGGATGTCATTGTGGTGCCCAAGGTCAACGACGCGGCGGAAATCAAGGCCATTGATTATTGGCTGACCCAAATGGAGATGCGCTTGGGCATCCCGAAGAAAATCGGCCTGGAAGCTTCCATTGAAACGGCCCAGGGGATGCTTCACGTGGGCGAGATTGCGGTGAGCTCGTCCAGGCTGGAAGCGCTGGTTTTCGGCATCGCCGATTACGGCGCCTCTGTGGGGATGCCCAGCGGTGGGATCAGCGGCCATGGGGACGCCGAAGAGGGCACGACCGGTTTTCGATGGCTTTTCCCGCTCAGCCGCATGGTCATGGCGGCGAAGGCCGCGGGCCTCGCCGCCGTGGATGCTCCCTACGGTGACTTTCGAGCCCCTCAGGGTTTGGCTCGATCGTGTGCCGTGAGCCGGGCTTTGGGCTATGATGGGAAGTGGGCGATTCATCCCGATCAGTTGGATGTGATCAACCGTGCCTTCACACCCTCGGAAGAGGATGTGACCCGAAGTCTGCGAATCGTCGAGGCTTACGAAGCGGCCCGGGCTCGCGGCGAAGGGTCTGTGGCCGTGGACGGCAAGATGGTGGACGCTGCCTCGGTACGGATCGCGCGCGTGACCGTAACGGTCGCGGAAGCGGCGCGCCGAAGCGGAGGTTCCGGCGAATCCACGGCCTGAGCTGTGTTTTTGTGCGACACGAGGTTATTGAGGGAGGCCATCGCCGTTCATTTGGAAAGTTCCCTTTTCCTGCGACATCCTTTTCCCCTGCCGCCGCTCGATGCCGTCACCCTTTGTTGGGGCTCCCTCTTGGGGACAACCAAGTTTACCCAAAATGGGATGGGACCGATCAAGGCACAATGAACAGGGTCATGTCGCCAGAATGGAAGGCTCCGGGGTGCCCTCCCCTCATGGAGGGCGTGGACTGCGAGACGCCGTCCGCACTCAAGGAAAGGATCATTCGGCAGAACAACGAGCTGCAGATTCTTTTTGATATTTCCTCGGCGATTCACAGCTCACCGCGCTTGGAAGACGTTCTCGAGCAGTCTCTGATCGCCATCCTGCGCACTCTGCAGCTCAAAATGGGAGCCATCTACCTCTTGAGATGTGAAGGCCGCGGCAACGGGACCATGGTGCTGGCGGCCCAACACGGGTTTTCCTCGACCCTGGTGGAAAACATCCGGTCGTTTTCTGTGGGGGACAGGTGGACGGCGGCCGGCCGACTGAAGAGCCCCGTCGCATGGCTCAAGAGGGAGCAGCTCTTTTTCCCGGCTCTTAGAGAAAGGATGGCCGCGGAGGACATCCAGGAAATCATCCGCATCGCCCTTTTCACCCAAAAAGGTGTCCTGGGCCTTCTTTACGTGGCCAACCATGGGGCCCTCCAAATCCGCCATGATCGTCGGGAATTCCTAACTACCATCGGGCAACAGATCGGTGTGGCCATCGAGAACGCCCAGCTCTTTGAATCCGTTCAACAGGCAAAAACCGAGCTGGAGATCAGCTTCGATGCGATCCAACACAGCATCTTCCTCTTGGACGCGTCCGGGCGTATTCTTCGGATCAACGAAACGACCGAAAAAACTTACGGCCCGAGAGACCGGGTGCTGGGCAAGACCTACTGGGAGATCCTTTACCAGAAGGTTGAACCTCCCAGCGGCTGCCCGATCCGCGATTGCCTTTTAAGCCGAAGGCCCGTGCAGAAAGAAGGCCCCCATCCTCGCTGGGGAGGCTTCTATCGCTTGTATGCCTTTCCGGTTCTCAACCTTTCTTCCCAGCTGGAACGCATCGTCTATTACGAAAAGGACGAAACGGAGGCGAGAAAGCTGGAACAGCGCCTGCAGCAGACCGAACGGCTTCAGTCCTTGGGCACGTTGGCGGCGGGGATCGCCCACGAAATTCGAAACCCCCTGGCGACGATCAATTTCAATGCCCAGATGCTCCAACGGGAACTGCACCTGGACGAAAACCAGTCCCAAATGCTTTCGGACCTGATTCAGGAAGTTCGAAAGATCGACAACATCGTCCGGGAGGTGCTCAGTTTCGCTCGACCTCGGGAACCTCAGTTTCTGCCGGCGAACCTCAACGACATTGTCCGCTACTGCCACAACCTGTCTAGGGTTCATATTCGGAAAGCCAAGATCGACCTTTCCTTGGATCTGGATTCGACCATGCCCGAGATGATCATGGACTCGGACCAAATCGGCCAAGTGGTCATGAATCTCATGATCAACGCCGTGGAAGCCATGCCCCACGGCGGTCGGATGGAGGTGAAAACCCGGGTGGACGACTCGGGCGGTCGGGTGATCTTGAGTGTCAAGGATACGGGCGAAGGGATCCTCCCTGAGGACGAAGGGAGGATTTTCGATCCTTTTTTTACGCGCAAAGCGGAAGGCACCGGGCTGGGTTTAAGCATCTGTCGGAGAATTTTGGAGCGGCACGGAGCCCATATCGAAGTAGAGAGCCAGGTGGGCAAAGGGAGCCTGTTTCGGGTGGTGTTTCCACTGACAACGAGAAAAAACTTGTCGCCCATGGAGGAGACCATCAACTAAAACCCTGGCCCATATAGCCGGCTCTTCGTCCTCGCTCGCTTTATGACGAAATTTCAGCTGTTGAGGTGGAATGCGGATTCATGCGAACAGCGCCGATCATTCTCATTATCGACGATGAAACCGGTTTTCGAGGGGCGATCGGTCGGTATTTGAGCCGGAGTTATACCGTCCACGAAGCCGGCACCGCCGCCGAGGGCATGCGCCTGGCGGCTACGGTTGAGCCTGACGTGGTCTTGCTGGACATCGGCCTGCCCGATGGAAGCGGCTTGGATCTTCTCCCTCAGCTCAAAGAATTGAGGCCGTCCCCGACCGTCATCATGGTGACGGCCTACGAGCAGGTTCGGGATGTGGTCCAGGCCATGAAAAAGGGCGCTTTCGACTACCTCGTCAAGCCCGTCGACCTGGAAGAATTCGAGGTCTCCGTCAAGCAGGCTTTGGAATATGCCAGCCTCAGGAATGAGGTGGAGCGGTTGCGTCAAGAGATGCAGCGGCTCCATCAGGTCAAGACCCTCGTGGGCAGCAGCCCGGCGTTTTTGGAAGCCCAAAATCTTGCCATTCGCAGCGCTCAGAGCCCCGACGCTGGCGTGCTCCTTCAAGGAGAAAGCGGCGTGGGCAAAGAGCTGTTCGCCCGACTGATCCATGCCACAAGCCCTCGAGCGTCGTATCCTTTCGTGGCGCTCAACTGTGCCGTCTTCAGCCCGGAAATCATCGAAAGCGAACTCTTTGGGTATGAAAAAGGAGCCTTTACCGGAGCTCGCACCGAAGGCAAAAAAGGCCTCCTGGAAGCCGCCGACGGGGGCACTCTTTTTCTGGATGAAGTCATCGACTTGCCGGCGGAAGTGCAGGCGAAGCTTCTTCGCGTCCTGGAGGAGCACGAGTTTTATCCTCTCGGTTCGACTCGGAAAAGGACCGTAGACATTCGGGTTGTGGCTGCGTGCAACCGAGACCTATGGCAGGCTTGTGAAGACGGGCTCTTCCGAAAGGATCTTTTTTTCCGTTTGGCCACCATTCAGATCGCTTTGCCCGCCCTTCGGGACCGGCGCGAGGATATCATTCCCTTGGCGCGGTTTTTTCTCGAGCAGTTCAACGATAAGTATCGCAAACGATTCCGAGATATTAGCGATGAAGCCAAAGAGGTGCTCTTGTGGCATCATTGGCCGGGAAACGTCCGGGAGCTGCGAAACACCATCGAACGCATCGTGCTTTTGGAAGATGACGATCTGATCCTCAAGAGGCATTTCGATTTTCTCAAACCCCAGCGTGCGCCCGAATCGGCCCAGAAGGAACCGGAACGAGGGCATTTTCTCCTGTGGGAAAACATGCCTGAAGAGGGCATATCCTTGGAGGAGTTGGAGCAGAAGATCATCCGAGAAGTTTATGAAAGATGCGGGCGAAATAAATCGAAGACAGCGCGGTTTCTGAGAATTCCTCGACACGTGCTCATTTACCGCATGAAAAAATTCGGCTTGGATTCGGCATCGCCGTCCTCGAAGGTTTTGAAAGGGATCAATGATGAACAATAATCTTCACTGCTTTAAAATGCCGGAGAATATTCTCCATGCCCCCTCGGGCCTTTAGCACGGCGGGAGAACAGAGGGGCGAGCGAAGGCCGGGGGCGCAAGCCTATGGGCGCTGGAGAAAATTCTTCATGAATCGTGAAAGGAACGCGGGGGGCTGTGGCCGGTGGTCGCCGCAGGGGCTCTGCCCTTCGCGGATCATAAGATCTTTTCAAGGGGAGCTCCGTATGGCACGAGAGTTGCTTTGTAACTAATCTCGAGTGGAGGCGATATGCAGCGGGATTTCCTTTCGGGTGCGCGAATTCTCCTCGTGGAAAGTGATGCCCCATTCAGACGCTCTTTGGCAAATGGCGTGAAGAGGGCCGGTTATCTTTTCGACAGTTGTGGCACGTGTCGCGAAGCACGGCAGTTGGCGAAAATTCGGCACTACGACCTATGCGTGGTGGAATATCATTTGACGGACGGTAACGGGGCTCGGCTTGTTGCGGAACTCAAAGCGGTGCATCGGGCACTTCGAGCGATTATCATTTCATTTTACGACTTCGAGTGGATTTCTCGCGATGTGACTCCCGTGGCGGATGGGTTTCTCAAAAAACCTTTTGACTTGTTGGAATTCGAGCGAATGATCCATGGCATGGTGGCGGCGGTTCCTTCTCCAGCTCTTTTTTCCAGTCTCGCGAGTTCCGTGGAACAAGCTCCGGCCCTGACTCTTGCGGAAAGGGTCCTCCAAGCGGTATGAAACACTGTTGCGGAAAGCGGACAATTCGACTTAATTTCGAGCGGTGATCGTTGTCCATCGGAGATTCAGGCGGTTGATGCGACAAAGGATTTTCGATCTCGTGTTCCTCTTCTGATTCAATGGACTGTTGAGATTCCTCACCCCCTTTTCCCTACTCTTTATCAAAGAGGCCCTTTCCAATGAAAGGCCGCAGGCAAGAACCTGCGGCCTTTCGTATTTTTATGGCCTTTTCTTTGCGTCGGGTCCGCAGACGCCGTTACTCTTCGAGGCAAAAACTTTGTGCACAATTTCCCTTGAAAGGGTGGTCGGTCGCGGATATAAAAACATCGTTTATCGGTCATGTCCGGAAAAGAAGGCTTTTCTGTTTCCGGCGCGGGACGGCCGGGGAAAGGAGGCGCACATGGTGGAGCTCAAGACCCAGCTTTTGGAAAAGTTGACGCAAAAAAGCATGGATGTTGAGGCTCTTGCCCGGGCCATGGAGTTCGACCCGGTGATCCTGAAACTCTATTTGGTCAGGGATGATTATCCCATTCCCAACCGAATTGTGAAGAAAATCGAAGAGGTTCTGGCCAACTAGGTTTGGTGGGCAGGCAGTGAGCTGACAAAAGGAGCTTTTTGTTCGGCCCCGAAACATGGGCTCCCGAAAACGGAATTATTCAGGCCAAAGACGGCGCGTAAGGCGGGCGTTGAGCACGGTTTTGGGGTATGGAAAGCGGCGTCGAAAACCACTGTTCATGCCTTCGTCCCATAAGTGCAACTTTCGCTGCACAAAAAATTTTTCGGGTTTTCCAGTGACGTCATCGGAGGATTTTTAGCCTGCATGCGGGAAACGGTGTGGGAACATCCCGTGCATCCGCGGGGGGATGGGGTTCCGGGGGGACATGGGAACTCCGCGGCGAGCAGCGAACTGCAAGAGCAACAGGAGGTCGTTGATGGAACTTGAAAGGAAGCTTCAGAAGGGCTTGGAACCCAAGGGTGTGACACGTCGTGATTTCATGAAGTTTTGCACCATGGTGTCGGCGACCATGGGCTTGGCACCATCCTTTGCGCCGAAGATTGCCCAAGCGTTATCATCCGGCCCGAGGCCGCCCGTCGTGTATCTCCATTTCGCCGAGTGCACGGGCTGTACGGAAGCGGTTTTGCGCTCCACCTATCCCTGGATCGACGAGCTGCTTCTGGAAACCATTTCCGTCGATTATCACGAAACCATCATGGCGGCGGCGGGTCACAGCGTGGAAGAAGTGCTGCACCAGACCGTCAAGAAATATGAAGGGAAATTCATTTGTGTCGTGGAAGGCGGCATTCCCACGGCCGACAACGGCATCTACGGCATGATCGGGGGAAAGACCATGCTGGAGATCGCCAAGGAAGTCTGCCCCAAATCCTTGGCCGTCCTGTGTATCGGCTCGTGCTCTTCGTTCGGCGGGGTGCAGGCGGCGGCTCCGAACCCCACAGGGGCCAAAGGGGTATCGGACGCCCTGGCCGATGTCTTGAAAGTTCCCGTGGTGAACATTCCCGGCTGTCCCCCCAACCCCATCAACTTCGTCGGCACCGTGGTCAATTACCTCCTGTTCGGCAAGCTCCCGGATCTGGACGACAAGAAGCGGCCTCTGTTCGCCTACGGCAAGACCGTCCATGATCAGTGCCCGCGGCGCTCCCATTTTGAAAACGGCGAATTCGTCAAGGAATGGGGATCCAAGGAAGCCCAAATGGGTTACTGCCTTTATGAAATGGGCTGTAAGGGGCCGGAAACCTATAACAATTGTCCCTTGGTCAAATTCAACGACGGGACGAGTTGGCCGGTGGAAGCCGGGCACCCCTGCATCGGCTGCAGTGAGCCCAATTTCTGGGATGCCATGTCGCCGTTCTACCAAAAGCTTTAAACTTGATCCCGGGGCTCAAGCCTGAACAAGGACACCAATCTCAAGGAGAGACGAAATATGGCACAACGAATTGTGGTCGATCCCATCACCCGAATCGAGGGACACCTGCGGATCGAAGTGGAAGTCGCCAACGGCAAAGTGACCAACGCGTGGAGCAGTTCCACGCTCTTTCGCGGCCTGGAAATTATTCTCAAGGGGCGCGATCCGCGGGATGCCTGGCTTTTCACCCAGCGTGCCTGCGGCGTGTGCACCTATGTGCACGGGTTGGCATCCATCCGCTGCGTAGACAATGCAGTGGGCGTCACCATTCCCGACAATGCGCGCCTTATTCGAAACCTGCTTATGGGCGCGCAGTTTCTTCATGATCATATCGTCCATTTCTATCATCTCCATGCCTTGGACTGGGTGGATGTGGTCAGCGCGCTGAAGGCGGATCCCGTCAAAGCTTCAAAGATTGCCAACGATGTGTCCCCGGCGCCGAAGAACGGTCCGGGCGATTTCAAGGCCGTTCAGGCCCGTTTGAAGAAGTTTGTGGACAGCGGTCAGCTGGGCCTCTTCGCCAACGGCTATTGGGGACATCCGGCTTACAAGCTGCCGCCGGAAGTCAACCTGATCGCCGCGGCTCATTATCTGGAAGCGCTCCGCCAGCAGGCGAGAACCGCCCGCATGCATGCGGTCTTCGGCGCTAAGAACCCGCACCTGCAAAGCCTTGTGGTGGGCGGGGTGAGCTGCGCCGCGGACCTCAATCCCGACCGAATTTCCGAATTCCTGTATCTGTGGAAAGAAACCATGGACTTCGTCAACAATGTCTACATTCCCGACTTGTTGGCGGTGGCCGGTTTCTACAAGGATTGGGGATCCATCGGTGGGACGACCAATTTCCTCTGCTACGGCGAATTTCCACAAAGCGCCAAGGAACCGGAAAGCCTATTCTTCCCGCGGGGGGCAATTTTCAAGCGCAACTTGGCCAAAGTGGAAAATGTGGATCCGGCGAAGATCACCGAACACGTCAAGCACAGTTGGTACGAAGGCGACGGCGCCCTCAACCCCGCTCAGGGCGAAACCAAGCCCAAGTTCACCAAACTCGACACCAACGGCGAGTACAGCTGGATGAAAGCGCCGCGTTACAACGGCGAGCCCATGGAAGTGGGGCCGTTGGCTCGGGTGCTTGTGGCTTACGCCAAGGGGCACGAACCCACAAAGAAAGCGGTGGATGGCGTATTGAAGAAGCTGGCCGTTCCCAAGGAGGCGTTGTTCTCCACATTGGGGCGGACCGCCGCTCGCGCCATCGAAACCCAGATCATCGGCCAGGCCATGGAAGGCTGGATCATGCAGTTGGTCGAAAACCTCAAGAAGGGCGACACCAAGACCTTCGAACCCTACCAAATGCCAGAAAGCGCTCAAGGCATGGGGCTGAACGATGTCCCTCGCGGGGCCCTGGGCCACTGGATCGAGATCAAAGAAAAAAAGATCGCCAATTATCAGTTGGTGGTGCCGTCCACCTGGAATTTAGGGCCGCGCTGTGCCGCCAACAAGCCGGGTCCGGTGGAAGAAGCTCTCATCGGGACTCCCGTGGCCGATCCGAAGCGGCCGGTGGAAATCCTTCGCACGGTCCATTCCTTCGATCCGTGCATCGCCTGCGGCGTTCATGTGATTGATCCTCACAGCAACCAAGTGTATAAGTTCAGGGTCGTGTAGTTCGGTGACGTTCTGAACGGGAAATTCCCGAAGGGGACCCCGCCCTCTCCTGGGTGGGGTCCCCTCTTCCATTTCCAAGGGATGGGCCGACGCTATGAAGCCGCAGCGGATTTTGGTTTTGGGAGTGGGCAACGTGCTCTTGAAAGACGAAGGGCTCGGCGTGCATCTTGTGCACCGGCTTCAAGCGTCTTATGAATTTTCCGGTAATGTGGAGCTTCTGGACGGGGGAACTTTGGGTCTTCGGCTCTTGGATCCCATCAGCCAAGCGGATTACGTGATCGTCATCGATGCCGTGCAAAACGGCGCAGAACCTGGGACAATCCATAAGATCCCCGCAGAGGTCTTATCCAAAAAGGTGGCCTTCAAGAACTCCATCCATCAATTGGACCTCGTGGAAACCCTGGCTTATGCGGAAGTGCTGGGCCGGCGTCCCACGTGTGTGATCCTGGGCATCGAACCTTTGGATATCGGCCCATGGGGAACCTGGCTCACGCCTCCGGTGGCGGCCAAGGTTGAGGCCCTGGAAGCGTTGGTTCTCGAGGAAATCCATCATGCCGGAGGGTCCTGGACGTTCAGAGCGGACGGATCTTCCAAGGCGAGCGAGGAGACGGGTTATGTGTTTGGCGATTCCGGCGGAAATCATCGCCATTGAAGACGAAATGGCCACGGTCAAAGTCGGGGGGGCGGTGCGCAAGGCGTCGTTGACGCTCCTTCCTGAGGCCGCTGCCATCGGCGATTACGTGATCGTCCATGCAGGGTTTGCGTTGCACAAGGTCGATCCCCGGGAGGCTGAAGAGTCCTTGCGCCTGCTTCGGGAGTTGGCGTCCCATGCGGCAGAGGTTCCCGAGTAAAGGGGCTTCCGCAGCGTCTTTGTTCAAAAATCGGCATGGCCAGGCGTGCGAGGGAACGGGATGACTTCCCGGATATTGCCCAGACCGGTTACAAACTGGACGAGCCGTTCCAGCCCCAAGCCGAAACCGCAATGGGGAGCCGATCCGAATTCGCGCAGCTCCACATACCACGCGTACGCTTCCGGGGAGATTCCCTTGCGGTGCATTTGTTCCACGAGCACATCCCGCCGCTCTTCCCTCTGAGACCCCCCGATGATTTCCCCCACCCTCGGAACCAAGATGTCCATGGCGGCGACCGTCTTGCCGTCGTCGTTGACCCGCATGTAAAAAGGCTTGAGGTCGCGCGGAAAGTCGATGATGGCGACAGGCCTTTGCAGTTTTTTCTCCGTCAGATACCGTTCGTGTTCCGACTGCAGGTCCGCGCCCCACTCCACCGGAAAGGCGAAGGACACGTCGGCCCTTTTGAGGATCTCCACGGCTTCGGTGTAGGTGATGACCTCAAAGGGTTCTTGAACGACGGTCTTGAGGGAGTCCAGTAAAGAGGGTTCCACAAACCGAGCGAAAAATTGAAGGTCGTCCGCGGCGGTTTCCAGAAGGTCGGAAACCACATAGTGAAGGAGACGCTGGGCCAAGGCCAGGTCATCATTGAGGTCTGCAAAGGCCATTTCGGGTTCGATCATCCAAAACTCCGCCAAGTGGCGGCTGGTGTTGGAGTTTTCCGCCCGGAAGGTCGGGCCGAAGGTGTAGACCTTTCCCAAAGCCAAAGCGTAGATTTCCGCTTGAAGCTGGCCGCTCACGGTAAGAAAGGTGGGTTTTTGGAAAAAATCTTCCTGGTAAGCCGATTCGCTTGATCCGAGCGAGGGCTTGGTGGGATCCAGCGTCGTCACGCGAAAGACATCGCCTGCGCCTTCGCAGTCACTTGTGGTGATG
This sequence comes from uncultured Desulfosoma sp., assembly GCA_937960435.1. GTDB lineage: Bacteria > Desulfobacterota > Syntrophobacteria > Syntrophobacterales > DSM-9756 > Desulfosoma. The sequence continues at coordinate 18,252 of CALGPN010000016.1, forward strand.
ATGGGGGTGTGGATATAGAAGAAACCTTCCTTTTGAAAGAAGGTATGGATGGCGTAGCTCAACCGGTTTCGAATGCGGGCGACGGCGCCGAGGGTGTTGGTGCGGGGGCGCAAGTGTGCGATGGTCCGCAAGAACTCGAAGCTGTGTCTCTTTTTCTGGAGTGGGTATCGTGCCGGGTCCGCCCAACCGAAAAGAACAATGTCCTGAGCGAGGAGTTCGATGCTTTGGCCTTTTCCCGGCGAGGGGGTGATGGTCCCGCGGATTTGAACGGCGGATCCGGTCGTCAGCCGCTCCGCCATGGTCGCCGTCTCCGGTCGGTTTCTATCCAGAACGACCTGGAGATTTTTAAGGCACGAGCCGTCATTGAGTTCCACGAAACTGACCCCTGCCTTGGAATCCCGTCGAGTGCGCACCCAGCCGCGAACAATGACCTCTGTGCCCTGGAACGCCGATTCATCTTTGAAGATTTCGACAATCGCAATGGCCCTGTCCATTATGCGATAAACCTCCCCTTCTGGGATTCGCTCCGGTGGTCCATCCGAATCCTGCGGTTGCCTCCCCAGGGCGATTTTGGTAACGGTGCGGCCGGACCCTTGGGTGGCTTTTTCCCTCGAACGTAAGGGCGTACGATAAGTTCATAAAATAGAAGGCTTCGCCGGAGCAAGGAGATCGTCCCAATGGCACAGGGCAAGCGAGATTTCTGGAGGTTCCGTCTCATCGCCGATCTTGCCCCGGCGCCTGTGTGCAGGGGGCCTCGTGTGTGGTTCCATGCCGCCTCCGTGGGGGAAGTGAACGGTTCTCTGGGAGTCGTTCGGCGCCTGCGCTCGGCTTGTCCCCACACGGACCTTTTTCTTTCCGTGGGGACGCCTCAGGGCTATCACTTCGCTAGATCCCACGTGCCCGACGGCGTGCGTGTCTTTGCCGCTCCGGTGGATGTCCCGTGGGCTGTGTGCCGAACCATATCCAACTTATCTCCTGACCTCTTCGTGGCTTTGGAAAGCGAATTCTGGCCCGTGCTCCATTGGTGCCTACGAAAACATCGCATTCCGGTTGTCCTCCTTAACGGCCATATATCAGAAAGGTCGTGGCGGCGCTATCGACGTCTGTCCTTTATCTTTGGGCACGTTTTTCGCGGAATCCAGTGGGCCGCGGTAAAGGGCGCGGAGGATAAGGATCGCTTGACGACTCTTGGAGTGCCGGCGGATCGCATCGTGGTGATGGGCTCGGCCAAGTACGACACTCTCGTGGATCGAGCCGATTCCGCTGTGATCGCAACATGGAGACGGCGTCTGGGTCTTGCGGAGGGTGCACCCGTCGTAGTGGGGGGAAGCCTTCGTGGCGTCGAGTGCCTTACGCTTTTGGAGATTTTCAGGAGACTCAGGAACGATCAGCCCGGTCTTGTCGGAATTTTTGCCCCCCGGCATTTGGATCGGGTGCCTCAAATGGTGGAATGGCTTGAACGGAACCGACTTTCTTATGAATTCTTGTCTTCCTTCCTTTCGTCAACTCCGCGGTCCCGCCACGCCGATTGCCTTATCGTGGATGGTATCGGGCATCTTTTTGAGCTCTACGGTTTGGCGGATCTTGTTTTTTGCGGAGGGACCCTGGTGCCCGTCGGGGGGCACAACATCGTGGAGCCTGTGGCGTGGGCGAAAACCGTGTATTACGGCCCGCACATCGAGAAGGTCTTGGACGAGCATCGGATTTTAAGCGGTTACGGTATTGGGGTCATGGTCTCCGATGCCGAGAGCCTTTACAAACGATGGCGTGACGCCCTTACAGCCGGTCGCTTGGCGGAATCAAGAGATGCGGCTGCTCGGAAAGCCCTTGATGAACTGGCCGGAGCGGCGGACCGACAGGTGGCCGTGCTTCAGCGTTTTTTGAATTGTTCTGGATCCTCGGCGTCGTGGAATCCGATGATGGAGTGAGTGCAGGAAAAATCAACAACCCCGGGGCCGAAAATCCTCAGCCTCATTGTGACATTGGAGCGCCCATGGAGCGACTTATCGGGCTTCTCACGGCCTACAAAGAGGGCACGGCGGACCTGGACGAAGTTCTTGCGTTTTTGCGGCGTTTGCCTTTTGAAAATCTGGATTTCGCCCGGGTGGACCATCACCGAGCGTTGCGGCGAGGCTATCCCGAGGTGGTCTACGGTGAGAATAAAGAGGCCTCCCAGATTCTTAAAATTTTGCAGGCCATGGAGCGGACGGGGGGCCCGCTGCTGGTCACACGGATAGACCCGGAGAAGGCTGCTCAAGTCCGCCGAGTCATGGGGGACCTTCAGTACGACCCGACGGCGCGCGTGCTTTATAGAAAGGGACCCGTCCGGGAGACCTCGGAGGTGACGCGGCATCCGGTCCAAGTGTTGTCCGCGGGATCTTCAGACCTCGCCGTAGCCGAGGAGGCCGCCGTGACTGCGGAAGTGTTGGGTCAAAGAGTGCAGCGCTTTTACGACGTTGGGGTCGCCGGCCTTCATCGTCTGCTCCACCTTTTGGACGAAATGTCTCAGGCCGCCGTCTATGTGGTTGTTGCCGGCATGGAAGGGGCGCTTCCCAGTGTGGTGGCGGGCTTGGTGGCCCGACCCGTCATTGCCGTTCCCACCAGCATCGGCTATGGCGCATCCTTCAAAGGGATCGCGCCCCTTTTGGGTATGCTTAACAGTTGTGCTCCCGGGGTGGCCGTGGTAAACATCGACAACGGTTTCGGGGCGGGCTATCTCGCAAGCATGATTGCGGATATGGCCAATGCGCCGATCCTGGGCGGTTCCGGAAGTTCAGGAACGTGACAAGGAGAGGGTATGGCACGGGACTATCGACCCAATGTGCGGGAAATGTCCGTCATTTCCAAGCTCGACCAAGCTAAGGAGTTTCAGCGGGTTCGGGCTTTGCAGCTGCTTCGGGACCGCGTCGACGAACTGAGCGGCCGCATTGCCATAAAATTGATCGAAAACAAACTTGTGGAAACAACCAGCAAGACGGAATTGGAAGAACAAATCCACCGTTGTCTCACCACGCTGCTCACCGCCGAGGACTTTGAAGTGCAGTATCAGGTGGCGAATATCCGAGACTTGGTGCCGCGTCCCCATTTTATCAGCCTGTATGTGACGGCCTACATCATTGAAAAATTGATCGATCACCGCTGTATTGTCGATATCTACGGCACCAACGAAGAGATCTACCGGTGCGTCAACACCCAGGTGACGCGCCTGATCCCCTTGCAATAATCTTCCTTTCAAAAGCGCACCAAACGGTCACATCGGCGCATCAGTTCTTCCATGCCGAGTCGTTCTCGGGCCGAAAAGGCATCGGTTCCGAGGCTCAGTCCGTAATAGCCGTTCACCACGCGTGTCGAAAAGCGGTCGAGCCATTCCAAGAGTTTTTCAGCAGATCCCGCCTGAAGGTAAAGGGAGACGTCGTTGACGAACACGGTGAGGCATCTCGAAGCGGCCACATGAACCCATAAGGACTCGATGCGTCGTGCATTTTCTCGCGCGAGCCGCCATCTTTCCTCGATGGATGCCGCTTGGAGCCGAGGGGCTGCCAAATCCACGCAAAAGCGGTGCACGCGGAGGGATTCGGAAACGGCCAAACGCCCACCGATGCCGGGGTGGAAGGCCGGATGAGCGCTTTTATCAGGAAGACGCGGCGCGAGGTCCACAACGGCGACGGGTTCGGAAAACCGGAGAAGGTAGGCTTGAAGAAGCCGAGCCGTGTAGGCGGTCTTTCCCGAATTGACCTCTCCAACGATGAGGGTGAATCGGTTTCGACACTCTTCCGGCGCCATTTCTTCTGAATTCAAGGCCCTCTTCTCTCCCAAAACAAAAACCCGATAAACGCTGCAATCCCCAGCGCCACAAAAAGAATATCGCGAGAGCTGATCGGACCTAAACGAGGTCTCCCTTTCGCCTCACGGCTGAACCCTCTGGATTCCATGGCCATGGCCAGATTTTCCGCCAGCATGAAAGCCTGCACCAGCAAGGGCACCAAAAGCGCCAGCAGTCGGGGAGTGTTGGTCAATCGGAGGCGAACGTCGATGCCCCGGGCTGTTTGAGCGTCGTAAATATTCCGGAGGGTGCGCCCGAGCAGCGGCACATAGCGAAGCGCGGTCATCAAGATGAAAATCAAAGGGTCCGGGACTTTCAAGGATCGCAAAGCGCCGGCCAATTCCTCGGGGGCCAGGGTCTGGAAAAACAGAGCTGAGGCGGCAAAAAGGTTCACCAGCCGAATGGAGAGATCCGTTGCGGCCTCAAGACCGAAGGCAAGGAAGGAGATGGCAAAAACCGCGCTGACCATGGGCCAGATGAGATGAAGGGAAGACCGACGGACCTTCCCGCGACCGAAACCGAAGATTCCTAAGGCGAGAAGAAGACTCTCCGCGATGAGGGCGGGTCTGGTGCGGGTGAGAATCACTGCGGTGATAAAAAGGCCTCCCACAAAGAGGCGCCCGCGGGGATCAAGCCGAAGCCTGTTTGCCGATTCCCAAAGAGGCACGGATTCCATTACACTTCCTCCGCCGACGGGACCATGGCACGATCCTCCACAAGGCGTCCCTTATCCAGTAAAAGTCGGCGAGCGCACACGGCGCGGGCGAAATCCTTGTCGTGGGTGACCACAACGACGGCGATCCCCAGGTCCTTGGACAGACACAAGAGGAGCTCTGCGAGCTCTCGGCGAAATCGACCGTCTTGGCCCGCCGTGGGCTCGTCCAGAACGAGAACCTGGGGTTTCATGGCAAGAACGGAGGCCAGGGCGACCCGTTTCTTTTCGCCTTCGCTCAGTCGGTAAGGGCTGTGTTCCTTGAGCGGGCGCACGCCGAAAAGGTTGCAGATATGCTCAATCCACTCGCGATCCGCGGGAAGGCCCTTTTTTCCCAGGATCTTGGGCCCCGCCCAAATTTCATCCTCCACTTGGACTTTGAAAAACTGATCGTTGGGGTTTTGAAAGCTCACCCCAACATGTCGGACCCGCATGGGCGGAGGGATTTTATGAATGTCTCGGCCGTTCCAGAGGGCGCATCCTTCGTGGGGTTTGAGCAACCCCCCAAGAATTTTCACCAGAGTTGTTTTGCCGGATCCGTTGGGGCCGGTGACGGCCACACTTTCTCCGGCCCTGAGCGTAAAGGACACCCTATCCAAGACCGGTCGGCCTTCCCGATAAAAGCTGACTTCGGAGACTTTCAAAAGGCTTTCCTGACCTAAGGGCGCCTGTTCCCCGGGAGGCTGAGGATATTGGGGCACAAGGCCCACCTCCATCAGGTGCGGGAGTGTCTGCCTCGGTGTGCCGTCGAAACGCACACGGCCTTTTTCCATGACAAGACAGCGATCCACGTCGAGAAGGAAATCATCCACCAGGTGTTCCGCCACGATGACGGTTGTGCCCGCTCGGTTTACGGCGGCCAAGGCCTGTCTCAGACGACTTCGGTTGGGAGCATCCAAATGGGCGAAGGGTTCGTCCAGAATCATAATGTGAGGTTTCAAACACAGGGCCGAAGCAACAGCCGCCAGGTGCTTTTCTCCCCCGGAAAGCTCGTGGGGCGCACGGTGCCGAAGGTGCTCGATGTCGAGGAAGGCAAGAATCTCCTGGATTCTTTGGTCGTACTGATGAGCAGGGATCGGCGACCGTTCCAGGCCGAAAAGGAGCTCGGCTTCAACGGTTGCGCAGAAGAGGTAGGCGTCCGTGTTTTGGAGCACCACGGCCACCTGTTCGCTCAAAACCGCCGGAGGCGTCTCGGGGACCGCATGGTTGCACACCAGGGCTTCGCCGAAGAACTCGCCGCCGAAAAAATGGGGAACCAGCCCGTTCAACACAAAAGTCAACGTGGACTTTCCGGACCCGCTGGGCCCGAAGATCACGACGTATTCCCCTTGGTGCACATTCAGATCGATGTGGTCCAGGGCCCATGGAGCGGTCCCTTGGCGGCTTGGATAGCGATAGGCCGCATTTTTCAAATGGATCACGGTTGCCAGAGGCCTCCCTTGCGCAGAAGATGCAAGGCGGCCACTCCTAAGGCCGTGCCCCCCAGGGTGCTGATGCTGAAGGCGGTCATGAGTGTCACCAGGGGAATGGTTTTCGCCATGAACACAGGCGCCACGACCCACACGCTGACGAGGGATCCCAGGACGCCCGTGCCCACAAGTTCCCCTGCGGCGGCTGCATAGATGTTTTTTGTGGCTTTGTAAGCGAGGCCGGCCAAAAGGGCTCCGATCATGCCTCCAGGGAAGGCCAACAGCGTGCCGAGGCCCAGGAGGTTGCGAATGATGGCGGCGAGGGCCGCGACCGTGACGGCATACCACGGCCCCAGCATGACGGCGCTCATCACATTGATCATGTGCTGGGCAGGAAAACATTTAGCGATCCCCACCGGGATGAAAATGGGGGACAAGGCCACGGCAAGGGCCACAAAAATGATCGCTCTGGCGATGTGACGGATGTGCATTTTCGCCCCTCAGACCAAGAAAAAAGCCGGCAGAATGAACGCCGTCGCAATGTTCTTTGCCCGCTGCAGGTCGATTTTCATAGCACGGAGCTTTTTGGAGCGCAATGAAGCAGCGATGCTTTTTGCCCTCATGCCGGTTTGACACGCCTGTAAAAATGGGGTCTCTTTTCTTGCCGGGCAAGGCCTGGGGTCTTGTCGAGGCCACTTTTGATCAAGGCCCGGTTTGATTGACACGCAAGGCGACCGAAGGCTATGGTAGAGTCAATCTCTTTGGAATATGAAAAAAAAGGGGATACGGCCCTTTCGGGGGGGGGCAGAATCCCTCGCGTCAAGGATGCGGAGCTATACGAATGGGAAAGAATATAGGTTTTGTGTCCACCAGATTCGCCGGAACAGACGGCGTTTCCTTGGAAGCCGCCAAGTGGGCGCAGATGCTTTGGGATCATCGCCACGTGTCCTACTGGTTTGCAGGGGTTTTGGATCGAAGTCCCGAAGTGAGCTTTTTGGTTCCGGAAGCTTTTTTTGATCATGAAGAAAATCAATGGATCAACCGTCGCGTCTTTGGCGTTCAAAAGCGCACTCCTTATATTACCGGCCGTATTCATGCCCTTCGGGAATATTTGAAAATCAAGCTTTACGAATTTATCGCCAAATTCAAGATTGATATTTTAATCGTGCAAAACGCCGTCACCATTCCCATGCACATTCCTTTGGGACTGGCGATCACGGAACTCGTGGCCGAATTGGGCATTCCGACGGTGGCGCACCATCATGATTTTTACTGGGAAAGAACGCGCTTTTCCGTGAACGCCATTCAGGACTACCTCCAAATGGCCTTTCCCCCGAAGCTTCCCAACATTCAACATGTCGTCATCAACTCCATCGCTCAAGAAGCCTTGGCTCTGCGGACGGGGATTTCCTCCATCGTCATTCCCAACGTCTTGGATTTCGAGAATGAACCTCAAGTGGACTGGGAATTCACCAAAAATTTCCGGTCGGAACTGGGGTTTAAAGAAGACGATATCTTGTTTCTTCAGCCGACGCGAGTGGTGCAGCGCAAAGGGATTGAACATGCCATCGACTTGGTTCACGCCATCGGGGATCCGCGCGTGAAACTCATCATTTCCCATGCGGCGGGAGACGAAGGGTTGGATTATTATCAGTGGCTTCAGGGTTATGCGGCAGAGCATCACGTGGATATGCGGCTCATTGCTCATCACGTGGGCGACAGGCGAGGTGTCAATGAGGATGGCACCAAACGCTATGCCCTGTGGGATGTTTACCCCCACTGTGATTTTGTGACCTATCCGAGCACATACGAGGGGTTCGGCAATGCTTTCTTGGAAGCTGTCTATTTTCGCAAACCCCTTTTGGTCAATCGCTACGATGTCTTTGTCCGGGATATTGAGCCTCAGGGTTTTGATGTGGTGGTCATGGACGGCTACGTTTCCGATCGCGTCGTTCGCGAAGTGCGCGAGATTCTGGATTCGCCCGAGCGGCGTCAACGCATGGTGGAACACAACTACGCCGTGGCGACGCGTCGTTATTCTTATTCCGTGTTGAGAAGGCGTCTGGGTTTTTTGATTTCGAACTTTTTCGGCATTGAAATCTAGCAGGCCGGGCCCTGAGGAGGCAGGAGGGGAGCGAGATGGTTGGGGTGGTCATGGCCGGAGGATCGGGAACGCGATTTTGGCCCTTGAGCAGGGCTTCGTATCCCAAGCAGTTCTTGAAAATCATTGGAGACAAGCCCCTGCTTCGCGTGACCTACGAGCGGATTCGGCGGCTTTTCGCCGACGAGCGGATTCTTGTGGTGGTTGGGGCGGAGCATGAAGCGGAAACCCGTCGCATTCTCTCCGATACGCAGGTTCAGGTTTTGGTGGAGCCCTTCGGCCGAAACACGGCTCCGTGTGTCGGGTTAGCCGCTCGCTACGCAGCGTGGATGGGGGTTACAGAGCCGCTGGTGATTCTTCCTGCCGATCACTACATCGCCGATCCTCAGGCCTTTTGCCGTGCCATTGAAACGGCCGGGGCCCTGTGCGGGGCCGGTGGCATCGGCACTTTGGGGATTGTTCCAACGAGGCCGGAAACGGGCTACGGCTACATTGAGGCTGCAGAGGGCAACCCGATGAGCGATGGGGTTTTCGCCGTGGCGCGGTTCGTGGAAAAGCCTCCGCCCCATGTGGCCGCCCAATATTTTCAAAGCGGTCGTCATTACTGGAACGCGGGGGTTTTTGTGTCCACGCCCCAGACCCTATTGCAGGAATTTTCGACGCACATGCCGGGCTTCGCCCAGCGCCTCAAAGATTTGGACTCGGTTTTCGGCACCCCGCGGTTCGTCGATCATTTGGCCTCCATTTATCGCGAGGTGGAAAACATCTCTTTCGATTACGCCATCATGGAAAAGACCACCCAACGGGTGTTTGTCGTTCCCGTAAACTGTGGCTGGAGCGATGTGGGTTCTTGGGCCAGTGTCTACGACGTGCGCCGAAAGGAACACGCCGATGCCGAAGGCAACATCGTGCAAGGGGACGCCCGAGCGATCCGCTGCCGGGAATGCTTTGTCGTGGCTGAAGGGGGACGCTTTGCGGCGCTCCTTGGTTTGGATCGTGTTCTCGTGGTGGATACCGAAGACGCTCTGCTTGTGGCCGGTCTTGAAAGCAGCCAGGATGTGCGGGCGATCGTCGAGCATCTGAAAAGTCATGGCCGAAAAGAGCTTCTATAAATACTGTCCGTACTGTGCCGCCCCGGTGACGCTCAACAATAAAAACCGGCTTTATTGTGCCGCCTGCGATGTGGTGTTCTACAGAAACCCGACGGTAGGTGTGGCTGTGGTGGTTTTGGAAAATCAGAACCTGCTCATGGTGCGTCGCCGAGGCCGAGATTCGGGACGATGGTGCATTCCCTGCGGTCACGTGGAATGGGGTGAAGATGTGCGAGAAGCCGCGGCCCGGGAGCTTTGGGAAGAGACCGGCTTGCAGGTGGAGGTGGGGCCGGTGGTGGCGGTGCACTCCAATTTTCACGATCCGGCACAGCTGACCGTAGGAGTCTGGTTTTACGGGCGTCGAATCGGGGGCACACTGCAGGCCGGATCCGATGCGGAAGCTGTGGGGTTCTTCCCCCTGCAGAGTTTGCCCGAGCCGTTGGCTTTTCCTACGGATGCTCGGGTTTGCGACCTCTTGCGCCGACATGCCCGGCATGGGACGCTGGAGTCTTGGATAGCGTGCCTAGACAATGGCCAGGGTGGGGGCTGATGCAGTGAAGGGCCCTAAAGGCCGGAAATTTTGGGTTCAGTTGAAAAGTATGTATTGTACCGTGACACTCTGATTCTTCGCAAACGCTTGGAAGTGAAAGGGCGACAAACCCATGGAAACATGGCTTGTGACGGGAGGGGCCGGTTTCATCGGGAGCAATTTTGTCCATCTGGTGCGCGGCCTTAAAAGGGCTCGAGTCGTGAACCTGGACAAATTGACCTATGCCGGTCACTTGGAATCTCTGGAGCCGCTTGCAAGGGATCCCGACCATATCTTCGTGCGGGGCGATATCGGCAATGTGGAATTGGTCCTCTACCTCTTGAGCACCTACGGCGTTTCCGTCGTGGTGAATTTCGCGGCGGAATCCCATGTGGATCGATCCATCGACGGTCCTGGAGACTTCATCCAGACCAACATCGTGGGGACCTTTCGGCTTCTGGACGCGGCCCGCCACTACTGGAACGGACTGAATGCCGACGCCAAGGCTCGGTTTCGGTTTCTGCACATTTCCACCGATGAAGTTTATGGATCTTTAGGGCCTGAGGGCTTTTTCACGGAATCCACCCCCTATGCCCCCAATTCACCGTATTCCGCCTCCAAAGCGGCTTCGGATCACCTGGTGCGCGCCTATCATGAAACGTACGGACTGCCCACGCTGACCACCAACTGCTCCAACAACTATGGCCCCTATCAGTACCCGGAAAAGTTGATTCCCTTAATGATCCTCAATGCTTTGGAGGGGAAACCCTTACCCATTTACGGCGATGGGCTGAATGTTCGGGACTGGCTCTACGTGGTGGACCATTGCGAAGCGATCTTGCGGGTGTTGGAGTCGGGCCGCGTGGGAGAGACGTACAACATCGGCGGTCATAACGAAAAAACCAACGTGGAAGTGGTCCGCACCCTGTGCGAGGTGTTGGAGGAACTGGCCCCCTCGGGGAAAAATCCGGCGATGCAGGCTAAAGGGGCGCGCTACGAGGACCTCATCACTTTTGTGACCGACCGGCCGGGCCACGATCGGCGCTATGCCATCGACGCGTCGAAAATCGCCCGGGAGCTGGGCTGGCGGCCTCGCGAGACATTTTCTTCCGGATTGCGCAAGACCGTCCAATGGTATTTGGAGAACAGGGAATGGTGCCGTCGGGTGACGGAAGGCGTTTATGATCGAACCCGTTTAGGGACGGTCTGATCCCCGGCTTCGTAAAGGCCTTCCGATAAAGGCCGGGCCGAGAGGCACGGAATCGGTCTCACTTTTGTGTGTAGCGGCCCGAGTCCTCCCCGCCGGGGAAGATTCGACCCTTGGATCGTTTTGGGCAAATCCCGAGCCACAGCCCGGGGCGTGGAATGATGGAGGGAAGCGATGAGCGGCATGAAGCCTGAAGAAATGAAGGCTCTGGTTCTTAGCGGCGGTTCGGGGACCCGGCTTCGTCCTCTGACCTACACCGGGGCTAAGCAGCTGGTGCCGGTGGCCAACAAGCCCATCCTTTTCTATGTGTTGGAAAACATCGCCGCAGCGGGGATTCGAGATGTGGGCCTTGTGATTGCTCCGGAAACGGGCCAGGAGGTTATGGAAGCCGTGGGAAACGGCAGCAAATGGGGCCTCAACGCGGAATACATTCTCCAAGAGCGGCCCCTGGGGTTGGCCCACGCCGTGCTCACGGCCAAGGACTACCTCAAGACCTCCCCGTTTCTCATGTACCTCGGGGACAACCTGATCGGATGTCGGGTACGCGGGGAGGTGGAAAGTTTCCTTCAGGATCCGTCGATTTCCGCGGCGATTTTTCTCAAAACGGTGCAAAATCCTCGAGCCTTCGGGGTCGCGGTGGTCAACGGCGACGGGCAGGTGGTGGATCTTGTGGAAAAGCCGGCCGAGCCCCCGTCCAACCTCGCTTTGGTCGGCATCTACCTTTTTCGACCGGAAATTTTCGAAGCCATCGACAATATCCGCCCTTCGGCCCGAGGGGAGTTGGAGATCACCGATGCCATTTCCTGGCTCATTAAGAGCGGCCGTCGTGTCCACAGCCACATCATCCACACATGGTGGTTGGACACCGGCAAAAAGGACGACCTCCTGTTGGCCAACGACACGGTCATGGACGATTGGCTCAAGACGCACATTGCGGGCATGGTGGATCCGCACAGTCAGGTGACGGGGCGAGTCCACATCGAAGACGGCGCCCAGTTGATCCGGTCCGTGGTTCGAGGCCCCGTGATCATTGGAGCCGGAGCCAGACTGGTGGAAGCGACCGTCGGACCTTTTACGGCCATCGGCCCTGGCGTTCTTATTGAACGGTCCACCGTGGACCATTCCGTCATCATGGAGGGGTGCCATATCCGCGATATCGCGCGATTGGAAAATTCGGTTTTAGGGCGTCGAGTGAAAGTCTGCCCCACATCCACCCCCCACGGTGCCATCAGCCTCATGGTGGGCGATGATTGCGTCATTGAAGTGAAGCGGTAAAATTCCTCGGGCGGATATTCATTGACGAGAAGGCGGGGCCTTTGCTAGAAAAACCGCTAAATCTTCAAGATGGGAAGACATGAAGCGGCGGCGTGTCGACAAGCACCGTTTGGGAAGGAGGTCGTCATGTGGGGAATAGACTTTTTGTGCGCGACGCTCAAACGCAGTTTGGCGAGTATGCTCCCGTGGGACATCCCATGGTATGATCCCAGCCATACGGTGTTTTTTGCCGCGCTCTACGGCGCTTTGGGCGTCATCGGCCTTGGGGTGCTCATTGCTGTGCTCATGACCGTCAAACAGCTCAAAAAAGGCAACGACGCGCCCCACTAGAACCTCCGAACCATTTTTCAATGACGCTTATGGCCCCGAAAAGGGCTTTTCCGGCATTGCCTCGAAGGCGGTCCGCAGACCGCCTTTTTCGTCCCCAACACTTTGTCGATCCTATCCCCTCGACCGATTCTCAAAAACTGGATCTGAAAAGGAGGGCATTCCATGGACCCGAAAGCGTTTCGCGAATACGACATTCGCGGCTTGGTGGATAAAGAAATCCACGATGAGGATGTGGTGCGTCTTGGGAAAGCTTTCGCCACTTACCTGGCTCCGTACGGAAGACGACGTGTGGTGGTGGGGCGGGACTGTCGACTGAGTTCCGATCGGTATCGGGATCTTTTGCTCCAAGGGATGCTTTCCTCGGGCCTCGACGTGGTGGATGTGGGGGTGGTGCCCACGCCGCTGTTCTACTTTGCTGTTCGCCATTTGGACCGGGAAGGCGGCATCATGATCACGGCGAGCCATAACCCACCGGAATATAATGGTTTCAAAGTCTGCAACGGCTACGACACCATTTCGGGTTCGGAGATTCAAAAACTGAGGGAGGTCATGGAGGCGGGCGATTTCGTGAGGGGATCGGGAGTCGTGAGCCAATATGACATCGTGACCCCGTATTGGGATTTTGTCTGCGGAAACATTGTGCTGGATCGGCCTTTGCGCGTCGGCATCGATGCCGGCAACGCCGTGGGGGGGCCCGTGGCGGTGCCTCTTTTGGAACGGCTCGGCTGCCGCGTGTACCCCTTATACTGTGAGATGGACGGAACGTTCCCCAATCATGAACCGGACCCCACGGTCATGGAAAATCTCAAGGACCTGATCGAGCTGGTTCGGCGTGAATCCCTAGACGTGGGCATTGCTTACGACGGCGACTGCGACCGCTTGGGCGTGGTGGATCACAATGGGAATGTGGTGTACGGCGACAAGCTCATGATCATCTTCGCCCGGGAAATTCTCAGCCGAAAGCCCGGGGCGGTTTTCATCTCCGAGGTCAAGTGTTCCAAGACGCTTTATGACGACATTCGCAAGCGCGGCGGCACGGCTATTATGTGGCGCACGGGACATTCCCTGATCAAGGCCAAGATGAAGGAAACCGGCGCTGACCTGGCGGGGGAGATGAGCGGGCACATGTTCTTTAAAGACCGGTACTTCGGTTTTGACGACGGGATCTACGCCTCGTGCCGTCTCCTGGAAATTTTGGCCAAGACGCGCAAAAGAATCCCGGAACTGTTGGAAGGGGTTCCGGAGACGGTGACGACGCCGGAAATCCGCGTCGAGTGCCCGGATGAGATCAAGTTCGCGGTTGTGGAGCGCGCCGTAGCGTATTTCAAAAAGGAAGGCTACGACGTCATCGACGTGGATGGGGCGCGCATCGTGTTTCCGGACGGCTGGGGCCTTGTGCGGGCTTCCAACACCCAGCCGGTTCTCGTCCTGCGCTATGAGGCGGAAACCGAGGCGAGGCTCAAGGAAATCCAGACCCTCATTGAAGGAACCATTGAAAAAATTCGATCGGGGGCTTTGTAGGCCCCCCGAGAGTCAGGCTTTGACGATTTTTTCCCGGCCGTCCGTAACGCCCTTTGTGGCGTTTCGAGTGTCGATGACAAGGGGGGCGTGGCGCACAATCCACGAGTAGTCATAGGCGCTGTGATCCGTCAAGATGACCACGGCGTCCATGGATGCAAGGGTTTCTTCCGTCAGCGGCACGGATTCCTGGTCGAACCGATGCTTGCGGCCGGGTTTCAACTTGGGGATATGGGGATCGTTGTAAAAGACAACGGCTCCCCTTTCCTGCAAAAGCTGCATGACCTCGTAGGACGGGGACTCTCGGTCGTCATCGATGTCTTTCTTGTAGGCCACACCCAGGATGAGGATGCGCGATCCCTTGAGGCACCGGCAGCGATCGTTGAGCGCCTCGGTGATCCGTTCCAGCACATAGTAAGGCATGGAGACGTTCACCTCGCCGGCCAGTTGAATGAACCGGGTGGCGAAATCATACTCCCGGGCTTTCCACGACAGGTAGAAAGGGTCGATGGGGATACAGTGCCCACCCAAGCCGGGCCCTGGGTAGAACGGCGTGAATCCGAAAGGCTTAGTGGCCGCGGCCTCGATGACTTCCCAAATGTCGATGCCCATGCGGAAAGCCAGCACTTTGAGCTCGTTGACCAGGGCGATATTGACGCTGCGGTAGATGTTTTCCAGGAGCTTGGTGAGTTCCGCCACACGGGTGCTGGAAACGGGCACCACGCGGCTGACGGCGTGGCTGTAAAGGCTTTTGGCGCATTCGAGGCAGGCCGGGGTGACTCCGCCCACCACCTTGGGAATGTTGCCCGTATGATAGTTCGGGTTGCCCGGATCCTCACGCTCGGGCGAGAAAGCGAGAAAGAAATCCCGCCCCACACGCAGCCCGGTCCGCTCCAGTTTGGGCAGCATGAGTTCTTCGGTTGTTCCGGGATAGGTGGTGCTTTCCAAAACCACGAGATGCCCCGGGCGGAGGTGCTGCGCGATGGTTTCCGTGGTGCTTTCGATATAGCGAAGATCGGGTTCCATTTTGTCCGTGAGGGGCGTAGGCACGCAAATGACGATGCAGTCGGCTTCCCGAAGCCGCTCGAAGCTGATGGTCACATCCAATTGCCCCGCTTCGAGGAACTTCTGGATCGGCTCGATGGGAATGTGGCGGATATAGCTCTTGCCGTGGAGCAATGCGTTGATTTTGGCGCTGTCCACATCGAAGCCGATCAGGGGAAACCCCGCTTCCCCGAAACGGATGAGCAGGGGCAGTCCCACGTAACCCAGCCCAATGACGCCGACCGTGGCTTTCCGATCTTTGATTTTTTGCAACAACGTTTCCATGGGTGTGCAGCCTCCGTCGTTTATTGGCATGGCGAACGAGGAAAAGTCGATATTGACGCGCATTGTGCCGAAGGTGAGGTCAAAGAGCAATGGAGAAAAGCGAAAGCGGTTCCAGATGCTGCGTCGTGACGGGCGCGGCCGGTTTTGTGGGCAGCCACCTCTGTGAAAGGCTTTTGGCTTTAGGATATATTGTTGTCGGCGTGGACAATTTCTTCTCCGGCCGTCGCGAGAACCTCCTTTCTTTCGCCGCCCATCCACGGTTCTTTTTCCACGAGAGGTCCGTGACGGAGTCGCGCTTGCTTCATGAGCTCTATGGCGCGCACGGTCCTTTCGAAACCGTGTTCCATTTGGCCGCCATTGTGAGTGTGCCGTATTCGATGGACCATCCGGAAGAAACTCTTGAGGTAAATTATGGAGCCACGGTGCGTCTTTTGAACGAAGCTGAAAAGCTCGGTGTCCGTTCTTTTGTGTTTGCAGGGTCCGCGGCGGAATACGGAACTCAGGACAGGATGCCTTTGCGTGAGACCGACGCGGGCTCCTGGACGCGGTGGTTAAGCCCTTACGGAGAGGCCAAATACCGGGCGACGACAGCCGTGGCGTCCACCCGAAGCCCTCTGCGGGGAGTGTCCCTTCGGTGCTTCAACATCTATGGCCCCCGCCAGGACCCTTCCAGCCCTTACAGCGGCGTCATTTCTCGATTTGTGGACATGGCCGTGGCCGGAAGGCCTTTGACGATCTTTGGGGATGGGTTCCAGACACGGGATTTTGTATTCGTCGACGACGTGGTGGAGGCGTACTGTCGAGCGGGGATATCCGAGAAAGCGGACGATAGCGGTTCGGGTGGGATCTACAATGTGGGTTCGGGGCGCCCCACGTCCATTTTGGACCTTGCCCGCTTGATTTGCCGCTTGACACGGCGTCCGGAATCCATAACGTTTTGCTCAGAACGTCCCGGGGACATCCGACACAGCAGGGCAAGCATCGAGGCTATAGCGAGAGGCCTGGGTTGGAGGCCCCGAATCGCCTTGGAAGAGGGTTTGACAAAAACCATTCAATGGATGCACGGCGAAGCGCAATCCTTGGGGGCAAAAGACTTTCCCGATGGGGACCTCAGCGAAAAAAAGTGAAGGAGTGAGCTGTGAGAAAAGCGATCGTCCTTGGTGTGGCGTGTATGGCGCTGGCGGTTCTGGCGGTCACCTGCAAACCTTCCGGTGATGGCGGGAAGCTGCCGGTGAGTCGGGCTCTTGAACCCTATCGGGCCATGGACTTTGGGCACCTTGTGGGCATGGAAGGTTTCAGCGATGCTCTTCTCAAGATGCATTTTACCCTGTACCAAGGCTATGTCGCCAACACCAACGCTCTGTTGGAAAAGACTCGAGCCTTGGTCAAGGAAGGCAAGGCCGAGGGGCCCGAATACGCCGAATTGAAAAGACGGTTGGGATTCGAATTCAACGGCATGAAACTTCATGAATACTATTTCGGCAACTTGGGTGGCTCCGGCGTTTTGCCCAAGGACAACGCGTTGTCCTCGGCCATTGAGGAAAACTTCGGCAGCTTCGAAAATTGGAAGGCGGACTTCATCGCGACCGGACGAATGCGCGGCATCGGTTGGGTTGTCCTCTATCAGGATCCGGCTACGGGCCGCCTCGTGAACACCTGGATCAACGAACATGAAACCGGTCATCTTGTCGGCTGCGTGCCGCTTCTGGTCATGGATGTTTTCGAACACGCGTACGTGACGGATTACGGATTGGACCGAAAGGCTTATATCGAGGCTTTTTTCAAAAATGTGAACTGGAAGGTAGTCCTCCAGCGTTTCGGTGTTGAAGTGAAAGAGGCCGATTTTCCACAACCCCCGCGATCGGTCCAACCCGGAGTGCCTAAGGGAGAGGAAGCTCGCCCGGCCAAAACCGAAAAACCTTCGACCGAGACGGCAAAGTCCGCGGAACGCAAATCCTGAAGCCACGGCGCTGCCCGCGGGGCCGGCGTCGAGCCCGGCCCGGGAAAGGGGTTTGGCTTTTCTCCGCCCCGGCGCATTCCGCACGTTTGGAATGATCGCAGGGCAAAATGAGCGCGGGCCGATTGGATTCTGACTCGGATCCGTAGTTCGCGAAATTCTTTTTTGTCGACGACCCGCTCGGCCTCGAGGAGTCGGCGCGAGCGGGATTTTTTTCTCTGATGTGATGAAACTCCATAGGAGAGCGCGCTATGGAAAGTATTGTGGAGTCCTTGAAAAGGCAGAGGGAGCAGGTGCTCCACAGTTCGGATGAAGAAGTTCTTCGGCGTCATATGAGCCTTTTGGAGATTGCCGTCATCAGCCTCCACAATCGCTTGGTGAATCGCATGGCGTCGGCCTCGGAACGCTTCCGATCGAGCGGGGCCATTCTCGCCATGGGAAACTTGGGCCGTGGGGTGTTGGGGCCGCAAGATCCCGTGAGTCTCCTGTGGCTTCGGACGGAAACCTTCCCATGGGACGAAACGGCCCAGCAGGAAATCACCGCGCCGCTCATGGAGGCCGGCTGGCGGGTGAGCCTCCGGTGCGCCACCATCCCCGAACTGTTGGATGAGGTGGAATCCCGGCTGGCGTTCTTTTTTGAACTTTTGGATGCCCGGTACCTTTCCGGGAACCGTCAGTTGATAAGTGAGCTGGATCACGCCTTGGGTGATTTCATTGCGGGGCATCAGCAGGTGCTGTTTGACCATCTTTATGCGGGGATTCGAGGCCGGCATGCACGGTTTTCCAGAGCCGAAGACTGGCTGGAGCCCGATGTGTTGGAGAGCCCCGGAGCCCTCAAGGACATTGATTCCATTCGTTATGCCGCCCGCGTTTTGTTGGACGTGCGATGTTTCGACGACGCCATTTTTCAGGGGTACCTGACGCGAAAGGAAGTGGACCGACTGCAGAGCGCCGAAAAGAAACTTCTCAAATGGCTGAACCTGCTTCGAGCCGTCAAAGGGGATCGCCACAGCGTCCTCGATTTCCAGGTCCAGGCCGTCCTTGCGGAAAAATTGGGCTACAGTGGAAGGTCCGGTTTTTTGCCCGTCGAATCGTTCATGCAGGAAGTCCATGAGACGCTTCACGAGGTGTTTTGTGTCAGTTCGGAGTTTTGCGAACGTCTCCAAGAGACGGGAAAGATCGGCACCGTGCCGGCGACGTCGTCCGGGGAAAAAGTCCGGCTCGAAGAGGGCGTCACGCTGCTCGACGGCAGGCTCCACGTGGATCCGGCGCGTTATGAACCGACGGCGGCCAACGTGATTCGGCTCTACAGCCTGGCGGCTCGCCATCGGGCCGGTTTCTCCAGTGCCACACGGCGATGGTTGCACCATCATCGCAGCGTGGTGGAAACCGCCGCCGGGGATCCGGACGTGCAGCAGGCTTTCCTTGACTTGTTGGACGCCGATGACCCTCATGTGGCCGTTATCCGAAGATTTTACAACGATGGTTTCCTTCGGGCTCTCGTTCCCGAAACGGCTTTGGTTCACGCCTTGGTGCAACACGACGCGTTCCATGTCTACCCCGTGCATGAACACCATCTGCGGACCCTACGAGAAATCAAGCGGTTGCGGGCCGGCGAATATCGCGAAGAGGAGCCCGAGCTGACGGTTTTGGCCCAGGAGACGAGCGACAGCCGATGGCTTTCCTTGGCGGCTCTGTTCCATGATATCGGCAAGCACGTGGGAAGCCGTCACGCCAAGCACGGGGCCGACATGTTCCCGCTCATCGCGCGGCGCCTCGGCCTGAGCCCTGAAGGCACCGATCTGGTGACGTTCCTCATCCGTCATCACCTCCTTTTGATGGATACTGCATCCATGCGGGACCTCGGGGACATGGAACTGCTCGTGCAGTGCGCCCGGAGCATCGGAGAACCGGAAAGACTCCATCTCCTGATGATTTTGAGCTTTGCCGACATGATGGCGACGGGGCCGCGTGCGGCGCAAAAGTGGAGGGAAACCCCCGTTTACGAACTGTATCGGCGTCTTGCCGATCTTCTGGAGAAGGGAGAACCTGGGGAAGACGTTTTGGCGGAACGCGTTCAGCGCTTAAAGGATGCCGTCTACGAAAAGGTGGCCGACGTGGTGGATCGGGCTCGTCTGGAAGAACACTTCCGCGACTTGGCGCCGCGATATGTGCTCACCAGTTCGCCGGAAGCCGTCGCCCGCCATTTGAGGCTGGAGATGGAGCTTGGACCGGAAGCGGACGCTTTCGTATGGGCGGTGCACAAGGAAAACGGCGGCGTGGAAATCACGGTGCTGAGTCGCGAGATCCCCGGATTTCTGGCCAAAGTGGCCGGGATTCTCTCTTTGCACGAGTTGGATATCCGAGACGCTCGGATCTTTACCAAGAAAAACGGGGTGATGATTCTCGTTTTTCGGTGTCGTTTCGTGTCCCCGGCATCGTCGGAACCCGATTGGGCTCTGGTGCGGACCGATCTGCGGCGATTGCTTGAAGGCCGCTTGGCATTGGATTACAGGATCGCGTTCCATGCCGCGACCAAGGGAGTTGCTCGACCCCAGCCCTTGATTCCCAGCCCCAGTCGTGTTCTGGTGGATAACGACTCGGCCAAGGAATACACGATTGTGGAGGTCTATACCATGGACCGACCCGGCCTCCTCTACACCATCACGCGGACCCTGCAGGATTTGCAGGTGCGGGTTCACGTGGCCAAAATCACCACCAAGGTGGATCAGGTTGCCGATATTTTCTACATCAAGAATCACCGTGGGGAAAAAGTGACCGACCGGGACCAGGTGGAAGAACTCCGGCGGGCTCTGCTCTTCTATTTGGACGGGCCCTCGCCGGTGGCATCCTAAAAAAACGGGGAGAAGCCCCATGTCTCTGTACATCCGTCGCACGTGGGAAGGGCGTGAAACTCATTACATTCTGAGAGAATCCTATTGGAACGGGGCGTGTTTCGCGGCAAGAGACATCCTGGATCTGGGCAGCGATCCGACGGCGCACATCGTCTACGCGGGCGGCAATGGTTTCTATTTCAGCGAAGCGGTGGAAGAGGCCTTCACACGAATGGGGTTGGAGCGGGAAACCGAAGACTTGGAACACGCTTTCCTCAATTACCTGGACCCTCACATCCGCCGCATCATCGAAAATTTCACCACGGGCAGATCCCCCGCACATCCCTCATGGGATCTGGAACAAATGACCCATCGGCAGCGGTTCCTTCACCCGTTTGACAAGCGCCGCATGCATTTCCTCCGGTGCGGCCGGATGGACATGGGCACCTTGGACGGCCGCACGTGGAAATTCTTGAACGTTCTGTGCGACAAATGCCGGGACGAAATCGAGCATGTCATCGAGGGCATGGAAAAGGATCTCAGGCCTCAGGAACGGCGCAATTACCTGTTTACGGCCCTTGAACTCCAAAGATATTTCCCGAGCCATCTTCTCAGAAACAATCCCGCCGCGCTGGATCCCCAAAAGGTGGACGCGTATTTCTTGGAAGAGATCTGTCGGCTGAACGAGGACCGAGCGTTTTTTGTCGGCGTGGAAGACCACAACCCCAAAAAACTTCACCCGTTTCTCGTCAGATACGTCATCATGTATTTCGATCACACCTTTGCGCCTCAGTCCCTATGGGAGCGGATTTTCGACGATTTTGTGCGGCACCGGCATTTTCGTTTCCAGCCGGCTCCGCGCCCGAGTCTTTCGGAAGAGGAGGCGTGTGCGTGTCTGGGGCTGCATCCTAAAGAATACCGGGCCATGAGTGCTCAGGCTCTGGCCCGGCATTATCGAAGACGGGCAAAAAAGCATCACCCCGATGCGGGGGGTGATCACGAAACCTTCGTCAAGTTGTCCCAGGCTTACGAATGCCTTTTACGGCGCAAGGGCCGAAAGCCTTAGAACGCCTCATTTGAGCTCACACTGCAGCAAATCTTGAACCACCGTGTAAGGGTCCGTCTCGCGGGCGGTAACCTTGCGAACCAAATCATCTAAACTCACCCCTCGGTTGGCCATGCGCCGGAGCAGTTCCGCCAAAGCCTCTTCCCGCAGGGTCTCCAGAAGCTGCGTTTTGGCCCGCTTTTGTGTCACCGCTTCCCATTGGCTGCGGTCGTTTTCCATGAGGTACTGGCGGTGCTTTTCGACGGCGTCCAGGAGTTCCGGGATGCCTCGCCCTTTCAGGGCTTCCGTTTCGATGATGGGCGGTTCCCAGTGCTGATCGCCGAGGCGGCGCAGCCCCAATTCGATGAGGTTGCGCAGTTCTCGCACCGTCTTGCGGGACCCTTCCCGATCGGCCTTATTCACGACGAAGATGTTGCCGATTTCCATGATACCCGCTTTGATGGCCTGGACTTCATCCCCCATGCCCGGGATGGTGACGAGCACCGTGGTGTGGGCGCAATTGGCGATGTCCACCTCGTCTTGCCCGACGCCGACCGTTTCCACGATGATGATATCCTTCCCCATGGCGTCCAGGACGGTGATCATGTCATTGGTGGATTTGGTGAGGCCCCCGAAATGGCCGCGGGTGGCCAGAGAACGGATAAAAACCCCGCTGTCTAGAAAGTGGCGCTGCATCCGAATGCGGTCCCCGAGGATGGCCCCGCCCGTGAAAGGGCTTGTGGGATCGATGGCCAGGATACCCACGGTGAGGCCTCTCTTTCGGTATTCCATGGCGATCTGATCCACAAGGGTGCTCTTGCCCACCCCGGGAGATCCCGTAAATCCAAGGATATAGGCCTTGCCCGTATGAGGGTAAAGTTCCTTCAGGATTTCTCGGGCGGAAGGCATCTGGTCGTCGATGTCCCGCAGGAGGCGGGCTACCGCCCGCACATCTCCTGCGAGAATTTGATTCACGATGCTCATTGTCCGTGCCTCTTTTTAAGCGACCATGGCTTTACGGGGCTTCACGTTGGTGCGGACCCATTGCACGATATCGTCCAGCTTGGCGCCGGGTTCGAAGATTTCCTTGATCCCGATGGCCTTGAGTTTGGGGATGTCTTCGAGAGGAAAGATCCCGCCGCCGATGACGGTGATGTCTTCGGCGTTGTTTTCCTTCAGGAGTTCCATGATTCTCGGGAAGGAATAACGATGGGCTCCGGATAAAATACTCAGGCCGATCAGGTCCACATCTTCCTGAATGGCCGTGCTCACAATCTGTTCGGGGGTCTGGTGGCACCCCGTGTAGACCACTTCGAATCCGGCGTCGCGAAAGGCTCGAGCGATGACGCGCGCGCCGCGGTCGTGTCCGTCCAATCCCGGTTTGGCGATCAATATGCGAAGTTTCCTCTCTTCAGCCATGGAAACCATCCCTCCTGTGTCGTCTTTCTGAGCTTGTCGAAAGTCCGGCGTTGATGGACTGTCCCTAAGCACATTGCGCTCGGAGGCCGAAGGGAGAGGATCCCTTGGGCCTCTCGGAATCGCAGGCTAAAACGTCCCCGGATCGGAATAAGTGCCGAAAACTTCTCGATACAGATCGCAGCATTCCTGTTCCGTAGCCCCCGCTCGCACCGCATCGATGAGCGCAGGCATCACGTTGTTTTCCCAGCACGGCGGCCCCTCGCAGCGCCGGCGCAGTTCGTCCATGGCCTTCTGCAGCTTCACCTTGTCCCGTTTGGCCTTAAACTGCCGGGTCCGCTCGATCTGGAAATTTTCCAACTCATCGTCGATCTTCAGCACAAATTCCAGTTCAGGGCGGGCGCTGGGGAACTTGTTCACACCGATGATGATCTTTTCGCCCTTTTCCACCTGCTGCTGAAAGTGGTAGGCGGCGTCGGCGATTTCCATCTGCGGATAGTCCTTTTCGATGGCGGCCACCATCCCTCCCAGCTCATCGAGCTTTCGGATGTAGACCATGGCCTCTTCTTCCATCTTGTCCGTCAAGGCTTCCACGAAGTAGGAACCCGCCAGGGGGTCGATCACGTTGGCCACGCCCGTTTCGTCGGCCAAGATCTGCTGGGTTCTCAGCGCGATCCGCACGGCTTCTTCACTGGGGATCATGTACACTTCGTCCAGCGAATTGGTGTGCAGCGACTGGGTGCCGCCCAGAATGGCGGCCAGGGCTTCCGTAGTGGTGCGGATGATGTTGTTGTATGGTTCCTGGGCCGTGAGGGAGCATCCCGCCGTTTGCGTGTGGAAACGGCACATCATGGATCGCGGTTTCTGTGCCTTGAACCGATCTTTCATGAGGCGGGCCCAGAGGCGGCGCGCCGCGCGCATCTTGGCGATTTCTTCGAAGAAATCGATGTGGGAATTCCAGAAGAAAGACAAGCGGCCGGCGAAATCATCCACCTTGAGACCCCGCTTGATGCATTCTTCCACGTACGTGATCCCGTCGTAGATGGTAAAGGCCAGTTCCTGCACGGCCGTGGCGCCGGCTTCGCGAATGTGGTAGCCGCTGATGCTGATGGTGTTCCAGCGGGGCACTTCGTAGGTGCCGAATTCCACCGTGTCCACGACAAGCCGAAGGCTCGGTTCGGGCGGAAGCATCAAGGTCTTTTGGGCGATAAATTCCTTCAGGCAATCGTTTTGGATGGTGCCGCCCAGCTTCTTTCGGTCGTATCCCTCGTTTTCCGCATTGGCGATATACATGGCCCAGATGACCGAGGCCGGGGGGTTGATGGTCATGGAGGTGGTCACTTCTTCCAGGTTGATCCCGGCGAAGAGCCGTTGCATGTCGTCGACGGTGTCGATGGCCACCCCGCATTTGCCGCATTCGCCGCGTGCCAGAGGCGATTCCGTGTCATAGCCCATGAGAGTCGGGAAATCGAAAGCAGTGCTGAGCCCCGTTTCCCCGTGTTCGATGAGGTAATGAAAGCGCTTGTTGGTGTCTTCGGCGGTCCCAAGCCCGGCGAACATGCGCATGGTCCAAAGCCGGGCGCGGTACATGGTGGGCTGAACCCCTCGAGTGAAGGGGAACTGTCCCGGAAAGCCCAAGTCCTCGAAGTAATCCTTGTCCTTGATATCCAAAGGCGTGTAAAGGGCCTTGACCTCCATGTCGGATACCGTGGAAAATCGCTCCATCCGTTCCGGCATTTTCTGCAAAGCCTTTTGGTACTCCTGCAGCCAGTCTTTGTACTCCTTTTCCATGCGATCCAGTTGTGCTTCCGAGAACATCTTCCGGCCCATAGCGCTCTCCCTCCTCAAACGATGAAAACCCTGTGGCTGCCATGTGAATGCGGCGCTCGGACAAGCTCTTGAACGAAAGATCAGCAGCGTCTTCTTATCACACGAAAAAAACTACACAAAGCGTCACAACCGTCGCACCCTTGCGTGCCCATGCACAAGAGCAGCTTGCGGCTGTGCCGTCAAGAATTCTTTTGAGAAATGGTCTCATTTCGGAGATGTCCGAGGTTTCGGCCGCATGCGATTGAAGGTCTCGAAGTCGGGATGTCCCCGGCGCCTCTAGGCTGTCTCGTTTGTGATCGTGGCATGGAGCTTGGAGTGTAGCCGTTCGGTGCCGCAGGAATCGACAGGGAAGCCCGAAATTTTCAAGGTGCGTCCCCCACCCGCAGGAACCTTAAAAGAGAGGGTTATGCATTGTCAAACAAATTTTTTTTCTCTTGACCACCCCGAAAATCCTGAGGTAGGAAGAAGCCGCACGGGTACCAATGACTGTCTCGAGCGCGTTGTTCCGCACTTTCCCGAGGGTTTCCGCTCTAGCGCCTCTGCAGCTTCCAAGCCAGCCCCTGCCTGAGCGTTGGTACCGCCAGCACAGAATGTTGTCCTTTTCTTCATAAGCCGTACCCTTGGCGGCCCCCCAAAAGCGGAGCCGCCCTTTTGGCGTATCGGTTTCTCGGTGGCGTGAATGTTGGCAACAAGAGTCCTGCTCCAATCAGTGCGCGTCAATCCTCTCGGAAGGTACGGTTTTCTCATGGCTACCTGACGTCGTTTGAGGCGCTTGAGCGCTCCGGCTTGTGGACCGGCGCCGCACGGGAAAGTTTCCCCCGAAAACGGATGGCGCTGTGTGATGAAAAGAGGGTTTTCTTGTGCTTTTTTTCAGGAGCATTGCGAGGAAACGGCGTTTCGGAAAGGAGGTGATGCACGGACAGAGTGCGGTAAGGGAGTGTGGTGTCCATGGGGTTTTTCGAGGCGAATGCAGAGGAGGTCACAATGTTTAAAGGAATGCCGAAGATCTTTTGGGTAGGTATGGTCATACTTTATGGGTATTTTTTCCTGTTTTTGATCCTAGAGATTACGATACCGAAATTTCCCTTGTCGAAGTTTTTGGGCGTTCCGTTTTGCTATATTTATAATTGGATTATGGGCTTGTGGATCATCAACTTGATCGTCGCCGCGTTATTCTATCTCGCCGAGGAAGCCCGGGAAGCTCGGCTTTCGAAGAAATAAGGAGGCTAGAATGGGTGCGAATCCAATCGTCATTATCGGGGCACTAATCTATTTTGCCATCATGATCGCCATCGGGTATTTCACGCGAAAGGCGGCGCTCAACGCCTCCGATTACTATGTGGCCGGGCGCAAGGTGGGCTCCTTCATCAACGGGGCCGCCCTGGCGTCAACCTATTTGAGCCCGGCGAGCTTCCTCGGGCTGCCCGCCTTCATCTTTCTCTTGGGGTATCCGTTTTGGTGGGCTTTGGTGGGCGTCATCGGCGGCATGCCCATTGCCACACTCCTCACGGCGGCTCCTTTGCGGAAATACGCGCCGACCTCCTTTACCGACTACTATGCCGATCGCTACGACACCAAGTGGATGCGCCTCATTGCCGGTGTTCCCACCATCATCGCCGGCTTTGCCTATGTGACGTTGTCCATTGTCGGCACCGCCCTTTTCATGCTCGCCATCTTAAAACTCAATTACAACATTTCCGTGGTGATCGGCGCCCTGGTGGTTTTCATCTATGTTTTCTACGGAGGCATGGTGGCCACCACCTGGTCGGCGGCCTTTCAGGGGGTGACCATGGCGGTGGCGGCCGTGGTGGGCGCCATTTACACCATCGCCCATTTCGGCGGCCTCAACCCCATGACCGACGCGATTTTGAGTGTGACACCGAACTTCTTCAACGCCCCCTACGTCAACGAAAAACCCTCCAGTGCTCTCATGGGCATGTGGACGGGGATCGTCGGCTTCTACTACACATGGCATTTCGGTTTTGCGGCCATGCCTTACACGGTGGTGCGTTTCTTTACGGCGCAGGACATCAAGTCCGCACGCCGCAGCGTCTTCTGGGCTATTTTCTTCGGTGGTGCCATGTATCTTGGGTTGATCATCATCGGTTCCGCCGCCCGCGTGCTCATCGAAACGCTTCACCCCTACATGAGCGTTGAAGGGGTCAAGGATGCCATGGGTGTACTCAAGCACATGAAAGGCGTTTACGGAGTGGGTGGTGCGGCCGTGACCGACTACTCCATGATCGCCGCCATGGAAGGCCTCAAGAGCCCGTTTCTTTTGGCGGTTATCGCCGCAGGCGGTCTGGCCATCGCCATGTCTACGGCAGCCGGCTGGACCATGGTGCTCAACGTTCTCCTGGGGCGCGACCTGATCGGTAAAGTGTTCGGAAGCAAGTGGCCTGAAGAAAAGCCCGTCCAGGTGACCCGAATCATGACGGTCATCGTCATCGTCATTTGCACCTTGGTGGCCTTTAGTCCGCCGGCGCTGGTTTTGGACATTTCCGGCGCCGCCTTTATCGTGATCCTCTGTTCCGTGGGGCCGCCTCTTGTCCTCGGCATCTGGTGGGATAAGGCCAACACCACGGCGGCGGTCACCAACATCGTCGTCATGACGGTTCTGTCCACCTTTTCGTGGATGTACGCCAACTCCAAGCTGGGGAGCGCCCACTGGTTCTTTCTTAGCAAAAAAGGCGGCCTTGTGACCCCTCACCAATTCTACTGGGTGTTCGTAGGGCTCATTTTCTTTATCCTTCTCAGCTTGGTGACGAAACCCAATCGGCCTGAGGTCATCAAAAAGTACTCCTATGACCTGAGACCTGAAAACTAAAGACGACTTGAAGGACCGAAAGGGAGACCTTTCGGTCCTTCACAGGACGTTCGCGAAGCCGGGAGGTATCGAGGCGATCCATGGCGGAACAAGGGATGAATGAAAAATTGGAACGCTGGGAGCGACATCGGCGAAGATGGTATCTTTTGTATTTTTATGTGGGTGTCGGCATAAATCTTTTACTTTATTTCTCAAAACCCTACGGGTTTGATCCCAGCGGAAGTCTGTTTTGGGGGTCCTTTTACGGCATCGGGATTCCCTTGTGCACCATGTTTCTTGGTGTGTCCATACATCGGAAGCTTTTAGGCGCTTAGATTTTTCATGAGAATAACTTTCTGTCTGAGCCGATTCCTTGTGGCGGTTTTCTGGGTGCTGTGTATCTCCGAGCTTCAGGCTCGAGGGGATGTGACGTTCGTTCACGAGGTGGAGGCGGAAGACCTATTCACGGGTAAAAAGACGCTCACCTTGACGACGAGCTATCGTGCCGACGGCATGTACATGGATCAGCAGCGGCGATACACGGGTTCCTGGTGGCGTCTTCTTTTCGGAGGCGTTCGGGAGGATCGTCGAACGGTGATCCTTTCTCCGGTCTCTCACGATATTCGAGAGATCGACTGGGGTCGTGAGAAATGTCGCATCTTTTCTTTGGATCGCTTGAAGGATCCGGAATGGTTGCGCAGCCTGGAAAAGCCTCGGGAGGAGTTTGTGCCTTTGATGGCGGACCGTTACGAGGTGCGGGCTCCCGAGGTGACCATTAGGGTTGAAGAGACGCTGGAGACCGTTGGAACCTACCCGTGTCGAAGAGTTTCGGCCCGGCTGCGCCAGGAGACGTATGACAGACTGCGGGATGCCCACAGCGTGACGGAGGTGGAGCAGAATCTTTGGGTTTCGGACGAGGTGCCGGGTCTGGGGGAGGCTTCTCGGGTCCAAAGGCAGCTGGCGTCGGTGCTCGGCATGGAAGCGGAGCGTCTCGGGCCTCTGTCCTCTCTATTGTCCTATTGGCAGGGGGCTTTGCAGCCCATCGCCGAAGATTTGGCGAAAGTGCGAGGCTATCCGGTAAAAAGCACGGTGCGCGTGACGGCGCACTACATTCCCAAGGAAGGGGAATCCAAGAAGGTGAGTCGTGTCGTCAACGAAGAAACCAGCTTCTTAAAGGAGGTGTTTCCGCAATTCGACGAAGATCGCTACAAGGTTCCACCTCACTTCACAACGGTTCGCGTTCCATAGGCGAGGGAGTTGTCCACACAAGGATTCAATGCAGGGGAGACGTTCATGGCACGAGAAGACTATTTCAAATGGGCGGAAAGTGTTCTTGATCCTTCCAAGACTTTTGAAAAGCCTGAGGCTCTGGCGGATATCAAGATCGTGGAGCTGTGCACGCTGATCTTGGGGCCATCTTTGCCGAGTTATCTTTCCGAGTTAGGAGCGACCGTCTTCAAGGTGGAATTGCCCGGCATGGGCGACACCATGCGGTCGCTGACGCCTTTCGCCAAGTTCTTCAACGGGGCGGCCCTCGGGTGGTTGAAGGAGGCCCGCAACAAGTACCATTTGGCCATCGACGTGCGCGTTCCGGAAGGAGTGGAGCTGTTCAAGGAGCTCGTCAAGCGCTCCGACGTCGTGGTGGAAAACCTCCGGGCCGGCACCATGGACAAATGGGGGATCGGTTACCGGCAGCTTCGCGAAATCAATCCCCGGATCATTTACATTGCCTTGAACGGTTTCGGGCAGTGGGGGCCTTATTTGGAACGGCCGTCCTATGACGCCATCGCCCAGTCGGAATCGGGGGAAGCGTGGATCAGCGGTTTTCCGGACAAACTGCCCATGAAGGCCGGGATTTGGTTGGCGGATTATTACGGCGGTCTTGTGGGCGCCATCGGAGTTTTGGCCGCCTTGGCGCATCGGGATCGCACGGGCCGCGGCCAATACATCGAATATTCCCAGGCGGAAAACTTGATGCGCGCCATGGACTGGACGTGGCTCTATCAGCATTTCACCGGCAAGTGCCGGGAACGTTACGGAAACCGCGATGTCAGCATTTGCCCGGCGGACATCGTGCCCAGCAAGGACGGCGAAATGGTGGCCATCGGGGCGGCTACGGACAAGCAGTTCCAGGGGCTGTGCCAGGCCATGGGGAAACCGGAACTGGCCCAGGATCCCCGTTTTGCCACGCATTTGGAGCGGCTCAAGGAAGAAAATGCCGTGGAACTTTTGTCCCTGATTCGCAATTGGGTGGCGGGCAAGACCTACGCGGAAATCGACCAGTTGGCCGGGCAATACGGCTTCGGCGCCCAAAAGGTGTCCAACGGCAAGGATCACTTTGAGGACGAACATCTCAGGAAGCGGAATTTCACCTATTACGTGGACGACCCCATTTACGGGGAATTGTACGAAGAGGGTATTGCGCCGAAACTTTCGGAAACGCCCGGTCGCATCAAATGGGCGGGCAAGCCTGTCGGCTTTGACAACGAGTACGTCCTCAAGCGGTTTCTCGGACTGAAGACCAAGAAAATTAAATACCTCAAGGAAAAGAACATCATCGGCAAATGGGTGGACGTTCCTCCCGGTCGCAAGCCTCCGCAGAACTGGGACGGCAAGTCGGGCGTCCTTTTGGTCTAGCCTTTAGGTGGAAATTCATCAGCGGAAGTGAACTCTGTGCATGCAGGGAGGAGATCGATGCATATGGAAAAGGAATTAAGCTGGGGCGATTGGATTCGGGAGTTGGACGATCCGGCAAAGAACCGCGAAAAGCCGGAAGCGCTGGATCATATCACGGTGTTGGACGTGAGCTACGCCAACATGGCTGGATGTTTCTGCACGTCCACCTTGGCGGAATTCGGGGCCAACGTCATTCGCATCGAGCCGCCCGGGGGAGATCCGGCTCGGACCTTCAGTCCCTGGGGTTACATGCACAAAGGGACGGGACTGGGGTATTTGAATGAGGGGCGCAACAAATTTCACGTGACCCTGAACTTGGAATGCGAAGAGGGGCAGGAAATTTTTAGAAAGCTGGCCAAACGCGCCGATGTGGTGGTGGAGACATTTCTCCCCGGCACCATGGATGCCTGGGGTATCGGATACCGTCAGCTCAAGGAACTGAATCCGCGGCTCATCTATTGCGCCCTCTACACTTATGGTCAGTTCGGACCCAAGGCCGCCTGCGGCAAGGCCGATGTGGATGTGGTGGACCAGGCTTA
This sequence comes from uncultured Desulfosoma sp., assembly GCA_937960435.1. Taxonomy (GTDB): domain Bacteria; phylum Desulfobacterota; class Syntrophobacteria; order Syntrophobacterales; family DSM-9756; genus Desulfosoma. The sequence goes on from CALGPN010000016.1 coordinate 48,679, forward strand.
TTCGGGCGTGGTTTCGGTAAGCGGTGAGCCGCCCGAAGACCCCCAGAATCCCAAACCTTCGGAGGTCCCCACCAAGCAAGGAAACTGGATGGGATGGTACGCCGGCGGCGCCTGGGCCAGCGTGGCCATTTTAGCGGCCTTGCACTATCGGGTGCAATCCGGGAAAGGCCAATTTATCGATGTGTCTCCGGCGGAAGCTTATGGTCGGTGTATTAATTACGGGATCAACTATTACTACGGCTTTAAAGACACCATTCCCAGGGTGGGGAACTACGACGTGGGTGTTTTCCCCTACACTTATTTCAAATGCAAAGACGGTTTTGCCTTCTTATCCGGTTTTGCCGACCCCAACTGGAAGGCTTTGTGCACCATCATCAACCGGCCCGATCTCCAGCAACAATTCCCGACGATTTTCGAGCGCCTCAATGTGGACAACATGAAGATCATGTACAAGGAAATTGAGAAGTGGACCATGGAGCACACCTATGACGAGATCTTTGATGCCGTCATGGACTACAACAAAAATATCGGGCAAGGTGTCGTGGTCCCCGGCCGCATCAGCTCGCCCATGGACACCATGAAGGCGGAAAACTGGTGGGTTCGCATGGCCTTGGAAACCATCGACGATCCCCATTACGGCGAAGTGACCATCGCCAACCATGCCCACAAGATGACGGAAACTCCGCCGCGTGTGAAATGGATCTGCCGTCCCGTGGGCGCGGACAACTATTACGTCTACGCCAAGATGCTGGGCTACGGTCCCAAACGGCTTGAGGAGCTGAAAGAAAAAGGTGTCGTGTGACATTCGGCACTTGAGAGGGTTAAGGAAAAAGGCCACCTGGTGGCCTTTTTCTTTGCATGCGCGTGGCAGGGTGCACCCGCTTGGAGGTGGCAGAAGGAGCGCAGCGCCGCTGCCTGTTTGGCCCAGGCGCTCTGGAAGCCCAAAGTGTGGCGCATCACGTAGGGGCGCAGCGCTTCCCTACGTGCCCCACATGTGCGCGGATCGCCCTGACGGTGATCGGAAGTTGTTTTTAAATCTTTGCTGCTGGAGTCGTTCATAGATACGATGCGACGACTTCGATGTGTTCCATGCACCGGATGCGAACCCCCCACACCCGGTGGTCTGAAAAGGCGACGGGACTGCCCCGGCCCTCGACTCGATGAAAGGCCCCGTGATGATTCCACCCAAAGAATTTCTTCGCAGAATCAAACCGTTTTCCTTCCTTCGGGAGGAACATTTAAACGCGCTGACCGGCAGTCTGGATGTGGCCATGTACGGCGCGGGCGAGGTCCTTTTTTCCAAGGACGAGGTTTGTCCGTTCGTGTTTCTCGTTTTTTCGGGGCTTGTGGGCCTTTACGACGGCGATGAACTTGTCGATCTTGTTTCCAAGGGCGAAATTTTCGGGCTGCTTTCCGCATTGCACCGTACTCCGTCCTATTACGAAGCTCGAGCCCTGGAAGACACCATCTGCTATCTGATTGACGCCGAAGCTTTTGAGAAAGTCTATCAAGCCCACAGTGCTTTTGCCTCTTTTTTCAGCACGTTCATCGAGAGGCGATTTCGTTCCTTTGCGCGATTGGCTCGCCAGGAAGAATCCATGCAGGATGGTGCCACCACGGTCCTGGTGGAAAGCTTGGTCGGCAAGGCGCCGGTGACGTGCGCTCCCGGCAATAGCGTGAGAGAAGCGGTGAGCATCATGGATGCGCACGGTGTCGGTTCCGTTGTGGTGGTGGAAGGCGAAAAGCCCGTGGGCATTCTGACCAACCGAGACATGCGGCGTGTCCTCGTTCACGGGAGTCCTGAGAGTTTCGTCAAGGATTTCATGTCCACCCCGGTCATCACCCTGGATCGTCAGGCTTCCGTGCTGGAGGCTTACACGACGCTTCTTCGCACCGGCATCGACCATTTGGTGGTGATGGACCGAGATCGTGTCTACGGAGTCGTCACCAGCAAGGACGTTCTGGCCCAGATGGAGCCGTCTTCATCCATTCTGGCCATTTATCGAAAGGTTCTTAAGGCCGTGGATTTGGATGAGCTGAAGAGCGCGTTTCACGCCATACGCGTGGCCGTCTCTGAAATGGCTCTGAAGGGAGTTCACTTTTACCAGCTTTCCCAAATGATCACTTCCGTCTACGATACCGTGGTGATTCGGGTCTTGCAAAAGCACACGGATCCTCATGAGGCAAAGAATTTTGTCTGGATTCACACGGGCAGTTCCGGCCGTAAGGAACAGATTCTCACAACGGATCAAGACAGTGCGATCATCTGCGGCACGGCCGGGCCATGTTTGGATGCTGCCGAAGCCGTCACGCACAGTCTCGAATCTGTCGGTATTCCACGATGCCCCGCGAACTACATGGCTTCCAACCCACGGTGGCATCTGAGCTTCGATCAATGGAAGGAAAACTTTCGTCAGTGGTTTCTGGAACCCACACCGGACCATGTGCGGTACCTCACGGTCTTTCTGGACATGAGGGCGGTTTACGGCAACGGCCAATTGTTGGGCAGACTCCTCAACGCCATTCATGAATCCGTCACGAACCAGGCGGTGCGTTTTTTGGCCTATGATGCGGCCCTTCACGAACCCCCCATCGGCATTTTTGGGATCAAGCATCGAGACCGCGGTCTTGACTTGAAAAAATACGGCATATACCCCATTGCCAACGGGATTCGTGTGATGATCTTGGCCAATAGAATGCTCAGCGTTACTAACACCCGGGAACGCATCGAGGCTTTGCGCGATGCCGGAGCTTTGGGCAAGGACACCGCGGGGGACCTTCTGGAAGCCTACGCGTTTCTGCAGGATCTTCGCCTCAGGCAACAGGCTCGAGCCGTGAAACAAGGCCGCTCGGAAGCCAACCTCATCATGGCGGACCAATTGGACAAAATGGATCTGCTCGTCTTGAAGGAATCCCTCAAGGTAGTGGCTTCCTTTCAAAAGAACCTCAAAGCCCGCTACGGCGTGGATCGAGGGCTTTGATGCTTCTGAGCGAAGCCAGTTTTGTGTCTGTGGATTTGGAGACCACCGGGTTGGATGTGCGACGCGACGACATCATCGCCATCGCGTTGGTGCCGATGGACGGCTTAAAGATTCGTGTCCGCCATGCCTATTACACCTTGGTTAAACCGCGAAAGTATCGGCTGCAAACCATGAAGTACCACGGCATTGACCTGGAGTCCCTCCAGGAGGCTCCGCCTTTTGAAGAAATCGCTCAAGACCTTTTGGCCCGTTGCCAGGGCATTCTTTTGGGACATTGTGTGCATATCGACTATCAGTTTCTTCGACGTGCTTTTAAAGCGGCGGGGATACGTTTCGAGCGGGATTTGGTGGACATTGCGGAGGTGGAGAAATGGATCGGCCAGAAAACTTCCCATCGGCCCAACTGCGATGAGTTGAGTTTGGATGCTTTGATCCGCCGCTATGGGCTCAAGGAACATTACCGGCATCATGCCCTGGCCGACGCTTTTTTCGCCGCTCAGATCTTTCAGATCCAGATGACACGACACGGCATTCCCGATGTCCATCATTTGCTCAACCAGCTCAGGAACCAGAAGGTGTGCGATACTCCGTTTCTTTTCTGAGGGTGTTTTAAAAAAGGTGAAGACGGATTTTTTTGGGACGTGCCCCTCCCTGTCCTTTTGGAAGGAAAAGGCTTTGTGATCTCGGTTCTTTGTGTTAGTCAAAAAACATTGAAAGGAATGCGGTCGGCCTATCGCGTTTTATGCCATGAATTCAGAGCGGCTGAAGAAGAGGGAAACAAAGGAGGTTTATGATGAAAAGATGGAAGATGGCTCTAGGGGTTGCCCTGGCGTTGGTGACGGCCGTGGCCGTGCACGGCTGGACAGCGGACATTGAGCTTGCCAAGAAATCTACGCTGGAGGAGATCCTCAAAAGAGGGGAGCTTCGCGTGGGGTTTGAAGCGGGCTATATGCCTTTTGAGATGACGGACAAGAAGGGCAATTTCGTCGGCTTTGACATCGACATGGCCAAGGAAATGGCCAAGGCCATGGGCGTGAAATTCGTCCCTGTGAACACGGCGTGGGACGGCATCATCCCGTCGCTCATCACCGGCAAGTTCGACATCATCATGAGCGGCATGACGGTCACGCAAGAACGGAACCTGAAGGTCAACTTCGCCGACCCCTACATCATTGTGGGCCAGACCATCTTGCTCCACAAAAAGCATGACGGCGCCGTGAAGTCCTATAAAGACCTGAACGACCCGAAATACATCGTCACGTCCAAGCTGGGCACTACGGGGGAACAGGCCGTCAAGCGCATGATTCCCAAATGTACCTATAAGTCTTTCGAAACGGAAACCGAAGCGGCTCTGGAAGTGGTCAACGGCAAGGCGGACGCCTTCGTGTACGACCTTCCCTTCTGTGTCGTCTTCCTCGCCCAACAAGGCGCCGGAAACTTGGTCTTTCTCGACCAACCATTCACGTATGAGCCTCTGGCCTGGGCCGTGAACAAGGGTGACCCCGATTTCCTGAACTGGTTGAATAATTTTCTGCGCCAGGTGAAAAACGACGGTCGCTACGAACAAATCTACAACAAATGGATCAAGAGCACGGAATGGATCCAGGAAGTCGCCCAATAGAGTCCCAGGGAGCCCTGACGATCCGTGTGAATTCAGGATAGCGTCTCATGGCGAGAGTGTCTCAGCAGATGACCCGAGGGGCCTACGCCCTTTGGGTCATGGTGTTCTTTTTGATTGTTTTTGGGGTTGTGGCCGCCTTGTACTACACGACCCGCAAGGTGGACTACGTCTGGCGATGGTACCGCGTGCCCCAGTACTTCCTTTACAAGGAAAAGGTTGAGGTCCGTGCGGAAATCCAGGGACGCGTCCAGGAGATTCTCCGGTCGGAGGAAAACGCCCTGATCCGCGTCCAAGGGGACGGGGAGACGGGCCAATACACGGTTCCCGCAAAGGATCTCCGCGTGGACGTGGGAGACGCCGTGTATCCCGGCGATGTTTTGGGAGTCTTTCAAAGGTGGAAGGTGGGCATCCTGATGCAGGGGCTGTGGCTCACCTTGAAAGTCAGCCTTATTTCCATTCTGCTCGGCATTGGCATCGGCCTCATCGCCGGCTTGGCCCGCATCTCTTCCAATCCCGCCCTGAAGTGGTCCGCCGTCACCTATGTGGAAATCATCCGCGGATCTCCGCTCCTCGTGCAGATCTTTATCTGGTATTTCGTCCTCGGTACGGTGATCAACACCCTTCTGGCCAAAAACGGCATGGAGCAGCTTCCGCCCATTTGGTATGGCGTGGCCTCTTTAGCCTTTTTCTGCGGGGCGTATGTGGCGGAAATCGTTCGAGCGGGAATTCAGTCCATCCACCGTGGGCAGATGGAGGCGGCCCGGTCTTTGGGGATGAGCTACCCTCAGGCCATGCGGCACGTGATTCTGCCGCAAGCGTTGCGGCGGATTTTGCCTCCTCTGGCCGGCCAGTTCATCAGCCTCATAAAGGACTCCTCCCTTCTGGGCATCATCGCCATCCGCGAACTCACCAAAGCGACCCGCGAAGTGGTCACGACGAGTCTGCAACCTTTCGAATTGTGGTTTATGTGTGCCCTCCTCTATTTGGTGCTCACCTTCGGGCTGTCCATGTTTGTACAGTATTTGGAAAGGAGGACGGCGGTCTCGTGATCACGGTGGACAACGTCTCCAAAACGTTCCATGCGCCCCATGAAGTCAAGGCGCTTCAGAACGTGTCCTGCCGGGTGGCCAAGGGTGAGGTGGTGGTCATCATCGGGCCCTCGGGCTCGGGAAAGAGCACGCTCCTGCGGTGCCTCAATCGTTTGGAACACGCCGACACAGGACACATCTACATTGACGGCGTGGACATTCTGGATCGAAAGACCAACATCAACAAGGTGCGCGCGGAAGTCGGCATGGTGTTTCAATCCTTCAACCTGTTCCCCCATAAAACCGTGCTGGAAAACGTGACCTTGGCCCAAAAGGTCGTCCGCAAACGGTCCGAAAAAGAGGCCGTGGCGAAGGCCATGGCCTTGTTACAAAAGGTCGGTATTCCGGACAAGGCGTCGGTGTATCCCGACCGCCTTTCCGGGGGGCAGCAGCAACGGGTGGCCATCGCCAGGGCTTTGGCCATGGACCCCAAGGTCATGCTCTTTGATGAACCCACCTCGGCCCTGGATCCCGAAATGATCGGGGAAGTGCTGGATGTGATGAAAGCCCTGGCCCGCGAGGGGATGACCATGATCGTGGTCACGCACGAGATGGGCTTCGCTCGGGAAGTGGCCGATCGGGTGATCTTCATGGACCAGGGATGCATTGTGGAAGAAGGCACCCCGGAACACTTCTTCACCAATCCCACCCACAGCCGGACAAAACTCTTTCTCAGCCAGATTCTCTAAGGGGCAGGGAGGACCGCGTGATGGAAAAGAATCTGTTAATCACCGTCAGCGATGAAATGTCCCACCTGTATGGGGTTCGCTTCGTGGCCCAATTTTTCCGAAAGAAAGACCCCTTCCGGTTGACGCTTCTCTATGTGGCGCCAACCCAGATGACTGGCGGCTGGAAAGAAGAGAACAGACCCAGCGCAAAACCGAAGATTTCAGAGGATGCTCGGGCTCGAGGGGAACAGGCTCTAGAAAGGAGTGCAGAAATTCTTATAGAATCAGGTTTTCGAGAGTCTCAAATCCAATCCAAAATCATCCCGAAGGAAATGGAGACGGTCAAAGAGATCGTCATGGAGGCCCGACGCGGAAATTACGATGCTGTGGTTTTGGGCCGCCGCGGCTATGCGGCTTTTGCCGGCATGTTTTCCACGAGCATCAGCACGGAAGTGCTTCGCCAGCCCCTGCCGTGTCCTTTGTGGATTTGCCGAAATCCGGGATCGGAGCGGGAACGCATCCTCTTATGTGTGGATGAATCCCATGCCAGTGTGCGCATCGCCGACCACGTGGGGTTTATGATCAGAGACGAAGACCACAGGATCTGCATCTTTTACGTGATTACCGACAAAGGGCGCCAGACTCGGGAAATTGTGGAAACCACCAAAAAGGTGCTCATGGAAAACGGGGTGTCGGAAAACCGTATCGATTGGAAGGTCGCGGTCTCTCAAGACGTCCCGGAGGCCATCTTGGATGAGTGCCGCCAGGCGCCCGAGTCCGTCATTGCCATGGGCCATGAAAACGACGGCAGCAAGGGATTTTTCGGCGGGATTTTTTCGGGATCCGTCTGCTCCGGGGTGCTGAAGCGTTTCGAAAACGGCGCCTTGTGGATTTCCAAATAAAATATCCGACGAGGACGGCAGGCCGTTGCCCCGGCTTAAACTAAACGAAAGCGCTCCCGAAGCCGCCGACTCAAAAGGCGGATGGCCTCGAAAGCCTTTTCCACCGTCACCGTGCCGTCAGGGTTGACCAAACAACAGGTGGCCGGAGACAGAAGACTTTGGGCCACCAGTTGTTTCGTGTCGATGCCTTTTCGGGCCAGAACGTCCCACAGATTCAGTAGACGGGTTTCCAAGGAGTCCACGGATTCCGCCTCGAAAGGTTCCACATTGGTGGGAACCATCCCCCAAATGAGTATCCCGCCGCGATCCAAAAAGCGCCGGATGGCTCCCGTGTAGGACACGAAAATTTCCCCATTGGAATACATGTCCAGGGACAGGACGTCCAGGTCCAGACCGAGGAGAAAATCCCAGTCCGGGTTGCCGCACAGATGAATGCCTCGGGGCCTTTCGACCATGGCAAAAAAGGCTTCCATGTCGCTCCGGGCGGTGATGTGGTTGTAGCCGCTCAGGGCGCTGAAAATGAACTGAAGCCCCGGTTCGTCCACGAACATGAAGGCGTTGGGGTGGAGTCCCTTAAGGCGGCGCAGCTGGACGTTTACCTTCTGGGCCATGAATTCGAAAAGAAAGGGCCGCACTGAATCGTTGAAAAGAATAGGGCGGTCCGCTTCGTCCTGCACATTGAAACCGAAGCTCACGGGCCCTTCCAATTGGCCTCGGATAGCCGGGCGGTCGGAAAAATCCATGGTGAGAAACCGATGGTACACGGCGGAGTAATCCGGGCTGATATCGAACAATGCCGGGTCGTCCAATCGGTTCAACACCTCGGGCAGGTCGGCGATGAATTTTTCCGTGGAAAAGCGAAGCGTTCGGTTTGCCATATTCAGCACGATCCCCGGGAAATGCTCCGAAGCCTGGACATACATGTCCTCATAATAATTGAGCAGAGGCAACTGGGGCCAAAAGGGGATGTCCAAAGAAAGGGCGGTGCGCAGGGCGCGGTCCACATCCCGGTGCGGCATGACCGCCATGGCCGTGGTCAACAGGTTTCCCGGTATGGGCATAAAAGTTTCTCCCAGCTCAATGGTTTGGTGGATGAGGATCAGGCTGCCATGAATGAAAACGTTCAATGATCGACCAAAGCGCCTCGAGTTTTTTCCGGCTTCCCCGACGAGACGGACGGACGAAACCCAAGATGCTCGGGCGGTCGCCTTCAGGGCACGGGATGTGCCCTGAAGACGCCGAGTCTGCCGAGGCCGCACGCCGAACATTTCGCCCAGGCCTCCTGTCGAAGCGGCTCGGACCGCGAAAAGTCCTACACAGCCCCGCCCCGGCGCATGGGGCTAAAAGGTTATGATCTTTTCCCTCCACGGGATGCCCGGCCTTGGGGCTAGCCGCCCAAAATGGTCTTGAGGTCCTCTTCCGGCGTGCTGATGGGTTTGATGTCGAAATTCTGCACCAGCACCTGAAGAACGTTGGGGCTGAGGAAAGCCGGCAAGGACGGCCCCAGCCGAATGTTCTTGATCCCGAGATGGAGCAAGCTCAGGAGGATAGCCACCGCCTTTTGTTCATACCACGAAAGCACCAGGGACAAGGGCAGCTCATTGACGCTCACGTTGAAGGCTTTGGACAAAGCCAAAGCGATCTGAACCGCCGAGTAGGCGTCGTTGCACTGGCCCACGTCCATCAAGCGCGGCAGACCGCCGATGGTCCCCAAGTCCTTGTCGAAAAATCGAAATTTCCCGCAGGCCAATGTGAGAACGACGCAATCTTGGGGGACAAGTTCCACAAAACGGGTGTAGTAATTTCGCCCCGGTTTGGCTCCGTCACATCCGGCCACCAGGAAGAAATGCCTTATAGCGCCGCTCTTGACGGCTTCGATGACCTTATCCGCCACGCCTAAAACGGTGTTTCGAGCGAAACCGACCATCACATGCGCGCCGTTGCCGTCGTCGAGGAACCCGGGGAGTTCCAACGCCCTCTGAATGACCGGGGAAAAGTCTCGACGATCCACGTGGCGGACGCCCGGCCAACCCACCACGCCGCTGGTGAAAATGTTGTCCTTGTAGCTTTCCTGAGGCTTTTGGATGCAGTTGGTGGTCATGAGGATCGCGCCGGGAAAGGCGGCGAACTCCTTGGCCTGGTTCTGCCACGCCGTGCCGTAATGGCCGTAAAGGTGCTCGTACTTTTTGAGTCCCGGGTAGCCGTGACACGGCAGCATTTCGCCATGGGTATAGACGGTGATCCCCTTCCCTTGAGTTTGTTTGAGAAGCTCTTCCAAATCCTTAAGGTCGTGGCCGGAGACGAGAATGGCTTTGCCTTTGCGATGTCCCAACGGGACCTTCGTAGGCACGGGATGCCCGTAGGCCCCGGTGTTGGCCGCGTCTAGGAGCTCCATAGCCCGAATGTTCACTTCACCCACGCGGAGGACCCGAGCGACCCAGTCGTTCAGGCCCAAGTCCAAGCGCACTGTGTCCGCAAGGATTTCTTGCAGGGCGGCGTAGACCGCGTCGTCTTCCTGCCCCAAAATCTGCGCGTGATCCGCATAGGCGGCGACACCGCGAAGCCCGAAAATGGCCGTGTGCTTGAGAGACCGGATGTCCGGGTTTGGCTCGGGATCTTTGTCGAAGGCCACGGCTTCACCCTGCCGGACCATTTCGCTCTGGGTCGTTCCCGGTTGGAAAGACGCCGGGCCGTCCGCGAAGTCGCCACGGCCGCCGGCCTCTTTGACTTTCGCCTTCAAGGCCTCGCGCCATTCCACCGTTTTTTGAATGAAACGCACAATGTCCTCGGGGTCGAAATTGACGTTGGTCAGCGTGGTGAAGAGGGCTTCGCACGTAAAGACATTGACGGCTCGCTCGTTCACCCCAACCTTGCGACCTTCCACGGCCACCTGGCTGAGCCCCTTGAGGGCGTAGGTCAAAAGATCCTGCAGAGCCGCGACGTCGGGTTGCTTACCGCAGACACCGAGCTTCGTGCATCCTTGGTTCTTCGCCGTTTGTTCGCATTGATAACAAAACATGGGTGCCTCCTTTTTCTCACAGGATTTGTGCTTCATGCGGCCCCTGAAGGCCGCTCTTCCTCAACCTTCAGGCACACCATAAGGCGAAGAGGCTCATGAATCCTTGACCTAGATCAAGAGCTCGAAAGTTTTTCACAAATATTGTCCGCCCAGCTCGTCGATCAGGGCGTCGATGTCTTTTCCCGTTTCCTGCTCTAGTTCCTTTCGTGCCCTTTCCAAGCGGGGTCGAAAGGCCGGAAGATCGTCTACACAACGCAAAGCTCCCCCATAGCGCCCGAGGCGGTACAAGATGCGGTCGTCATCGGAAAGCGCGAGATACTGGTCGATGACGCCCAGCATCTTGGGCTTGTCGTCAGGGAAGGTTCCTTCCAGATTTTCTAGAAGATTTCTCATGTGGTCGGAGGTGAGCGTGCTGTGGATGTTTTCCAAGTTTTCGACGAGAAGCCGAATTTCGCGGACCGTGTCGTCATCGGAAAGGGTTTTGAAAGCGCCGGACTCCAGGTGATTCCAGAGCGGCGTCATCGGGGGGACACGCAGCGTGCGCAGGCGGATGAAATGAGGGTCAATGGCTTCCAAGACCCGAGCCGTTTCCAACGCGTGCTCACGGCTCCATTGCACGCCGCCGAGCCCCGGCATGACGTATTCCGACAGGGTCATGCCCGCTTCTTTTACTTTGATGCCGGCCTCGATGTGTTGCGCGGCGGTTGCCCCTTTGTCCATAAACTTCAAGACGTTGTCGGATCCGCTTTCCAAGCCGATGTGGATGCGATCCAACCCGGCCTCCCGGATTTCTCGAAGCTCCTCCAAGCTCTTCCTTGCCAGCGTGGAACTTCGCCCGTAGGACGTCACGCGCGTGATGCCGGGGACCCTTTCCCTGAGGTATCGCAGAGCCTCTACAAGATCGGCCGTCCGCATGATGGGGTTGTTGGCGTCCTGAAGAAAAACCGTTCCATCGCCGTGGTAGAGCCACACCGCCACATGGCGATAACAGGCGGTTTTGGCCGGATCCGTAAGGATCCGATTGATGACCGGAGCGCTCACCGCTCCTCCTTCGCCCATGGACCAGGAAAGGGATTTGATATCGTCCGTCATGGCCCGCACAGTGTCAATATCGGTCTTGATTTCCGCCAAAGACCGGCGGCTGAACGGTCGGCCCTTGTAAACGGGGCAGAAGGCGCATCGATTCCACGGGCAATTTCTCGTAAACCGCAGAAGCAAACTGCGGGATTCACTCGGCGGGCGAATCGGCCCCTGTTCAAAATGAAAACGCATGCCTTAGCCTCCACTGCGCTCCCACAATGTTCCTCGGGTTGAGTTTTTCTCACCACATCACTATATTCCAAGCACGTTTCCATTTCATAATCATAAGTCATTAGAGGCAAGGAGTTCATCACATGACGGACGAAAAATTCACAGCCGTTTACCTTATGGTCAGACACGACGAGTTGCGCCCCGAAGACCACGGATCCTACGAAAAGCCCCTTGCCGACCAAAAGGAGGCTTGTCTGGCTTACATCAGGGAGAATTTGGCTCCCGAAGAACAAGAGGCCCTCAGCTTCTACACCAGCCGATCTCAACTCTTTATGGATATCGACCGGAAAAAGGTCAAACGCCTCGTCGTTTATGAATTGGATCGACTGGCTTCCAACCGGCAAGAACTCGAGGGAATTCTTTTCGAATGCCGTTCGGCCGGCGTGCCCGTCCTGGCGGTGCGATGAAACAAAAAAGGCCGGTGCGACGAGCACCGGCCTTTGAAGCCCATCGGGTCTTAGGCTGTTCGCACCTCGACCTTTCGCGGCTTGGCTTTGTCCACCTTGGGCAGGGTCAGAGTCAAAACGCCGTCCTTCATGGCCGCTTCGATCTTGGACTGATCGATGATGCGGCCCAGCGTGAATTGGCGGTAATAATCCCCGACGCCGTATTCGCGGAGCAACACCGTCTCCCCTTCGCCTTCCACGGTGATGGTCCCCCGGATCGTCAGCTGATCGTCCCGAAGGTCGATATCCACATTCTCCGGCGACACTCCCGGCATATCGGCTACCAGCGTCAGAGCGTCTTGGGTTTCGTAAATATCCACCGCCGGGATATACACAGGGATGTTGCGCGTGGTTTCCGCCTGGGTCTGCACTTCCTTTTTCTCCCTTACCTGAATGTCTTTCTCGGCCATGATCGTCACCCCCTTTTCCGGTGAAAAGCTCACGTTCTCGGGTCTTATGCGGTCTTGACCGTGATCTGTTTCGGGCGCACTTCTTCCGCCTTGGGCAAAGTGATCTGGAGAATCCCGTTTTTGAACACCGCCTCAACTTTGTCGGCATCAATGCGCGTCGGCAAGGTCAAGCTGCGGCGGAACCGGCCGAATTCCCTCTCGCGGCGATGATAACTCACATTCTCCCCCACTTCCGGGCTCTTGCGCTCGCCGCGAAGCGTCAGCGTGTCGCCTTCCACAGAAATTTCAATATCCTTGGGGTCGATCCCCGGCAATTCGGCACGCACATAGAGATTGTCTTTGTCCTCACTCACGTTCAGCAGCGGGAAGACACCGACCCGAAACGGCCGAAAGCCCCGAAAGCCGCTGAACAGCCGATCCATTTCCCGACGGAGCCGTTCCATTTCCCGTTCCATTTCTTCGAAGGGGCGGAAAAGATCTCTTTGATCGGACCAACGAATGAGCGCCATGGTTACGTCCTCCTTTCCTATTGAATTTATTGTAGATTTACTGGTTTTTGATCCGATCGAAAATTAAGTTCACCCGACAAACGTGTCAAGATGTCACCGGTGGGCGTTGACAATGCGATGGGAATCTTTTACGAGTCGGCGGTGCCGGAAGCGACGCGAAGGAGGGCGATGGCTGGTGAGAACTTTTGAAAAGGAAGATCAGCGCTTGGAAGGGATCGGGTGGGTGCCGGATTCGGGCCCGTGTTCCGGGGCGTATGTCTTAAACGAGGGGCGTCTTCTCATCGACACGGGCAATATGGTGGGGCTTGTGGATGAGATCCGGGAAGTGGCCCCTTTGGAAAAATTGGAACACATCGCGCTCACCCATACCCATTTCGACCATGTGGGCGGGATGGCGGAAATTTTTCAAACCGTCGCCCCTCATGTGCTCATGCATCCCATGGCCCGGGAATATGCGCGGCTTTTGCGATCGCCCTTTCCGGAATTTTTTCAAAGCCTGGAAGAAGCCGGCAAGGTTTGTTACGTCCAAGACGGCGCGAAAATTCCCGGCACGGAGGTGCAGGTTTTTCACCTTCCCGGGCATACGGCGGGCGATCTTTGCTTTTATCTGCCGGAAGCCCAGGCTCTTTTCAGCGGCGATACGGTCCTTCCCCACCACGTGCGGTTCGCGGCCATTCTTTCCAAGCCTGACGAAATCTGCGGGGGGCGCATGAAAGACAAGGTGGAAAGCCTCCGGCGGCTCCTTCGGGTACCCGTCAAGCATCTTTTTCCGGGGCACGGGGAACCCGTACTGCACAAAGGGGCCCACCAGATCAAAATCGCCCTGTTGACGCTGTACCAAGCCCTTTATGAAAACCCCCCGGAAAAAGCTTGGCTTCTCATGGCGGAAGACTTGCTCGCAGCGAACCAGCCCGAAGAAGCGCACGAATGCGTCAAAAAGGCGCGCACCTTGGCTCCGAATTCCGAGGCGGTGGCCCTTTTCGGCGAAAAATTCCGTTAGTCATTCGGCATCTCTCTGGGAAAATCTCTCGATCGGGTGTTTTCCAGCCGGGCGGGGCGGCTGCCCGCAACAACGTCAGGCGGGTTTTGATCTGGGCAAAAACCCCTCTTGGGGCGGCGGCCCCCGAGCTGCCGAGTCTGCCGGGAAGAACTCCTAGCTGGTTCCTAGGAGCAAAACGATCTGGGTCTTTTCTTGATCCTTCGTCACGACCACGTGGATCATCTTGTCTCCTTTTTTCCAGTGGCCTTGAAAACCTTCCGTGTGAGTCATTTCCATCTGCGTTTCCCAGCCGGCTTTGCCGAGGGCTTCCTTATAATAGGCATAGGCTTTCTGGGCCGGATCCGTCGTGGTCAAGACAACATGGGAGCCTTGGGGGGTTTTCATGGCCATTTCCACCTGTGCGCCGGGGTATTGGGCGATGACACCCTTGAGATCCTCCGGGTAATCCACCTGCGCCAAGGCGGGGACGAACGCCATCAAAACGGACAGCACGAGAAATACGGCCATAAGACGAGGGTTCATGGGAGCCTCCTGATCAAAAGGGGATCAACGCATCACAGGCTTTTCGAAAGCGGTCTTGCCGAGACGGCGTCATCTTAAGATGATGCCATAAGGCGGGCAACGAAAAATTGGGCCTGGAATAGCCGCGTCGTGAAAACTTGATGAGAAAAAAACGGAGAAGTTGCTGGTTTCAAAGCGAGAATACGAGAGTAAAAGAGATCACGGGGGCCGAGGCCCCCGTGCCGAGGCGGCGGCACGGCCTTAAGTGTTTGTGCCACCGCCTTCCTGTGAGCAACCGGAGGGCCGTATGAGATTACTTCCAACCCAGATCGAACCGGTCGAGACTCATGACTTTATCCCACGCGGCAACAAAATCTTTGACAAACTTCTCCGCACCGTCCGAAGCCCCATAAACTTCCGCGATGGCCCGCAGTTGGGCGTTATGACCGAAGATGAGATCCACCCGTGTGGCCGTCCACTTGAGCTCACCCGTCTTGCGGTCCCTCCCTTCGAACAGATTCCCGTCTTGCGAAACGGGGCGCCATTCGGTGCTCATGTCCAATAGATTCACGAAGAAGTCGTTGGTCAGACTTTCCGGGCGCTTTGTAAAAACACCGTGCGGGGACTGCTTGTAGTTGGCATTCAAAACCCGCAGGCCGCCGACGAGAACCGTCATTTCGGGCGCGGTCAGTGTCAGTAATTGCGCCTTATCGACCAAGAGATGCTCTGCCGGGACGCTGTAGGATCCCTTGAGGTAGTTTCGGAAACCGTCGTATTTCGGTTCGAGCACGGCGAAGGAGGCGACGTCGGTCTTTTCTTGGGAGGCGTCCATGCGCCCCGGCGTAAAGGGAACCGTCACTGCAAATCCGGCGTTTTTGGCGGCCTGTTCTACCGCGGCACAACCGCCGAGGACGATCAGATCGGCAAGAGAGACCTTTTTCCCACCTGAGGCCGAGGCGTTAAACTCTTTCTGAATGCCTTCGAGAACACCCAGCACCTTGGAAAGCTGCTCGGGCATGTTGACTTCCCAGTCTTTTTGGGGAGCCAGGCGGATGCGGGCTCCGTTGGCGCCGCCGCGCTTGTCGGATCCCCGAAAGGTGGAAGCCGAAGACCACGCGGTATAGACGAGCTCCGGGATGGAAAGACCGGAACCGAGGATCTTCGCTTTCAGCGCGGCGATATCTTTCTCGTCGATCAGCGGGTGGTTAACCGAGGGGATGGGATCCTGCCAGATGAATTCTTCAGAGGGCACATCGGGACCAAGGTAGCGCGTACGCGGTCCCATATCCCGATGGACGAGTTTAAACCAGGCGCGCGCAAAGGCATCGGCAAACTCATCGGGGTGCTCCATAAAGCGCCGCGAGATCTTTTCGTAGACGGGATCGAAGCGCAAAGAAAGGTCCGTCGTGAGCATTGTCGGCGGGTGTTTCTTGTTTGGGTCGTGGGCGTCAGGAATAATTGCCGGCGCACCTTTGGCCACCCACTGGTAGGCGCCGGCCGGGCTTTTGGTAAGTTCCCACTCGTAACGAAACAGGTTGAAGAAGAAGTTGTCGCTCCATTTTGCCGGCGTGACGGTCCAGGTGACCTCCAGGCCGCTCGTGATGGTGTCGGGCCCTTTGCCTGTGCCGAAAGTGCTCTTCCAGCCCAGCCCTTGCTGTTCAATGGGTGCTGCCTCGGGTTCGGGCCCTACATGGGACGCCGGCCCGGCGCCATGGCATTTTCCGAAAGTATGGCCTCCCGCGATGAGGGCCACGGTTTCTTCGTCGTTCATCCCCATGCGAGCGAAGGTCTCTCGAATGTCTTTGGCCGCGGCGACAGGATCAGGCTTGCCGCCGGGACCCTCTGGGTTAACATAAATGAGCCCCATCTGCACGGCGGCCAGGGGGTTTTCTAATTCTCCCTGGGGGGAATACCGTCTGTTTTCGAGCCATTTTTCTTCCGAACCCCAATAGACGCTCTCATCCGGCTCGAACCAATCTTCCCGTCCCCCGGCAAAGCCGATGGTCTTGGCCCCCATGGATTCCAGCGCCACATTGCCGGCAAGGATCATAAGGTCGGCCCAGGAAATTTTTTGCCCGTATTTCTGTTTGATCGGCCAAAGAAGGCGTCGCGCTTTGTCCAAATTGACGTTATCCGGCCAGCTATTGACCGGTGCGAAGCGCTGCTGACCGCTGCCGGCTCCGCCGCGGCCGTCACCGATACGGTATGTTCCGGCGGCATGCCAGGCCATGCGGATGAAAAGCGGCCCGTAGTGGCCGAAATCCGCCGGCCACCAGTCCTGCGATTGGGTCATGAGATCCCGAAGATCCTTTTTCACGGCCTCCAAGTCGAGAGACATGAACTCCTTGGCATAGTTAAAATCTTTACCCAGAGGATTGCCTTTGGGTGACGGCTGGTGAAGGATCTTCAAGTTCAGCTGATTGGGCCACCAGTCCTGAACCGATTTTTTTCCCATAAAGTTGGGAACCGAAGCCTCAGCTTTGGGACTATCCTGTTTCATAGAGGTCTCCTTGGGATTCGTTTTCGCCATGGCGGCAGAGGCCGCCATCAAACTGCACAGCATGAAAAAGAAGAAGATGCGTCGAAGTTTCATGGGTGCCTCCTGGTGTATAAAAGTTATCCACTCTGAAACACACAGAAAACTTCTGAAATCACGATGGACATATCCTAAGCGAGGATAGTATGCTAGTCAATGGTTATTATCTAATTATGCTAGATATTGTAGAAAAATTAAATGCTTGAATACAGAATCCATCGTATGGAAGAAAAAATACTGCCGGACGATGCCGCACCGGGCGTAGCGGGGAGGCGTGGAAATGATTGGCATGCGAATGATGCGAGTGCTAAAAGTTCATGGGTGCGACTTGGGTAAGAAAGAAGCGCCGTGCTGTTTCAAGACTGCCTTAGCTTTCAACTGGCTTCCCTCAGTCGATCCATGGCTCGCCATTATCGCGAACGCATCGCCCCGTACGGCCTCACTCAGACCCAGTTTTTCATGCTCATCGCCCTTTACGAAGAAGAGGGCGCATCGCTAAGCGCTCTTGCCGAAAAAACTCACCTGGACCGGCCTACGGTCACGGGCCTGGTCGATCGTCTGGAGCGGGACGGATGGGCGGAAAGGCGGGCGGATCTTAAAGATCCTCGATCTTATCGCGTCTTTCTCACGGCAAAAGCGCGCGACCATCAGGAAGCCCTCGTCCGCATCTATCATGAGGTGAATGGATTGCTTCTGGAAAAGCTTGGGCGCGAGGAGTGGGCCCGGTTTCGGACACACTTGGAACGTCTGCGGATCGACGAGGGTGATGAGCCTCAGTGAGTCGCCGGCACACCCCTGATTGGGTCAAGGCTCTTTTGCCGGGGCCGATGTAGGGGGGAATCAGTGGGTGTCAAGAAGCTCCCATGGCTCCTGTCGGAACGCGTTTCGTGAAATGATCATGACAGCGCCGGGCCTTTCTCCCCTTCTTCTGCGGCGCTCAAGGGACATGGCAATGGAAGGGTATCTATAGCACCAAGGGTGCGCTCCGGGCTTTGCCCTGAAACTCTTCTCCAGAAGGGCGAACGGCGGAAAACTTTGAAGAACAAACCCACCGACGGAGGGGGGCGCTGCTCCATCCAGGACGACGACTTGGGGTTGCTGGCTGAGAAGATGCGTGCGTGCGATGCGCTCATCCTCGGCTCTCCCGTCTGATTAGGAAACGTCAGGGGAAGGCTCAAGGTGTTCATGGATCGGACGCGCTGGCTGCACATGAGGGAGAACTTCCGGCGGGAAAACTGGGAGCCGTGGTGACTCATGCAGGATTGCGAAACGGCGGTCAGGAAGTGACCCAAGTGATCCTCGAACGTTTTCTTGTCTCCCATGGTTTTTGGCTTGTGGAAGCCCGGGAACCGTCTCGGCCGATTTTCAAAGCGGGGGTAATGGGAACACTTTTCGAAGTCGTTGCCCAAGAGAGAACGGTCGCCAGGTGCCCCATGACATTCCGGGGCCGCCGGATGTGGCGGGCCATCCCGGCACAACCCAGGTGATGGAAACGGGGCGTCAAAGTCTCTCAGGTCCGCAAGCGTTTCACGCAATGTTTTGTTTTTGCTCGCGCCGTTGCGGTGGCCGACGCAAACATGTCCCAAATGAATTTGGGGAAGAACGTCCTTAGAATACCCTTTGTTTTTAGGCTATTCGGGGAAGATTCATCCTGGAGTGGGCGGCGTCACGCTGGGAGTTGGGAACGAGACAAGCCTCCGGAGGGCCTTTGCCGAGATGATGGCGCGGGTCAGGCGGGTTGCGCCCCAAGCGCATGTCCTCGGGATCTGTGTGCAGCCGATGGTCCCCGAGGGGACCGAGGTGATCGTCGGCAACTTCAGGGATGCGCAAGCGGGCCTAGGGGTCATGTTCGGTTTGGGCGGGATTTGGGTCGAGGTTTTAAAAGACGTTGTCTTCCGGCTGGCCCCGGTATCGGAATCGGAAGCGCGCCGGATGATCGAAGAGATTCGGGGGGTGAGGGTGCTTGAGGGCCTCCGAGGCAAGCCGCCCGTCAATCAAGAGGCGCTGGCCCATCTTATCGTCACCATTGGGAGCCTCATGGATGTGTTGCCCATCGAGGAAGTGGACTGTAACAGCGTCATTTTTCATAACGGCACGTATGCCATTGCCGATGCTCGAATGAGCCTCCTTGGAAGCGAAGCCGCATGACCGACAACCTCCCGTTCGGGCTCATGACAAAACGCCATGGCGGCGGGCCGTGGACTTAAGCGCGGCAAGGTTTTGCTGTCCCTTACCCCGCAGCTTGCCGAGGCTGGAGCCGATGGAGTAAGAATGAGGACATAAGAAGGTTTAAGAGGGATCCGTGTCGTTTTCTTAGGAGGACGTTGTGCCTTTCAGCGTGCAGCTTTACCAAGCTATCGAGGACCTCGACCCCAAGCTTAAAAAGGTGATGATGGATTTCTTGGGGGAAGTCGACCTTCGACTCAGCAGCACGATCACCCGTGAGGATTTCAGGGAACTCAAGGACATCGTCCAAAGCCTGGCGGCTACCACAAAAGACTTGGCTGAAGCCCAACAGAGAACCGAGGTGCGGCTTGAGCAGTTGGCCGAGGCTCAGAGGCGCACGGAAATTCGCCTTGAAGAACTGGCGGAGGCCCAAAAGCGCACGGAAGCGCGTGTGGAGCAACTGGCGGAGGCTCAGAGGCGCACGGAAGCCCGGGTCGAGCAGTTGACGGAGGCCCAAAAGCGCACGGAAGCCCGAGTCGACCAATTGGCGGAGGCGCAAAGAAAGACCGAAGAGGAGCTCAAAAAGCTGGTGCAGGAACACCGCAAGACCCGGGAGCAGCTCGGGGGCTTAGCCCATACGGTCGGGTATCGTTTGGAGGACGAAGCCTTTAAGGCGCTTCCGGCGCTTCTCAAGCGGGATTTGGGTGTCGAGGTTCTGGGAAGGCTCAAAAGGGATTTCATCGAAATAGGCAAGGACCGCTACCTGGAAGTGAACATCTGGGGAGCCGCGAGGCACGACGGCATGGAGTGCGTCGTCATTGGCGAAGCCAAGACGCAACTCAAGAAGGGTGACGTGGACGTCTTTGTCCAAAAGGCCGACCAGGTGGCGGCTTTGATGCCGAAAAAACAGGTTCGGGTTCTCGTCGCTTACCAAGCGTCTCCCCCTGTGCAAAGGTACGCGCGGGAGAAGGGAATCGCCCTTTACTTTTCCTATGACTTCTAGCGTGAGGGTTTGGTGTGCTGCGATTTCATTTGCGGCATAAGTCGAGGCTTTTGAGTGTCGGGGTGCGTGTCAGAAGCCCGGTGGAGGCTGCGTGGACTGTTTTTACGGACATACGCCTGTGGTCCGAATGGGGTCCCAGTATTTCCGGTGTGGAGATCGAAGGGCCGGATTTTCGCGTTTCCCCGGGGATGCGCGGTCGCGTCCGGACCATTTTCGGCGTCACATTACCTTTCGAGATTGACCATGTGGAGCCGGGAAGATCATGGGGTTGGCGTGTGGGCGGCGTCAGGGCGACGGGGCATGAGGTTGAGCCGGAAGGCCCTGAAGCCTCGTGGATTACTTTTACCATGCCCTTATGGGCGTTTGCTTACATCCCCGTATGCCTTTGGGCCGCGAGGAGAATCGCCGCCTTGGCCCGGCGGCGACTCTTGCTGTCATCCGTTGGAGCCGAAGCCTATGCGAGGTTTCATGATGCCCCGATGAGAGGCAGTTCCTTTTCAACCGTGAAGAAAACGGCGTACTCCTTGGCTCCTGCTTCTTCAGAACGTGTTGGATAGCTTTTTCTCCGAAGCGTCTCGATCACGCCCGGGTCTTCCGATTCTTTGACTTTCTTGAGGAAGAAACGCTTCCCTTTGTACCCTCCGCCGTCTTCTCGGAAAAGGTAGGCGGCTCGGGGATTCGACTGCAAGTTGTGGTGGGTCAGCCGATCTTTCATGATAAACGCCAAGGTGCCGTCTTCCATGACGTGCGGTCTGGCGTAAACGGCGGCATCGACACGGCCTTCCGCATCGGCCGTGGCGAGCACGCCGAAGCCTTTGGTCTGTTCAAAATAGGTCTTGAGATCCATGGCAGCTTCCTCCCCAAATGTCGTTGTTCTTGTGAACCCAGAGGCCTTCTTTTGCGTGCCCTCACTGTGCAACTACCTTGTCTATCATAAGACGTTTTTAAGAAAGAGCCATGGGGAGCCGGTTCAACCGAGCCATTTTTCACGGTAGGATTCGGCGGTCTGGAGGATTTCCCCGAAGGATCGAGCATTTTCCATTTTTCGTTGCAGGTTGCGCATCTGAAAACCCATGCGGGGATTCTTCTCTAGAAGTTTTCGGTGACGGTGGAGGAAATGCCAATAAAGAGCGGTGAAAGGGCAGGCGCGACTGCCCGTCGATTGGGCAGGGTCATAGGGGCACGTTCGGCAAAAAGGGCTCTGCTTTTGGATGTAACGTCCCGTGGCGCAATAGGGCTTGCTCCCGACCGTGCCGCCGTCGGCGTATTGGCTCATGCCGAGCGTATTCGGCAGCGACACCCAATCGACGGCGTCGGCATACATGGCCATGTGCCACTGGTGAAAAGCGTAAGGGCGAACCCCGAGAAGTTGGGCCAGCAAACCGGCGATCATGAGCCGATGGATATGGTGCGTGTAGGCTTCGCGGAGCACATGGGTCATAGTTTCTCGAAAGCAAACCATTTCCGTCCGGCCGTCCCAGAAGAACCTCGGTAGAGGGGCGTCATGTCCGAGCGTGTTCCGGTCCTGATATTCCGGCATATGGAGCCAGTAAATCCCTCGGACGTATTCCCGCCACCCCAAGATTTGCCGAATGAAACCTTCCACGCTGTGAATGGGGGCTTGTCCCTGCCGGTAGGCTTCCACGGCGGCTGCAATGCATTCCTTGGGACTCACAAGCTTCAGATTGAGCGATGTGGAAAGCCGGGAATGGTAAAGGGTGCTTTCCCCCGACCACATGGCGTCTTGGTAAGTTCCAAAAAGGGGCAAGCGATGTTCGATGAAATGATCCAGCAAGGTGCGCGCCTGTGAGGGAGTGACGGGGAGACTGAAGCCGTTCGTGGTGCCCGGGTGATGGGCAAAGCGGGTTTCCACAAGGTGCATGACTTGGCGGGTCATGGTGTCGGGAGCGAAAGAAGGCAAAGGAGGAAGGGGCCTAGGGCCTCCGGGTCCGAAAGATTTTCGGTTTTCGGCATCGTAGTTCCATGTGCCGCCCGCAGGTTTCCCGGTGTCGTCCAAAAGCACCTGAAGCATACGGCGCATGTGGCGATAGAAATGCTCCATGCGAAAGGAGCGACGCTCCGCGGCAAAGTCCCGGAATTGGTCGATGCGGCATAGAAAATGGCCGTCTTCTCGAATGTCCAAAGGCACGCTCATGGAGCGCGCGACTTTTCGAAAGCTTTCCAGCACCCGCGCGTCACCCGGTTGCACCATGACGATCCGTTCAGGGCGTAAGCTGATGACATCCTTGGCAAGGAGGTCGGAAAATCCAAATCCCGCATCGTCTTCGGGGTTGGCCGTCAAGGCGTGGTAGCGGACCGGAAAGCCGCGCTTTCGAAGGCTTTCGGCAAAGTGCCGCATGGCGGAAAAGAACAGGACGAGCCGGATCTTGTGAGACCACACAGAGGTCGCTTCTTCGGCCGTTTCGGCCATCCACAGGACGTCTCGGGAAGGATCCGCCCCGTCGAAAGCTGCAGAATCCTCCTGCAGTTGGTCTCCCAAAATCACAATGAGAGATCTCGCGGACACCGACAGGCCCTCCCGGCTTCATTCCACCGCGATGGGCGTGGCCTTTTTTTCTCCGCCTTTTCCAGCCTTTTTCTTTTCCAAATGGTCGATCCGCTCGTCAATGAGGCTTCGCATCGCGCGAAGGACTTCGATGCGGGCGTTGGTCAAGTGTTCCCAGAAGGGCTTCCCCACGCCTTTGCCGCTCCCCATGAGATGCTTCATCCGGCACATAGGGCACTGGCACTGTGAGTCTTGAGATTTTTCCGTTTTATGTTCATGCGTCTCGTGCTGGCTCATGGCCACCTCCAAAGGTTATCGTCAACACTTCTTTTTCCAGTCGCGCCTTTTCCGGCTGCAGCCTGGCGAAGGCTCTCGGCAGCACCAGATTCTTTTTGAAGGCCCCCATCCGAATGATGAGTTCGTCCCCGACCTTGCTTAGGGCAATTTCTTCCCGGCTAACGAAGGGAAAGTGAATGCGGACCATGTGATTACCGTTTTCGGACACAAAACTCACCGGCTGATGGTGGTAGAGAATGCGATCAGGCGGGGTGTCGCCGTAGAGGGCTTGCGCCAAGGTTCTGAGGCGGGCGTAGCCGAGGGTTTCGTGTTCGTAATAGGGGGCCGTCAGGACGGGAATGGGATCGAAGGACGAGGTGATGAGTTTCAAGTACGACTGCTGCTGTTCGAGGAGGGCTTTGAGAAAAGGATCGTGAGAATCTTCGGCGAGCACACGGTTGACGACGATGGCGTCGATGCCCAGCTGGTGAAGGGAAAAGAACATGAAACTGCGCTGGGTTTCCCGGATCACCATTTTTTCCAAATTGGTCACGAGGCGCACCGAAGTCCTCTGCGTGTCGGTCAAAATGGCGTCCACGCCGCGCAGCCGATGAAAGAGCCGTTCAATGGAGGCGAAGTAGGCGTCTTCGGGCAGCGGCACGTCGGAGAACCGTCGCACCACGGGGCGGGCCATACGGAAAAGATTCCGTTCCATCCGAAAAATCTTTTCCATATACCATTCCAGGGCCTTGGGGACGCTGACGAACCGGATGGATTCCGCCGTCGGGGCGCAGTCCAGGATGAGAACATCGTAGGCCTCGTCCTTGGCGTAGCGGTTCACATAAAGGAGAGCACTCACCTCCTCCATTCCCGGAAGGACCGCCAGTTCTTCGGCAAGCACGCTATCCAGGCCTGAAATATTCAGCAAAAGGCTAAGGTACTGGTGAACTTCGCCCCAGTGTTTTTGAATTTCCTCATGGACATCCAGTTCCTGGATCCAGAGATTTTCGGCCACGGCAACCGGCTGGCCTCGGTTGACGTCCATGAGGCGGCGATCCAAATCGAAGGCGTCGCTAAGGCTGTGTGCCGGATCCAAAGACATCACCAGGGTCTTTAACCCTCTTTCCGCCAGAAGCACGCCTGTTCCCGCAGCCACACTGGTTTTGCCGACACCGCCTTTTCCCGCAAAAAGCATAATCCGCATCGTTTTTCACCGTTTCCGTCGTTCTCATCGACCATGGTAAGGCATCGCGATGGCATATGGGGAATGCCAATGGACCGTTCAAGGTCTTCCGCATTTTCTCTCCCATTAAAATCGATGGACGCCGGGGTTTCAAGCCCAGACGCAGCCCGGCAGAGTGGCAAGCCCATTGACGAAGGCGGGATGCAGGTGTAGGAATCCGATCCTATCTCAACGCATTGTTCGAGGGAGTCGTGGAACTCAAAAATTGTTTCTCGCCGGAGACGACGAGGCTCATGGATTTGTCCATCGTCATTCCCGTTTACAACGAAGTGGAAAATGTCCGGGAATTGGCCGGGGAAGTGGAAGCGGCCCTCAAGGAAAGCGGCCTGGAGTGGGAGTGTCTGTGGGTTGATGACGGATCCACGGACGGCACCTGGGATCGGCTTCGGCAGATGGCCCAAGGGGAACCGGCGGGTCGGCATCGGCTGTTTGCCCTGGGAAAGAACACGGGTCAATCGGCGGCCCTATGGGCCGGTTTCCATCGGTGTCGCGGCCGCTTTATCGCTACTTTGGATGGCGACGGCCAAAACGATCCCCGGGATATTCCTCGTCTCCTAAACCTTCTCATGCAAGGGGACCACGATTTGGTCCAAGGCTATCGGTCCGTGAGAAGAGACTCCTATGTCCGGCGGACATCTTCACGGATTGCCAACGCCGTTCGGAACCGAGTCACCGGAAAATCCGTGCGCGATGTGGGCTGTGCCACCCGTGTGCTCCGGCGGGAATGCGTTCCTTTTTTGCCGCCTTTCAAAGGGCTGCACCGTTTCTTACCCACTTTGCTCATGTATCACGGCTTTCGAATTGCGGAGGCCCCGGTCCATCACAGGCCTCGGCGCAAAGGTGTGACCAAGTACGGGATTTGGGATCGACTGTGGGTCGGCCTGTTGGATCTGGTGGGCGTGTGGTGGCTTCGCAAAAGAGGGTTTCACTTTCAGGTCGTGCGAAGCTATCCGGAACAGGAAAAATGATGAGCCCGGAAAAAATCTGGCTGGCCATCGGTTTTTCGGCGCAGGCGCTTTTTTCCGCGCGGTTTCTTGTCCAATGGATCGCGAGCGAAAAAGCCGGTCGAAGTGTCGTTCCCGTGGCTTTCTGGGTTTTGAGCGTCTTCGGGGGGGCGCTCCTATTGGCTTACGCGGTGTATCGACGAGACCCTGTTTTTATCTTGGGGCAGGGAGCCGGGCTCGTTATTTACGGCCGAAATCTTTATCTCATTTACCGGGAAAAACGGGCTCTTCGGGAGGCCGGCCGTGGATGAAGCAAGGAACCGAAACAATCTCCTCGCCCTGGCCCTTTTGTGCGCTCTCCTGGGCACTTTGGCTTTTCAGGGAACCCGAGGCCTTTATGAATCGACGGAAGGCCGGTACGCGGAATGCGCCTGGGAGATGATCGTTTCGGGAGACTATCTTCGGCCTACTCTCGATTTTGCGCCCCATTGGACCAAACCTCCCATGACCTACTGGGCCATTGCCGCGGGGGTGCGGCTGTTGGGCCGAAACGCGTGGGGGGCAAGGGCTTTTCTGGTCCCCACTTTTTTTCTTACGGTTTGGGGGGTCTATTGGCTCGGACGCCGGCTCTGGGACCATCGCACGGGATCCCTAGCCGCCTTAGTCTATGCCACTTTGTGGGGCCCGGCAGGGGCGGCTTTTACGGTAAACGCCGATACCCTCCTGACCTTATGGGAAACCCTGGCTTTGGCCTGTTTTTGGTGGGCCGTTCGCAGCGGTCGCAAGCTTGCCGCACAGCTCATGTGGTTTTTTTTCGGTTTGGCTTTTTTCACCAAAGGACCGCCCGCATTGCTGCCGCTGCTGGCGCTCGTGGTCTTCCGGGCTCTCGTGCAAGACCGGGCCCTGCGATCCGCCCCCTTCTGGGTCCCCTCAGGCCTCGGCCTCTTTCTGACGGTCGGCCTTTGGTGGTACGTCCTGTCGATTTTCCGGTATCCGGGCCTTCTGAGTTATTGGCTGAAGCATGAAGTGGTGGGGCGGGTGGCCACGGAAGAATTCCGAAGGCATCCGCACTGGTATGAAATTTTCACGGTCTACTGGCCGTTTTTGCTGGGTGGGGCGCTCCCCTGGATGGCTGTGGCGGTTTGGGAGCATCGTCGTGGATTGCGGAAAGGTCTTCAGGGTTTTGAAGGTCTTTTTTTCCATGGCGTCTTTTCAGGGTTCAAGACGGCCTTGAAAAAGCTCAGCCCCGAGAGCCTGTTTCTACTCACAGCTTTTTTCATACCGTTCACCGTCTTTTCTCTGAGCAAGTCCAAACTCCCCCTTTATATTCTGCCCCTTTTTCCCGTGCTGGCGTGCTTTTTGGCTCGACGCCTGGACGATCTCAACCGGAACGGCCTGTTGACTCGGCAAAGAATCGCGGCCGTGGCTCTTGTGAGCCTCTCCTTCGTCATTGCGGGGAAAGGTGTCACGGCCCACTGGCCGTCTAAAAGGGATACGGGCCGGATTTATCAGGCCTTGCAAAAAACCCTTTCCGGAAGGAACGAGGCGCTCGCCCCGCTTTATCTCGTTGCCGAGCAGCCGTACTATGGATTGCAGTTTTATTGGGGGGGACCCTTTGTTCGAGTGCATTCGAAATCGCATGACATGCCGGACCCGGGCTTTCGACCTCTTTCCGCCCTTTGGGAGGACATAACCCTGAATTCCTATTCCGGAGCGGGGCCGCGCCTTGTGGTCACGCGAAAAGAGCGGACCCCGTGGCTCCAAGACATCCTGAGAGAAAAGGGGTGTCAGGTGGTCGTCAAACCTTTGACACCGTATTGGGCACTCCTTGAAGTGTCGCCGACCTGAAGCGGAGACGCCCGGGCCGAGCCCATGGGGATTTAGCGGGTTCTTTGAAAATCTCCTGCGTAACGTCCGACGGTGGCATCGTCCACACAGGATTCCAACTCTTCCGGCGTCAGATCCGAAGGGTTTTTCAGGGCATCGAGGGCGCAATAAAATTCGTTTCCCGCCCGATCGGTCACGCGAACCATGGGTTGACCTCTTGTAAATTCGGCCATAGACTACTTCTCCTTGCAAATCCCAAGGGTTTATGAAAAAAAAAGCCCGCCCGGCACGCGCCGGCGGGCTCTTTCCATCATTTCAAGAAGTTGAGGGAACAGGATGAACGGTTACCCCCCGGCAAACGGCTGGACGGTCTTAGCGTCGTCCACACAGTTCTCGAGTTCTTCAGGTTTCATGGCCTTCGGGTCTTTCAAGACATCCACCGGGCACACGAATTCATTCCCAGCTTTATCCTTGACCCATACGAATTGTTGCCTTTTGCTCGGTTGCGACACGTCGGACATGGTAAAACTCCTTTCGTTTGCGGTTTAATAAACGGACAGACAAAAACTGTCTTGTCATCAGAAAATAACCGCAATCGAAAAAATCTCAAGGGGGAAGATATTGTGGGGAAAATGATTGGGAAAATTACCCATTTTGCCCCTAACCTGGGCCGCGGCACCATCGTGTCCAAAGGTCCCCTCAGTTTTTTAACGAAATTTCAGGTCAATGAGAGGAGCTTTTCCCTGAGGTTTTGGGATTTGCCGTGGATTTTAAGCTTCTTACGGATGCTGCGGCGATGGAAGGCCACCGTGTCCGCGGAAATATTGAGAAGCGATGAGATTTCTTTGGAGGAACGCCCTTCGCGGACGAGCATAGCCACGTGGAGTTCCGTGGGGGTGAGGCCGAGGTCACGCCCCGCCAAGGCGCGGATGGAGGGTGCGGCCAGCTCTTGAAGGGTGATCTCCAGCAGCTCCAGCTCTTTTTTTTGGGTGTCGTCGAGCCGTGCGGCCTTGAGCCTTTCCAATGCGGGCACCAGAAGCTGGCGAATGGCCGAAACCATGGACTCCTGCATTTCCCTTTTTTCCGATTCTCGGAGATCTAAAATCGTTTTCAGGGTGATATTGGCTTCTTCCAGGCGGGTGGCATAGGCCCTGAGCTCTTCTTCGCGGCGGCGGAGTTCCTCCTGGATTTCTTTGAGCGGGGTGATATCTTCGTGAATGACGACGATGCGTAGAGGACCTGCCCCGCCAAAGCGCGTCACCCGCATGATATACCATCGTCTTTCCGTCGGGGTGTCGCACGGGTAGTCCATGCGAAATTCGCTCAAAACCCCGTCCATTACGGCGCGGATGCCCGCCGCGGCCTCTTCGGCCCCTTCCGAGGCCTCCCCGCGCGCTTCGTCGCAGATCTTGAGATAATTCACGCCGACCGTGTCCGGAGGGAGGCCCAGATTGTTGGCTTTGGCAAAGTCTTGCCACGGTTTGTTGGTCTTGACGATGACCCCCTGCTCGTCAAGCACGGCGATATGCGCGTCGAGAGAATTCAGGATGTTCTCGAGAAAATTCCTCGCTTCCTGCAGCTCTTGGACCTCCTGTTCCAAAGCCGACACACGAGCCGAACCGGCGCGGTCGTTCATGACCGTCTTCCCCCTCTTCTGCCAGGTTTCCGTTCACGGAATCGAGAATTCAGGCAAAGTCTTGTGAGATTTTACACATTAAACAGACGTCGGGCAACGAGACGGCAAATGTCTGACGGCGTGGGGGGCGGGGCGCGCCGAAACGCGCCCCGAAGGCTTGGGGTTTTCAGGGAACCGGTCGTCTTGGTGGGCGAATGCCGGGCCCAAAGGGACCCGTGCCGCGTTCTTCCATCCACGCCTTGACTTTCGCTTTTTGTTCCTCCGTGAGAAGAAGCATCACTTCCCGGCGCACCTTGGCCCGTAAAACCGCCAGGTCCTCTTCAGCCGCCGCGACCGCCTTGTGAGCTTCTCGCACGGCGGCCTCCGTCGCGTTGTCCTGAGTCGTGACATCGCTGAGCTTCCGGTGGGCATCAGCAAGTTTCTTGAACGTCTGCTGGAAGTCTTCGCGATGATTTTTGAGAGCCCTTAGGATTTTCTCCTGTTGTTCCGGGGTGAGTTTTAATTCTACCAGGCGTTCGAGAAACTGGAAGAACATGGCGCTGCCTTCTCCTTCAAAGGGACCCGGGCTGTGGCCCGGGAAGCCGAAGGCGCTGCATTCGGACCGGAAAACGACTGTGGAAAGGATTAACGCGAAAAACACTCCAAACAGTTTCATGGCTCGTCGTCTCATAAAAACCTCCTCTGGTCCGATAGGGATTGAAGCATCGGCGTGCCTTCGGGGCCAAAGAATTTTTCGGTCCCTCCGAACACGCATGCTGGACATACTACATTTTGTCCTTTAAGGGGGCGAAGAGTCCGCAAAGAAAAGTAAAAAAGTGTTAAGACCCATTGATGAGCTTAACAATTCTTGACATGCCCCGACGGTTCTTGTGAGGTATGTTGATTGCAACGAAAAACCAATGAAGCAGTGCAGGTGAAGTCCATGGAAAAGGCGTATCGCATTCTGGTGATCGACGACGATTGGGAGCTATGCAGTCTCCTGGAAGAATACCTGGGGCCTTTCGGTTTTTCGGTGATCAGCGCCCATGATGGGGAAAAAGGGTTTCGTGCGCTCGAAAAGGATCCCTTCGATGCAGTGATTCTCGATGTCATGTTGCCGGGGCGCGATGGACTGGACATTTTGAGGTCCTTGCGGGCTCAAAGTGACGTGCCGGTGCTCATGCTGACGGCGCGGGGCGACGACGTGGATCGGATCGTGGGTTTGGAATTGGGAGCGGACGACTATTTGCCCAAACCTTTCAACCCAAGGGAGCTGCTGGCCCGACTGCGGGCTTTGCTTCGGCGAAGCCAGCGAACGTCCGTGCATGAAGCGGCCGGGCAACGCGAAGACGCAACGGCCCGCATGGATCCTGTGGAAATCGGCGACGTGCATTTATACCCCGCCACGCGCACCGTGCTGTGTGGGGGAGACACCGTGTCCTTGACTACTGTGGAATTTAACCTGTTGGAGGCTCTCATGCGATCCGCCGGCCGGGTGGTCTCCCGAGAGGATTTGAGTCTTAAAGTCCTGGGTCGGAAGCTCCAACCGTATGACAGGAGTTTGGACGTGCACGTAAGCAATTTACGCAAGAAACTCGGTGACCCTCCCGAAGGCGGCGCGAGGATCAAGACCATTCGGGGCGTGGGGTATCTCTATGCTTTGCCGCCGTCGTAAGGATGTGCCATGAAAGGAGTTTTTGGAAAAATCCTTTTGGCCTTCTGTGGAAGCATTTGTGCCGGCGCGTTCTTGTCCGCGCTGGTTCTCGGGTGGCTGTTCCCGAGGAAAAATTGGCTGGAAGGGTGGAGGGAGGCGACTCGCCATACGCTGCGGCTTGTGGGGGTCGCGGGTTTGACGATTTATGAAGAGCATGGATCCGAAGCGCTGGCTCGTTTTGTTGAGCAGTTGGAAAGCGACCACTCGGCCCGATACTTTTTCTTGGATCCTTCGGGAAAGGAACTTTTGGGGCGTTCTCTTCCCAAAGATATGGCGAGGGGTCCTGCTGCGGCGCCTTTGCCTCATGAACGTCGCCAAGCTCAGCTCTTTCCCTCGCCCGTGGAAGTTGTGGAACTTGTCACTCCTTCCCGTAACCGTTACACTCTTCTTCGCTGGCTTATGGTTCCCATGCCCCCTTTGCCCCGATCCCGGCTCATCCTTCAGGGGGTGACCCTGGGGGCTCTTCTTGCTGCGGCCTCAGTGCTCTGCTTTTTCCTCGCCCGAAATTTCGTGGCGCCTTTGCGTGCCCTGCAGCACAGCGCTCGTCTTTTGGCTGCCGGGGACTTCGGCGCCCGGGTCGAGCTCCGGGTGAAAAACCGAAAGGACGAATTCGGCATCTTGGCTCGGGACTTCGACCACATGGCCGAGCGACTCGGGCGTCTCATGGAAGGCCAACGGCAGCTCTTGCGGGATATTTCCCATGAACTGCGATCACCTCTGACACGCCTCGGCGTGGCGGTGGAATTGGCGAGAAAAGAGGCCCATGGGGAGCTCCAGCCTTTTTTGGATCGCATCGAAAAGGAATCGGAAAGATTGAATACTCTGATTTCCCATGTGCTCACTTTGGCGCGACTGGAGCATGCCCCAACCCCCGTGGCGGAACAGCGTGTGGCTCTGGACCGCCTTGTGGAGGAGGTGGCCCGCGACGCGGATTTCGAGGCGCAAGGGAGGGGTGCCGGCGTGCGCTGGATGCTGGAGCCGGCCGAGGTGGTCGGTTCGGCCGAGCTTTTGCGAAGCGCCATAGAAAACATCGTTCGAAACGCTGTCCGGTATTCGCCCCGCGGCGGCGTCGTTACGGTGTCCATGGAGCGGTGCGCGTCGCACAAGGGGGAACGCGTTGTCCTACGGGTGGAAGATCAGGGGCCGGGTGTTCCCGAGGGCCAACATGCGGAAATCTTTCGGCCCTTTTATCGCGTGGCGGAGGACCGCAACCGCCGGACGGGGGGCACGGGATTGGGTTTGGCCATCGCTTCCAAGGCTGTGCAGCGGCACGGGGGTATGATAAGCGCCGTCAACCGACCTGAGGGCGGCCTTTGTGTTTGTGTGGAGCTGCCCATCATGCCGTCGAGCCGAAAAGACGTGCACTCTCAGTGAGCTTTCGGAAAAGCGCTATTGTTTTTGAGGACGCGCTTGACGAGGTTGGTTCATTTCCTCAGGTACCAATACCACGCCGAGGGGTGACCTTTTTCTTCGCCGATCACGTAGCGTTCGCGAGTGAAGGCGGCGTGGAACAAATCTTCCACCTCTTCGACCGAAATCCCCCAAAGGCCGCCCCGCCATGGTCGCGGAAGCCAAGCATAAAGCATATACCACGCTTGAGGGGCCGTGAGGCGTTCCAGTTCGCGGGCGTACCGGCGTCGTCCCGCCGTGCTGAGAGCGAAAAGGCAGCCGATGTCCAAGACATAGTCATAGGGTCCTTGGAGCATGGAAAGATTGGTGACGTCGGCGACGTAAAAGCTGATGGAGAGTCCTGAAGCGGCGGCCTTTTTTCGCGCCTTTGCAATGGCTTTCTGGGAAAAATCCACGCCGGTGACATGCCAGCCATGCCGGGCCAAGGTGATGGCGTTGGTCCCCGTGCCGCAGCCCAGGTCCAAAGCTCTTCCGGGAGGGTGTTGCGAAAGGAATTCCATCACTTCCGGCGGGGTCACGCCGGTGTCCCACGGTGTTTGCCCCCGTAGGTAGCGCCATTCGAATCCCCAACGGCTTCTCATGAACCAATCGCTGAGGCGTTGCCACATCCCGGAGTCCTCGAGAACAAATAGAAACAACATCGCAAGCCGCTGCGGCAATTTTCAACAATAATCTTTTCATGAAAAGCCTCGGGACACAAGCCCGTCCTTCGCGGTCGGGGCCTCGGGGTCACGTTGCGGGGCTTCGAAAAGGCGTGCGACGCCGAACCGGCAAGGGGCCCGAAGGGCATGGGCCGTGGGTGCCTATAGATTCGTCATGCTTCACAACAGTTTGGGGCTGTGCCATAGTAGCGCGCCGAACGACGTAGGTCGTGAGGCCTGAACGGAGAGGAGAACCTGGGTCGTGTCGATAAGCAAGTGGGCTTTTGTCATTGCCGCCCCCCACAGTGGTTCCGGGAAGACGACGGTGACGCTGGCGATCCTGGCGGCGCTTCGGCGACGTGGCCTGAAGGTGCAGCCCTTCAAGGTGGGCCCGGATTTCATCGATCCCGGTTTCCACACCATGGTGACGGGAGTTGTCTCAAGAAACCTCGACGGCTGGATGCTTTCCCGCGAAGCGAACCGTTCCGTCTTTGCCCGCGGGATCGCCTCAGCCGACGGTGCCGTGGTGGAAGGCGTCATGGGGCTTTTCGACGGCTACGACGGCACGACGGAGGCGGGAAGCACGGCTGAAATGGCCAAGTGGCTGCAACTGCCGGTGATCCTTGTTGTGGACGCCCGCAGCATGGCTCGAAGCGCCGCCGCCCTGGTCCATGGGTTTTGCACCTTTGATCCCGAAATCCGTTGTGCCGGAGTCATTTTCAACAGAGTGGGCAGCGACGCCCACTTGGGTTTCCTCAAGGAGGCCATGGTGGTCTCCCATCCGCATATCCCCGTCATCGGCGGTTTTCCTCGGCAGGAAACTTTGAACCTCCCGGAACGCCATCTCGGGCTGGTGACGGTGGAAGAAAGACCTCTGGATGAGGCGTTTCTTCACCGGATGGCCCGTTTCGCCGAAACCCACCTGGATCTGGATGGGCTTCTGGCGGCGACGGCCATGGGGTCCGATTCGGGAGAAAGGGCCTGGAGGAACTGTTGCCAAGGGCCCTCGGCGCCGCCCACACCCGCCGCGATCTTTCCGGTCGACCCGAAGGAAAAGCGGTGCCGTCCACTTTTTCCTGTAGGGAACATCGGGAAAGAGTCTCATGAGGCTTTTCATGATCAGGAAAAGTTCGGGAAGGGCCCGGGACCCGTTGTCGCCGTCGCGCGGGATGCTGCGTTTTGTTTTTATTACCAGGACAACCTGGATCTTCTGGAGGCTTGCGGCGCTCGACTGCGCTTTTTTTCCCCCCTTTGCGGGGAAACCGTGCCCACAGAGGCCTGCGCCGTGATTCTCGGCGGCGGATACCCCGAGGTCCACGCCCAGACCCTGCGGCGAAACGAGCGCTTCTTTCAGGATCTTCGCGCTTTTGCCGCAGCCGGTCGGCCCATCTATGCCGAATGCGGGGGTTTGATGGTTTTGAGCCAAGCCATCCAGCTTCTTTCCGGCGAAGTCGTTCCCATGGCGGGGATCCTTCCCTTTGCCACGCGCATGCTGCCTTCGCGCAAAGCCCTCGGCTACGTGGAAGTCGTTCTCACGAGGCCGTGCCATTTGGGCGCTGTAGGCACGCGAGTTCGGGGGCACGAATTTCACTATTCGGAAATCGTCGGTGATCCGGCGACGTTCCCCGTCTCTCTGTGCTATCGGCTCACGGGGCGAAAGTACCGCCCGGAGCAAGCCGAAGGGTATGAAGTGGGCTCGGTTCTCGCCAGTTATGTGCATCTCCATTGGGGCAGCGCCCCGCATGTTGCGGCTCACTTTGTGGACGCCGCATGGAAACGGCTCGGCACATGAAGGCTCGGCGTGCCAAGACCCTCATGTTTCTCGGAACCGGCTCGGATGTGGGAAAGAGCGTCCTGACGGCCGCCTTCTGCCGGATTTTTAAACAGGACGGGTATCGTGTGGCGCCCTTCAAGGCCCAAAATATGGCGCTCAATTCCTTCATCACCCCCGAGGGCGGCGAAATGGGTCGGGCTCAGGTGGTTCAGGCGGAAGCCGCCGGGATCCCTCCCCACGTGGACATGAACCCCATCCTCCTCAAGCCCACCTCTTCCATGGGCTCTCAGGTGATCGTGCTGGGCAAGGCCGTGGGGAACTTCACGGCCAAGGAGTATTATGCCTACAAGAAACAATTGGTGCCTGTGGTTCGAGAGGCCTTCGAGCGCCTTGCCGCCCGTTATGACGTCGTGGTGCTGGAGGGGGCGGGAAGTGCCGTAGAGCTTAACCTCAAGGAGCACGATCTCGTCAATTTGGCCATGGCGCGCATGGCCCGAGCGCCGTGCCTGCTGGTTGGGGACATCGACCGCGGCGGCATTTTCGCAGCCCTTCTGGGGTCGGTGATGCTCATGGATCGTGAGGAACAGGATCTGATCGCCGGGTTTATTGTGAACAAACTTCGGGGCGATCCGGATTTGTTTCACTCCGGAGTCCTTCTTCTTGAAGAGCGCTCGGGGCGCCCGGTTCTCGGCGTCGTGCCCTATTTCCAGCATATTTCCATCGCCGAGGAAGACAGTGTGGCTTTGGCACGGCGCGTCTCAAAGGGGGCGGCAGAACGTCCGTCCCAGGGCGTTCTCCAAATCGGTGTGGTCCGGCTACCTTTCGTTTCCAATTACACGGATTTTCAGTGCCTGGAACAAGACCCCCGGGTGCATCTCGTCTACTTTGAAAAGCCTGCGGACGTCTTCCGCTGCGATGCGGTGATTGTGCCGGGGAGCAAAAACACCATCGAAGACATGCGGGCCTTGGAACGTTCGGGCATGGCCGACGCCCTTCGCGCCTATTACAAAGGCGACGGGGTTTTGGTGGGCATTTGCGGCGGTTACCAAATACTGGGACGGCGTATCCTCGACCCTCATGGTGTGGAAAGCCGCGTCCGGGAAACGAGGGGCCTCGGTCTCCTGCCCATGACCACCGAGATGGCCTTGGAGAAAATGACCACTCAGGTCACCGCCCGCCTTGTGGTCCCGAATCCCCTGGACGCCGGGGATCTTTTTCCTCTCTGCGGCTACGAAATCCACATGGGGCGGAGCCGCTTCGACGGCGCCCCGGATATCTTGCCGCTTTTTGAAATCGTGCAACGAAACGGCCGGGACGTCCCGAAAGAAGAAGCCTATGACGGAGCTTGGGCCGACGAAGGGCGTGTGTGGGGGACCTACATCCACGGCATTTTCGATAATGACGCTTTCCGCACACGGTTCCTCGCCTTTCTTGCAGCGCGGAAAGGAAAGGACTTGGCCCCCCTGGGCACACCACCGGGGTTTTCCCGCTGGAAGGAGCAGCAATACGATCTTCTGGCCGAACATGTCCGGCGCCATTGCGACGTGGAGCGCATTACCCGCATCATGGGCTTGAGGTGAAAACCATCGTGACGGGGACGCTTTCATTTTCGGCCGCCTCGTTGTTGGCGGCTTTCGGGCTCGACCTGATTCTCGGGGACCCGCCGCACTGGCCTCATCCCGTGCGCTGGATGGGCCGTCTCGTCGAGATGACGGAACGTGTGCTTTACAAAGGCGATGATGCGCCGGTGAAGCAAAGGTTCCGGGGAATGCTTTTCTGGTTCGTCAATGTTTCCGCCGTCGCCGGAACTGTGGCGGGAATTCTTGCGGCGCTCTCCTGGATCCACCGCGGGCTCGCCGAACTGATATCCCTGTGGATTGCCTATACGGCTCTGGCGACCCGAAGCCTCTACGATGAGTCCAACGCTGTGGCGAGAGCCCTAGAAGCCGGTCGTCTCCATGAGGCGCGCCAACTTCTCGCCCGGATCGTCAGTCGCCAGACCGACCATTTGGACGAGGAGGGCATCTGGAAGGCCCTCCTGGAAACGGTTTCCGAAAACTTTTCCGACGGGGTCGTGGCTCCCCTTTTTTATTTGGCCCTCGGGGGCCCCCTGGGGGCCATGGTCTACAAGGCCGTCAGCACCATGGATTCCATGGTGGGATACAAGAACGATCGGTACAGGCATTTCGGCTGGTGGGCGGCTCGTGCGGACGATGTCCTGAACTGGGTTCCGGCGCGTGTGAGTGCCCTTCTGCTTTTGGGTGCGGGAGGGCTGTCGGGTTTGGAGTGGAAGCGCGGCTGGAAGGTCATGAGACGGGACGCCCGAAAGACATCCAGTCCCAACGCAGGCTTTCCCGAAGCCGCCGCGGCAGGGCTTTTAGGCGTCCAGCTGGGCGGTCCCGGAGTGTATTTCGGGAGAGTCGTCATGAAACCCGTTTTGGGAGATTCCGACAAGCCGGCCGATGCGTCGGCCTATCGACGAATGATTCGATTGCTTTTTGTCGGGGCGAGCCTCGGCGCCGTGCCGGCGGCCGCCGTCCGGATTTTGTTCTGAACCCTTCAGGGAGCCTCCTTGATGTTCCGAGAAATGACCGAGGTGACGGCGGCATCGATCCATGGGGGGAACGTTTTTGAAACGGCGCGGCGGTTGGGGTGCGCCCCGGAAGAAATCCTGGATTTCAGCGCCAGCATCAACCCCTTGGGGCCTCCCCCCGGATTATTGGACGTCGTGCTCCGGGCTTATAAGCGCGTTCGCCATTACCCGGACATTGCCAATCGCGAACTCGCCGAGGCCATAGCAGAGCGATTTCGAATCGATCCGCATCAGGTCGTCTTGGGAAACGGTTCCACGGAACTCATTTACACTTTACCCCACGCCCTCGGCCCCGCCCGGGTGCTTGCCGTCGTTCCCACATTCAAGGAATACCTCCAGGCTTTCTCCCTGAGCGGCGTCCCCGTGGACCTGTGCGTCGCCACAGCGGAAAACCATTTTCAACCGACCGTCTCGCAGCTGGAACAGGCCCTGGAGGCGCGGAATCCCCAGGCCGTTTTGGTCACCCATCCGGGAAGTCCCTCCGGGACTCTCCTGCCGAAAGATGTCCGCCGCTTTCTTCTCGAACAAAATCGGGTGCGGAACCTCACGCTGGTGGTGGACGAGGTCTTTATCGATTTTTGTGAGGAAGAGTCCTTGTTGGAAGAACTTTCGGGGCACGACCGTCTGGTTCTGATTCGGTCCATGACGAAATTTTACGGCATTCCCGGA
Source organism: uncultured Desulfosoma sp. (assembly GCA_937960435.1). Lineage (GTDB taxonomy): Bacteria > Desulfobacterota > Syntrophobacteria > Syntrophobacterales > DSM-9756 > Desulfosoma. The sequence continues at coordinate 86,052 of CALGPN010000016.1, forward strand.
CTGCGGCTGGGCTATGGGCTCACGTCGCCGGCTTTGGCCGAGACCCTCCGGCGCCGCGTGCCGCCGTGGTCCGTGAACACCCTGGCGCAAGCGGCGGGGGTTTTCTGCTTTCAACAAAAAAGCTATCGGGAAAAAACCGTGGCGGTGGTGCGCGAAGAACGGGTGCGAATGAGCCGGGCTTTGGCCGGGATCCCCGGGCTGACGGTTTTTCCATCGGCGGCCAACTACGTGCTCGTGCGCCTGGACAGCCGGCTGCCGACGGCGGCGGAACTCAAGGAGAGCCTGCTCGTCCGCCATCGGCTGCTCATCCGCGATTGCGCCAACTTTGACGGCTTGAGCCCATGGGACTTTCGCGTCGCCGTGCGCTTACCCGAGGAAAACGATCGGCTCATCCAGGCCCTTGCCGATTGGTGTCATTCTGAATCCCGGCCGTAAAGCCGAAGGGGGAGACGATACCGGAGGCTCAGCCCGGGTTCAATGGTTTTCGAACTCCTCTTTGAGAAAATAAGCGTGGTATTCTTGATCAGAGAGGTGCTTTCTCATCAGTTCCGAAATCATGTCGAACAGGGCGCTCATTTCGCCGTCCGAAAGGCGTGGGATAAGGACCTTGAGAAGGCCGTCGTCCGAAAACTTTTGGAGGTAGACCATCAGGGATTTTTCGTCCACGTCCCGCGAAAAGCCGAAAGCCACCAAGCCCTCGTAGGTTTCCACAAAGCGGTGGGAATGCTTCGCCCCCATGCCCCGTCGCCTCCCTCCTCGGATGCCGTTTACGTCACGTCGTTCATGTAATAGTCCAGGCCGAAATGGGTGATCTGTTCTTCGCCCATGAGGTATCGCAAGGTGTTCTTGAGCTTCATCAGTTGGATAAACAGATCGTGTTCGGGATAAAGACCTTCCTTGTGCATCGGGCTTTTGAAATAAAAGGACAGCCATTCCTGGATGCCCGACATGCCGATGCGCTGTGCCAGGTCCGTGAAAAGCACCAAGTCCAGACACAAGGGGGCGGCCAAGATGCTATCCCGGCACTGGAAGTCCACCTTGATCTGCATAGGATAGCCCATCCAGCCGAAGATGTCGATGCAATCCCAACCTTCCTTATTGTCGCCGCGCGGCGGGTAATAGTTGATGGTCACTTTGTGATAGTAGTTCTTGTACAAGCTTGGGTACAGTTGAGGCTGGAGGATGTATTCCAGCACGGAGAGTTTGCTCTCTTCCTTTGTCTTGAAGGAGTCCTTGTCGTCCAGGACCAAGCCGTCCCGGTTGCCGAGAATGTTGGTGGAATACCACCCTTCCAAGCCGAGCATGCGGGCTTTGAGGCCCGGGGCCAGGATGGTTTTCATGAGGGTTTGGCCGGTTTTGAAATCTTTACCGGCGATGGGGACCTTTTTTTCCTTGGCTAGGGTCACCATGGCGGGGATGTCCACCGTCAGGTTCGGCGCGCCGTTGATGAAGGGGATGCCGCTTTCGAGGGCGGCCAGGGCATAAAGCATGCTCGGAGCGATGCGCGGATCGTTCTTTTCCACGGCGTGCAAGAAGGCGTCCAAGGACTGGTGGGGCTCTTCAGGCTTGAGGTAGATTTCGGTGCTGCCGCACCAAATCATCACGCACCGGTCGATCCCGTGATCCTGCCGAAACCGGGAGATATCTTCCTTGAGGGCTTCCGTCAACGCCCGCAGGTTGGTCCCCGATTTGACATGGCGCCCGTCCAGGTTCTTCACGAACCTGCGGTCGAAAACGGCTTTCATGGGTTGGATGGTTTCGAGAAAATCCCGAATGGGATCCAAGTGTTCTTTTCGAAGCACCCTGGCGAACAGAGCGGCGTCGTACCCGTTGGCTTCGTAAATGTCCCAGCCGGCAAAGACGATGTCATCGAGCGAAGCCAGGGGGATGAAATCCTTGATGCGCGGCACGCGGTATTCGTTGCGCTTTCCCAAGCGGATGGTGCCCATCTGGGTCAGGGAACCGATGGGTTCCGCAAGCCCCCGACGCACCGCTTCCACTCCGGCCACGAACGTGGTGGCTACGGCTCCCCCGATTCCAGGAATCAACACGCCCAGCTTGCCGCGAGGCGGTTCGATGTCGCCTTTCCGCTTGAGGTCCTTTTCCAGCACGATTGATCCTCCCTTCGTTCCTGGGTGTGAGTCCGGGAAGGCTGCCGCCTCAAAGTGCGGCGGGCCGTTTCTCCGTGTGCCGAGCGGCTTTCCTATAGGCCCGGGATTGTCGCAGTGTCAAGAAAAAGGCCCTTGAGGTGCCTTCGTCGAAGGTCCGTCGATCACGATGCCTTCCAAGTGCAGGAGCGCCTTTTTGATGGAAAGTCCTCCGGAATACCCCCCCGGGGATCCGTTGCGTCCGACCACACGATGGCAGGGCACGACGATGGCCGTCGGGTTCTTGCCGCACGCTTGGCCGACGGCCCTGGCACCGTGCGGGCATCCCACGCTTCGGGCGATATCAGTGTAAGTCACGGCGGTGCCGTAAGGAATTTGACACAGCGCCTGCCAGACCATGCGCTGAAAAACGGTCCCCCCGATCCAGTCTAAAGGCACCTGCGGATGGCTTCCCGCACCCTGGAGGTAATTCGTCAAAGCTTCCCGGGCTGCCTTGGATATGTCGTTGCCCTTCCAAAAAATTTCTTGGGCGGGAAACAGGCGACGAACATAGGCCTCCATGATGCGCCGCACGTCGGCGTCCCCAAGGTCTCCCAAGGCTCGCAGAAAATCAGAACCGAACACATGGCACGCGCACAAACCCTTCGACGTGGCTCCCGTGAGGATCCATCCCCATGGAGGCTCGAGAAACCGATCGATCCACACGGCGGCCATCGCCTTCACCCTTCGCCGTCCAAAAGGAAATCGGTGATGTAGGGGTTCGTTTCCATTTCGCGGCCCACCGTGGAGGTCGGCTGGTCCCCGTAATCGTGACCCGGCCACACCACGGTTTCCGGGGGAAGCTGGGTGATTTTCCGGAGGGATTCCAAAATCTGCTCGAAGGAGGCTCCGGGAAGATCGGTCCGGCCCACGGCGCCGACAAAAAGCGTATCTCCCGTAAAGAGATGGTCGTCGATGAGGATGCAGCAGGCACCGGGAGTGTGCCCCGGGGTGTGGAGGAACCGCATGGTGAGCGAGCCGAACGTCAAGGTGTCGCCGTCTTGGATGCGCACATCGGCGGGCGGGCTGATGGGGAATCCCATGGCGCGAGCGAAGGCCTGATTTTCCGGCATCTGAAAGAAATCGTCGTCCAAGGCATGGAGAACGATGGGCGCGCCCGTGAGTTCCTTCATGCGCCCGTTGCCGCATGTATGATCGGCGTGCCCGTGGGTGTTGACAATATAGCGGCAAACGGCATTATTGGCTTGAAGCAGCGCCGCCAATTCCTCCTCGTTTCCCGCGGGATCGATCAGGATCGCCTCTCCCGTCTTTTCGTCGATCACGAGATAGCAAAACACTTCCATCATGCCGACCGGCTTTTGCACGATTTTCATGGCGCTCCCCCCTTTTGAGACCCCTTCGGCATGCCGGAGAAACCGCCGCCGATTTTCCACCAGCCATGGAAAGGTTCTTAAAATGGTACAGGATCGCTTCAATGTCAAAAGATCTCCATCGTCTGGAGCCGACTCCGACGATCCGTGTCCCCCGGTGGCCCGGGATCGCCTTTGCGTGCTGGAATGTGTGCCCCCTCCCGGCGCGGGCTTGGAAGTCCGCTGCGAAGGGGCACTCGGATGCTGGCGCGAACCTCCCTATGCGTACTATTTCTTCCGGCAAAGTGCGGCGGAAAAGGCTCTGGTCTCTCTGGAGGCTCTGGGGTTTCATATCACGGGCCGCTATGAAATGACCTATGAGCAGTGGCAGCGCCTGCCGAGCCGCACATTGGATGTGGGGCCGTTTCGTATTGTCTACGGGCCGTCGGAAGAGCGTGGGCCCTCGAGGCTTCTCAAACTCATCTTCCTTAACCCCGGATTGGTCTTCGGATCCGGAATGCACCCCACAACGCAGCTGTGCCTTCAACTTCTTGGAAGGATTTTTTGTCCGGCGACCATGACGACCGTGGTGGATTTGGGGACGGGAACAGGGGTTCTGGCCCTGGCGGCCGCGCGTTTGGGAGCCCGTCAGGTTGTGGCTGTGGACGTCAATCCTTTGGCTGTTCAGGAAGCCGCCGCCAATGTCACCAGAAACCGGCTGGGTGAAAGGATTTTCCCGGTGGCGGCCGAGGGGTTGAGCGCGGTGAGCCGTTTCGGCCGGCTGCTGATCATGAATTTGGAATGGCGGAGCCTCCAGGCCGTGCTGCAGACGGACGCCTGGAGGCGTTTTCCTTATGTTTTGTGCAGTGGATATCTTCACGCGCACGCCCAGGAGGTTCTCGACCGGCTTTGTGGCACTCATGGGCATCAGGCAAATGGGGAACTCGAGGGATGGGGAGCCTCCTTTTGGGTCCGCAGGGATTGTAATCTTGTCCCGTCCGCGCGCACCCGAGCATCGGAGGAAAGCGCCGCCCGCTAAATTCCCGCCCTGCGTGGGGGACATCTACGCCCCGGGCCGTTCCCGAAGACGGAACGATGTTTCGGATCGCCGACGTTCCTTTTCGGTTCGGTATTGACAAACTTTGGGTCGTCCAATAAAAACAGATGACCCCGATGGCTGAAGATCTTTCCCGTTCCCCATGCCTCCCCTCCAGCGCCTGCGACTCCAGCACCGGGATCCATGCCGCTCACGTGTGCATTAGCCACCCACGGGTGGAACGCTTCGGTTTGTCAGGCATTTCTTTTTCGATCCGGTGATTTCGCGCTCTTTTGGGGAGATGGAGGAGGCTGCCATGGATTTTCAATTGAGTGACGAACAACGCATGATCAAGGAGACGGTTTACAAGTGGTCGGTCAACGAGCTCGGCCCCATTCAGGAAAAAGTGGATGAGGAAGACTGGTTCCCCCCGGACTTTTTTCAAAAATGCGCCGAAATCGGGATCCTCGGCATCACGATCGATGAAAAATACGGCGGCCTCGGCGGCGATGTGCTCATGCAGACCCTGGCCGTGGAGGAAATGAGCCGCATTTGCCCGGGTTTGGCCATGACCTACGCCGCCCATTCCAATCTGTGCATGAACAACATTCATAAAAATGCCAATGAAAAGCTCAAGGAAAAATACCTGCCGCCCATGGTCCGCGGCGAAAAGATCGGCGCCCTGGGGCTCACCGAACCCAACGCCGGCTCCGACGCCATGAGTTTACGCACGCGGGCGGAAAAGAAAGGGGACAAGTACATCCTCAACGGCACCAAGATGTTCATCACCAACGGGCCCATCGCCGATGTCATGTTGGTTTACGCCAAGACGGCACCGGAGAAGGGCGCCAAGGGCATCAGCGCCTTCATTGTGGAAAAGGACTTTCCCGGTTTTTCGGTTTCAAGGAAACTCAAAAAATGCGGCATGCGTGGGTCTCCGACAGGCGAACTGGTTTTTGAAGACTGCGAAGTGCCGGCGGAAAACTTGGTGGGCGAAGAAAACATGGGCGTCCATGTCATGACCAGCGGGCTCGACATCGAACGCATCGTGCTGGCCGGCGGGTCTCTCGGCATGGCCCAACAGGCTCTGGACTATTCCATAAAATATGCGGCCGAAAGGGAGCAGTTCGGGCAACCCATCGGTAAGTTCCAAATGATTCAGCAAAAACTGGCCGACATGTACGCCCGGACCGAGGCGGCCCGCCTTTTGGTGTATCGGGCGGCGGAGGTAGCCCAAAGAGCTGCCCGCGGCGGCAAAGGGACGGAGCTCACCAAGCAGGCGGCGGCGGCTGTGCTCTTCGCCTCTGAAACAGCCACATGGGTGTGCAACGAGGCCATTCAGATCCACGGAGGGTACGGCTATTGTTTGGAATTCCCCGTCCAGAAATTGTGGCGTGACGCCAAACTGTACGAAATCGGCGGGGGGACCAACGAAATTCGGCGGATCGTCATTGCCCGGGAGCTGCTGCGCGAAGCTTTCGCTCGAGCCGGCAAGGCCTAGAGCCTGATGGTCTTAATGCGGGCTCAGGCGTCGTGGTCACCAGTGGAGAAAGCGGGAGACAAGGAGGGGGCTATGGAGCATCCTGTGGTGCTGGAAGAGCGCAAAGACCAAACGGCGATTCTGACGTTGAACCGGCCTGAGGTCATGAATTCGTTCAATTTCGCCATGCTGCGCGGGCTGCAGGAAAAGATCGACGCCTTGCGCTTCGATCCGGACATTCGCGTCGTCATCATCACCGGAGCGGGGGACAAGGCATTTTGCGCCGGGGCGGACCTCAAAGAGCGGGCGACATTGTCGGACATTCAGGTCAAGGAGTTCATCTTTACCATCCGCAACCTCTTTACCGCCGTGGAGTATCTTCCCAAGCCGGTCATCGCCGCCGTCAACGGCGTCGCTTTGGGCGGCGGAACGGAACTGGCCCTGGCCTGCGACATCCGCATGGCCGCATCCAGTGCCACCATGGGCCTGACGGAAACACGACTGGCCATCATTCCCGGGGCGGGAGGCACCCAGAGGCTGCCGCGGTTGGTGGGTCGAGGCAAAGCCAAGGAGCTGATCTTTACCGGGAGGCGGGTCGGCGCCGACGAAGCCCTTCAAATCGGGTTGGTCAACAAGGTCGTTGCCCCGGAAAAACTTATGGAAGCATGCCTGGAGATGGCCGCCATGATCTGCGAGACGGGACCCATCGCCATCCAGCAGGCCAAATACGCCATCAATTACGGGCTGGAAACCGATTTGCACACGGGCTTGGCCATTGAATCCAACGCCTATTGGATCACCATTCCCACGGAGGACCGCTTGGAAGGGCTTGCCGCTTTCCGCGAAAAGCGCAAACCCGACTACAAGGGCAAATGAGGGGCGCGGTATGGCGACCAATCCGATGGGAAGGAAAAGGGTGACGCTATGAGCGATGCGCGAGCGGAAAACAGGGCTTTTTGGGAAAACGAAGAGCTCAAACTGGACGAGCGGGTCTATGAGGCCATGTGGCCTGGGGGCGAAGCGGCCGTGCAGAGGCTGGCCAAGCAGGGAAAGCAGCCCGTGCGGCAACTCATCGACAAACTCATCGATCCCGGCACGGAGTTTTACGAACTGAGCCGTTTGGCCGGCTTCGGGATGCATTACCCGGAAGTGGACGATGTGCCCTGCGGGGGGATCGTCACAGGGATCGGCAAGATCTACGGCAACTGGACGATGATCATCGCCAACGACAGCCGGGTCAAGGCCGGAACGTACTTTCCCATCACGCTGAAAAAGCACATGAGGGCCCAGGCCATTGCGGAACGATGCGGTCTAAACTGCGTCTATATCGCCGATTCGGGCGGCGCCTTCTTGCCCATGCAGGCGGACGTGTTCCCCGACGACGGCCATTTCGGGTCCATGTTCTACAACATGGCCCGCATGTCCGCCCAGGGGCTCAAGCAGATCACCTTGAGCACGGGAGGCAACACCGCGGGCGGCGCCTACATCGTCTTCATGGCGTGTCAGGCCGTCATGATCGAAAAGCTGGCGTACTCGTTCCTCGGAGGCCCCCCTTTGGTGAAGGCGGCGACGGGAGAAGTGATTTCCGCTGAGGATCTAGGCGGGGCCCGGGTGCACACCCAGATTTCGGGCGGTGCGGACCATTTTTGTCGAACCCAGGACGAGGCCATCGAAAAGGTTCGGGAAATCCTTTCCTTGGAGCCGCCGCAGAAGATCCACATTCACCGCTACGCCGAATCTCCGCCTTTGGTTCCGGTGGAGACCATCTATGAAGAGCTGCCGGCGAAGATCCATCAGGGAATCAACGTGCGGGCCGTCATTCAAGCCTTCGCCGATGACAGCCACTTCATTGAGTACAAGAAAAATTACGCCCCCGGCCGTGGGGACAACATTGTCACGGGCAAAATCCGCCTCAAGGGCATCCCCGTGGGGATCATCGCCTCCAACGGGTTGGGCATCATCTTCGTGGAAGCGGCCCGCAAGGCGACCGAATGGATCGTGCGCTGTTGTCAGGAAAAGACCCCCCTGCTCTTCATCCAAAGCTCTCCAGGTTATATGGTGGGTTCGGAATCGGAACACATGGGCATCGGAAAATACGGCGCGGATATGGTCCGAGCCGTTTCCTGCGCCCAGGTGCCGCGCATCCAGCTGGTCATCGGCCCCGACAACGGAGCGGCAAATTACGGCATGTGCGGTCGAGCCTACCGTCCGCATTTTCTCTTCGCCACCATGAGGGCCCGCACCTCGGTGATGAGCGGCCGATCGGCGGCCGAAGTGCTTTTGTCCATCGAAGAGCGCAAACGGGCGGCGGAAGGAAATCCCATGAGCGATGGGGAAAAGCAGGCTTTTCGCATGCAGATGATCGAAAAATACGACGGGGAAGCTCACCCGTTTTTTTGCGGAGCCAGGCTGTTGAACGACAGGGTGTTGAAGTTTCGGGAAATTCGAGACTGGCTGGCCATGGCTTTCGAAGTCAGCCTACTCAAACCCATCGGGGAACCGGCCTTCGGCAACCTGCGGTTCTAGCCACTGCCGAATGTGTGAAACCGCCTCACATGCCGCCCACAGAAGGAAGCAGTGCAAGGCGACCATTCCAACCCATCTCCGACACCTGAGGAGGATCTACCATGGCAACGATGAATTATCCGAAGAAAGTGGTTCTGGGCGACATCACGGTTCGAGACGGCTTCCAGCACGAAGAAAAGTACATCCCTCTCGAAGCCAAGCTGTGGGTGGCCGAACAGCTTGTGCTTGCCGGATTCCGCCGCATCGAGCTCACCAACTTGGGCAACCCGAAGGGTATGCCCCAGTTCAAGGACGCCGATGAGCTTCTCAAAGCCTTTCGGCAAAGCAAAAAGATCGCTCACCTTATTAAGGACGTGGAAGTGACGGCCATCACGATCCGGGAAAAGGCCGTGGAACGTGCCATCAAGGCCCGTCAGGAAGGCTACGGGCCGGACCGGATCCTTTTCATGGTCTCGACCAGCGAGTCTCATCACAAGAAGAACTCCGGGACGAGTCTGGCCGAATACTGGAAAATGTGTGAGGAATATATCCCCAAGGCCCATGCGGCGGGGATGAAGGTCTGCGGCACGGTGAGCACCATTTGGGGCTGCCCCATCGAAGGCCCCACGGAACTCAAGAAGGCCGTGGAATTTACCCAGAGATGGTTGGATATCGGTGCCGACGACATCGAACATGCGGATCATGACGGGTCGGCTCCGCCCAACAAGGTCTATGAGTACTTCTCCATGATTCTCGACGCCATTCCAGACCCGACCAAGCACATCGCCCATTTCCACGTGACCCGCGGCTGGGGTCTGGCCAATGTTTTGGCGGCCCTGCAGGCGGGGATCACCCATTTCGAGGGCACCATGGGCGGGATCGGGGGACAGCCGGCAAACTTCGTGGACGGCGTCCCCGTGGCCGGCACCGGCTCTTACTACTACGTAGACCCGTCCATCGTAGGCCTGGTGTGCATGGAAGACATGGTGGTCATGATGGATGAAATGGGCATCGAGACCGGCGTCGATGTGGACAAAGTGCTGGAAATCGGCCGCTGGGTGGAAAGAATCGTCGGCCGTCGTCTCCGCTCGGAATGTGTGCGCACGGGTCGGATTCCCAAATCCATGACCGGCCGCGGTTGATCAGCGTCCCATGGGGGCACGGCATGCCGTGCCCCTTCCCTTTACCTCTCCAAGTTTGCCGTTGCCTCCATACCCTGCCGTGCCGTATTCATGAGACGAAAAACGCGTCAAGGGGGCCCCTATGGAATACGGCATCCGGCGGTACGAATCATCCCAACGGTTGTGGTGGTTTAGCTTTTTCCTGCTGTGCCTTCTCGTGGGCTTTCCCGTCTCGGGGCGTCTTCAGGCGTGGTTTGGACGTTCCCTTGTCGACGGAACCCTCAAGCCCAAGGAAGCCCTACGAGGTGCGGATTTTTGGCTGAGCACCCCGTGGGCGTCTCAAGGGCTATTGGGACCGGTGATCGTCTACCTCGTGGGGGTCTTGGTTGCTTGTCTCGTTTTGAGGACCTTGTGGTTGGTTGTTCAGATCGTGGGAACGTTTTTGGTGGCGGGCAGCTTGAAAAGGTATTGCGGTGCGCTGCCCCGAGTGTCGAAGCCCGGCGGATCCGAATGGCTCCTGGAAAATCCGACCAAGGCCCTGCCGGTGGAAAGCCTTGCCCGGGAAGCTTGCCGACTGCCGTGGTCCCTTTTTTCTCTGGCCCATAAACGGCTTCGGTTGCTCGTCTCAGACGGGCGGGGGATCCCGTCTTCCGATGAAATGCTTCAGCGGGAACAGCGCCTGGAAGGGGTGGACTGGCAACTGGTGGGTTCTTCTTGGGACGCCTTTCGCTCCATCGGGCGAGCGCTGCCGCTGCTGGGTTTTGTCCAATCGGCCTGGGTTTTTTACCTGTGGCTCCAACCGGTCATGGACGGCGCCCAGGACGTGGGAAGCGCCGCCGTCGCGGGCATTGCCAGCCTTCTGGCTTTGGTTCAAACAGTCGGGGCAGCCCTGGCGTTCGCTTTGGGCTCCGGGTTTCTTTCTCGATTGGAAAACCTCTATCTTTCAAGGCTGGACGGCCTCTTCTACGACCAGCTCCTCGCCCGCGCGCCCCTTCATAACGCAGACACCCTGTTGATCCTAAAGAGCCTGTCCCGCCACTTCCAGGACATCCAGGAGCGGCTCAAACGCCTGGAACAAGCCTTGTTGCGAGAACGTTCCTGAAGGCGGCCCTAAAGCCTTTCAGTGCAGGATGTCCGGGGTGCTCTCGTCGATGGGCAGGATGCCCATTTGGCGAAGCAGCCGCCGATCCCTAGGGCTCTTGGTCTTCAGCCATCGCTCATAGATGCGAAGAATGCCCCCGGCGTGGCGGCGGCCCGAAGCGTCCCCGATTTCGGCGAAAAGGTCCACAACGCGCAGGAATTTCTCGCTCAGCTCTTGGAAAACGCCTTCGAAGCCCCAGTCCACGATCCGGGCGGCCAGCAGCGCCTCCAGGGACCGGTACGCCGTGCTGCCGATGGCGGCGTAATAGTCGATGTCGACCAGACTGCGCTGAAAACTATCGGAAAAGAAACCGGAAACGAAAAGGGTCGTATCGCCGATTTGTCTGAGGATGCGAGCCCTCTTTTCGCTGGAGAAGCCGTAACTTTCCAGGAGGGCCTGCGCGAAGGGCTTGTCCCTTTCCCCCCACTCCGGCTCCCGCAGCGGCGTGCTCTGGGCATAGCGCGACAGCAAGTCCACGAGATAGAACTGGGCCAGTTGAGAGATTTCCACGTCCAGATCCTGGGAAGCCCTTTCCACGGCATCTTTGAAATATTCCAAAAGACTTCGGGTTTCCAACATCAGAAACCTCCTTTCCGAAGAGGCCTTGAAGGTTTCCCACAAGGTTCAGGGCATCCTGAGCCTTGTCAGAGATATCGGCATTTTCGCCGTTATCCACAAGCTTTTGGTTCGTGCATACGGCAGCCGCCACGTTTTTTTTGACATACGCATCGGTGCGAGGCATGCCGCTGCGATTTGACCGCCGCGTGTTTTCGTCTTCGGGGAAATTGGAATGACGGATCAGGTTTTCGGGGGCCTTACGCCGCTCAACCCACGCCATCGGGGTGCCGCACTTATATTATGTCCAATGGACCCGTCGGCGATCAAGAGCCGAGCTGGACGGTCCGGGGGATCAGAGCCGGGTGGGGCGGTTTTGTCCAGGAATTTCATTCGCGCTCACCGATGAAAGGCGGGGGGCGGTCATGAAAAGTGAAGACCGGTCGTTTTCTTTCGGCGCTGACGGCCCATGGCCAACCCGATGAGCCATCCGCACAAAAGCACGAGGGCTCCTGCCACAAACCATCGAATGTGCTGTGAAAATTTCAGGCTCTCGTTTTCCTGGGCCAGCCTTTTGGCCAATGTTTGGCTTTCCTCCAAAGCGGCTTGGGTTTTGTCCAATTCTTCTTTGAGTCGGAGATAATCGGCGGAACCTTCCCGCAAGGCCTTGTATTCTTTTTTGAGGGCTTCCAGTTCCCGGGAGGTCTTTTCCAGCGTTTCGGTGAGCTCCTTTTCCCGGGTCTGATAGCGCAGCCACTGGGAGTCGGAGTCCGTCAGGGAAGACTTGATTGCCGTGTTTTCCTGACGCAATTGAGCCGCCTGTTTTTCCCAGGGCAGCCGTTCCATGAGATATCGGGTGATCACCCAACCTTCCTTGTCCTTGGCCGGCCCGTCTAGAACACGAACGAGCGCCCACCCGGCCTCGTTTTTTTCCAGCACTTGGACCGCCTGGCCGGAACGCAGCATGGCGATAATCTTGTGACCGTTGGTCGGGCCACTGCGCAACGTGATTTCGAAGGTGTCCGTGACGTAGGCGGCCCACAAGGCTCCGGGAAGCGCCATCAAGAGGCCGGTGATCACAACAACCCCAAACATTCGAAAAAAGCTTCGAAAGCTGAACACGAAACCTCCTTTTCCCCGATGGATCTCGCAGGCGAGGCCCTAGCCGCTTTTCCCGACCCATGGCCTTTCCTGGGATTCGGACATTGTGCAGGTCGGGGTGAGCGTTGCGAACCCCAACGACGCACAGCGGGGATCTCGAGGCTTCTTTGAAGCTCTTTCCTGCAAACCGGCCTCAAGATTCCCGACCAGCGCCACTATAGAGCCTCCGGCCGGTCCACGGCAAGAAAAAGGGAATTCCCTCTTCAGTGGGCAAAAAGGCAACAAAATTGTTCCCCCGGACTGGCGCCCGGACGATTGATGATTAAATTTTAGATCGAACTTAGGCTGATGAAATGATTACACTTCGAGTGATTTCGTCATAGGAGGGATGTGTCTTATGGCCAAAGCAGTGGGCATTGACCTGGGAACGACTAATTCGGTGGTGGCGGTGTGGGAAAACGGCAAAGCGACGGTGATTCCCAACGCCGAAGGGTCCCGCACGACGCCGTCCGTGGTGGCCTACATGGAAGACGGGCAGCGGCTTGTGGGACAGGTGGCTCGTCGCCAAGCGATTTTGAACCCCCAGGCGACCGTGGCGTCGGCCAAGCGGTTCATCGGGCGCCGATGGGACGAAGTGGAGGAAGAATCCAAAATTGTGTCCTACAAGGTGGTGAAAGGGCCGAACGACGCGGTGCGCTTCGACATTCGGGGCAAGCTGGTGGCGCCTGAGGAAGTGTCCGCGCAAGTTTTACGGAAGCTCGTGGATGATGCCTCGAAGTATTTGGGCGAAAAGGTCACGGAGGCGGTGATCACGGTCCCGGCCTATTTCAACGACGCGCAGCGTCAAGCCACAAAGCAGGCGGGAGAAATCGCCGGGTTAAAGGTTCTTCGGATCATCAACGAACCGACGGCGGCCGCTCTGGCCTACGGTCTGGAAAAGAAGAAAAACGAGACCATCCTCGTTTTCGATCTGGGGGGCGGCACGTTTGACGTTTCCATCCTGGACGTGGGCGATGGGGTGTGCGAAGTGCGCGCCACGGCCGGAGATACGCACCTGGGCGGGGACGACTTCGATAAGCGCATCGTGGACTGGCTGGCCGAAGAATTTCTGAGAGAGACGGGAATCGATCTTCGCAAGGATCGTCAGTCCCTGCAACGACTTTACGAGGCGGCGGAAAAGGCCAAATGTGAACTTTCGTCCACCGTTGAAACGGAAATCAACCTTCCGTTTATTACGGCCGACGCGACGGGTCCCAAGCATTTGGTGAAGAAACTGACCCGGGCGAAGTTCGAGGCGCTCACCCAGGACCTTGTGGAACGGTGCATGGGCCCGGTCAAACAGGCTTTGAGCGATGCCAAGCTGACGGCCGACGACATCGACGAGGTCATCCTCGTGGGCGGATCCACCCGGATTCCCGCGGTGCAGGAATTGGTCAAGCGGCTCACCGGGGGCAAGCAGCCCAACATGAGTGTCAACCCCGACGAAGTGGTCGCTGTGGGTGCGGCCATCCAAGCCGGAATCATCAAAGGGGAAGTGGATGATGTCCTCTTGTTGGACGTCACGCCCCTTTCTCTCGGTGTGGAAACCCTGGGCGGGGTCATGACCAAGCTCATCGAGCGAAACACCACGATCCCGTGCCGTCGGGAAGAGATCTTTTCCACGGCCGAAGACAACCAAACGGCGGTGGATATCGTGGTCCTCCAAGGGGAACGGGAAATGGCCCGAGACAACCGGGTGCTCGGCCGGTTCCGCCTGGAAGGCATCCGCCCGGCCCCACGTGGAGTGCCCCAGATCAAGGTGACGTTCGACATCGATGCCAACGGCATCCTGAATGTCTCGGCTCGGGATGAGGAAACGGGCAAGGAACAGAGGGTGACCATTTCCGATTCCACCAATTTGGACAAGGCAGAAGTGGAGCGGATGCTTCGGGACGCTCAGGAACATGCCGCCGAGGATCGTCGCCGTCGCGAAACCGTCGATGCGCGAAACCAACTGGATTCCTTGGTCTACCAGCTGGAACGGACCCTGAAAGATCTGGGCGACAAGGTGCCGCTCCATGAAAAGGCCCGATGTGAGGCGCTCATGGAAGAGGCCCGCAAAGCCGTCGCCGACGAAGCGGTGACCAAGGAACGGTACCAATCTCTGGCCGGGGATGTGCAACAGGCGCTTCACGGCTTGGCGGCGGCCTATCAGAAGGCCGCCGCGGGGACCGGGGAGCGGGCCGCCAAGGCCGGAGCGTCGCGGGCCGGAGGCGATGAGGAGGTCATCGATGCCGAGTACACCGAAAAATAAGTGAGGTTTTCCCAACGTGTCTTGCCGATGGTGAAGATTTTTTCGGGGCGCCCGGACGGTGCGCCCCATTTTTTGGCCTTTTTGCCCCGATAATGGTAAGGAATCGAGAAGGCAAGGAGGGTGAGGACCCAATCGGAACGTCCCAAATAAACGACGCAATCGAGGGAACGGCGCATGGCGGTCAAGTTTCGAGACTACTACGAAATTCTCGGGGTTTCTCGAACGGCGAGTCAGGACGAGATTCAACGGGCTTACCGCAAACTGGCGCGAAAATACCACCCGGACGTGAACAAGGATCCGGGCGCCGAAGAGAAATTCAAAGAAATCAACGAAGCCTATGAGGTCCTGAAGGATCCCGAAAAACGCGCCAAGTACGACCAGCTGGGCAGTCATTGGCGCGCGGGGCAGGATTTTCGGCCGCCTCCCGGCTGGGATGTCCATTTCGATTTCGGCGGCGGCCCAGGGCAGCAGGAATTCTTCTGGTCCGGCGGTGGGGATTTCAGCGACTTTTTCGAGATGCTCTTCGGGGGCCGGGGGTTTCAGCGCGCCCGGGCCGGCGGGCGGACCCGTCCCGACACGGCGTGGCGTCAGCCGGGGGCCGACCGGCATGCCACATTGCGCATTTCCCTGGAGGACGCCTTTCACGGGGCGACCAAGACCATCAGTGTGCAAGGGATGAGCACCGCCGTCGATGGGACGGTGCGGCCAGATGTCAAAAACCTCGAAGTCAAGATTCCCAGGGGGGTCTTGCCGGGTCAAAAGATCCGCCTTGCCGGGCAAGGTTTTGAAGGAGTGGGTGGCGGGTCGCCCGGAGATCTGTACCTCGAGGTGGAAATCGAGCCCCACCCGGTCTATCGCCTGGAAGGCCGGGACCTCTACATGGATCTTCCCGTGTCTCCGTGGGAAGCGGCCTTGGGCGCCGAAATTCCCGTAAAAACCCTGGGCGGGACCTTTACCGTGAAAATCCCTTCAGGAGCTCAGTCGGGGCAGAAATTGCGATTGCGCGGCAAAGGCATGCCCAATCCCAAGGGCGGAGCGGGCGATCTCTATGCGGTTTTGAAAATACTGGTGCCCAAGCGGCTTAGCCGCGAAGAAAAGGCGCTTTTCGAGAAGCTGAAAGAGGTTTCCGATTTCGACCCGCGGGCGTAAGCCGACACCGCCCGCGACGACGCATCGGAAGAAGGAGGCCGGCGTCATGCTGGAACGACGCTACTTCATTGTGCGGAGGACATGCCCCGCGGATGAGGATCTTTGGGAATTGACGCTCCCGCAGTTGGCGTCCCTCTGCGGGGTGCACCCGGACCTCATTGTTCGTTTCGTGCATTTGGGGCTCTTGGATCCCTTGGAAGAACGGGCGGGCATTCCCAGTTTGTTCGCCCGGTCGGCTGTGGATGTGGTGCGCAGGATTTTGAGACTGCGTCGGGACCTGGGCATCAACTATGCGGGCATCGGCGTGGTTTTGGAACTCATGCGCCGGATCGAGGCGTTGGAAGACCGGATCCGGGAATTGGAAAGACAGATGCTCGGCTAGCCTAAGGGCGGCCGTGAAAATAGAAAAGGAGAACAGAGTATGGATCTCAACAAGTTCACCATTAAATCCCAAGAAGCGTTGCAATCGGCCCAAACCAAGGCCGTCAAATACGGGCATGTGGAAGTGGACGGGGAGCATCTCCTGGCGGCCCTCTTGGAACAGCCCGAGGGCCTGGTGCCGCGGCTGCTCAAGCGCATGGATGTGCCGCTGAGCGCGCTCCAGGAAGACGTTGTGCGAGAGTTGGAAAAAAAGCCCAGGGTGAGCGGCCCCGGGGCGGAGCCGGGCAAAGTCTACATCACCCAGCGCCTGAACAAGCTCCTCGTCAAGGCGGAAGAGGAGGCCCGGCATCTCAAAGACGAGTATGTCTCCGTCGAGCACCTGTTGCTCGCTTTTGTCGAGGAGGGGACCGCGACACCCGCCGGGCGCGTTCTGCACAAACACGGGATCAGCCGCGATGGGGTGCTCAAGGCCTTGACGGCCGTCCGAGGCCACCAGCGGGTGACGTCGGCGGCACCGGAAGGCACATACGAGGCGTTGCAGAAATACGGCCGGGACTTGGTGCAGGAAGCCCGCAGCGGGAAGCTGGATCCCGTGATCGGGCGAGACAGCGAAATCCGGCGCGTCATCCGGATCCTCAGCCGGAAGACCAAGAACAACCCCGTGCTCATTGGGGAACCCGGCGTGGGCAAGACGGCCATCGTGGAAGGGCTGGCGCACCGGATCGTGCGGGGCGACGTGCCCGAAGGACTCAAGGACAAAACCGTCTACGCCTTGGATCTAGGAGCTCTGGTGGCGGGAGCCAAATACCGCGGGGAATTTGAAGAGCGCCTCAAAGCGGTTCTTCAGGAAATCAAGGAATCGGAAGGCCGGATCCTGCTCTTTATCGACGAGCTCCACAATATCGTCGGGGCGGGCAAGGCCGAAGGGGCCATGGATGCGGGCAACATGCTCAAACCCATGCTGGCCCGCGGCGAGCTCCACTGCATCGGCGCCACGACGTTGGACGAATATCGCAAATACATCGAAAAAGACGCCGCCTTGGAACGGCGCTTCCAACCGGTTCTCGTGGATCAGCCGTCGGTGGAAGACACCATTTCCATCCTGCGCGGCCTAAAGGAGCGTTTCGAAGTCCATCACGGCGTGAAAATTCAGGACAGCGCCTTGGTGGCTGCGGCGGTTCTGTCCAACCGGTACATTTCCGACCGGTTCCTGCCCGACAAGGCCATCGATTTGGTGGATGAGGCGTGCGCCATGATCCGCACGGAAATCGATTCCATGCCGGCGGAACTGGATGAAGTGACGCGGCGCGTCATGCAATTGGAAATCGAAGAAGCAGCCCTCAAGAAGGAACGGGACAAGGCGAGCCAGGAGCGCCTGGAAAACCTCCGTAAGGAATTGGCCGAGCTGCGCGAAAAGGCCAACGCCATGCGCGCTCAGTGGGAAGCAGAAAAGGAAGCCATCAAGAGGGTTCAGGCGCTGAGGGAAGAAATCGAAAAAGTGCGTCACCAAATCGAAATCGCCGAACGGCAGTACGATCTCAACCGAGCGGCGGAACTGAAGCACGGACGGCTGCCCGAACTGGAGCGGCAGCTCAAGGCCGAAGAGGAACGGCTGAGCGCCCAGCAAGGCGGCAACCGACTCCTGCGGGAAGAGGTGACGGAAGAAGAGATCGCGGAGATCGTCTCCCGCTGGACCGGGATTCCCGTCACCCGCCTCGTGGAAGGGGAGCGGGAGAAACTCTTGAAGCTGGACGAAGTGCTGCACCGCCGCGTGGTGGGGCAAGACGAGGCCGTGCAGCTTGTGGCCGACGCCGTGCTTCGAGCCCGGGCCGGTATCAAGGATCCGCGGCGGCCCATCGGTTCCTTCATTTTCCTTGGCCCGACGGGCGTGGGCAAGACGGAACTGGCCAAGACCTTGGCGGAAGCTTTGTTCGACTCGGAAGACAACCTGATCCGGATCGACATGAGCGAATACATGGAAAAACACACGGTTTCCCGCCTTATCGGGGCGCCTCCGGGTTATGTGGGCTACGAAGAAGGCGGCCAGCTCACCGAAGCGGTGCGGCGCAAACCCTACAGCGTCATCCTTTTCGATGAGATCGAAAAGGCACACCAGGATGTCTTCAACGTGCTTCTCCAGATTCTGGACGACGGCCGTTTGACGGACGCCCAGGGCCGGACGGTGGATTTCAAAAACACGGTCATCATCATGACGAGCAACATCGGGTCTCAGTATCTCTTGGACGGGGTGACGGATCGTGGGGAAATTCGAGAACACGCTCGGGAAAAGGTCATGGGGGATCTCAGGCGCCATTTCCGTCCCGAATTTCTTAATCGTGTGGATGATATCGTGCTGTTCAAACCGCTCACCCTGGAAGAAGTGAAACGCATCGTGGGACTGCTGACGAAAGACCTCGAACGGCGCCTCAAGGACCGGCGAATCCGTTTGGAAATCAGCGACGCCGCTCGGGAATGGATCGCCCGGACAGGCTACGACCCCGTCTACGGCGCTCGCCCGCTCAAACGCCTCTTACAGCGGGAACTGGAAACCCGTATCGGCCGGGCCCTCATTGCGGGAGACGTTCTGGAAGGCGCGACGATCCATGTGGATGTGGGGGATGGCGGGCTCAGGGTTTTCCACACGAACCCGGCCAACGCCGATGCGGCGTAATCGGCGAGGGGCGTGCAGACCATAGGGGCGGTATCCGCGCATGCGGGAGGGCGTGTGTCGGGGTTTTCGGCCGACCGGAGCCTTTGAAAAGGGAAACCGCGGAATGCCTTTCGGGACTAGGAAAGGGGTTGATTGGCCCATGGAATACCAAAAAAAACCTCTGGAAATCACCCTGCTTTTCACTCCGGGATGCGCCAGCCGGGAGCCGACGGAACGCAGGGTTCGCGAGTTTATCACTCGACGCCGTCTTCCCGCGCACGTTAAGGTTGTCCTTGTGGAAGACGCCGAACAGGCTCGGGCCCTGCGGTTTCCCGGATCTCCGACCGTTCGCATCAACGGTCGGGATCTGGAACCCGAGGCCGATCGAGCCATCCAGTTCGGTTTGGGATGACGTACCTACAGAACGGAGGACGGTCGGTTCTCCAAAGTGCCGCCGGAATTTCTTCTTGAACGGGCACTTTCCGAGGAATGCTCAAGCGTATCCCCGCATGAGCCCATGGGCTCCGGGGATGGTGCGTGAGGCGCTCCGGGCCCCTGAGAGCGCAGATTTTCAGAGAAAGCAGAAGGCTGTGGTGAACTGCTTCAGGCCTCATTCCCAACGCGGGAAGCCTTCCTATCCACCCCCATTTCGCGAAGGAGTCTTATGCCCGGCTTGTCCTTGACCATGAATGCCCAATACATTGAAGAACAGTATCATCGCTGGCGATCGGACCCGAAGAGTGTTCCCGATGACTGGCGGTGGTTTTTTCAGGGTTTTGAGCTGGGAATGGTTTCGGATGCTGGCCGCGAGTTTCGGGTCGCGCCCGGTCCCGAAGATTTGGTGCCTCAGATCCGGGTCGCCGAGCTCATCCGCCGCTATCGAGAACTGGGCCACCTTCTGTCTTGTGTGGATCCGCTGGAACCGTGTCCGATGGAACATCCCATGCTTTCCTTGGAGGCGTGCGGATTGGCCGAGGCGGATTTGGAACGTGTGTTCCTCACCCCCGATATCCCCCTGTGGGAGCAGGCGCCCTTGCGGGACATTCTGAATCTTCTCAAAGCAACCTATTGCGGTTCGGTGGGCGCGGAATTCATGCACCTTTTGGACCGTGAAGAACGTCTGTGGCTTCAGGAACGCATGGAAACCTCTCGGAATCACCCGGCTTATGCGGCCGAAGAGCGCGTTCGCATTCTGGAAAAACTTTGGCAGGCGAATCGCTTCGAGCAGTTCTTGCACAAGACGTATCTCGGCCAAAAGCGCTTTTCTCTGGAAGGGGCGGAGACCGTCGTGCCCATGTTGGACGCTCTGATCCGCCATGCGGCCGTTCAGGGCTGTGAAATCCTCGTTATGGGCATGGCCCATCGAGGTCGTCTGAACATCCAGGTGAACGTTTTAGGGAAAGCCCCGGAAGCCGTGTTTTCCGAATTCGAAGAGAGCTGCGACACGGAATCCGAAACGGGAAGCGGGGACGTCAAGTACCACAAAGGCTTCATGGGCGTTGTGGACGCGACGGCGGACGGATCGAAGAGAGTTCGAACAATCCTTATCCCCAACCCCAGCCACCTGGAATCGGTGGACCCGGTGGTGGAAGGCCTCAGTCGAGCCCTCCAGGACGTACACGGTGAAGACGGCCCTTCCCGCGTGCTTCCTGTCTTGATTCACGGCGATGCGGCCTTCGCCGGGCAAGGGGTCGTCTATGAAACCATGAACCTTTCCCAGCTCGCCGGTTATCGCACCGGCGGCACCATCCACCTTGTGATCAACAACCAGATCGGCTTTACCACCGTCCCCGAGGAAGCCCGATCGACCCGTTACGCAACGGATCTGGCCAAGATGCTCCCGGCCCCCATCTTTCACGTCCACGGGGAAGACCCGGAAGCGGCCGTTCATGTCATGCGCCTGGCCTGCGACTACCGCTACCGATACGGCAAGGACGTGGTCATCGATGTGGTGTGCTATCGGCGCTACGGGCACAACGAAGGGGATGAACCCTACTACACCCAGCCGACCATGGTGGAAAAGATCCGAAAACGCCCGCCGGTCAACGAACTTTACGCTTCGCGGCTGCAGGGGGAAGGGATCGTCGGTCCGGATCAGCTGCAGAACTTGGAAAAGACCGTGCTTTCCAATTTGGAAGAGGCCTTGGAAGCGGCCCGAAGCGCCGGCTGCGTTTTGGCTTCGGAATTTCTCCTCGAATCGTGGACCGTCTCGGCCTCTCAGCCGCCCGCCCACCCCGAGGCTTTAACCACCGCGGTCCCGGCAGAGATCCTCCTTGCCATCGTCCGAGCGGCCCACACGTACCCGGAAGGGTTTCACGTCAATCCCAAGTTGCAAAAGATCTTGGAAAAACGGCGGGAAAAGGTTGAAGCGGGAAAAGACCTGGATTGGTCCGCCGGGGAACTCCTGGCCTTGGGTTCGATCCTCCTGGACGGCCGTCCCGTGCGCCTGAGCGGCCAGGACTGCGGCCGAGGCACTTTCAGCCACCGCCATGCCATTGTCTATGATGTGGAGACGGGGGCGTCCTATGTGCCCTTGAACCACCTGGCCCCCAGTCAAGCGCCCTTTGCGGTTTTCAACAGCAGCCTGTCGGAGTATGCCGTGCTGGGTTTCGAATACGGCTATTCTTTGCGGGATCCGTCGACGCTGGTTCTCTGGGAAGCCCAGTTCGGCGATTTTGCCAACAACGCGCAAACCATCGTCGACCAATACCTGAGCGCCGCCGAAGCCAAATGGCGCCTGCCCAGCGCCCTGGTGTTGCTCCTGCCGCACGGCTACGAAGGGATGGGGCCGGAACATTCCAGCGCCCGTCTGGAACGCTACCTCCAACTGTGTGCGGAAGAAAATCTGCGCGTTTGCCAGCCGTCGACACCGGCGCAGTTTTTTCACCTCCTGCGTCGCCAGGCGCTCCATCCCGTGAAAAAGCCTTTGGTGGTCATGACGCCGAAGAGTCTTCTGCGCCACCCCAAAGCCGTCTCGGATGTGAAGGCGTTCAGCGAGGGGCGGTTCGAGGCCGTGCTGGAGGATGTCGAAGCGGCGCCGTCGGCTTCTTTCGGCGTGTTGTGTACGGGAAAGATTTTTTATGAGCTGGCGGCCCGGCGGGAAAAGCTGCAGCGGAACGATGTGGTTTTGGTGCGGCTGGAAGAGATCTATCCGTTTCCGCACGCCCACCTGGATGCGGTGTTTTCCAAGTACGGCGCCGTCCGGCGATGGGCGTGGGTGCAAGAAGAACCACGCAACATGGGCGCTTGGGCCTTCGTCTGTCCCCGGCTCCACAAGCTCTTGGGCGAAAAGCCGCTCTACATCGGGCGGCCGGAATCGGCCAGTCCCGCTACGGGGTTCCATGGCCGCCACAAGGAAGAACAAGAGCGCATTGTGGACGAGGTGTTCCGGAAACCTTAGGGGCCCGCGCAGCCGCTCGTCGCGTCCTGACCAAGGAGTGGGAGATGGTTCAAGACATCGTCATCCCCGAAGTGGGGGAATCGGTCCGGGAAGCCGTCCTGGCGGAATGGTTCGTCAAGCCCGGCGAACGTGTCACGAAGGGTACGGTGCTTTTCGTCTTGGAAACGGACAAAGTCACCTTGGAAGTCCCCGCGGAAGCGGACGGCATCGTGGAAATTTTGGTGCCTGCGGGACAAACGGTAAGCGTCGGGGCCGTGGTCGGGCGCATTCAAACCGAGCGTGCCGCGGAAGACCTTGCCGAAGAGCCACGCATCAAGCCCTTTGCCGCCGTTTTGCCCCCGGAGGTGGCTTTTGCGGCGGGGCAGGACTCGGCGAGGCCGGTTGAGCCGCCGGCGGAGGTCGCAGGGGAAGCGGCGATGCAACAGCCCGAAAAGCCTCCAATGCCTCAGGAGAAGGCGGACCGTTACCCATCCGCAGGGCGATTGGCCGCCCAGCTCGGCGTGGACCTCGCCAGGGTCAAAGGCACAGGCCCCCAAGGGCGGATCACTCGAGGCGACGTGCTGCTCTTTTGGGAGTCTCAGGGCCACGCCACGGCGGACGCCCCCATGGGGCTTTCGGCGGTTTCCACGGGATCTGCCCCTTTTGAGGGGCTGAAGATGGCCCCTTCATCGGCGCCGCCCGCTCCTGAAGCCCCTCCGGCACCCATCCCATCGCGCGGTGCCGATGCGGCCCCGGAAGAGACGCGAAAGCCCATGAGTCCCATTCGGAAGCGCATCGCCGAAAGGCTTCTCCATGCCAAGCATTCCACGGCCATGCTCACGACCTTCAACGAAGTGGACATGACCCGGGTCATGGACTTTCGGCGCCGGTTTAAAGACGCCTTCAAAGAAAAATATGGGGTGTCCCTGGGTTTCATGAGCTTTTTCGTCAGAGCCTGCGTCCAGGCGCTCCAGGAGATCCCGGAGGTCAATGCTTTCATCGATGGCGACGAAATCGTCTATCACGCCCATGTGCACATGGGCATTGCCGTGGGGGCGGAACGGGGGCTGGTGGTGCCCGTGATCCGGTACGCCGATCGATTGAGCTTCGCCGAAATCGAAAGGGCCATCGGCGATTTTGTGGGAAAAATCCGTGAAAACCGACTGAAACTCAGCGATCTGGAAGGGGGCACCTTCACCATCAGCAACGGAGGAGTCTACGGGTCGTTGTTGAGTACGCCGATTCTCAATCCGCCGCAAAGCGCCATTTTGGGCCTGCACAAAATCGAGGATCGTCCCGTCGCCTTGAACGGCCAGGTGGTCATTCGGCCCATGATGTATGTGGCCTTGAGCTACGACCATCGCATCATCGACGGACGGGAGGCCGTGACGTTCCTCCGGCGCATCAAGGAAGGCATCGAGGATCCCGAACGGCTCCTTGTGGGCATTTGATGGGGGATTTGAGAAGAGAGCCTTTTCACTGAAGGAGTCACCGAGATGGCGGACGAGAATCGTTTCGATGTTGTGGTCATCGGGTCCGGGCCGGGGGGGTACGTCGCCTGCGTTCGAGCGGCCCAGTTGGGGATGAGAACGGCTTGCGTGGAAAAACACAGCCGTCTCGGCGGGGTCTGCCTCAATGTGGGGTGTATCCCCAGCAAGGCTCTTCTGGATTCCAGCGAATTCTACCATATGGCCCGAGAACGTTTCCCCGAACACGGCATCCGCCTTCAGGGGATAGAGCTGGATCTTTCGGCCATGATGGCCCGCAAAGACAAAGTCGTCGGCGAGCTCACGGAAAACGTGCGCAAGCTTTTGGAACGCCATAAGGTGACGGTCTTCCACGGCACCGGGCGTTTGACGGCACCGAATCGCGTCACGGTGGAGCTGTCGCAGGAACCAGGACGGTCCGTCGTTCTGGAAGCCGGATCCGTCCTTCTGGCCACCGGGAGCGAACCCGTGTCGGTACCGGGAATTCCTTACGACGGCCGCTTCATCGTCTCGTCGACGGAAGCTTTGGCGTTTCAGGAGATCCCCGAGAGGCTGGGGATCGTGGGAGGCGGCTATATCGGCCTGGAATTGGGATCCGTGTGGCATCGGCTGGGGTCCCAGGTGACGGTCATCGAAATGCTCCCGAGAATCGCGGCGCTCCTCGATGCCCAAATTTCCCGAGCCCTGGAACGTGTCTTGCGCCGGCAAGGCTTTCGGTTCTTTTTGGAAAGCCGCGTTTTGGAAGCCTCCGTCGAAAACGGGGAAGTGCAGGTGCGTGTCCAAACCAAAGACGGGGAACAGCGTTTGACCTTCGACCGCCTTTTGGTGGCCGTGGGCCGCCGGCCTCTCACCCGTGGTTTGGGCTTGGAGGCTCTTGGGGTCGCCACCCACCCTAAAACAGGCCATATCCTCGTGGACGCCAATTACCGGAGCTCTGTTCCCGGTGTGTATGCCATCGGGGATCTCATCGCCGGTCCCATGCTGGCTCACAAAGCCTCGGCGGAAGCCGTCGCCTGTGTGGAAAGGATGGCCGGGCTGGACAGTGAAGTGAATTACGACGCCGTTCCGGCCATCATTTACACCTGGCCGGAAGTGGCTGCCGTGGGCAAGACTGAGGAAGAACTTCGCGATTTGAACGTTCCCTACTGCGTGGGGACTTATCCTTTTGCCGGAGCCGGCCGAGCGCGCTGCATGGGGGAAACCGAGGGGTTCGTGAAGGTCCTCTCCCATGCCTCTTCAGGCCGCCTTCTCGGCATCCACATTATCGGGCCGCGGGCTTCGGACATAATCGCCGAAGGGGTCCTGGCCATGGAATGCGGCGCCAAGGCCTCGGATATCGGCCGGATCATGCACGGCCACCCCACCTTTGCCGAAGCTCTCCAAGAAGCCGCCCGGGTGGCCGCGGCGTGCGCCATTTACGGCAAGGATTGACGCTGCAAAAAGGCCACGGCGCGTCTTTCCGACCACAGAGTGCCGTCTCGGGACAGGTCATAAAAGCCCACGTGACTTCCATGGGGGGGTGTTTCCAGAACCAGGTATCGGCTGCGATACGCCTCGCGGAAGGGAAAACATTCCGGGGTGAGAAAAGGATCGTCCAGAGCATTGACGAGCAGCGTAGGAACGGCGATGCCCTCCAAAAACCCCTTCGCACTCGCTTTGGCGTAATAATCCCCAGCGTTCCGAAAACCATGCAGCGGCGCCGTGTAGCGGTTGTCGAAATCTTCAAAGCTCCGGATCTTCTCATGCCCGGCCCATGCCCAGGACATAGGGACGGCGCGAATGACCTTCCAGCCCATGGCACAGAACGGCGACACGTCGATCTCCCACAAACGACCAGTCTACATCGAGGAAATCGTTGTCAGGGGTTTTCAATCTTTCCCGTTCGTAGACGACGCCGCGCACTCCACGCACCTGATTGGCCAAGATCATCTGGAGATGAGGATTCCGAAGAGGTTGCGGTGCCCGATAAGACTGCCGCTCTACCATGACGTGCCCTTCCCCTGACCGTCAATAGGCTCCGAAACGGACACGGCGTTTCCATACACCCTGAAACCTTTGGAAACAAGCCGTTTGAGTGCCTGGTCGAAGTTCGCGGTGGGATGGGACGAACGAAGCCATGATCTGCAAGGGGCGACATTTGTTTAATGCCTTAAATGAAGACATCAGGCTTTAATCATCGGCTCAGGTGGATGATGCGTTCACAAACCCACGGGACATTCCGACGCTTTGCGGTAGCATGGAAACGGGGCTGTAAGCCGCCACTTCATCGGTGTCAAAGATTTGCAGCAGATCCTCATCTGTGGGTCTGACGATCCGATGCCCGTGCTGGTCTTGACATGTGAGCACCGGGTCCTTGACGCGCGTGAGGAATGAGCGTATCACGCCCATACTTAAGAGAGATTTGTTCGTGGGACACACCAAATTACTCATGGATCCGCGCGATTCTGCCGACAGATAATGGTAGCATACGCAGACTGAGTGAGGCCACAATGAAGGCACGAGTGTGTTGAGGAGTAGAAGAAGCGTTTGATCGACAGGAGCCGATCACATGACCAAGCCGTTCATCGTCTTTGGCGCACCCTTAATCGGCCGGGAAGAGATCGACGAAGTCGTTGCAACCCTTGAATCCGGCTGGATTGGGACCGGCCCTAGGGTGGCGGCTTTCGAACGAGCTTTTGCCGAGTACAAAGGCACGAGCAGTGAACACATGGCAGCGGTCAACTCCTGCACCGCCGCGCTCCACATAGCAATGATCGCGGCCGGCCTCGAACCGGGCGACGAGGTCATCACGACGCCTCTGACCTTCTGCGCTACGGTCAACGCCATCATCCACGCGGGTGCCACACCGGTTCTTGCCGATATCGACCCGGCCACCATGAACATTGATCCCCGCGAGATTGCATCTCGGATCACGCCGCGTACCCGTGCCCTTCTCCCGGTTCATTTCGCTGGTCGCCCATGCGCCATGGATGCCATCATGGCCATCGCTGAACGACATGGACTCAAGGTCATTGAGGACTGCGCCCACGCCATTGAGACAGAATACCATGGGTGCAAGGCCGGCACCTTCGGCCATTTCGGCTGCTTCAGCTTTTACGTCACCAAGAACGTGGTGACGGGTGAGGGGGGCATGGTCTACGCCCGTAATGAGGGCGATATCGGCCGAGTGAAAATATTGGCCTTGCACGGTATGAGCAAAGATGCTTGGCACCGTTTCAGCGATAAAGGTTACAAGCATTACCAAGTGGTCGAGTGCGGCTTCAAATACAACATGATGGATATTCAAGCGGCGATTGGTCTGCACCAGCTCGCGCGCGTGGAACACAACTGGCTGCGTCGCCAGGAGATCTGGAACCGATATCAGGAAGCCTTTTTCGATCTGCCCGTGACTCGGCCCGCCGACCCTGAGCCGGACACCCGGCACGCATACCATCTCTACACCATTTTGATCGACAAAGAACGCTGTGGCATTGCCCGAGACGACTTTCTGGATCTCATGACCCGAGCCGGCATTGGTGTCGGGGTGCACTACCTAAGCATTCCTGAGCATCCGTACTATCAAAAGCGTTTCGGTTGGCAGGCGGAGGCTTGGCCGAATGCGATGAGGGTCGGGCGCTCGACCGTCAGCCTCCCCTTGTCGGCGAGGCTGAATGAAGACGATGTGCAACGGATTATCGATGCGGTGCGAGGTGTTTTTTGAATCGGCAAAGAGTGGTGGCTATACTGTCTGGAGGGAGTGAGATCGTCGCGGCTGCGCTCACCGAGGAGTTGCTGGAAACGGGTTTTCGACCCGCTATCGTTGCCTTGAATAAAGACAGCATTCTTCGGGGCCTGGAAAACGTCCTTCGTTTTAAAATTCTAACTTGGCCCCCCGCCGATCCCAATGCCTGTGTTATGGAATTGACGAGTTTTTTGCGTGCTTTGGGAGCGACGGAAACCCAAGGGATTCCGATTTTTGCCACGGAAGACGGCGGATTGAGACTGCTGATCGAAAAGCGTGCCAACATTGAACCGTGGGGCATATTGGGGCTGGCCCAGCGACTTCGGCTCGGTGGGCTGGATAAAGCCGAATTGTTCCATGCCCTCGATCAGGCGGGATACGCGAAGCTGATTGCACCGTATCGGGTGGCGAGCAGCGTCGAAGAAGCCATGGAGCAGATTGATCACGTTTTCAACGGGGACGCCGTCATCAAACCGTCCTTGAAGCCATTTTCCATGCGACTGGAAGGTATGTCCGCAAAGGCCTTCATGAGTCGGAACTTTGCGGACAGCCAGGCGTTGCGCCGAGCTTTAGCCCTCGCTTGGCCTGTCTCCGCTCAATGGATTGTGCAGCAACGCCTGCACCATCCAGCACAAGGTGAAACGGTGGTCTGGACGGTGCGCGATAGGTATGGTCACGTCTCCAGTATGGTCGCCAACGAGGTTTGGAAACAGCCTCGGGATGGCGGTACCGGCTGCTGGGTGCGTACCGCAGAACCGTCGGCATGTTTGTTCGACAAGACGCGCAGGATTCTGGGTGCGGTCGATTTCGTCGGGATATGCGAGATTGAATTCCTGCTCGACCAAGATGGCCACTGGCGGATGCTCGAACTCAACCCGCGCCCCTGGTTGCAGGTCGGGTTGGCGCTTCGGGCGGGCGTTCCGATGGTTTCGACCGCGGCGAAGATTCTGTACGGTGAAGCTCTGACACCTCTTCCTCCCGCCGCGCCGTGCAGTTGGGTGAATGTGGAGCGCTTGCTGCTGGCGGCGTTGTCCGGTGAGCAGGGATCGAGAATTGGTGCATTGCAAACGGCATGGGATGCCTGGCGTCAATCGAAGGCTGTGGCAATCTACGACTCCACACTGCCGGGTGTGCGCCGGCGCTGGCTGAGACGGCTTTTCAGACACGCCGTTTCCAGGACGTTTCGATGAGCAGGCCTGTCATGTACTGGTGTTCCTGGCTGTTGATGATAGCGGGCCTTGGATGGGCTAGTTACCTGCTGTTGACCACCATCGAGCATCCCGCGGACCTGATTCCCGGACAATGGCAATGGCTTGTGCTGGCAACGTTCTTTCTTGGATTGTCCCTGATGACCAACGTGGTTCTGTTCCACCTGTTCTTGAGTATGCAAAAACCGGTCACGCTGGCCATGAGCGCCCGCCTGCATTTGGTGGGGCAGTTGTTGCGCTACCTGCCGGGGCGCATTTGGGGAGTCGTCTATCAGATCGGCCTGACCCGTGACAATCTGTCTACGCCGATCATCGTCCGCACAAACCTCGACATGATGATGTTCCTTCTGATCGGAAACACCGTCGTTGCAATAACCCTGATAGGCTATCGGTCCGGCTGGCCGGTGTTGCTGTCGGCGGGAATCGTCCTGACGGGTTTCTCGATAGTAGGCTTCGTCTTTCTGGGGGGGGCGAATAGGTTGCTTCGCCTTACCGCATCCATCCTGCCCGGTCAGATTTCACGTCTCTTGCAAGCGCTTGCCGAGACGAAGGCGGATCCTATCCGGCTGCTGGTGGTGTCAGGGTGGTTTGCAGCGGGATGGCTGCTTTACCTCATTGCCTGGCAAATGATCGCACAGGCCTATCCGATTTATGCGGAAGTCGATTTCGTCAATTTATGCGCACTTTACACATTGGCTTCGATCATCGGGATCGTCTCCGCGATTACGCCGGCGGGACTCGGGGTGCGCGAAGCCGCTTTTGTCATTCTGGCCGGGGCCCGTGCGCAGACGGATGTTATCGGCTTCATTGCGGTCTTTGGGCGTGTCTGGCTGCTCACCGTCGAAATTTTTTTAATGCTGGGCGCTTTCGGCATGTTCCTTATGATGGGGAAAAAACAATGAACCGTGTGCCTACGCACGATGATGCAGGACTTCATCTGCTTGACCCGAATGATGCGCGTGGCTACAAGTCCGTATACATAACTCTTTTACACAAAAAGGCTTTGCGGCGACACATCCCGAAGGGGTCGGGTGAGATTGCCGTCGATTTGGGTTGTGGCTTCGGTCGCCTGACGCATGTGCTTGGAGAGCGCGGTTGGCGGGCCATTGGTATCGACCCATCCGCTAAGCTGCTTGAATACGCCCGGCGACATTATCCGGGACCGGAGTATCTCCAAGGTGGCCTTCCAGCCCTGCCGTTCGCCCCCGGGTCAATTCACCTATTGCTGTTCCAGAATGTATTGCGGCCTTTAAAGGTGATGGGACGGCTCGATAGGGTGCCAGGCTTCGGCCAGTACCTTGTTCCGGGAGCAACGGTTCTGGTGGTCGAAAATCTTCGATTAGGTCACCCAGATTTTCTGCCTGAAGATGTGGTCATTGATCTGATGACGCAGGAACATCTACGGTTGGTCGAGCGCATCCCATTGCGTGCATCCCGATGGTGCGTTGTTTATTTAATTCGGTATGGGTTGATCCCAAGATCGTGGTTCGAAAGGATTGCGGAGTGGGAGTTAAATCGGATGTGCCGCCGGTCTGGAGTACCTCGTTGGCAATACTGGAATGTGCTTTTCGTTTTCAAAAAAGCACCGATTTCCAATGATGACGCGGCGTCCGTTTTCCATTCTAATTCTATGTGATGCGGTCACCACCGCTCGGGCTTGGACGCACGCCCGACGTTATCGTGCCCCACGACGGGCATTACCACGCATAGGTCCTTACATTTTCGACACGGACTTAGGTCTTCGAATGTTATGTTCGCCTTCAGTCACTTTCAGGATGCCCACAGGCCATAAGTCTTCTGGCACACAAGGCGCCACCATGTGCCATATCCTTGGCAATGATTTTGCTTAATTTAAGAAGTGAATCCGGCTATGGACTTAATAAAATTCGAAACGGTCCGTTCCAAGCGAAAGTCATGTGCGGCTTGTTCTAGACCGGTTGAGAATTCCACCGGCTTTCGCAGTAAAATGCGCTTGATGGCAGAGGCGAATGCCTGCGCGGTAATTTTCTCGGCGAGCTCGCCCACTTCATACCTTGACAAAAGGCGCGGCAGATCGCCTACAGGCATGGCTACGATGGGACACCGTGCCTGCATCGCATCGGAAAAGATAACGGGAATGCTCTCAATGCGTGAAGGTAATAACAGGTAGTCGCTCCCTTCGAGTAATGCGGCCGCCTCAACTTTGCCTAGATAACCGCCGACAGCAATGGGCTTGCCTGCAGCCACAAGCTTTGCTGCTTGTTGGCGGATGCGAATTTCGAGCGGACCGCCGCCGAAAATCCGCAAGCTCTCGATGCTCACCCATGTTTGTTCGTCGAGCATGCCGAGCGCATCAAGCAGGAGATCGATACCCTTGTTGGGATGCCAGCGGCCGAGAAAAGTAAGACGGTAAGGGCCTTGTTGCCGGATAAGCTTGCCGCCTTTGATCGGGAGGTTTCTGCTGCTAGGAAGGAACTCGCATTTGCAGCCGGCGATGGCCTCTACCTGCTCGGCCAGACCGTAACCGTCTGCGAACCGGTGTTGCGCAGTGCGCAGCACGCCTTCCAATATCCCGCGAATAACCGGGATGCGCCCGAGCGACCAGATGTCGCTGCCTAGGGCCCAGACACTATAGGTGAGGCCGCATCGACGTGCCGCCCGACGCGCCCAATCGCCACTCGGCAATGCCCAGAGTGCAAGAATGTGATTCGGAAGGTTTTCCTCGCAGGCACTCATGACAGCCCGTTTACCGTGTGTCCATGTCAGCGCGATGGCAAACCAGTCTCGCGGTGTGGCAAGGTTCAGGAGGGAAAGCGGAAGCCTCGGAACGGCGAAGCGGCGGACCTCCACACCGGTCTCAACTGTCCAACCCGGTGACAGCCCAGGTGCGACAACTTCCACGGCGACGCCCTGCCGAACTAATTCCTCAGCAAAATCTTTAACGAAGGTTCCTGCGGCAGCGGCTCCTTCGTTGTGTTCCGGGTAACTCGTCGTAATCAGTAAAAGGCGCGTCATGACGTCCTCCTGGCGATGATGCGGTATCCCAAGGGCATGAAGGGCGATTCCGGTAAAAACCGACTCAGCAGCCAGCCGGAGAGATTAACGAGCAAAATGAGCAAGCTTAGCAAAGGTGCGAGGATTATGGAAGGGTGTCGGCGCTCGACCGCGTCGAGCATGCCCTTGGCCATTGAGATGGCAACAAGTGCTGCGGCGGTTTCTACAGGCCGACCTTGATGCTGATAGGAAACGATTTCGAAGCCGTGACCTTGAACTTTGTCCAGAAGGCCATAGAGCGTCCAGCGTTGAAAATCGAACGGTTCATCATGGAGGGGATAGAGAAAGGGAACTTGGAGAATTAACGCTCCGTAGGGTTTAAGCACCCGTGCCGCTTCACATAAAGCACTTTCCGAATCCGAAAGGTGTTCTAGAACATCGAGGAGCAATACCGTATCGATGCTGCCATCCCGGAATGGGAGTTGCTGAGCATCGCCGAATACATCGGGAGGGCCTTTGTAACCAAGACGTACGGTAGCAGGGTAATCAAGCCCGATG
This sequence comes from uncultured Desulfosoma sp., assembly GCA_937960435.1. Classification (GTDB taxonomy): domain Bacteria; phylum Desulfobacterota; class Syntrophobacteria; order Syntrophobacterales; family DSM-9756; genus Desulfosoma. The sequence goes on from CALGPN010000016.1 coordinate 118,247, forward strand.
TATCGCGCCCCGGGGCCTAGGGCGGTTTCGGCCCAACGATTGCCGCAGCCGATGTCGAGCACCGTGCCGCGAGCGAAGCGCGTAACCGTCGCCTGACAAGTTCTGCGATCGCGCAAAACAAGCCACTGGGGATGCAGTGGGGTATGGACTAGCGAAGTGAACCAGGTAAGGTACCTAGAGATGGGCTTGAAGCGTTCATTCATGTGTGTCCCTCATGTATTTATAAACTAATAGGATGAATTAAAGTGGAGCGGTTGAAAAGGAAAAAACGCGTGGTGGCGAGTGAGGGGAAATTCAATGCCGAATGCAGGACGCAGGCACGGATAGTGGCCTTGTCGCATGGCAATAAGACCGTAGCGAGCCCGGCCTCAGTATCCAATTCCGGACAATCATGAGGCCTTATAACGAACAGATACTGGTGGGTTTGATCCTGTTGTTTCAAGGCGCGCATGGGTGTCCTGGCATTGCGAGCCGCCGAAGCCAAGCCATGGTTGCGCAGGCACGCGATGCGCGGCAAGGTTTTCTCCAAGTTTTCTCCGCAGACCAAGAGATGATGGAGGCGCCGAACATCCTCGAGGCGACCGTTGAAGCGCTTTGCGGGGCCTTTGGTCCAGGGCCGACGGAGGTAGGTCACGGGATGCTCGCTGGTGAAAGTTCTACAGTGCGTACCGTAGAGTTGTTCTACCGTGGGGGAGCACTCTTCTGAGGTGATGAAGCGGTCGGTGCCGGCCTTAATAATGTTGTTCGCAATGACCGTGCGGATACGAAGGAGGCAGACCTTGGTGAAAGCATGAAGAAACGCGCGTAGTGTCCGTAAGGACACGAAGATTGTTGGCTGAACGAACGCTGAAGGCCCGGTGCCATCCAGGGCGATACGAAGATACTGGCGCTTGCCTTTATCGACCGACTGAGGCTGACATTTGACTTTGATGTGGACAAAGCCCAGAACGTAAGCTGGCTTGAAGGCGGCTCTGTCCTCTGTGAGCAAAAGGGATTTGGGATAATTGCTTACCCCGTAATGCCTCGGACAGCGGTCCAGCCCAGAACCCAACACCTTTGGTTTGATGATCAGTTCGGCTACGGCCGACATGTCATCGAGCGGTAACCACAAGGTTTTTGACAGCTCTACCACACTCGCCTCCCAGCCAAGTGTGGAAGTCGTTTGCAGCCGGTGCGGCATGCTGCCGCGCTCTGAAAATTCATGTGCTGTCGCTGCTTGCAAGCCGTGGCTTCACCCGCCCTAGTTACCATTGCGCGCGGCAGCGCGGAGGCTCCGAGGCGGACTCATTCCTACAAGCCATTTTTTCGTCTCCCTTGGAATTCAGTTCGTCAACCTTTGTGCAGGGTAATGCTCGCGGCATGCGAGCACCTCGATCGATCTATGGCGCAACATTGAAGAGTTCACTCCAGATGGGCCACGCAACCGTGAACCGACGAAGTGTTGGCAGTATGGCATGATCCGGGCACTCAGATGATTGACCAAGATCATCTGGAGATGAGGATTCCGAAGAGGTTGCGGTGCCCGATAAGACTGCCGCTCTACCATGACGTGCCCTTCCCCTGACCGTCAATAGGCTCCGAAACGGACTCAGCGTTTCCATACACCCTGAAACCTTTGGAAACAAGCCGTTTGGGTGCCTGGTGTGACAAGTTGGAGAGGGCGGCTTGACTTTCACCCTATATCCACCCTATCCTTTTATGGAAAGACAAAGAAAGATGCCCAAAGAAATAAGGAGGCTGGCCATGACGCTCACCCCGGCCCAAAAACGAGTGCACGATTTTCTGCAGACCTACTTGGCCATTCACGGCCATGCCCCGTCGTACGAGGAAATTCGAAAACACTTGGGGTTCCGGTCCCTCAACGCCGTCTACAAGCATGTGAAACAGCTGGAGCAACGGGGTTATGTGCGAAGCCTCGGCAAGAATCGAAAACGCGCCCTCGAACTGGTGGAACTTCGCAGCGGCGGCGCCTCCATCCCTTTTCTGGGGGTGGTGGCGGCCGGAACGCCCATCGAAGCCGTGGAAGTTCCGGAAACGGTGGACGTTCCCGAAAGCTTGCTGGCCGGGGGCGAGCATTTTGCCTTGAGAGTGCGGGGGGATTCCATGATTGAAGAAGGGATCCGGGAAGGAGACATCCTCATCGTCAAAAAACAGCCCACGGCCGAAAACGGGCAAACGGTGGTGGCCTTGGTGGGCGGTGAAGCGACGGTGAAGCGGTTTTTCCTTCAGGGTCCCGCCGTGGAGTTGCGGCCCGCCAACAGTGCCATGGCTTCCTTGGTGGTTCCTGCGGACAAAGTGGAAATTGTCGGAGTGGTGGTGGGCTTGGTGCGCCACTATCGGCATCGGCTGGGGTTATGAGGCGGGCTGCACCCGTGGAGGGCGATTTCGGGGGTAAAGACGTCGGCGTTTTTCGGACGGCTGTCTTAGGGGTGTGCTTTAAGCCCTGAGGACCGTCGCCGAGCCGTGCGGGGCTTTGGAGGGCGTGACACGGAGCCCTTTCCCTGTTATGGGGAAAGGGCTTCATTTTTTGAGTCTTTTAATACAGATCGCCTACAACGCCGGACGAAAGTCATGACTTACCATCCCATGGATCGCAATATCGGCCTTTTTGCGGCCTACCGTGTGCTGTTTAATCTACGTTTTTACTATCCGGTCTTCGCTTTGTTTTACAGGGATGCCGGTGTCAGCCTGGAGCAATTTGCATGGCTGCAAGGACTGTGGTCGCTCACCATCATTGTCTTCGAAGTCCCGTCCGGGATGCTGGCGGACACCATCGGCAGACGCACGACGCTTCGGCTGGCCGGCTTCCTGGCCGTTTTGGAAATGATCATTTTTGCAGTGTCAACGGATGTGGTGGGGTTCGCCGTCAATCGTATTCTCAGCGGATTCAACGAAAGTTTGGCCTCGGGGGCGGATTCGGCCCTGCTCTACGATTCGCTGAAAGCCCGAGGTCGTGAAGGAGAATACAAGAAATGGCTGGGCGCGGCCCAGTTCTACGGCCTCACCCTTGGGTCCTTGTCCACCATGGCGGGAAGCTACCTCTATACGTGGGGGATCAGATACCCCATCTGGGTCACCGCCGGATGCATGGCGTTGGCGGCCGTTGTTTCTCTTTTCTTCAAAGAACCCACGGCTTCCATACACCGGTTCACCTGGCGCGACGAAACACGTTTGCTTAAGGACAGCATCAAGGATCTCACGAGCAGCCGATCGCTTCTTTACCTGGTGGCCTTGATCGTCGTGGTGGACACGGGGGCCCGAATCGTTCTGGTGCACAATTCCCTCTATTATGAGGAACTGCTCATCCCGGTGGTTTGGTTCGGTGCGGTAGGCGTTGGGGTGCGCCTGATCACCTCGGTGGTTTCCAAAAACGCGTACGGGATAGACAGGAAGCTCGGGTTTTTTCGGTCTTCGCTGGTCATGATCGCTCTCATGACGGCGGGCTTTTGGGGTATGGCCGTCATGATCCCCTACTACGGGATCGCCTTCGTCCCCGTGGTGACCTCCGGCATGTACTTTCTCACGCTGACCGTGGAGGGCGAGATCAATCGGCGCATCCCCAGCGAGCGTCGGGCGACGGTTTTGAGTCTGAAAAACATGGCGGTCAATCTGGCTTTTGCCGCGGGCATGCCCCTTTTCGCCTGGGCGTCGCACGGAGGCCTTCAGAGGGGTTTTCAAAGCCTTGCCGCCGTGTTCACGGTCCTTGCGGGCATGGTGCTGTGGTCCTCACGCCGGATGTGGAACCCCGCCCACGAGAAACTTCGGGACATCTAAGGTTTTCTCCCTCGGCCGCCGCATGCGGGGCAGAAGGCGTTGGCATAGTCGACGCAGCACGCCCCCGGAGTGACGGCGGGTTCTATGCCGCAGACAAGCCCCGTGCCGCAGCACGTCGGGCAGATGGCACCCGTGTCTTCTTCGGTGAAGCTTGAGACGGTCTTTTCTTGATGGGTTTCATTGGCGGTGGGCGAAGTCTTCATGGGCGACCTCCAGGAGGCCATCTTGTCCATAAATGAAAAAAATGCAACATAAGATCGTCACGCGAACAGGTCCTTTCACTTGAGTGGGCCGCATGCGACTGCCGAAGATTCTCTTTGTGGAAGATGATGCGTCGTTACGCCTGACCCAGAGCCTGTATTTGGAGCAGGAGGGGTTTGCGGTGGTACCGGCGTCCAGCCGCGCGGAGGCGCGCCGGGCTCTGCGGGATGAGCCGTTCGATGCCGTGGTCACGGACCTGCGCCTCGGGGAGAGCAGCGGTTTGGAGGTTTTGGCCGATGTGAGGGAACTGAGGCCGGAAGCCGAAACGGTGGTCATCACAGGCTACGGGTCCGTGGAAAGCGCTGTGGAAGCCATGAAGCGGGGCGCTTATGACTACCTCACCAAGCCCGTGGACCCCGAACTCCTGGCTCGGATTCTGCGCAAGGCTCTGGAACGGCAACAGTTGCGTCGCCAAGTGGAGCATTTGACCCGACGTTTTGCGGAGCACGCCGGCCTCAATCGCGTCGTGGCGGAAAGCCCGGCCATGAAAACCGTCCTGGCCCGATTGGATGATGTGGCTGCAAGCGACGCCCCGGTTTTGATCGAAGGGGAAAGCGGCACCGGCAAGGAACTCATGGCCCAGTGGATCCATCAGCGCAGCCGCCGCGCCGCTGGGCCTTTCGTCGGCATCAATTGCGGGGCGGTGCCGGAGACGCTTTTGGAGACGGAACTTTTCGGGCATGTCCGCGGGGCTTTTACGGGAGCCCATCAGCACAAGAAAGGCCTGCTGGAAGCGGCCGATGGCGGCACGCTGTTTTTGGACGAAGTGGGGGAAATTTCTCCAGCTTTTCAGGTGAAATTGCTGCGAACCCTTCAAGAGGGGACGGTGCGCCGCGTGGGCTCCGTCAAGGAGACCGCCGTCGATGTGCGTTTCATTGCGGCGAGCAACCAGAATGTCGCTCGCCTTGTGCAGGAAGGTCGCTTCCGTCAGGATCTCTACTACCGCATCAACGTGGTGCCCATTTTTTTGCCGCCCCTTCGGGAAAGGCGGGAAGACATTCTTCCGCTGGCGCGGTCTATTCTGGAGCGGCTGAGCCATCGAATGGGGCGAAGGGTTCCGGAACTCAGCCCGGCAGCCCGGCGGCTTCTCCTGGAATATTCTTGGCCGGGAAACGTCCGCGAACTGGAAAACGTCCTGGAACGCGTGCTGATTTTTTCCCGAGCCGATCGGATCGATGCCGACGATCTTCATTTGGAGCCTCACGGAGTCGGGTTGAAAGCGGTTTCGAGCCAAGACCTCATCCGGCCCTCACAGGATGGGGTGGCTGCCTCGGCCGTTCCGGGAAAGGTCCCGCCTCGGGCGCAACGGAAAGATCACGGGGCTGCGGACGAAAGGGCGGAAGCCCCTCCCGGGGATGCCGCCGTGGGGGATGACCTTCCCTTGGCCGAAGTGGAACGGCGTCATATCCTTTCGGTCCTTTCCCGATGCGGCCATAACAAGACGAAAGCCGCCGCCGTCCTGGGCATCGGCACCAACACCCTGTGGCGCAAACTAAAAAAGTACGGCCATGAAGCCTCCTAGACGCCGCCCCTTCGCTTTGTTGGACCCCGAAAGCCTCCGTGCCGTGCTCGACAGCATGGAAGACCGAATCTATGTGGTGGACCGGGATTATCGCATCCGGTTCATGAACTGGTCCTTGCGCAGCGACATGGGCGAGGGCGAGGGCGCTCTGTGTTATGAGTTTTTCGGGCACGATCGAGACACCTGCGACCAATGTCAGCACGGGATGAGCTCCTTCGAACCGGAGCGGCGTAGGGAATGGATGTCCCCCAACAACGGCCGCATCTACGAGGTGTCGGTGTCGCCGCTTCACGGACCCGACGGCAGCATTTCGCGGCTGCATATCATGCGGGACATCACGGAGCGCAAGGCGCTGGAAAAGGAGCTCTACGAACACACGCGATCTTTGGAAGCGAAGGTCAAGGAGCAGGCGGAAGCCCTTTTTCGGCGCGAAAGACTGTCCCTTTTAGGTGAAATCGCGGCGGGACTGGCCCACGAACTGCGCACGCCCCTCGGGGCCATCCTCACCGGGGCCAAGCTGTTGGAAAAGGATTTCGTCGAGCCGGCGCGACGGGCCGTGATCCTGGAGCTGATCCGGAACGAAACCGCACGCCTGGAAAGAAAGCTCGCCGAATTCCTCCAGTATGCCCGAGGACGTCTTCCGGAAAAGAAACCTACCGCGGTGAGCGGCCTTCTGGAGGAAGTGCGGACGGTTTTGGCGGCCGATGTCGCCTTGGTCGGCCGGGTGCGCATCCATGTGGTCGCTTCGGCCGACGTGGATCCTTTCCCCCTGGATGGAGAGCTCATCAAGGAAGTGTTGCTGAACCTCGGCCAAAACGCTCTCCAATCCCTTGGCGGCTCGGGGGAACTGCACCTGGAGGCGAAAAAGAGCGCCGAGGGTCTGGAGATCGTCGTGCGGGACAACGGACCGGGCATTCCTTCCAGCGATATCCCTCAGGTGTTCAAACCTTTTTTCACGCGCCGCGCTTCGGGAACCGGTCTTGGACTGGCCATATGCAAAGACATCGTGGAAGCCCACGGCGGCCGGATCACCGTCTCCAGCCTTCCCCACGTGCACACCACGTTCCGTATTACTCTTCCCGGGTGACCGTGCCATTTTGGTCGAGTCGAAAGCCCTGCCTTCCATTGTGGAAAGGATGCATTCCAAAACGGAATGGTCGGCGTTCACGAACGTCGGCATCTATGGACGTTTCGGCGGCGTCGGCGTTCGCTCGGCTCATCCCGATCCTTGAAGGTGTCTGGGTGTGAACTCTTCCTCGTGTTGGTTGGCACGGAGTTTGACTCCTTAAAAAATCAGACGGCGGGCGATTCGCGCTGTGCAGAGAGATTTCGGGGAAAGGGGCGTTGGGCCGATTTCCCTAAGGTTTTGGCATGAAATGATGGAGGACGGTCATGGCCGAGGAAAAAGAGAAGAAGCAGAAGGGGTATAATTTTCGGGATTTTTCCACGTGTGAAGCGACGATACAGATGCTGCAGAAGGCGGCGTCGGAGGGTGTAGAGACGGCGTTTCAGCGGGCGGCGGAGATGAAGGC
>CALGPN010000017.1 GCA_937960435.1 uncultured Desulfosoma sp.
TCGGCAGCAACCTGCCGGCAACATTGATTCTCTACTATGTTCAGTATGTCTTGGGATCCTCCAGAGCCGATGTCTACCTCATGATCTATTTCGTCACCGGCATCGTGTTCCTTCCCGCGTGGATCCGCCTGGCGACGCGCAAGGGGAAAAAGGAAGCGTGGCTTGCGGCCATGGCGATCAATACGGGGGCCTTTGCGGGGGTCTTTCCCCTCGGCCGAGGCGATGAAATGTTTTACGCCGTGCTCGTCTTCCTTTCCGGCGTCGGTTTCGGCGGGACGGTGGCTTTGCCTTCGGCCATGCAGGCCGACGTAATCGATTACCATCGATGGCTCACCGGTGAACGGTTGGAAGGATTTTACATCGGAATCTGGTCCGTGGCGAAAAAGCTTGCGGCAGCCTTGGGTGTGGGCGCGGCTCTGATGCTCCTGGGACAGGGCGGATACGAACCGAATGTGGAGCAGAGCGGACCGGTCGTGTTCCGGCTGCGCTTCTTGTATGCCCTGGTGCCAAGTCTGTGCAACGCGGCGGCCATCGCCGTGGCATGGGCGTATCCTTTGGACCGACAGAAGCACGCGGCGCTGCGCCGCGCTTTGCTGGAAAGGAGAAACACCCCATGGCGCCCGTAACTCAGGTGATGAGCGCATCCCTTGCGGCGGCGTTCCTTCTCATGATCGGCCTGTGGCCCTTTACGGTAATGAAGAAAAACGCCTCTCTGGCGGATCGCTTCTGGGGTTTGGGATTCGTTGCGGTGGCATGGATCGCGCTCTTTTTGGGGCCGGGCTTTTGGGTGCGTAAAGGGCTTGTCGTCAGCCTCACGACCCTCTGGGGCCTTCGTTTGGCGGCCCATATCACCTACCGGAGCTGGGGCAAAGGGGAAGATCCGCGCTATCGGGCCATGAGGGAAAAGCACGGCGCGGCCTTTCCCTGGGTGAGTCTTTTCACCGTCTTCGGCCTTCAGGCCGTCCTCCTCTGGGTCATCTCCCTGCCGGTCCAATGGGCGTGCATCGTCCCCTACCCGGCAAGGCTCATTGCGACGGACCTCATCGGCGGCGCCGTCGCCCTCGCCGGCATCGTGATCGAAAGCGCCGCCGATTATCAGCTGCTGCGGTTCAAAAAAAACCCGGCCCATGGAGGCCGGGTGATGAACGAGGGCCTTTGGGCCTACAGCCGCCATCCCAATTATTTTGGCGAAACCTTGGTCTGGTGGGGCATGTTTTTGGTCGCGCTTTCCGTCCCGGGCGGATTGTGGACCGTCATCTCCCCCGCTCTCATCACATTCCTGCTGCTGCGCGTCTCGGGCGTCACTCTGCTGGAACGGACCCTCACCGAAACCCGTCCCGAATACCGCGACTACACCCGGCGTACCTCGACCTTTATCCCCTGGTTTCCCAAGCGGTCGACGGGTGAAGGGGCACAAAACGGAAAGAGTGCCGGAGCGCCAAAGACCGACGAATAGGCCTTTTTCGAAGGCGCGAGCGGGATTGAACAGGCATCGGGGTTCCTGCGCCCTGTTCATGGACCCGAGGGCGGTTTGAGCCGCCCACGGGCACGCCTCCGGCGCTCATTCCCCCCGAAAGGGGAGCTCGAAGTTTTAGCGCAGGGTCTCCTGATATCGCGGAAAATCCGTGTATCCGGCGGCTCCGAAGTCATACCACACCCTGACGTCGGGTTCCGGGTTCAAGGGCCAGCCGTTGGCGAACCGCTCCACCAGGTCCGGGTTGCTGAGGTACGGGCGGCCGAAGGAAATGAGATCGGCGTGTCCCGCGGCGATGGCGGCGTCGGCCGATTCCCGCGTGTAGCCGCAATTGCCCATGAGCGGCCCGTGGAAGACACTGCGGCATTCCTGAAGCGTGATGGGGTCGCCCAGCCCGTGAAAGCCGAAGGCCAGGCCGTCCACCACATGGAGGTAGGCGATTCCCAAGGCATCGAGCTGCTTGGCCGCATAGAGGAAGGTTTCCCGGAAATCCGGGGATCCCATGTCGTTGAAGACGCCGTTGGGGGAAAGACGCACGCCGACCCGCTCCGGCGGAAAAACCGTCGACACCGCTCGAACCACCTCGTCCAGGAAGCGGTAGCGATTTTCCACACTGCCGCCGTAACGGTCCGTCCGGTGATTGGTCCGAGACTGGAGAAACTGGTCGATGAGGTACCCGTTGGCGCCGTGGATTTCCACGCCGTCAAACCCCGCGGCTTTGGCGCGTTCGGCCGCTTTCCGATAGTCTTTCACGATGAGCGGGATTTCTTCGGTTTCCAGGGCCCTCGGGGTTTCATAGGGTTGTTTGCCCATGGGGGTGCGAATGAAGTCGCCGTTGAGTTTGACGGGCGAAGGAGCGACCGGCAGCGCGCCGTTTTCCTGAAAGCTGCTGTGGGACGCGCGGCCGCAATGCCACAGTTGCAGAAAAATCGGCGTTCCATGGGCATGCACCGCTTCCGTCACCAGACGCCAGCTTTCCGCTTGCTCATCGGTATAGATCCCGGGGCTGTTCAGCCACCCGATGCCCTGTTTGGAAACGACCGTGGCTTCCGTGATGAGGAGCCCCGCGGAAGCGCGTTGGGCGTAATACTCGGCCATGAGCGCGTTGGCACGGCGCTCTTTTCCGGCCCGGGAGCGCGTCATGGGGGCCATGACCACCCGGTTTTTCAAAATGAGTCCGCGCATGGAAAAGGGTTCGAGCAATTTCCCCGTATATCCCTCACCCGGCATCTTCGCCTCCTTTTTTTCTGCGAGTCATTTGATTCTAAGGGCTTACTTTTCGATGGGCAGGACGATGACCGGGACGGCGGCCTTGGCCTTGAACCGAGCGGCATCTTCCAATGTGCCGATCCCCTCGCCCACGTGCATGGGGACGGCCACTTTCGGACCGATGGACGCTGCGGCCTCCACGGCTTCTTCCGCAGTCATCACGTAAGTGCCGCTCACGGGAAGGAGCGCCACATCCGGGGCAAGGCCCGCCATTTCCGGGATCGCGTCCGTATCCCCGGCGTGATAGATGCGCACGCCGTCCACCGTGATCACGTAACCTACATGGCCCGCTTCCTTCGGGTGAAAAGGCACCCCCGGGCTGCGGAATTTAGTCAGGTTATAGGCCGGAACCGCTCGGACGATGACACTTTTCACCGTGATCTCGTCGCCGGGTTTGACCGTTTTGACCTCCCCCGAAAGTTTGGGTGCGGCGGCCGCGGGGGCGACAATCACCGTCTCGGGTTTTCGAATCTTTTCCACATCGGCCGGGGAGGCGTGATCGGCGTGCTCATGGGTGATGAGGATCACGTCCGCGGGCGGGCCTCCTTTCAGTCGGTAAGGGTCGATATAAATTGTCGCCGCCTTGCCGTCGATGCGGAAGGCGTCATGTCCCAGCCAGTGAATGTTGGCCACAAGCTTTTGGAGCTCGACCGAATCCCCGGCGATGCCCGGCGCCCCCGTGAAAAAGAGCGCCATCACGGCCGTCACCGCGGCCGCGGCCCATGTCGGCCTTGATAAACGTGTGGTGTGCATCGTTCCATCCTCCTTTTAGCCGTGGAAATGATTATCTGGAAGTGAACCGTGGAACGGCCGGAGGGCCCGGTGAAAGAAAAGTGATGAAACTCACTTCATTTATCGAGACAGGGGGGGCGGGTCAAGCCCCTTTTAGAGGCAACGACACAGGGGGCGTTGTGGCTTCCGGCGGCCGACTTAACTAAAAGATCGGGGCTTTCCCAGACAATGACCCCGATAGGCAGGGCGCAAAAGGTACCGCGCACTGCGCCGTTTGGGCGACGGCACGCTTCAGCCCGCCCAAACGCGCATTGTCCGGACGCCCATTAACAAGGCGACGGCGATCCGGCGGATTGTGCCTTGCAGAACCTTCTAAAAGGTCAGCACTTTAAATTCGGGATCGCCCATCATCTTGACGAGGACAGGGGCCGGGGAGATGACGGCGCCTTCAATGAGATCTTCGGGGGCGATGAGACGCTTGTCCGCGCAGGCCTTGCACACGTGGATGGGGGTTTTTCGGGCGATGAGGCTGTCCAAAAGGTCCTTCATGTGTTCACCCGTGGACGAGCGGATCCCTTCGGCCATACCGATCTGCGCCCAGTGGACCGCGTCGTCGATGAGAAACACTTCCACATGGTGGCCTTGCTCCGCCGCAAGACTCGCAAACTGCATGGCGCGCGTGGCACTGCCGGAACGCTCAAAGCCGATAGAGACCACAAAACACAATTTCATGTTTGTTCTCCTTTCTTGTTTGAGGCGATTGCGATGCGACCGGCACCCCACTGCCGGAGGGGCGCTCTTTCACAACAAACCATTTTTAAGAGATGGTTAAACCCTTCCCGACAATCCGCACTCGCTTTCTCTTGGAACTTTTTAGCGCAAGGATGGATCAGAAATGCCCGGACGCTTCATCTGGGTCGCACGCCTCATTGGCAGGTTGGACGGAGCGACCGACCCATCGTCCCATCGAGGTGTTGAGACAGGTCATCGGGAAACAGTGCGAGTCGGTGAGGATTCTCGGAGTGAGTCGCGTCACGATCTGGAGCCTCACGAAGCGATTGGACTTCGGCGAGACAACCGTCACCGCGGGGACGTGACCCTTCAGCGTGCGTGAAGTTCTCCGGGAAAATGGCCCACAGGCCGTTCGAACGTGAACGCGAAAGGGTCGCCCACAAGGCGCTGGGTGACTTCATCCATGTTGCCGGCAACGGCGGCGAAGGGGGCCGCCAGCACCGTCCCGAACAGCCCCACGAGGCAGGCCGCGAGGCCGATGGGGCGCGCCACAAGAATGTCGGCAAGCATAATCCCGCCGTCGGGGCTCTCCGGCCCCACCGTCTGTGGATGGGGGAGGGCGCCCCCTTCGGCCCGGCAGGGTGCACTCGCCGTCACGTTCGCTATAAACACCAAGGCCGCAAAAAATCGGCTGAAGCGTCTCATCTTCGGCCCCCTTCTTCCTCGCCGTCACCAACCATCGCAAACACCATTGCCCCTTTCGCGGCACGCCCCACGGTCAAGGCAGACTGAGGGGCGGAAGTGGAAAACCGCCCCAATCGTCTTCATGATCTTGGGCGCTCCGGCCCTGAACTCTCGCGGTCGGCACCGACCCGTCCGGCTCACATGACGGTCTTGTCGCTTTGCTCCACGGCTCGGTCGATTTCCGCCTTGAGCTGCGGTGGCAGCCCGGGGATGTCCACACTGAGGAAGCCCCGAACGATGGTGGCCGTCGCCTCGTCCTCGCTCAAACCGCGGGACATGAGGTAAGCGATCTCTTCCGCCGCGATTTTTCCCACGGCCGCCTCGTGGCTCATCTCCACGCCGTCCACACGGCCTTCCAATTCCGGGATGGCGTGGATGATCCCGCCGTTCAAGATAAGGCCCTTGCACTCGAGATGCGCTTTGATGTCCGGCACTTCGCCGATGAGGTGGCCTCGGGCGATGATCTTTCCGCCGTTGCTGATGGTTCGGGCCACGATTTCCGCCCGTGTGCCGACTTCCTTCAGATGGACGCGGCCGCCCACGTCGTACTCGGATCCCGGGCTGCCCACGATGATGCTGTAGTAGCGAGCGACGGCGTTTTCCCCGACCAGGTGCGTCGTCGGGTACAACTGAAGAGTTCGCACCGGTTTCATGCAAATGTAATTATTGAGAAACAGTCCGCCCTCTTCCACACGCGCCACGGACCGAGGCCTGACGACCATGTCCTCGGCCCAATTATGAATCATGGTGAAGCTCAGCTTGGCGTTCTTTTTGACAAAAAATTCCGAGATGCCCAAGTGCGCTCCACGGGTCGTGTGAGGGGATGTGGAACACCCCGTGATGATGTGCAGCTCGGAATCTTCTTCGGCGATGATGATATTGTGGACGTTTTGCTGAAGATTAGGCTTGTCGATGTAAAGGCACGCCTGAACGGGGTAAACGGATTTGGCTCCCGGCAGAGCGCGGATCACATAGCCGTCATGCAGATTGAGTTCCACGGCGGCGGTGTATTTGTCCGCATCGACGGCCACGAGTTTCCAGTAATAATCCCAGATCCAGTCGTATTTTTCGAGAGCTTGTCGAATGGGGATGACCTCGATCCCTTCCTGTTTCGTGCCGCATCGCACCACGGACGTATCCATCTGGATGTAAGTGCCGCTGCGCTCCGATTCCGTCACATCGATGCCGGCCATCATGAGCCGTTGTTTTTCGATGGGGGGAAGGGACAAAAGTTCCTCTTTATCCATCGGGCGGCGTTCCACCGGGCTCAGGTCGAACTGAGCGAGATCGATGTCGGCCCCGAGGGCCGCCGGTTTATTCACCGCCTTGAGGGCGCGTTCTCTTAGTTGCTCGCGATTTGGCATCGTACACACTCCTCGTATCCCATTTGGCTGATACATTCCAAAATGCCGCGGGGATTGTCCGAACAGCTGAGCACCCCGTCGAAAAGAACTTGGCCTTTGTCCGCGTTGACATATTCCAAGATGTGGCCCGTGTGGGTGATGATGAGGCCCATCTTGGTCCGTTCCCGTTTGACCTGCAGCATGGACTTGATATCCGTGGGGGTGCATTCCTTTTGAAGAAGCCGGGCGATGGTCTGCCCCACCAGGGCGATGTTCTCGATATCCACGCCCGATTCGGGTTCGTCGAAAAGCATAAGATCGGGGTCCTGGGCCATAAGCTGGAGCAATTCGGAGCGCTTGATTTCGCCTCCCGAAAATCCGACGTTTACGTCCCGATCCAAAAAGTCCTGGAAATTCACCCTGCGTGCCAGTTCCGTAACCTCCACGTCCCGGTCACGGGCACAGATTTTGACCATTTGATGCGTCTTCACCCCATGGATCGTCGGCGGCCTTTGATACGCCATGCCGATGCCCAACTCGGCCCGTTCATTGATGGGAAGATGCGTGATGTCCACACCCTTGAAGATGATTTTTCCCCCCGTGACCTTGTATTGGGGGTAGCCCATAATGGTCATGAGCAAGGAAGTTTTTCCGGACCCGTTGGGCCCGAAAAGGATGTGTGTCTCACCCGGCTTGATTTCCAGGTCGATGTGTTTGAGAAGCTTTTTTCCGGCCAATTCCACTTCCAAATCTTCAATGAGCAGCATAGGAGCACTCCTTTTTTTCAATGGCTGGGTTTCCGCCTGTTCCATCTTCACCGTAAGCATTGGGGCGCCGGCGATCAAGCGAAATCATCCCGGAATCTCCAAGCCGTACCCGAACCCAGTGGTTGAACGCGATGGTTTTTCAATAAACGGCTTAACCTTTTCCGCCACACGACTTTGAGTTTTTCCGTCCTGCACGGCGACGCGAGTCCCCAAAAACTCCCCGGCTCCATCTTCCGGGCTCGTTGGGGTGCCGTCCGGAGTCGCGTTCAACTCGAGGGATCTTTGAAAACCAAGTGTACACGGCCCACGTGCCCATGGGCGCCCAACCCCTTCGAAGGAAAACAGGACGATCCTTAACGCAGCGATCGGGCGCCCCTACCCCCGATGAAAACTTTTTGTGCCGGTGTTGTCGTCGATATCGAGAATATATTTTTGGCAATTGAGAGTTTAAAAAAAAGAATTGGTCGGTAATGGCGAACCGGCTATTATCGAAAAAAACAGATAGACGGGCAAACAGGGGATCACCGTGCCCAAGGCGCCCCGAAGGAGTTCCCGGTGAAGTCCGAGTTACTCTATGAGCAGCCCTCAATGCTGATCGCTCTCGCCCTGCTGGCGCTTATGGTGATCGGGGCTGAGCTGGGATACAGGCTCGGCCGCAGGGGACGCCGGACACACAATGAACTGACGCATGTACAGATCACAAGCATACAAGCCGCTACCCTGGGTTTGCTCGCCCTCCTTCTTGGGTTTACTTTCGCCTTGGCGCTGTCCCGGTTCGAGTATCGAAAGCAGATGGTGGTTCAAGAATCTAACGCGATCGGTACCGCCGCCCTCCGTTCCGAGTTCCTACCAGTGTCTCATGATGATGAGGTGGACAGGTTGTTTCGCCGCTACGTCGAGATTCGGTTGGAGTCTGTTCTTCGAACCGGGCAGGGATCATCAGAACGAGAGGGATTGGATCGCGAAGCGCGGCAAATCCAGCGTCGGTTATGGCACATTGCAAATGAAGCCGCAGAGGCGGATCCCCGATCGATCCCATTAGGTTTGTTCACCCATGCAATGAACGAGCTCATCGACATCAAAACGAAGCGGGATATCGCTGTGGCCAATCATGTGCCGGAGAGCGCCTTGTTGCTCCTGCTGGGTTTCGCGGTGTTGGCCGCCGTCGTCCTCGGGTATGGGAATGGCCTCGCAGGCCGTCGCATTCCGGGTCTGACAGTGGCCTACTGTGTCGTTGTCGTCTTGGTCGTTGCACTCATCATGGACCTGGATCATCCCCAGCAAGGACTCGCTCGGGCGAGTCAGCAAAGCATGATCCAATTGCAGGAGATTATGGACGCCAAAGGACGATGAGACGGCTTTCCTTGATTGCGCGATGGGTCTAAAAAGACAAAGTGAACAAGCAGACGCTGCCGCCCGATAACCGGTTGCGGCGGACGGCGTGCTGCCCCCGGTGAGGCTCAATTTTAGGCCTTTCGGCATGGCCGGCCGACCAAAAATTTATTGGAGGGAACCATGAAAAAGATCGTCTGTGGATTGCTTTTGGTCGTTGCGTTTTTCCCGGTCGCGGTGTCGGCCCAAAGGATGACCATCGGCCCGAACGGCGAAATCTACATGCACACGCCCGGGGCGACTTTCGGGCCGAAGGGGCAAGTTTACATCCATACCCCGCGCGCCACTTTCGGGCCGAACGGGGAGATTTACCACCACACACCCGGCGCGACCTTCGGACCGAAGGGCGAAGTCTACATCCATACCCCGCACGCGACCTTCGGGCCCAACGGGGAGATCTACCATCATGTACCCGGCGCGACCTTCGGCCCCAACGGGCAAATCTGGATTCATTCGGAATGAAAAACTTGGCACTTCGCTTCAGGGAACCGCCTCCGGCGGCGCTTCCCGCCGCCCTGTTTTCATCTTATCGACGCAGGGAGCAAAGCAAAGCTGGTCAAGTATTGAAGTCTAAACTTAATTCATATCGTCCTCTATTCAAAAGGAGGATCATCCCTTGTTGCTGGGAATATTCCGTTGCTTTGCGCCCGTCGCCAACTGAGTCTTCGTCCTTGAGAGAAATCACCATGGAACCTCGTGAGTTCAAAAACATTGACACCATGGCCGTGGCAGGGTAGGGCTGCCGGCGCATCGAGGGCGATAAAACGACGCCGCTTTCCAAAAAGGGTGGGGCTGCCGGGATCGAAATGCCCGAGGGAAAAAATGAAAACGGTAGGCGATGCCCACGGGCGAACGCTTGAGCTGATCCGCCAGGCCATCCTCGCCCCATCCAGTCACAACACACAGCCGTGGCTGTTTCGCGTCTGCGACGCCGTCATCGAGCTCCGTGCGGATCGCCGACGTGCACTGCCCGTCAACGACCCGGACGATCGGGAACTGACCGTGAGTTGCGGCTGTGCCTTGATGAATCTACGCATCGCCGCGGCAGCTTCCGGTTTTTCCCCGCACGTGCACCTGTTGCCCGATGCCGAGGATCCGGAGGTGCTCGCTCGGGTCACCATCACGCCCGCATGCGGTTCGCCTCCCCCCGAAGGGGATCTTTTGGAATTCATCGAGAAACGCCGCACTTACCGCAAAAGCTTCTTGCCTCGAAAGGTGGGTGCAGCAACGGTGGGTTCTCTTGTGGAAGCCGCCCGGTGTGAAGGCGCCGTGCTGCGTCCGCTTCTGAGCGTCGAGGAACGACAGGGGGCTGCGCGCCTCGTGGCCGAGGGTGACGCCGCTCAGTGGGCCGACCCGCGCTGGCGACGTGAACTCGCCGCATGGATGCGCCCCCGCCGCCGCGGAGACGGCCTTCCGGTTCCAACTCTCACTGCACCGGTCGTCCGAGCCGTGGTGCGCCTGTTCAACATGGGAGGCGGCGTCGGAAGCAAAGATCAGCGTGTGGCGGAGACTTCGCCGCTGCTTGCGGTGCTCGGGACCGAAGGCGACACCGTGCGCGACTGGTTGACGGCCGGACAAGCCCTCCAGCGTGTTCTCCTTCTGGCCTGCCGGAACGGTTTGCAAGCATCCTATCTGAACCAGCCGATTCAGGTTGCGGCCTTGCGCCCCAAGCTTCAAAGCGTCGTTGGAGAAGGATTCCCCCAGATCCTGATGCGGTTGGGTTACCCCGTCGAGGCGTCGCCCGCCGTCCCTCGGCGGTCGCTGGAAGAGGTGACCCAAAAGGGATGAGCGTGCTGAAGGCTGTCCTCATCGTCAGCCTGCTGGGTGTGGCCGCCTACGTGACCGCCGTGACTTACGGTCGAAAAAGCTGGGACGACGGCACACGACGACTGCGAGAGCGCCTCGAGAAGGCCCGAGGGCCGATCGCGCCGCGGGTTGTCGATTTCCGCGAACTCGAGGGGCTGCCGGAGCCGGTGCAACGCTACTTTCGCACCACACTCGAGGAAGGCCGGCCCATGGTGACCGGCGTGCGCATGAAGCACCAAGGTCTTTTGAACATGGGTGAAAAAACCGACCGCTGGCGGCCGTTTGTCTCGGACCAACGGGTGACCACACGGCCTCCGGGCTTCGATTGGGACGCTCGAGTCCGCATGATGCCCGGCCTGACGGTTCACGTGCACGATGCCTATGTGTCGGGTGAGGGAATTTTGTCCGCGGCCCTGCTCGGCCTGATGCGAGTCGCCGACCGGCGAGGGGCTGGGGATATCGCCGAAGGGGAACTGATGCGCTTTTTGGCCGAAGCCGCGTGGTACCCCACGGTGCTGCTCCCCAGCCAAGGCGTGCGATGGGAGGCCATGGATGCGCGCACCGCCCGCGCCACGCTCGCCGATGAAGCGACCGTGGTCACATTGGTTTTCACTTTTCATGACTTCGGCGGCATCGAAACCGTAAAGGCCGAAGCACGCGGGCGCACCGTGGGCACGAAGATCGTTCCCACCCCGTGGCAGGGGCGCTTTTGGAACTATCAGGAGCGAGGGGGAATGCGGGTGCCGCTGGAGGGCGAGGTGTCCTGGGTTTTTCCTGAAGGCCCCAAGCCCTATTGGCGCGGCCGTCTCACCGAGATCGACTATGAGTTTGCCGTCTGACGGTTTCCCCCCCCATGGGCTGGGAACCCCTCAGGCCTTTTCTTTGTGCCTCCCGGCTTTTTGAACGGGCCCCCCCCCGGCCTCGCCACCGGCCGCCCCGCGGTTCAGGGCATCGCCACCTTGCGGTTCGATCCCCATGGGCTTTCTCGGATGCGCGCCGGACGGCTTGACTTCAGCCGCCGCGG
Source organism: uncultured Desulfosoma sp. (assembly GCA_937960435.1). Taxonomy (GTDB): domain Bacteria; phylum Desulfobacterota; class Syntrophobacteria; order Syntrophobacterales; family DSM-9756; genus Desulfosoma. The sequence goes on from CALGPN010000017.1 coordinate 11,284, forward strand.
CGAATAAGAGTCTATCCCTCGCGCGGCACTCTGCAGCCCGACAAAACCCGAGCCCATGAACCCTTTGAGAGGACCATGGACAAAGACGTCATCGATTTCGAAGCCAAACGTTTGACCAAACTGCCCCCTAGGGCCATGGCCCGGTACCTAATGGCGCTTCCGGCCAAGGAGCGCATGGAAGCCATCATTGCCAGACCCGACGCGGAAGCCGTCGTGGCGGCCATGCCCGAGCAGGATTTTTACCTCACGGTGAAGGAAATGGGCGCCGAAGATGCGCTGCCCTTGCTGGCTCTGGCCACCGTGGACCAGGTCACCCACGTGTTCGATCTGGAAATGTGGCGAAAGGACAAAATCCTCCCGGGTCCGGGCCTGCAATGGCTGGACAGGCTCTTTCGCGCCGACCCGAGGCGCCTTCTCGCATGGCTCTACGCCGCGGATTTCGAGCTGCTCGTCTCTCTTTTCAAGAAATGGGTCCGCGTGGCCCAGATGCCCGAGGAGACCGACCCCTTGGAAGCGCGGGATTTCCTTCCGAAAAACACGCTGGACGACCAGTACTTCTGGGAAACGTCCTATCCTCAATTCGAGGATCTGATCCGTGACGTATTGAGTTATCTCTTCGAAACCCATTACGGCTTTTACAAAGAACTCATGGACCATCTCCTGTGGGCCTTGGAACCGGAGATGGAAGAAGCGGCCTATCGGTTCCACCGTGGGCGTTTGGAAGACCGCGCCATCCCGGACTATTACGACACGTTGGAAATTTACCGCCCGATGCATGTGCGGGACGTCCCGTTTGAAAAAACGCTTCCTGTTTCGGCTTCGGACGAAGGGGAGCCCGCCTCGCCGGGTTTCGCGCTCACGGTGGTTCCACAAGGGGTGTTGCTCCAGCGGGTGCTTGCGGATCTCGACGATCCTCACACGGCCGATGCGCTTCGCTGGGAAATGGCCGCTCTCGCCAACAAGATCGTGGTCGCCGACGGCTTGGCGCCCGATGCGCCGGAAGACCTCCACGAGGCGGCGGCGAAAGCGGCCGCCATGGTCAACCTGGGCTTGGATCTTCTCACCGCCGGGGATGAATCCTTGGCACACAGCGTCCTCCAGAACGTCTATCTGGAACACCTGTTCCGCGTGGCGCAGGGGAAAGTCTACGGCCTGCAAAGGAAGCTCAAGGCCCTCATCTCCGAAGGGTGGCTGTCCCGATGGCCCACAGGCCGGACCCTCCTGGACAACCCATGGGCAGACAAGATCGGGGCCCTCTTGCAAAAAACCCCGAAGATCTGCCGCCTGCAAGGGGTGGAGCGGCCCCGGTGGGTGGAAACTTTCGTCCATGACCGGCGTGAACTCCACGAAGCGCGCCAATGCGTCGCCGTCGTAGAATCCCTCGGCCCTCTTTTCCTGGCGCTTCCCGTTTCGGCGGACAATCTTCGGGAAAACCTGTGGCCGGAAGGCCAAGTGCGCATTCTCGAAGAAGTGACCCTCGGCGTTTTACTTTTTACCGCAGCGGGGACGATGCTGCGGACCGGCTCCTGGGCCGTGCATCCGATCCCCGTCTCGCTCTGGTCCGAACTCTTCGGTGAAGCGACGCCTCAAAGGCTGGAAGCCGTGTTTCAGGACGAGGTGCGCCGGCGCATCGAGGACCCCGCCGCTCGACGGCTTGCCTGGATGTATGTGGCGTCCCTCCTCGAGCGTTACCGGGAAGAGACGGAAAACTTCACTGCGGAAAACCCTCCGGATCCTCGGCTCATGAGCTTCTTCCTCTTCCAGGAGTAGGCGCAGGGCCGCACAAGCGCCAAGGTTCGCCTCCTGCACGGCCGCGGAAGCCGCAGCCGGTTGGAGCGGGCCGAAGAAATCGTCACGCCGTCGGGAGACGCCCTTTGGCTGCACGGCGGGCTGCACGATGGGAGAAAGGGGGGGCGGGTTGGCTGGCAGGAGAAGGGGGAGATCCGGGGCGGTCTTCCAACGTGCGTGCGGGAAAGCTTCTCAATCCACAGGCGTGCCCCAAAGACCGGCGTCGGTCACCCGGTCGGCACGCACCCGCACGAGGCTCCCGGCGATGATCGGCCGTTTTGCCTCGAAAATCACCGTGAGGTAATTTTCCGACGTCCCGGTCCACTGTTTCGGTCCCACGGGGTTTTCGACCAAAACTTCCAACACCGCTCCCACGAAACGCTCTTGAAAGGTCCTTTTTTTTCGGCGGCCGAGATCGCGAAGCATTCGCGTTCTTTTTTTCAGGGTTTCTCCGACGATGCGCCCTTCCATGGCGGCGGCGCGCGTGCCGGGTCGCGGCGAATAAGGAAAGACGTGCAGATAACTCAAAGGCAGAGCTTCCACAAGCTGCACCGTGTGCGCGAAGTGCCGGTCCGTTTCCCCGGGGAATCCCACGATGACGTCGGCTCCGAGGGCGGCGCGGGGGAAAAGGCGACGGAGGGAAAGGACCGTTTCCGCGTAATGTTCCGGACCGTACGGCCGGTGCATGGCGGCGAGAATTTCGGGATCGCCGCTTTGCATGGGGATGTGGAAATGAGGGCAGAGCCACGAAAGGGCGCTTACAGCCTTCAGGAAATCTTCGGTCACTTCAGTGGATTCCATCGAGCTGAGGCGGATTCGCGGGGGGCGCATGGCCTCATCGATCCTCATGAGCAGCCGGGCCAGAGTCGTCTGCGGGCGCAGATCCACCCCCCATTGCCCCAAGTGAATGCCGGTGAGGACCACTTCACCGTAGCCCGAATGGGAGAAGGTTTCCAACTGCCGGATCGCGTGCTCGACTTCCAGGCTCCGGCTGCGCCCTCGACTGAAGGGCACGATGCAGTAGGCGCAAAAAGCGTCGCAACCGTCCTGGATCTTGAGGAAAGCGCGGCGGCGATCGTCCAACATCGTGGTCAGCGGCAGGGGTTCCAAGGGAGCCGCACTTCGCACATCGCTCACGGCATAGCACGGGGCTTCCAGGGTTCCCGGCTCGTGAAGCCACCGGAGGAGATGAAATTTTTCCTGCGTGCCGAGGATATGGGTGGCGAGCCGCTCCCGGGCGATCCGTTCCCCATGGACCTGGGCGTCGCAGCCTAAGACGACGACCCGAGCGTCGGGGTTTCGCCGAAGCGCTCGGCGCAAAAGCTGGCGCGTCTGGTAAGCCGCTTTGTTGGTGACGGTACAGCTGTGCACCACATAAAGGTCGGCTTTCTGGGAAAACGGGACCACCCGCCAGCCCTCTTCGGCAAAGCTTTCCAGAAAAGCCGAACTTTCGTATTGGTTGACTTTGCAGCCCAGGGTCTCAAGCGCGACGCGCATGCGGTGTCGGCTCCATGGTTTTCTTTTGGAGCACCCCGCCTCCCAAGACCACGTCGTCCCGATAAAAGACCGCTGCCTGCCCGGGCGTGACGGCGCGTTGAGGCGCCTCGAAACGCACCCGGGCGGTGCCGTCCGGAAGGGGGGTGACTTGGGCTGGCGCGGGTTGGTGCTGATGGCGAATGCGCACCGCGGCTCGAAAGGTTTCCCCGGGAGGCGCGATGGATACCCAATTCAGCCGGCCGACGACGGCTTCCGTCGTCAAAAGCTCGTGGGATCGGCCGACCCACAGGGTGTTGGTTCGGGGATCCAGCTCGAGGACGTAATAAGGCGCGCTGGAAGGGATATCGATGCCTCGCCGCTGCCCCACGGTATAGCGGAAAAGCCCCCTGTGGCGCCCGATTAGTGCCCCGCTGGTGTCCCGAATGGGCCCTTGCGGCCCGTCGGTGGCCTCCGGCGCATAATCCTGAAGAAACCGGCGGTAGTCCCCCGAGGGAATGAAACAAATTTCCTGGCTCTCTTCGGGGATGAGTTCATCAAAGCCGTGGGCCAGAGCCCATGCCCGCGTCGATTCCTTGGTTTCGTCGCCGAGGGGAAACAAAGCCCGGGACAGTTGGTCCTGGCTGAGGCCGTAGAGGAAGTAGGATTGATCCTTTCGGGCGTCCGCGCCGCATCGAAGAAGGTAACGCCCTCGGGGACTTTCCGGATCCCTTTTCCGCACGTAGTGGCCCGTGGCGAGCTTTTCGGCCCCCATGGCCAGGGCTCTTTCCAGGAGAAAACCGAATTTGACGGCGGGGTTGCACAGAACGCACGGGTTGGGCGTCAACCCGTTGCGGTATGCTTCGATAAACGGGCGGATGACGCAGCGTTCAAAAACCTCCCGACAATCCACGATAAAAAGAGGGATACCCAGCCTGGAAGCCACGGCCTGCAGGCGGGATTCCCTGTCCTCGTCGGATTCACGACCCGTCGAATTCCCGGACGCGGGCACAGGAGAAAACAGCCGCATGTGGAGGGCCACGACGTCATGGCCGGCCTCTCTAAGAAGCCACGCGGCCCGAAGACTGTCCATCCCCCCGCTCAGGGCTATGGCAACACGCATGCGACTGGTCCGCTTCCTGCTCCAAATGCTCGTCTTCCAACGGCACCACCTTTTCCGGATGCCCGGTTTTCTTCCAATAATCGTTCACGGCGGCCTTCAGGGCATCCGTGCCCAGGTTCGAACAATGGAGCTTTTTTTCCGGGAGGCCGCCCAAAGCCCGAGCCACGTCGTCGCGGTTGATCTTGACGGCTTCCTCCAAAGTCCTCCCTTTGGCCATTTCCGTCACCATGGAACTCACGGCGATGGCCGCCCCGCAGCCGAACGTCTTGAATTTGATGTCGGTGATGCGGTTGTCCTCGACCTTGATGGTCATGCGCATGATATCGCCGCAGTTGATGTTGCCGATTTGGCCGATGCCGTCCGGTTGTTCCACTTCGCCGACGTTTCTCGGGTTCATGAAATGATCCATGACCGTATCGCTATAGTTCATGGAGCGTGACCTCCTTGATTTTCATGACGAAACCCGCGCGAGGTCCCATCGGGCCGTTCAAACTTCCAGGGTCATCTTTTGGTCGAACAAGACGATCATGGCGCGTGCCGGGCACGTCTTGACACACAGTTCACAGGCGCTGCACCGTTCGGAATCGAAAAGCACTTCCATTTCCGGGCGCTTGATGTGTAAAGCTCCTGTCGGGCAAACCGCCGTGCAGGCGCCGCACTGATAACATTTTTCCTCATCGCGGCGGATGCCCTGGGCGATGGATTCCACAATCACGCCGATGTCTTTCAGGTACTGAAGCCCGCGTTCATAATCCTTGCGGTTCCCTCGAAGCTCCATGACCATGAGGCCTTCTTTGCGCGGGTAGATTTGGGCCTTGAGGATGTTGAAAGACAGGTTGTAATTGCGCACGAGGTTGGTCACGATGGGTTTGTCGACAATCTCTTTGGGAAAACGTAAAACAAGCATACGTGCATACATGAGCGCACCCCCGCCGCCCCGGTCCGTCGGGGAGGGGCATGAAATTGGAAAACGCCGAGCCCATTCTGCTTAATGGAGGTGGACGGTTCTGTCAAGACACCGGAAAGGAGAGCCCATGGTTCCGAACCCCTTCGCCGGCCGATTGCACATGTTGAGAGAGAAAATGGAGGCTCTGGCCTTGGACGCCGTGCTCGTCACCGTGCCGGAAAACCGTTACTATTTGAGCGGGTTCGAGGCAGAGGACATGAACCTGACGGAAAGTTCCGGCCAGCTTCTTGTGGGGATCGACCGACAGGCCGTGCTCACCGATTTTCGCTATGAAGAGCAAGCCGCGCGGGAGGCTCCCGGCTTTGAATTGGTGGTGTACCGGGAAGGATGGACCCAGGTTCTGTCCGACGTGTTGCGGTCCTTCCGAATCCGCCGGTTGGGCGTCGAGGCCCATCACTTGACGGTGGAACGCTTCCGACAGGCGCAGCGGGCGCTCCATGAGGTGGCCCCGGAGGGCGAGCTGTGGGCTGAAGAACCCTTGGTGGAAGTTTTGCGCATGGTGAAGGATGCCTCGGAAATCGAAAAGATGCGTCACGCCCTGGCTCTGGCCGAATCGGTTTTCGAGAGGGTGTGGTGCGGGCTGCGCCCCGGGCTGAGCGAAAAAGAGGTAGCGTGGGCCATCGAAAAGGGCATTCGGGAATTGGGCGCGGAAGCCGTCTCCTTTCCGCCCATCGTCGCCTCCGGCCCCAACGGGGCTCTGCCCCACGCCGTGCCCACCGACCGGCGGATCACCCAAGAAGACGCTGTGATCCTGGACTTGGGCGCCCGGTGGCGCATGTACTGCTCGGATATGACCCGCACATGGCTCGGGGAGCGAGTTCCCTCGAAAATGCGGGAAATCTACCGCATCGTTCGGGAAGCGCAACTGGCCGCCATGGACGCCATCCGCCCGGGTGTGGATTCCCATGCCGTGGACGGCGTCGCCAGAGGCATCATCGACAAAGCGGGCTACGGCCCGGCGTTCGGCCATGGGCTGGGGCACGGCATCGGGCTTGCGGTTCATGAAAAACCGGGGTACGGGAAAAAGACATCCGTGGTGCTCCAGGAAAACATGGTTCTGACGGTGGAGCCGGGGATCTACGTCTCGGGCCTGGGCGGCGTGCGACTGGAAAACATGGTGCGCGTCACGGCCGACGGGTGCGAATGCCTCAGTCGAAACGATTGGTACGTGGAATAAAACCCGTCTAACAAGCAAGTCGACGCAAAGGAGGTGCCTCATGGCCGAATGTGAACTGCCTCTGGAAAACCTACCCGATCCGGAAATCAAGTCTCTTTTGGAATCGGCACGGACGGTGGCGGTGGTGGGCGTGTCCCACAAGGAGGATCGCGACAGCCACAAGGTGGCTCGATACCTCAAGGAACACGGCTATAAAATGATTCCCGTCAATCCCAAATATAAGGAAGTGCTTGGGGAGCCGTGCTACCCGGACCTCAAGTCCGTTCCCGTGCCCATCGATGTGGTGGACATCTTCCGCAACGTGGAGGCCATCCCGGGCATCGTGGACGAGGCTGTGGCGGTGGGCGCCAAAGCCGTGTGGATGCAGCTTGGGCTGTGTCACAACGAATCCGCCGAAAAAGCCAGGAACGCGGGCATGAAGGTCGTCATGAACAAATGCATCAAAATCGAACACGGCAGGCTGTTGGCGTCGAAAGAAGGGTAGGCCATGGAAACCATCTCCGCCGCCATGCTTTTCGATCTTCAGGGCTTCGCCCATCGAGAGGTTTTCCCGATGGAGGCGCCCGTGTGGGAAACTCTTTCCGGCCTCAAAAGTTACCTGGAAAGCCGCCTGGTCTCCTCCGTCAAAGGCGTGGGCTTGTACGGGGAACCGCTTCCCAAGACGGTGGTCCTTTTCGGAGGCAAAGTGTGGTTCGACGGCTTTGAGATTCTCGGGGGAGACCCCACCAAAGGCACCTTTCGGGTGCGGGTGCGCGGCGAAGAGACCACGGAAGCGACGGTGCTCTATGCGGGCTGTGTCTTCATGGACGCGGCGGTGCAACTGGGCAAAGGGACCGTGGTGGAACCGGGCGCCTTGATCAAGGGGCCGACCCTTATCGGCAACGGCACCGAAGTGCGCCAGGGGGCCTACATTCGCGGCACGTGCCTCGTCGGGGACCGTTGCGTGGTGGGCCACACCACGGAACTCAAGAGCAGCATTTTCCTCAACGGGGCCAAGGCGGGACATTTCGCCTACGTGGGCGACAGCATCCTGGGAAACAATGTGAACTTGGGCGCCGGGACGAAACTGGCCAACCTGAAGATCAAAGGGAACACAATCCGGATCTGGACCGACGAGGGCGTGCTGGATACCGGCCGGCGAAAACTGGGGGCCATCATCGGGGACGGCACCGAAATCGGGTGCAATGCCGTGACCAACCCCGGGACGATTCTCGGCAAACGGTGTCTCGTTTTCCCGCTCGCCTCCGTGGCCGCCGGGGTCTACAAAGAGCGCAGCGTGGTCGGGGGACGCAAATGAGCGCCCCCGATCGGGGTGGTCTTTCAGAGAGACTGCTTCGGCACTTTGCCGACCGACATCGTTGTGACGAACACATCGGCGGGCCCTACAAGATGACGTCCCGCGGGGCTTGGGCGACGTCCCGACCGGAGGCCTTGCTCGTGTTTTTCCGCGAGTTGGGTCTGGAGCGCTACGACCTTTTTGGGGATCTGGGCTGCGGGGATGGGGTGGCCGTGTGCTGCGCGGCCCTTTTCACCCGAGCCGTCGGGATCGAAGCCGACCCCGAGCTGTGCCGAAAGGCGCTAGAAAACGCCCACACTTTGGGCCTCAGCCGTCGCACGGCCTTCGTCTGCGGCGATTTTCTCGACTTCCGGTTGGATCCCTTCGACGTCCTCTACATCTACCCGGACAAACCTCTGGATCCTTTGATCGAAAAACTTTACGGTTGGTCGGGGATTTTCCTGGTCTACGGACCGCACTTCCCCCCCGAAGGTCTCAAGCCGCTGACCAGCCTCACCTGGCACCGGGAAACCCTCACCGTGTACCCGTGCGGGGATGAGAACGACAGGTTGGCGCGCCCTTGCTGAAAAGGGCCAATTCTGTTAGGAGTTCGCCCGTGACGACACATCTTTGTCCGGGGCGGACCCGCTGAGGGAACGGGGGCGGGCTTGCGGGCAGCCGTCAATTGGAAGGGAAAAGCGGGTCCCGCCGCATGGGTTACCGAAGGAGGGGGTTCATGAGCATCTCGCACCAAATGCGTTCGTATATGGATCGGTCGTCCTGGATTCGCAAAATGTTCGAGGAAGGGGCGCGGCTTAAAAAAATCCATGGCGCCGAAAAAGTCTTCGACTTCAGCCTGGGCAACCCCAATGTGCCGCCGCCGCCTTCCGTAAAGCGGGCGCTTCTGAACATTATCGAAAACGGCCGAGAGTCCCTTCATAGCTACATGCCCAACGCCGGGTTGCCGGAGACGAGGGAAAAACTCGCCGCATATCTCAGGCACGAACACGGCGTCCCCGTGACGGCGGATCATGTCGTGATGACCTGCGGCGCCGCCGGGGCCCTCAATGTCATCTTGAAAGCCCTGTTGGACCCCGGAGACGAGGTGGTCGTCCCGGCCCCGTTTTTTGTGGAATACGGTTTCTATGCGGAAAACCACGGCGGGACTCTGAGAACCGTTCCCACGACCGCTGATTTTTCCTTGGATCTGGAAGCCCTCGACAAGGCCGTCGGTCTCAAGACCAAGATCGTTCTGATCAATTCCCCGAACAACCCCACGGGCCAAGTCTACAGCGCCGCCGATCTCCAGGCGTTGGGCGAACTGCTTCGCCGAAAAAGCCGGACCGTGGGACACCCCATCTTTCTCGTCTCGGACGAACCCTACCGGAAGATCGTCTACACGGCCGAAAACCCCCCGTCAATTTTTCGATGCTACGAAAATGCACTCATTGCCACCTCTTTTTCCAAAGACCTCTCTCTTCCCGGAGAACGCATCGGTTACGCGGTCCTGCACCCGCAGGCCGAAGACCAGGCCGCGATCCAAGGCGCGCTGGTCCTGGCCAACCGTATCTTGGGGTTCGTGAACGCGCCGGCGCTCATGCAATGGATCCTCCCGGATCTTCTCGAGGAATCGGTCGATGTCTCCGTTTACCGTGCGAAACGCGACAAGCTTTACAAGGGGCTGAAAAGCGCGGGCTATGAGTGTTTCGAGCCGCCCGGAGCGTTTTACCTTTTCCCCAAAAGCCCGATCCACGATGATGTGGCCTTCGTGCGCCTTTTGGTTGAAGAAAACATTTTGGCGGTACCCGGCAGCGGTTTCGGGGGTCCGGGGTATTTCCGACTGGCCTATTGCGTCGATGACCGCACCATCGAACGGGCGCTGCCAGGATTTGCCAGGGCTATGGATAAAGCCCGTTCATTGAGGTGATTCCATGGAAAGAAAGAAGATTTTTGTCCCGAAGGCGCGTGTTCAAAACAACAAGGAGGGGATCCCGAAGGCTCTTCTCGGGCGGGTTTTTGTGGCCCTGTCCATCGGCATCGTCTTTGTGCTCGTTTTGGCTCTCGTCTGGAAGCAAAAAGCCCAGCCGCCCATCGGGGACGGTGGCGACGCGGGAAAGCCCAAGCTCTACAGGGAAATTCCCAAGACAACCGTTCCCGAACCCCAAGTCTTGTCCTTGGATAAGGCCGGGCCGACGGCACCCAAAGACGCCGGTCTTTCGGACCGTGCACCGGCCCCCGCAAGCCCACCGGAAGGGCAAAGCCCCGCCCATCCCCTCGTCGCCTCCCCGACGGAAGGCACGCCTGAGACGACACGCTCCCCGGCGGCCGACACCAAAAACGTGTCGCCCGCCGCAGGTCCCCGGACCCCGGCGGCATCGGCTTCCTCAGGGGTCCAGCCCCGGGCGGCGAAAGCCAGCCCAACCCCTTCGACGGCCCCCTCGGTAAAAACGGAATCCCCGGCGGGGACGACGGTAGCCTCTGCGCCGCAAAATTCTCCCGCCTCTGCGGCTTCTTCAGGATCCTGGGCTTACGCCGTTCAGGTGGGAGCGTATTCTCAAAAAGAAAACGCGCAACAGGCCCTGCAGAGACTGAAGAAATTGGGGTTTCAGCCGGAAATCACCCCATTTGACCATCCCAAGATGGGGCTGCTCTACGCCGTGCGCATCGCCCCGTTCGCTTCTCAAGCCGAGGCGCAAAAGGCGGCCGAAAAGATCTCCGGATCGGAAAAGGATCAGCCCATTATCGTCAAGGTGCCGAAGGCGCGCTAGAAACATTTCCGGCGCTTGCGGCGTCCTTCCCGCCTTCACAAGCCGTCGCGTCGGCACAGGCGGCACGGCGGCGCTTTTTCACTTCACGGCGGCAGAGTTCCCAGATGACGCACGCGGTGCGGTGACGGCAGTAAAGTTCCGGATCCGTACACGCTCGGCAGGAGTCCACGCATTCCTGGCAGTAACCGTACTCGAACTTTTCACAGTGGACCACGGCGCTGCGTTCCGGGTGAAATCGGCAGGACGAGGTCATCGTCGTGTGCCTCCAAGGGCTGAGCGGCTTCTTAGCGACCCGCTCGGGCCCGGCGTTGAGCCAGGTATGTTTTGACCGAGGGGAAAAGTTCCATATCCGTGTGCGGCAGAAACAAGGCGGCGATAAATTCGCTCATGAAACCCGGGTGCACGGACAGCTCGAAGTAGGTCATCTGCCGGGCGATGGCGCCGGCCTTCCGGAAAGCATGGGTCGAAAGGAGGCACTGTCGGGCCCCGGCCACGGAGCTGTTGCCGATAAACTGGACGCGTTCCAACGGCACATCGGGGAGCAAGCCGATCCGAATGGATTTTTCGATATCCAAGTGGGCGCCGAAGCCCCCCGCCACGTAGATCCTTTCCAGATCACGGAAGGTGAGTCCCAAATTTTCCAGCAGGATCTTCATGGCGGCCAGCACCGCCGCCTTGCTCTTCATGAGGTTTCCGATGTCGTCTTGATTGATGACCACGGGATGCCCCGTCTCGCTCTCGTGGGGATGAGCCACCACAAATTCCGGCACACCGTCGACCACCTGAACCTGAGGATGATCCAGCCGGATGAACTTTCCGCTCTGATCGATAATGTCTTCGGCCACCAGTTCCGCCATCAAATCGATGAGGCCCGAGCCGCAGATGCCTTTGGCCTTGCCGCCCCCGACGGTCTCATAGGTCACCTGAGGGCCTTGGATGCGCACCTTTTGGATTGCGCCCCTCGTAGCGCGCATGCCGCATTTGGTGCCTCCGCCTTCGAAGGCGGGGCCGGCCGACGCCGAGCAGCACACGAGCCACTCGTTGTTGCCGATGACGATTTCCCCGTTAGTGCCGATGTCGATGAGGGCGCTGAGCTCCGGCTTGTCGTTCATCCCACACGCGAGAACTCCCGCCGTAATGTCTCCCCCCACATAGCTGCTCACGCAGGGCATACAATGGAGCGTGGCTTCGGGATGCCCGATCAAGCCCACATCGGCGGCCCGCGCCCAGGGGAAGCGTGTGGCCGTGGGAATATAAGGCTCCAACCGGATCGTGCACGGCTCCAGTCCGAGCAGCAAGTGGGTCATGGTCGTGTTTCCGGCCGCCACAAAGGAAATGATATCCTGGTGGTTGATTCCCGCCGCCGCCACCAGGGAATTGACCAAAGAGTTGATGGTGGTGACTACGGCGTTCTTCAAGGGGTCCATACCGCCGCGGCCGCAGGCAAAGACCATGCGGGAAATCACATCCTCGCCGTAACGCGCCTGTTGGTTGTGACTGGCTTCCACGGCCCTGATTTGGCCTGTTTTGTGGTCGATGAGTTGGGTGACGATGGTGGTCGTTCCCACGTCGATGGCCACGCCGTAACTGCGCCCACTCGTGTCTCCCGGCTCTAGGGCCCGGACATGATAACAATGCGGGTCCAGCATGTGCGTGAGAGCCGTCACGCACCATTGGTTGTCCCGAAGGAGCCGGGCGAGATTTTTGAGGCAGGAAAAATCCGCTTCCCATTTCACGTCGGGGAATTTTCTGTGAAGTTCCCTATAAATTCTCTCGAGGTCGGAAAGATTGTCCTGCAGCGAAGGTTCAGGAAGCTGCAAAAAGATCTTGCTGCACAGAGGGTTATAGTAGGGGATGGGTAAGGAGCTTGGTTCTTTTTCCATCCGCTCAGGGGCCGTGTACTGGACGATGTGATCCACCATGAGGATTTGTTCTTCCTCCTGGCGGGATTCCGGAGGGATCCACACTTCCACGTCTTCGTCCCGCAGCGTGGCTTGACAGGCGAGCACGTACCCGGCGTCCACTTCCTTGCGGTCCAGAAACCCCACCCCCTTGCTGTTGAAATCCACCACTCCCTTGACGACCTTCAGACGGCATTTGCCGCACACCCCCTGGCCGCCGCATAGGCTATTGATATAGATTCCTGCGACGCCGGCCACATCCAGCAAAGATTCTCCGGATTCGGCGAGAACTGTTTTATTTTCAGGTTGAAAGGTCACGCGGATCGATGGGCTCATGGGGCCTCCCCTCCGTTGCCGAGAAGCATCGCCCTGGAAGACGACGGAAAAGAACTGATTGTCCGGCACAAGTGATTCGTCATTTCATCCGTGGAGACCTTATAAGTCGGCCCATGGGAGGTGGCAACCCTGTTTTGGTTCCTTTGTCAGCCTCGGCGATGCGTAGGTTGGGGTGAGCGCAGCGAACCCCAACACGAACGGGGTTGGCCTTCCCCGTAAGGATTTGCGGCCGGGCCCTGTAAAGGCACCCCTTGTGGGTGCCCCGTACCGGGCGGGCACAAGGCCCTCTGGTTTTCGGGCGGGCACAAGGCCCGCCCGTACAGGGGCGCTGTGCCGATCTTTAGGACGGCCGTTGGCGAATGAAATTCCGTTTCCAAGAAGCACGGGCCTGCACGGACCGAAAGATGGAGCCAATAACCAAGATGGAACGCGACGAAAAAAACTGCCCGGAGGTCTTGGGGGTTCCTGTCGAACCTGTTTTGGACCTCCACACTTATGACCCCCGGGAACTGAAACCCCTTCTCGACGACTACCTCAGCGAAGCGCAGGCTCAAGGCTTTGAAACCGTGCGGATCATCCACGGGAAGGGCAGGGGGGTGTTGCGCCGTCGGGTTCGCGCTCTCTTATCTCGCCATCCCTTGGTCTTCGCGTTTTATGATGCCTCGCCGGCTTCGGGATCCTGGGGAGCGACGGTGGTTCACCTCTCGTCCCGAAAGGGCGGGCAAGAAAACGTGGTCACTCTGAACACCGTGAACACAAAACCGAACCTCGCGCCGCCGCTTCGCCTGAAGCACTTGGGAATCGGTCTCCTTTTGGGCATCCTGATTGGGGCCATTCTCCTGTGGATGACGCACTAAGCCGCCGGCTTACTCCGCAGGGGCGAAACCCCGCCGCAAGGTGTTTTCCGCCACGGTTCTCGGGACCATAAACTGAAGCAGGTAATCGGGTCCGCCCGCCTTGGAACCGATCCCCGACATCTTGAATCCGCCGAAGGGGTGCCGTTCCACAACGGCTCCCGTACAGCCGCGATTGATGTACAGGTTTCCAACCCGAAAGGATTTTCGCGCTTTTTCGATATTTTCAGGGCTTCGGCTGAAAACCGCCCCGGTGAGGGCATAAGGGGTCCCATTGGCCACATCGAGCGCTTCGTCAAAGGTGCGCACTTTGATGACGCTCAGCACAGGGCCGAAGATTTCCTCCTGAGCCAGGCGATGGTGCGGCCGGATGTCCGTGAAAATGGTCAGGGGCACAAAATGGCCGTTTTCGCCGCCGAAAGATCTCTCGACAAGCACCGTGCCCTCTTTCTTGCCGATCTCGATGTAGCCCAAGATCTTTTTCTTGGCTTCGGCGTCAATGACGGCTCCCATCACATTTTTCGGGTCTTCCACGGGGCCAAGCTCCAGGCTTTCCGCCGCCGCCCGCAGCCGCACAATGAATTTGTCATAATTTTCTTCAAGGACGATCAGGCGGCTACACGCGGAACATTTCTGACCCTGATAGCCGAAAGCGGAGTGCAGCACTTGCACGACGGCTTCGTCCGGATCGGCGTCGGCGTCAATGATAATGGCGTTCTTGCCGCCCAGTTCCGCAATGACGTTTTTGATGCACTGGGCGCCGGACGGCGTCTTCGCGGCCTGTTGGATGATGCGCAGCCCCACATCCTTGCTGCCCGTAAAGGCCACCAGGGCCACGTCCGGGTGGGCGACCAAGGCTTCGCCCACGAGAGAGCCCGGCCCCGGCACAAAATTCAGCACCCCCGCAGGCAGCCCCGCGTCCTCGAAAAGGCGCGCCACACAGAAGCCCACAACCGGCGATTGGGACGCGGGCTTGTACACCACAGTGTTTCCGGTCACCAGAGCCGCCGAGGTCATCCCGACGGAAATGGCCAAGGGAAAATTCCACGGGGCGATGACCACCGCGACGCCGCGGGGTTCATAAAAAAGGTGGCTGATTTCCCCCGGCACACGCCCCATGCGCCGCGGCGTGCCGAGCCGGATCATTTCGCGACCGTAATATTCCAGAAAATCGATGGCTTCGCACACATCGGCGTCGGCTTCCTTCCAGCTTTTTCCCACCTCCAAAACCTGAAGGGCCGCCAGTTCGTAGCGTTGCGACCGCGCCGATGCGGCCGCCTTGAACAAAAACTCGGCCCGGTCCCGAGGGGGCGTGTCCCGCCATGCCGCAAAAGCGTCCTTGGCCGCTTGCACAGCCCGTTCGGCTTCCTCACGACCCGCCGACGCCGCGATCCCCACAATTTCTCTCGTGTCGTTGGGGTTGGTGGAAAGGAAGGTCTCCTTGGTCGAAATTTTTGAACCGGCGATCACCAAAGGAACTTTGACGGGGAAAGTCTTTCGGACCGCACCCAGCGATTTGTGGAAAGCGCGGCGCACCTCCGCCCGCGTCCAATCCCAGGGAGGCTCGTTACCTAAGGGTCCCTTGTCGCCGTATTCCGGGGCGGGCGGTTCCGCAAGTTCCGACACGGGGTGCTCGACGGCCAGTTCCACAGGATTTCTCAGCAGGGTTTCTCGAGACACGCCTTCGGAAAAACTCAACCTCAGGAAAGACTCATTGCTCGTATTTTCGAGCAAACGCCTGACCAGATAGGCCATGCCCGGAATGATCTCGCCGATGGGCGTGTAGAGTCGAAGGGGTAACCCCGCCTTCTGAAGGGCTGTGCGTACCGGTTCGGCCATGCCGTAAAGGATCTGATATTCCAGGCGATCGGGCGGGACCTTGAGGTCCTTGGAAAGTTCCAACACGTAAGCGAGGCTGCGGATATTGTGGGATGCACAGGCACAGGCCACCACGGTATGGTTTTCCAGAAGGATTCGCGCCAACTTTTCGAAATTGGCGTCGGTCTCATACTTGTTCGTAAAGACGGGTATCGGCCAGTGATTCTGACGGGCCCACACGACCTCCGCATCCCAATAGGCCCCCTTGACCAGACGCACAGTGCAAGGCGCGCCGCGTTTCTTCGCCCATGTGATGAATTGTCTCAGATCGTCCTCGCTGTCCCTTAAATAGGATTGAATGACCACCCCCGTGTGAGGATAGTCCCGAAACTCGGGCTCTTCCATGAGGCTCTTATAGAGCGCCAGGGTGATGTTTTTGAGGGCCGTGTGTTCCATATCCAGGCAGACAAAAGCCCCTGTGGCGACGGCCTTGCGAAAGATAGGTCGTAGACGCTCCTTGGCCCGGTCGACGGAATAATCGAAGGCCACCGGATTCATTTGGGAATACAACGCGGAGGGCTTTAAAGAAACGTTCACCTTGGGGGCGAAACCCCAGTCCAAGTCTCCCGATCCGCCGCCCAGGGGCGGCCATGCCGTGGAGGCGTCGCCGAGAAAATCCAAGAGTTCCAGGTAACGACTGAGGTAGGCTTCTTCTTCGGAGCGGGACACCACGGCTTCGCCCAAAAGATCCACGGTGAACGCCATGCCCTGGCTTCTCAGGCCCTCCAAATTGCTCAGGGCTTCCTGGACGGTGGCGCCGGCAATGAACATGGCCCCCATGGACGCGATGTTCTTTGCCATGCTCTTTGCCACCATCTTGGACGCAAAGGATGTGGGCGACAGTTGCCGCAACCCCCACTGGAGCGCCGACGGGAAACACTGGTCGGGGCGGCAAAAATATTCTTGGAGATGTTTCGCCACCGATTCCGGCCGGGTGAGATAAGGAAAAACGTCGATGAATCGAAACATCTCCACCTTGAATGCTTCGTTGTGCATGCACCAGTCCATGACCTTGCCCGTCCAGTAATCCTTACGAAAAATGGACGGCGTTTCGTCTTCGATGAGCTGGTAAAGCCAGAGTCCGGTCTGACGAATCCTTCGCTCCAAATCGTCGCTCATGAGGCCCGCTCCTCTCTCGTCCATAGGTCCGTCATGGCTTTGCCTCGCCTCATTCCGAATAAACCGCATTCACTGAGCCTATTGAAGCAGAGCCCGTTTGCGGTTCGGTTGTCAAGTTGACAGGGTTCAATTTTTTTTGATATCTTCCGCGCACTTTTGCATGACGGTGCATGGAAAGAGCGGATGGGGATTCATGTCGGCACAAATTCCAGCAGACAAGGAGGGTTCCATGAAGAAAGGGCTCATTGCATTGATGGCGCTGTGTCTTCTGGTCGGCGGAGCGATGGCGGCCATGGCGGACACCGTCAAGATCGGCCTCATGGGTCCCATGACCGGGCCATGGGCCAGTGAAGGGCAGGAAATGAAGCAGGTTCTGGACCTCCTTGCCGCGGATCTCAACGCCAAAGGCGGTGTCTTGGGTAAGAAAGTGGAAGTGATCGCCGACGACGACGGCGGGGATCCACGCACGGCGGCTCTGGCTGCCCAGCGCTTGGCAACTCAAGGCATCGTGGCCGTCATCGGCACCTATGGTTCCTCGGTCACGGAAGCCACGCAGAACATCTACAACGAATCCAAGATTCTCCAGATCGCCAACGGTTCCACCGCCATTCGTCTTTCGGAAAAGGGGCTGAAATACTTCTTCCGCACCTGTCCTCGGGATGACGAGCAGGGCAGGGTGGCCGTGCAGGCCATTGAAAAGCTCGGATTCAAAACCGTCGCCATTCTGCACGACAACACGACCTACGCCAAAGGGCTTGCGGACGAAGCCAAAGGGCTCTTGGAAGGCAAAGGCATCAAGATCGTTTTCTTTGACGCGCTCACCCCCGGAGAACGCGACTATACCGCCATCCTGACCAAGCTCAAAGGGGCCAACCCCGACGTGGTGTTCTTCACGGGGTACTACCCGGAAGCCGGGTTGCTTTTGCGGCAGAAAAAAGAAATGAACTGGAACGTTCCGTTCATCGGCGGGGACGCCACCAACAACCCGGACCTGGTGAAAATCGCCGGGAAGGACGCGGCCCAGGGTTTTTACTTCTTGAGCGCACCTCTGCCCAAGGACTTGCCTTCTCCCGAAGCCAAGGCTTTCTTGGATGAGTTTACGAAAAAATACGGCAACGCGCCCAACTCCATCTACGCCGTGCTGGCGGGTGACGGCTTCCGCGTGATCACCGCCGCCATCCAAGCCACCCAGTCCACGGATCCCGACAAGCTGGCGGATTACTTGCACAAGGAGCTGAAGGAATTTGCCGGTCTGACGGGAAAGATCGCCTTTAACGAAAAAGGCGACCGCGTCGGGGAGGTTTACCGCGTGTACAAGGTGGATGCAGAGGGGAACTTCATCCTGCAGCCGTAAAACCACAGTCCCCCGCCTTCGTTTGGGAGAGCGGCACGCGAAGCCCGAGGCGACGGCCCCCGAGCCGCTCCCCCAACCATTTTGCAATTCGCTGCATTTTTTTGGATTGACTGTCAAACTCATGGAAGAATTTTTTCAGCAACTGACCAACGGGCTCGCCGTAGGCGGCATATACGCCTTGATCGCCTTGGGCTACACCATGGTCTACGGCGTCCTCAAGCTCATCAATTTCGCCCACGGCGATTTGTTTACCATCGGGTCCTACTTGGGGCTGACCCTGCTCACTTCCCTTTTCTTGTCCGATCGATTGGGGCCGGGGGCAGGGATTGTCGTCCTAGCCTTGATGGTCATGGGGCTCGTCGCGCTCGTCGGCGCGCTGCTGGAAAGAGTGGCCTACCGGCCGCTTCGGCATTCGCCCAGGCTTTCCGCCGTCGTTTCCGCCCTCGGGGCGTCCATCTTTTTTTCCAATACCCTCATGCTCATCTACGGCGCCCGATTCCAGGTCTACCCACAAGGCATCCTGCCCAAGACGGCCATCGACCTTTTCGGGCTTTACGTTCCGCTGGTGCGGGTACTCATCCTGGGCGCCTCCGTCGTAATGATGATCGCCCTCTACGCATTCATCCAGAAGACGAAAATCGGCACGGCCATCCGCGCCGCCGCCATCGACCAAGATGCCGCGCGCCTCATGGGCATCGACGTCAACCGGGTCATCCTCATGGTCTTTCTCATCGGGCCGGCCCTTGGGGGAGCCGCAGGCCTGATGGTGGGGCTTCACTACGGCCAGATCAATTTCACCATGGGCTGGGTCTACGGTCTCAAGGCCTTTACGGCGGCCATCTTGGGGGGCATCGGCAACATCCCCGGAGCCATGGTGGGAGGGATACTCCTCGGAGTCATCGAGGCCCTAGGCGCCGCCTATCTCTCCATCGCCTGGAAGGACGCCATCGCTTTCGGCGTCCTCATCTTCATTCTCATTGTGCGCCCCACAGGGCTTTTGGGCGAACGGGTGGCTGAAAAGGTATGACGGAAAAACGCTTCCTGGTCTATGGGGGCGTGGCCGCCCTTTTGGCCGTGTGCCCTCTTTTCCTCAACGCCTACTGGACCGATGTGCTCAATAGCATTGGTCTTTATGCCGCTCTGGGTCTGAGCCTCAACCTCATTGTCGGCCATGCGGGCCTTTTCAACCTGGGACACGCCGCCTTCTATGCCGTGGGCGCCTACACGGCGGCCATCCTCAACACAAAGTTCCACATCCCCATCCTGGCGCTCATGCCCCTGTGCGGGCTCACGGCCGGCCTGTTCGCTCTTCTCATCGCCCGGCCCATCATCCATCTCAGAGGGGATTATTTGTGTATCGTCACCATCGGCGTCGGCGAAATCGTCCGCATCGCGCTCATCAACAACGTCTTCGGCATTACCGGAGGCGCCAACGGCATCTTCGGCATCGCCCGGCCCAGTCTCATGGGCTGGGTCATTCGAAGGCCTCAGGAGTTCTTTTATCTCATCTGGGCCTTCGTGGCCTTGACGGTTTTCTTGTTTCATCGGTTGGAAAACTCCCGTTTCGGCAGGGCCTTGAACTACCTTCGCGAGGACGAGACGGCCGCCGAGGGCAGCGGGATCGACACGGCCCACTACAAGCTCATGGCCTTCGTCCTGGGTGCCGCCTGGGCCGGCATGGTGGGCAACATCTATGCGGCCAAGATGACCATTATCGCCCCGGAATCGTTCAGCTTCTGGGAATCGGTGGTCATGTTCACCTTGATCATCCTGGGGGGTTCGGGAAGCATCCCCGGCGTTCTTCTCGGGGCCTTTCTCATCGTGGGGCTTCCCGAAGTGTTTCGAGGCTTCACCAACGCACGAATGATGGTCTTCGGCGCCGCCATGATCGCCATGATGATTTTCCGCACCGGCGGAATCCTGCCGGCGCGGCCGCGTCGCTATGAGCTGCTCAAGGAAGAGGCCGCGGAGGAATCGACATGAGTCTGCTCAGCCTGCGGCGCGTGACGAAATCCTTCGGCGGTCTAACGGCCGTGCACAGCGTCTCCTTTGAAGTGGATTCGGGGACCATCGTCGGTCTCATCGGGCCCAACGGCGCCGGAAAAACAACGGTTTTCAATCTCATCACGGGCATCTACCGGCCAGATCAAGGCGAAATCCTCTTCAACAACACTTCGCTGCTGCGGCTTCCCACACATCGGATCATCGCCCTGGGGATCGGCCGAACGTTTCAAACCATCCGCCTCTTCCAAAACCTCACCGTATTGGAAAACGTGCTGGCGGGCTGTCACTGTCGGATGCGTTGCGGGGCTGTTTCGGCCATGCTGGGCCTCGCGCGACATCGCAAGGAAGAAAAGAAGGCCATCGAACAAGCCATGAACGCGCTCGCTTTCGTGGGCCTCGAAAAAAGCGCTCTGCAGCAGGCGAAAAATCTTTCCTACGGGAATCAGAGGCTTCTGGAAGTGGCCCGTGCCCTGGCCACGGAACCCAAGCTGCTCATTTTGGACGAACCCGCCGGCGGCATGAACGAACAGGAAACGGCGGCTTTGATCGACCTCATTCGCAAGATCCAGGAACAAGGGGTTACGGTGCTGCTCATCGAGCACGACATGAACCTGGTCATGCGCGTGTGCGAAAAGATCGTCGTTCTGGAATACGGATCCAAGATCGCCGAAGGGAGCCCGCCGGAAATCAAAGCCAATCCCCGGGTCATCGAGGCATACCTGGGGACGGAAGAAGACTGATATGCTCCGGCTCGTGGATCTTCGCGTCAAATACGGCAATATCGAAGTCCTTCACGGCATCCGTCTCACGGTCAAGCCGGGGGAGATCGTGACCATTCTTGGGGCCAACGGCGCGGGAAAATCCACCACGCTCCTCACCATCAGCGGGCTGGTCAAACCTTCCGGCGGCGCCGTCACCTTGGACGAAACCCCGCTCCACAAGCTGCCGCCGCACGAAATCGTGCGCCGGGGTGTGGCCCATGTGCCGGAAGGGCGCCGCATTTTCGGCACCCTGACCGTTCAGGAAAACCTGAATCTGGGGGCCTTTACGCGCTCTGACACCGGTCAAATTTCAAAAACGCGGGAATGGATCTACGAACTCTTCCCCATCCTCGCCGAGCGGCGCCGCCAGCTCGCCGGCACCCTGAGCGGTGGTGAACAGCAAATGCTGGCCATCGGTCGAGGTCTGATGAGTCGGCCCAGAATCCTCCTTTTGGACGAACCGAGCCTCGGTTTGGCGCCCCTTCTCGTCAAAACCATCTTCGAGACCATCAAGACCATCAACGCCTCGGGGGTCACCGTGGTCCTTGTGGAACAAAACGCTCGGGCGGCTCTCAAACTCGCCCACAGGGGCTATGTCATGGAACTCGGGCGCATCGCCCTGGAAGATGACGCCGCCAAGCTGCTGGCAAACCCCGATGTGCAAAAAGCCTATCTCGGCGGCGGTGCTGCGTGATCAGACTTCCCGTTTGCGCCGTTCCTTTCGGGCGGCGCGCTTCCAGCTGCTTTCCTTTTTCCCTTTGGAATCCGAAGGTTTCCTCTTGGGCTTCGGCTCCCCTTCGAAAGACCAATCCGGAAAAAGCCCTTTCATGTGCCGAGGCTCCATGGCAAAGGATCCCAACATGGCGTCGGGTTTTCCCCGTAGAGCCTTTTCGGGGGATCGAGCCGGCTTTTCGGATACTTTCTCGGCCTCATCGTCAGGGGCCTTCCATGGAAACACCAAATGGACGGCATCCACGGCCTTGGTGAGATAAAGACTCTCTCCCCCTTTGAAAAATCGAACTCCGGCGGCGTGGGCCTCTCGAGCGCGGATTTCCAACACCACAAAATCCGACCCCCGCCGGCGCGCCATGCGTTCCGCCGTGGTTTTGTCCGTCCACAGAGGGACGTAAGAGCGATGAAGGGCCCGAAGCCCTTCCGTGCGAACCGCGGGAAGCTGCCGTCGGCGGATCCCGGCGAAAAGAAGCGCCGGGGGCGGCGTGACTTCTTCGTAGAGGGTTCCGGGAGGCCTTTCCAAGAGCCGCAGGCGCGAGCCTTCCAGTGCAAAGGGGAGGGCATAGCCCAAAAGAGACAATTCCTTCAGGGTCGATTCCCGAACGAAACGCAGCCGCGGATCGTCCTGCAATGCCCAATAAAATTCCTTCCACGGCATCGTGCCGTCTTCATCCCAAAACAGGCCGTAGTCCCCGGGCAAGGTGCAGGCCATGGTCGTCAGCGTCTTGACCAAGGTCTTCGGCGGTATGGGCCCGCTCATGAACGCCCTCCCAAGATGGCGATAATAGGCGGAATGCAGTCGCGGGCGATGTCGCTTCGGGATCCACCGCCCAAAACCACTTCCAACCGGCCGTTGCAGACGGTTTCCGCCAGGTCTTTCATCATGTGCGCAAGGAGCAGATAGGCCTGACGGGTGAGGCCGAGGTCGCCGTAGTCGCCTCGATGCGTGTCGAAACCGAAGTACCAGAAAATCAGCTCCGGCGCAAAGCGCACACACCGATCGTAAAACGCCCGGCGCGCCGTTTCGTAATAACGCCGGTCCACATCCCGAGCCGATTCCGGCGCCTCGAGGCGTCGCCCCCAGGAAAAGGCGCGCCACGGGGAAGCCTCGAACGGGACCGGAACATCCACCTTGGTGCCGTCGGGGGACTCGTAGGCGCTGGTGCACAGGCACACATGCAAAACATCCGGATCGTCCCGTACGAGATCCCGCGTGCCGTCCCCGTGGTGAGCGTCCGTGTCCAGGACGGCGAAACGCCGAACCCCGTGGCGTTCTCGAAGAACCGTCATGGCTAGGACCACATCGTTAAAACAACAGTAACCCCCGAAAAAATCCCGTCCGCTGTGATGGCCTCCGGCGCCGATGAAGGCGAAGGCGTTGCGGATCTCCCCCAGAACGATTTTTTCGGCCCCCAGGACGACGCCGCCGGCGGAATGCCACGCGGTGGAACACAACGGGTCGGCGTAGACACCTTCCAAGAGTTCGGGGGTGTGCACCTTGAGAACCCAGATTTCGTCGATGGGGGGAGACTCGAAGAGCACGAAGCGGGGATCTTTGAGTAAAGGTTCGAGGATCTGGGGGAAGTCCTGGAGGCGGGAGCCTTGGGTGAGGTAACTGCGGCGGCTGAAACTGGGGTGATAGACGATGCCCGTGGTGATACCCTTGGTCATGAGGCGCCCCTTTATTTAATTTACATAATATATATTATCGGACGTTAAGCCAAATTTTCCCTTGACTCCATCCGCCCACTCGGTTAAATAGCTCACCGAGCCGAGCGGGAATAACTCAGCGGTAGAGTGCGACCTTGCCAAGGTCGAAGTCGCGGGTTCGAATCCCGTTTCCCGCTCCATGAAAATCCCAAGGGGTGGTGCTTCCACCCCTTTTTTCGTCCATGTCCCCATTCGGGTCGGCACGACTCCCCATGGCGCCAAACAAGCTGCCTTCTCCCGGTTCTTGCCCAGCATCCCTCCGGCCCCGTTCCAGGAAGGAAGCCCTCAGCCGCCTCTACAGCCTGGTCCACACCAAAGACCGCGTCCTCATCACCATCGACCCGGACCCCGATTCCATCGCTTCCGCTTTCGCCCTCAAAAGGCTCCTGTGGCGGCACGTGTACTCGACCACCGTCGGGATCATTCGTCCCATCCGACGCCTGAACAATCTCACCATGGTGCGGTTGCTCAAACTCCCCATCGTCCTTCTTAAGGACAAAAAGCTGGACGAATTCAACCGCTTTTTCCTTGTGGACGGGCAACCGGCCCATCACGAGTTCTTCCAAAAAATTTCCTATTCGCTTGTCATCGATCATCACCCTGTCACCCCGTTGCCCGATATCCCGTTTTTGGACATCAGACCCGGTTACGGGGCCACATCCACTATCCTGACCGAATATTTGATGGCCGCCAAGATTAAACCGTCTCGAACGCTGGCCACGGCGCTCATTTACGGCATCAAGACGGACACCCAAAACTTCGAACGCCAAAGCTGCGAAGAAGACGTGCGGGCGTTCCACTTTCTCTACGACAAGGTCTACCAGGGCATCCTTCGAAAGATCGAAATTTCGGACCTTTCCCTCAAAGACTTGAACTGCTTTTGCGAGGCCATCAAGAATAAGACGGTGGTCAGGGACCGGATTTACACCCACCTGCCCAAGGTCCCCTCCGCCGACATTTTGGTCATCCTGGCCGATTTTCTCCTCAAAGTGCACGATATTTCATGGAGCATCGTGAGCGGCGTGGTGGATAAGGTGTTGGTGGTCATCGTCCGAAACGACGGATACCGGAAAAACGCGGGCCGCAGTGTTCAAAAGGCCTTCGGTCAATGGGGCAGCGCCGGGGGGCACCGCGCGGCGGCTCGGGCGGAAATCCCCTTGGAAAAGCTGAAAGACGTCGTGAAAAAAGACACCCCGCAGGCTTATGCCCGCTTTGTGCGCCGGTGCCTTCGCGCTTCTTGAGAAGAATCGGCCATGGCGGAAAAAGCCCATGAAAAGACGGTTGAAATTTTTACCGACGGGGCCTGTTCGGGCAATCCCGGTCCCGGGGGGTGGGCGGCGCTTCTGCGCTACCAAGACCACGAGAAAACCATTAGCGGCTCATCACCTAGGACCACCAACAACCAAATGGAGCTGACCGCCGTCGTCGAGGCCCTCAAGGCCTTGAAGGAACCCTCCCGGGTCGTTCTGTATACGGACTCCCTG
Organism: uncultured Desulfosoma sp.; assembly: GCA_937960435.1. Taxonomy (GTDB): domain Bacteria; phylum Desulfobacterota; class Syntrophobacteria; order Syntrophobacterales; family DSM-9756; genus Desulfosoma. The sequence goes on from CALGPN010000017.1 coordinate 35,989, forward strand.
TACCTCCAAAAAGGCATGAGCGAGTGGATCCACAAGTGGAAAAAAAACGGCTGGAAAACAAGCGACAAGCGCCCGGTAAAAAACCGGGAACTGTGGGAGGCGCTGGATCGCTTGGCTCAGAGGCATCGCGTGGAATGGCGGTGGATCGAGGGTCATGCGGGCCATCGGGAAAATGAAATCTGCGATGCTTTGGCTCGAGCGGCCATCCCCAAGGGCGCTGGCCCTCCCGACGCCTAGACGAGAACCTTTGAAGCCTCACATCCGGGGGGCGTGGACATGGCCGCCTGAGAGCCCTTGGCGAGACTCCGAACGATCCTGGGAAGATAGCGATCGGCACCAAATTTTCTCCGATAGATGAGGAGACCCGCCGCAAAAGTCGCCCCCAACGCCAAAAATCCTGCCGCAGCCGCGGCCGCCGTCGCCGACCCCCCGAAGCCGGGTCCCCAAAACCATCCCACCACGGCCCCGACCACCATCGCCCCCCCTGGGATCGCAAGACAGAAAAGAATGCCCATCCACAGTGCGGTCGAAGAAAAGTGGATTTCGACGCGATCACCGCGCTGCACGCCGATGGGATCGATGACTTCGACGAAACGCTCCCGACGCGTCCCTGCTTCGGGGCGGCAGTTCCCGTGAGCGGCGCAGGCCCCGCAGGCTTGCCGTGTTTCCAGTTTCACCAGAGCTCGCCCCGGGAAAACCATCTCCACTCGGCCGCATTGCGGTATCATGGCGTACATCCTCCACGTGCGGGACCACGAACGGCATAGCGGAATGCCGGCACGCCGTCTTCGTGGGGATAAGGGGTTCGAGCGATGACTTCCGGAGGAAGCCATGGGGTTTCACCGAAGACATCAAAGGCGAAGTAAAGGAGGTTCAGTTTGTGGGCATAGCGCTGGTCGAGGAGGAAAGCATAGAGGGTTCGAATGGCGGAAGGCCGGTCCGGTTCTCTGAGAAATCGAGTTCTCAGGAGATCCGAGACGAAAGAAGGTTCGGGACGAATCAGGGCGGCTTCGAAGGCCTGTGAGGAGAACTGAAGCCATTCCGGGTCCGCTTCAAAGTCTTGGAATGCGGCCCGGAGGGACTCCCATGGGATTTTTCGCGCATCGGGTGTTGGAAGCATAGGGTCAACCTTGGCGCCCGAGATGATTTTCCGGCTTGATCCGGGGCTTCGTGAAACGCCGACAGCCGGTCTTGGGGACCGGCTGTCTGGGGGGAAGGGGGGTTGGGCTGGCGGCGACCGACTCTTCCACGCGGCTACCCGCGCAGTACCATGGGCGCTGAGGAGCTTAACGGCCGTGTTCGGGATGGGAACG
>CALGPN010000018.1 GCA_937960435.1 uncultured Desulfosoma sp.
TGGCGGACGGTGGGGTGGGTTGTCGGCGGGTTGGCCTTTGCGGCGTTTTTGAGCCTCTTATGGAACGTTCTTTTGAGAGCCCGCGTGCGTCTCAAAACCCAGGAGGTGGAGAGGCTTCTTTGGGAAAGCCGAGAACGGGAAGAGATTCTCAGGATCACCTTTTCCAGTATGGCCGAAGCTGTGATTACAACGGACGCCCAAGGGTGCGTCCGGACCATGAATCCCGTGGCGGAAAATCTCACCGGCTGGACTCAGGCTGAGGCCCAAGGCCAGCCCATTGATGAAGTTTTCCGAATTGTTAACGAGAAAACGCGCCAAGCGGTGGAAAATCCCGTTGAGGAGGTCCTGCGTCGTGGGCTCATTGTCGGACTTGCCAACCACACGGTGCTTATTTCTCGCGACGGGACGGAAAGGCCCATCGCCGACAGCGCTGCCCCCATCCGGGACGCTCAAGGGCAAAGCCTCGGATGCGTTTTGGTCTTCCGGGATCAGACCGAAGAACGGCAAACTCTCGCGGTGCTTCATGAAACTCTGGAAAAATACCGGTTGGCCCTTGAAGCGGCCTCCCTGGGATCGTGGGATTGGCATGTGGCGGAACGGCGGGTGGTGCGCGATGCGCTGTGGGCTGTGCGGCGGGGGCTGAGCCCTGGAGAGCGCCGAGAGGACCCCGAAGCCTGGTGGGAGACCATGGATCCCGAAGATCGCGGGCGGGTTCTCCGCCGGCTAAGGGATCATTTGGAGGGGCGAACCCCGTATTTCGAAGCGACCTATCGCATCCAAACCCAAGACGGCTCGTGGATGTGGATCTGGGATCGCGGCAAAGTCATCGCACGTGATGATTCGGGAAAACCTCTGCGGGCCATCGGCCTTGAAGTGGACATCACCGCGCAGAAGACCATGGAAACAAGGCTGCGGCTCCTCACGCGGGTCGTCGAACAGAGCCCTTTGAGCGTGGTGATCACCGATCCGCAGGGGAAGATCGAATACGTCAACCCCCGGTTTTGCGAGCTCACCGGCTATGAAATCCGCGAGGTGATCGGGGAAAACCCCCGCATCCTCCAATCGGGCCTGACTCCTCGGGAAACCTATGAGGCTCTCTGGATAACCATCACGCGCGGGCAGGTGTGGAAGGGCGTGTTTTGCAATCGCAAAAAAGACGGGAGTTTGTATTGGGAAGAGGCGGTCATCTGCCCCATCGTGGACGATTCGGGTCACATCAGCCACTACGTGGCCATCAAAGAGGATATCACGGCCAAGAGGCAGCTGGAGGATCAGCTCCTCCAAGCCCAGAGGCTGGAGTCCGTAGGACGGTTGGCGGGCGGGGTGGCCCATGATTTCAATAACGCCTTGCAAATCATTATGGGTTACGCGGAAGTGGCCTTGGGTTTCGTGAATTCCCAGGATCGGCTCCACCGCATGCTCAACGAAATCCACAAAGCGGCGCAGCGTTCCGCCGGCGTGGTCCGGCAGCTTCTCACCTTTGCCCGCAAGGAAGTCATCCGCCCTGTGGCCCTGAACCTGAACGAGCATCTGGTGGAAACCCACCGCATGCTCCAAAGGCTTATCGGCGAAGAGATTCATCTGGAACTGCGGCCTGGGGACAACCTTTGGCCGGTGCTCTTGGACCCGTCCCAGGCGGATCAAATGGTGGCCAATCTGGTCATCAACGCGCGGGATGCCATCGAAGGGGCAGGAAAAATCGTCATCGAAACGGAAAATGTGGTGATGGACGGCAGTCGAAAAGCCGGCCCCGTCTTTATTCCCAAAGGGGAATATGTTCGCCTTTCCGTTTCGGATACGGGTTGCGGCATGGACGCGGAGACCTTGGGACGCATTTTCGAGCCCTTTTTCACGACCAAAGAAGTGGGCAAAGGGACGGGATTGGGCCTTTCCACGGTCTACGGTATCGTGAAACAAAACCGAGGATGGATCGACGTCACCAGCATCCCGGGTCGTGGGTCCCGGTTTGATCTCTTTTTCCCCAGGATTGTGAAGGCATCGGAAGAACGTTCTCGGGACTCGGAAACGGGGGACCGAGAGGGTGTCAAGGGGGCCGGGGAGACCATCCTTCTTGTGGAGGACGAACCTACCATCCTAGATCTGGCGCAGTCCATTTTGGAAAGCAGCGGGTTTCAGGTGGTGGGTTTCCAAAACCCCGGAGAGGCCGTGCGATGGGCCGAGGGGCATCAAGGCCCTCTGCATCTGGTGATTACCGATGTGGTCATGCCCGCCATGAGCGGTCGGGAAGTCTGGGATCGAGTGCGCAAACGGCATCCCCAGGTGCCGTGCCTTTTTATGTCCGGTTACACGGCCGACATGCTGATCCACCGCGGAGTTGGGACCGAAGAAACCCACTTCATCCACAAGCCCTTCACGGCGGACGCCCTGTTGTGGAAAATTCGCGAGGTGCTCTACACAGAATCATCTTTCGCCCTACCTTTCGGCCCGGCGGCCCCGAAGAACTAACGCTCTGTGAGCTCGAAGCCGCCCCTCCCGTCTCCCGCCGCATCAACTTGACTCCGTGAGAAAGGGTGCTTTATAACCCGGAGGGTATTCGGCCGTGTAGGAGACCTGCCCGAGACGTTGTCCGTTTTATGCCGACGCAATGGGACGGTGAGAAGAGAGCACGGCCGATCCTGAACGGTGTTTCCTTTGACATTGACTGTGGATGGGGAGAAGAACCATGAACTCAAGCGGCAGCGGCAACCCGATGGTCGGATCGGTCTTGGTGGTCGGGGGCGGGATTGCAGGGATGCAATCGGCCTTGGATTTGGCGGAAATGGGTTATTACGTATACCTGGTGGAAAAAGAGCCGTCCATCGGGGGGGTGATGGCCCAGCTGGACAAGACGTTTCCAACGAACGATTGTGCCATGTGAATTATCTCGCCCAAACTGGTCGAGGTCGGCCGGCATCTCAATATCGAGCTTTTGACGTTGAGTGAAGTGGAAGAGGTCAGCGGGCAACCCGGGGACTTTCGGGTAAAGGTGCGTCGCAAGGCGCGCTACATCGACCTGGAAAAGTGCACGGGCTGCGGGGAATGCGCCCGGGTGTGCCCCGTGAGCTTGAAGAACGACTACGACATGGGCCTGAGTGAGCGCCGGGCGGCGTATCGGCGTTACGCCCAAGCCGTGCCGGGCGCTTTTGCCATCGAAAAGCGCGGGACGTCCCCGTGCAAGGCCACGTGCCCGGCGCATATTTCCGTTCAGGGCTATGTGGCTTTGGCGGCCCAAGGCCGTTGGCGCGAAGCTTTGGAACTCATCAAAAAGGACAATCCTCTTCCGGCCATTTGCGGCCGGGTATGCCATCACCCGTGTGAATCGGCCTGTATGCGCGGGAAGGTGGATGAGCCGGTGGCCATCGATTTTATCAAGCGCTACATCGCCGATTTGGACCTCAAGGCGGAAACGCGCTTTGTTCCCGAAATCAAGCAAAAGCGCGACGAAAAGATCGCCGTGATCGGCTCGGGCCCGGCGGGGTTGACGTGCGCCTACTATCTTGCCGTGGAAGGCTATCGGGTCACCGTCTTTGAAAAACTTCCCGTTCTGGGCGGCATGCTCACGGTGGGCATCCCGTCCTATCGGCTGCCGAGGGACATCATCGAGGCCGAGATCCAGGTGATTCGAGACCTGGGCGTGGAATTCAAAACGGGGGTGGAAATCGGCAAAGATTTCACCATCGGGCAGCTTCGGGAGCAGGGTTACAAGGCGTTTTTTATCGGCATCGGGGCGCATGAGTGTAAGAAGCTGGGCATCGAAGGCGAGGATCTCCAGGGGGTTTACCCCGGGGTGCAGTATCTGCGGGAAGTGAACCTGGGGAACCGAATCTTCCTTGGGGATCGCGTGGCGGTGGTAGGCGGCGGCAACGTGGCCATGGACTGTGTGCGCACGGCCCTTCGCACGGGATCCAAGAAGCCGTTTATCGTGTATCGGCGAAGCCTCGCGGAGATGCCGGCCAATGAGGAGGAAATCGAAGAATGCCGTGAGGAGGGCATCGAGATTCTCACCCTGACGAACCCCGTGCGGGTGATCGGGGAAAACGGCCGGGTGAAGGCCATCGAATGCGTGAAGATGGAACTGGGCGAGCCGGATGCCAGCGGACGGCGCCGACCCGTGGCGGTGAAGGGGTCCAATTTCGTGATCGAAGTGGATGCGGTCATTGCCGCCATCGGGCAGGAAACCGATTGGGCGTGCCTCACCCCGGAATGCGCGTGCAGTTTGAGCGATTGGCGGACGCTCAAGGTAGATCCGGTGACGTTGCAGTCGGACGATCCGGACATCTTTGCCGGGGGCGATGCGGTGACGGGTCCGGCGACGGTCATCGAAGCCATTGCGGCGGGAAAGGAAGCGGCGGTTTCCATCCATCGGTATGTGCGCGGAGAGGACTTGCGCCGGGGGCGGGAAAAACGTTGGGAAGCCGTGCAAAACGTCCCGACGGAAGGCTACGACCGGATCCCTCGGGAACGGATGCCGCGGCTCAGACCGGAAGAGAGGCTTGGGAATTTCAACGAAGTCCAGCTGGGGTTCACCGAGGAACAGGTGCGGCGGGAAGCGCAACGGTGCCTGGATTGCGGGGTGTGTTCCGAATGTTACCGATGCGTGGAGGCGTGTTTGGCCGGGGCCGTGGTCCATGATGACGCGGACCAGGTCCAGGAGCTCCATGTGGGGGCGGTGATTCTTGCGCCTGGTTTCCAGCCGTTCGATCCGAGCGTCTATGACACGTACGGGTACATGCGGTTGGCCAACGTGATGACGGCCATGGAATTCGAGCGGCTCCTTTCGGCTTCCGGGCCCACCATGGGCCATGTGGTGCGGCCTTCCGACCACAAGGAACCGAAAAAGATCGCCTGGCTCCAGTGTGTGGGGTCCCGGGACATCCACCACTGCGACCATGCCTACTGTTCGGCGGTGTGCTGCATGTACGCCATCAAGGAAGCGGTGATCGCCAAAGAACACGCCGGGCGAGATTTGGAAACGACCATCTTTTTCATGGATATGCGCACTCACGGCAAGGACTTCGAAAATTACTACAACCGGGCTCAAGAAGAACACGGGGTACGCTTCATTCGATCTCGGGTCCACAGCCTGGAGGAAGTCCCGGGTTCGGGTGGCGATGTGGAGGTCCATTATGTGACCGAAGATGGTCAAGTGGTCTCCGAAGTGTTCGACATGGTGATCTTGTCCGTGGGCTTGCAAACGCCCGATGAGGCCAAGAAACTGGCCGAGCGGCTGCAGGTGAAGCTCAACGACGACTTTTTCGCCGATCATTCGTCCTTCGACCCTGTGGCCAGTTCGCGGCCCGGCGTGTTCGTGTGCGGGGCCTTCCAAGGCCCGAAAGACATTCCTCAGTCGGTTATGGAAGCGAGCGCGGCGGCGGCGGCGGCCGGAAGCCTTCTGGGTGCCGCGCGGGGGACTTTGGTCAAGGAGAAGGAAATCCCCGCGCAGCGCAACGTCTACGGGGAACCGCCGCGAATCGGCGTGTTCGTGTGCCATTGCGGCATCAATATCAGCGGCGTGGTGGATGTGCGCGCCGTGGCCGAATATGCCAAGACCCTGCCGTATGTGGAATACGTCACGGACAACCTCTACACGTGTTCGCAGGATACTCAGGAGGTCATGAAGAAGGTTATCCGCGAACACAACTTGAACCGCATCGTGGTGGCGGCGTGCACTCCCAGGACCCATGAGCCGCTGTTTCAGGAAACCATGGCCGACGCGGGACTCAACAAGTACCTGTTCGAAATGGCCAATATTCGAAATCAAGATTCCTGGGTGCACGGCATGGATCCCGCCATGGCGACGGAAAAGGCCAAAGACCTGGTGCGCATGACTGTGGCCAAGGTGGCCTTGTTGGAACCGCTGCCGGAGCCGGAACTATCCGTCATCCGGCGGGCTCTCGTGGTGGGCGGTGGCGTTTCCGGCATGACGGCGGCTCTCAGCTTGGCTGCCCAAGGTTACCCGGTGGATCTGGTGGAAAGTGGTCCGGAACTGGGCGGTCAGGCCTTGAAGCTCAACAGCACGTGGCGCGGGGAAGATATCCAAGGGTATGTGAAGGAACTGTCCCGTCGCGTGTCGGAACATCCCCAGATCAGGGTCCACCTGAATGCCCGCCTCACGCAGGTGGAAGGTTTTGTCGGAAACTTCAAATCGGTCATCCAAAACGGGGGCGACCCCATCACGGTGGAGCACGGAATCGCCGTGATCGCCACCGGCGGTCGGGAGTACAAGCCTGACGAATACCTCTACGGCCAGGACCCCCGTGTGCTCACCCATCTGGAACTGGACGAGAAGCTCCGCGCGGACGACCCGGCGATCCGTCAAGCCCGTTCGGTCGTCTTCATCCAGTGTGTGGGCAGCCGGGAACCTCAGCGGCCCTATTGCAGCCGCGTGTGCTGTACCCACACGATTCATAGCGCCTTGGAAATCAAGAGGCGCAACCCCGATGCGGACGTCTACGTTTTGTATCGGGACATCCGAACCTACGGAGAACGCGAGCGGATCTACCAGGAAGCCCGTCGGGCGGGCGTTTTGTTCATCCGGTACTCGCTGGAGGATAAGCCTGTGGTGGCGGCTACCGACGGGGCCCTCACCGTGACCGTCACGGACCATATCTTGCGCCGGCCGGTGAGGCTGCCGGCGGACGTCGTCACCTTGGCCACGGCTATTCTGCCCAACGCCGATGAGGCTCTGGCTCAGCTCTTTAAAGTGCCCCTGAATGAAGAAAGTTTCTTTGTGGAAGCCCACGCCAAACTCAGGCCCGTGGATTTCGCCACGGACGGGGTGTTTCTGTGCGGCTTGGCCCATTACCCGAAACCGTTGGATGAAAGCATCGCTCAGGCGCAGGCGGCGGCGGCCCGGGCGGCCACCATTTTGGCTCGGGATCGCATCCGCTTTCCGGGCACGGTGGCTCGCACGAATCCTTTCCTGTGCAGCGCCTGCGGCACGTGTGTGGCCATCTGCCCTTATTCGGCGCCGCGGTTCAACGAACGGGGTGTGGCGGAAATCAACCCCGCTCTGTGCAAGGGATGCGGCTTGTGCGTGGCGTCGTGCCGTTCGGGGGCGATCCAACTCCAAGGGTTCGACGATGCCCAAATTTTCAGCATGATCGACAGCCTCTAAGGTGAAATGGTGGGAGCGAACGCGATGAATGCCTGGGAACCGAAAATCATAGCTTTCCTGTGCAACTGGTGCTCCTACGGAGCGGCGGACCTGGCCGGCGTGAGCCGTCTTCAGTACCCGGTGAACATTCGCATCATCCGGGTGCCGTGCAGCGGTCGGATCAATCCCAAATTTATCTTGGGGGCTTTGCGCCACGGTGCGGACGGGGTGTGGGTGTCCGGGTGCCACCCGGGCGATTGCCATTACATCGAGGGGAATTACTACGCGCGGCGGAAATTCGCCTTGCTGAAAAGTCTTCTGGAACACACGGGTATCGAGCCGGGACGCCTCCACTTTTCGTGGATTTCCTCGGCCGAAGCGTCCAAGTTCGCCGAGACGGCCCGCGAGGTGGTGGAAGCCGTGCGGGCCGTCGGCCCGGCCCGACATTTCATCAAGACGAAACCGACATGGGACGACATCGAAGCGCCTGTGCAGGCGGCGTGTCAAGTTGAGGTGGGATAGATGCACGCATATACCGAAAAAATTCGAGAGGCGGCTCAGAGGCTCCTGACGGAAAAGAAAGTGGACGCCGTCATCGGGTTTCGTCACGGGACCGTGCCCATGATGAGCGAACCCGTGTGCGTCCGTCATGCGGATCAGGTGCATCAGCTGGTGTGGAACGGCTTCTGCGGCATCAATCTGGCCAATTATCTGGCCAAACGTAAAGACCGCGTGGCCGTGACGGCCAAAGGGTGCGACAGCCGAAACATCGTGATCCATCTGCAGGAAAACCAAATCCGACGCGACCAGGTCTATATCCTCGGGGCGCCGTGCCATGGCATGGTGGACCGCCGAAAAGTCTGGGAGTTCCTCAAAGGGCGGGAGCCTTTGCAAGTGATGGAAAACGGTTCCTCCCTGAAGGTTTCCGGTAAAGGCTTTGAAGAGGTGCTGGAGCGGCAGGCGTTTTTGCAGGACAATTGCCGCATTTGCACACATCGAAACCCTGTGATCTATGATGAGTTGTTGGGCGATCCGGTGCCGGAGCAAACGGATGTGGACCGTTACGAAGACGTGCGCCGTGTGGAAGCCATGGATTCCGAAGGGCGTTGGCGGTATTTCAATGATCTCATCGCCTCCTGCATCCGTTGCTACGCGTGCCGCAACGCCTGTCCCTTGTGCTACTGTCCCACCTGTTTCGTGGATGAGTCCCGACCCCAGTGGGTCGGGAAAACTCTGGACCCGACGGATACCCGCACGTTTCACCTCCTGAGGGCCTTTCATGTGGCGGGCCGCTGCACCGACTGCGGGTCCTGCGAACGGGCCTGCCCCATGAGCATTCCTGTGCGGCAGTTCACCAAGAAACTGGAAAAGGACGTAAAGGAACTCTATGGCTATGAAGCGGGAGTCGTGGTGGAAGGGCGGCCGCCTTTGGACACGTACAGACCGGACGACCCGCAGGACTTCATCAAATAAGCCTGGTGCGGAGCGCACAGCCCTCGATAACGCACGCGACAGAGGAATGGACCCATGCTGAAAATCTTTGTGCCGAAAGACAAAATGCCCCGATGGATCGGCCGGATCATGGACGGGGCTCGGGTCTTCGCGCCGGTCAAGGAAGGCGACGGATACCGGTTCCGGCTCGTCACTCGGCCCGATAAGTTGGATTTCTCATATCAAAACACACGCCTTTCGCCAAAGGAACTTGTTCATCCGCCGGCGGAGGCCATGTTTTCCTATTCGCTGAAAAAAGGAGACCCCAAAGCAGGGATTCTGGAGGAAATTCCCAAAGCTTTGGGCACACGGGTCGTTATGGGGATCCGCCCGTGCGACGCCAAGGCTTTTCAGCTGGTGGACGTCAATTTTGTCACCGACCAGTACATGGATCCGTGGTGGCAGAGGCGCCGCCAAAACACGGTCTTGGTGGGACTGGGCTGTCACGAACCGTGCAGCACCTGTTTTTGCACATCCGTGGGAAGCGGACCGTTCGATGCCGGTGCCTTGGATGTGCTCATGACGGACCTGCCCGAAGGCTATCTTCTGGAAGCCGTTACCGAAGCGGGCCGAGCCCTTTTGGCGGATGCCCCCGAAGGCGCCCCGGCTTCCGACACGGTGCTCACAGAGGCCCGGTTCCTGGCGCAGCAGGCTGAAAAAGCCCTCCCCCGGCTGTTCATGCTCGATCCCTTGCGGGAAAAGGCCATGACGGCCCTGTTTCAGGAAGCCTTCTGGGAAGAAGTGCAGTTCGCGTGCATCAACTGCGGCACCTGCACCTTCCTGTGCCCGACCTGCTGGTGCTTCGACATTCAGGACGAGGTGCATCAGCAGGAAGGTGTTCGGCTTCGCCTGTGGGATTCGTGCATGTTTCCCCTCTTTACGCTGCACGGGTCCGGGCATAACCCGAGAAACCAGAAACTCCAGCGCGTGCGGCAGCGCTTTATGCATAAGTTCAAATACTACGTGGATAAATACGGCAACGGGCCGGCCTGCGTCGGCTGCGGGCGCTGTGTCCAATACTGCCCCGTCAATATCGATATTCGGCGTGTTGCGGCCATGATGACGGCTTCCTGTGTGTGCCCGACCTAGCGCGGAGGACTGACGTGAAGAACCCCTATTTGCCCTATCCGGTCAGGATTCAAGAGATCATCACGGAAACTCAAGACCGCAACCTGAAGACCTTCAAGCTCGTCTTCCTCAACCCCGAAGATGAGGCGGGCTTCGTTTACATGCCGGGCCAGTTCGCGGAACTTTCGGTGGCGGGCCAAGGGGAAGTGCCCATCGGGATCGCCTCGTCGCCCACAGAAAAGGGCTTTCTCATGTTTACCGTCAACCGCGTGGGACGGGTAACCACCTACCTCCACAATATGAAGCCCGGCGACGTCATGGGTGTTCGGGGGCCCCTGGGGAATTGGTATCCTTGGGAGGAAATGAAGGGTAAAAATGTGGTCATCATCGGCGGCGGTTTCGCCTTCACGACCCTGCGCTCGTCCATCGTGTGGATGCTGGATCCCGCCCATCGCAAGGACTACGGGGACATCACCGTGGTCTACGGGGCTCGAAACCCGGGCATGCTCCTGTATAAGGACGAACTCGTGGCGTGGGAACAACGGGACGACATCACCATGCATCTGACGGTGGACGCGACGGACGATCCCACATGGAAATACAACGTGGGTTTCGTCCCGGCCGTGACAAAAGAAAAGGCTCCCGGTGCGGAAAACGCCTACGCCATCGTGTGCGGGCCCCCCATCATGATCAAATTCACCTTGCCCGTCCTGACGGATCTGGGGTTCCCGCCCGAACGCATCATCACGAGCTTGGAGATGCGCATGAAATGCGGGATCGGCATGTGCGGGCGCTGCAACATCGGCACCGAATATGTGTGCAAGGACGGCCCCGTCTTTTCCATGGAAAAGCTGGCGACCCTCCCCAATGAGTACTAGCGGGACGGTGTCTTTGGGAAAAATTTCTTTTAACCGAGCCGGGGTTGTGTTAGGTATAGGAGGATTCAATCAAACGGGAACCGAGTCAGGGGAGAGAACTATGGAGCCGTTGCTTTTGACCAAAAGAGAGAGGCGCAAGCTGGCGAGTCAGTATGCCGAGCTGTGCCTGACGTGCGGCACCTGTGCCGGCGGGTGTCCCGTCACGGGGGTGGACGGCTTGGACGTGCGCAAGGTGGTGCGTCTCGCCGTTTTGGGCCTGGACCAAGAGGTGGTGGATTCCAAATTCCCGTGGGTGTGCACGCTGTGTGGTCGCTGTGAATACGCATGCCCCATGAACATCGATCTGTTGAAGCTGCTCCGGTCCGCGCGCAGCATGCGCGATCGGGACAAGGTCCCGGGGGTGCTTCACAAGGGCGTGGAAATGTGCCTCAAAACCGGCAACAACGTGGGCATTCCCGAGGAAGATTTCCGCTATCTTCTGGAGGACCTGGCCGCGGAACTGGCCGAAGAGCTCCCCGGTTTTGAAGTGCCCATCGACAGGAAGGGCGCCAAGTACCTTTTTACGATCAATTCCAAGGAGCCCTTCGCCGAACCGGAAGACATGATGTTTTGGTGGCGCATCCTCTATGCCGCCAATGAATCCTGGACGGTGGCGTCCAAGAACTGGGAAGGCGTCAACTGGGGTCTGTTCACCGGGGACGACGCGGCCATGAAGGAAATTGTGGGGCGCATTGTCCAAAACTACAAGGAGCTCGAATGCGAGTACCTTGTCTTACCCGAGTGAGGGCACGCCTACTATGCGACCAGGCTTGGTCTGCAGAATTGGTTTGCCGATGAAGGCGTGAAGTTCGTCAGCATTCACGATCTCCTGAAGCAGTATCTGGAAGAAGGCCGCATCAAGGTCGATAAATCCATCCACCACGAGCTCACCACATACCACGACCCGTGCAACTACGCCCGCAAAAGCGAACGGGCTTTCGGGCACGGCTATTACGAAGAACCCCGATGGGTTGTCCAGCAGTGCTGTGAACATTTCGTGGACATGTACCCCAACCGGGCCAACAACTACTGCTGCGGCGCAGGCGGCGGCGCCTGGGCGTCCCCTTACGTGGAAGAGCGCATTTTCTACGGTCGAGTCAAGGCCAAGCAGATCAAAGACACCGGCGCGAAACTCCTCATCGCCCCGTGCCATAACTGCCGTGACCAGATCATGAAGAGCCTTCGCAAAGAATACGATTTCATGGATGTGGAAGTGAAATACCTCTGGGAGCTCGTGGCGGATTCTTTGATTATCGAGCCCCGTGAGGAGGCGGAAGAAGAAGAGTAGATTTCCGCTTCACTTCGACCCATCAAGCCTCGGAAACGTTCCATGGTTTCCGGGGCTTTTTCTTTGTTCTCGGGTTCTTTACAATGGACGGCGCAACCAGCCGATAACGGCACGAAGCGCGTGAGATGGGCCATAAGGGAGGAAACCGAAGGACGGCCATGACGCCGGGGACGGGAAAAACGGGATGGGGAAGAAAAGGAAGAACAAGAACGGAGTGGAATCGGTCCTTTCGGAAAACGAACGGGCGGAACTCTCTTTTTTCATGGATCGTCTGCGCATGCAGGATCCTCGAGGACCGAGTCTGGAAAATTGCTTGAAGAGCCTAAAACAGGCCCTGTCCCATCGGGAAGTCCTGGCGGCGGCCTTGTTGGAGGCCTTGAGCCGGGAAGGCGGCGAGGTGTGTTTCCGCGCCTTTTGTGAGCTGCAGGGGATCGTGCGGGATAAACGGTTGGGGAAAATCGTGCGCCGGGCGGGCTTTCGTTTTCGGCAGAAAGGTTTTGAATTCCAGGAAGACGGCGCCCCTGGGCCCGACAGCTCCCCGGTGATCCTCATCAAAGGGGAATCCATCAAAAATGAGTGTCGGTTGGCGGTCAACTCCGTTCATCACTTTTTTCAGTACGCCGCCTATGTCTATTCCCCGCACAGTGATGCCTACGCAACGGTCGTTGTCAACGTCGGGCCCGTTTTCACGTGTCACCAACTCGCGCTTTTGGATCTGTCGCGACGAGGCTTTAGGGATCTTTGTCGAAGCGGCGCCGATTTCCTCAAGAGTCCGGTCCATGAGATTCCTTTGGGGCATTTGGCGAGGGTCCTCGATGACCTGGCGGCCTTGGGAAGAATCGCCCCCGGAGAATCGACCGACTTGGGGAAAGTGCGCAATCTCTTGGCGCCGCATCGCCTGGAAGACCCTCGGCCGTTTTTCCTGCAGCTGTGGGAGCGCAAGGGCCGAGGGATCGTCCCGGAGGCCCACGAGGAGGCGTTGGTGGAGTTCCTTACGGCGGAGCCCAAGGTGATGCCTCCGGATGATGGGGGTTTACCGCGCCTTTCGTTGCTTGAAGGAGCCGTGAAGGAACTGGAAGCGGTCAAGCACGGGATCTTGGAAGTGCCTGAGCGCATCAAGCGGGAAAGGGAGCGGGAACGACTGATGGAACTCACACGGCACCTTATGTCTGCGGAGTTTTGTCGGGCTCTGGGGAGGCATTGGGAAGAATATGCATTGGGGGCGCTTCTCAATGACGATTTTTCCACGGCCGAGCGGGTCTATGGGCTGGCGGAGCATACGAGAGCCGTGACGGATCCCGGCGCAAGCCGCCTCATGGCCAGATTCGTGGAATTGCTGATGGTCATTCATCATAAGTTTCTCACAAGCGATTTTGAAGAAGCATTGAGAAAACTTTACGGGGACGAACCCGCCGAGGGGGACTCGGAGGGGCCGCGGACGCCGTCGGGTCTTATCCTGCCGGGTCGACTGATCGAATAGGGGGAGGACTCATGAAGGTGATGACGTTTCAGGTGCGAACGGCCGCGCGGAGCGACGCCGTGGACATTACGGGCTCCGTGGCGGAAAAAGTGGCGGAAAGCGGGGTCCGCGACGGCGTGTGCCTGATTTACGTGCCCCACACCACGGCCGGGGTGACCATCAACGAGGGGGCCGACCCGGCCGTCATGGACGATGTCTTGCGCGCCTTGGACCGTCTCATTCCATGGACGGCCGACTACAGGCACACGGAAGGCAATGCGGCGGCGCACATCAAGACAACACTCACGGGCTCTTCGGTTTCCGTCATCGTCAGCGACGGACGGCTTTTTCTGGGCACATGGCAGCGCATTTTTCTGTGCGACTTCGACGGGCCGAGGACGCGAAAGGTCCACGTCACCGTCCACGGAACCGAGGCTCATTTCTGAAGGATGTCGTCTCCACAAGCGCTGACGGGCTTGACGGACGTGAGGGCTTCGCGGGTCCGTCGTCAGAAAGCCCTTTCCAAGGCGGGGGGCAAAGGTTTTTTACGCCGCTTGGCCCGTCGTTGCTTTCCGTCAGTTTCGACACTTCGACCCAAGGGGGAATTCATGGAACGCCTGGAAGCCATCTTTTCGCCTGCCTCGGTAGCTGTGGTCGGGGCCTCGACGGTGCCCGGCAAAGTCGGTCACGATCTTTTCGCCAACATTTTGCGCGGCGGGTACACGGGGACGCTTTTCCCTGTCAACCCCAAAGCGCGATCGGTCTTGAGCGTCAAGGCTTACCCCAATTTGACGGAAATTCCCGACCCTGTCGATCTCGCCATCCTCGTGGTGCCGCCTCAGGCGGCCCTGGCTACGGTGGAGGAAGCCGCCCGAAAAGGCGTCAAAGGAATTGTCATCGTTTCGGCGGGTTTTCGGGAAGTGGGGCCCGAGGGGCGGGCAATAGAGGAAGCCGTCACGGCGCGGTGCCAAGAAGCCGGCATCCGTCTTGTGGGGCCCAACTGTCTGGGCGTGATCAACCCCCACCCGTCCGTTCGGATGAACGCCAGTTTTTCCAACCGCATGCCTGCCTTCGGCCACATTTCTTTCATTTCGCAAAGCGGCGCTTTGTGTACGTCGGTCCTGGATTTTGCGGCGGAGAGGGATTTCGGGTTTTCCAAGTTCATTTCCATCGGCAACAAAGCGGATGTGGACGAGCTGGATCTGTTGCGCTACCTGCACCGAGACGAAGACACGCAGGTGATCATGATCTACCTAGAGGAGCTTCGCCGCGGGCCGGAATTCATCCAAGAGGTCAAGGAGATCACATCAGGGGACCGGCCCACACCGGTGCTGGTCATCAAATCGGGACGCACCGTGGCGGGAGCCCGTGCTGCCGCCTCGCACACGGGGTCCTTGGCCGGATCCGAAGCGGTCTACGACGCCATTTTCAAACAGGCGGGGATCATCCGCGTGGATTCCATCGAGGAGCTTTTCAATTTCGCCGGAGCCTTCGCCGGCAAAAAGACACCGCCGGGAAACAAGGTGGCCATAGTCACCAATGCGGGCGGACCGGGCATTGTGGCCACGGATATGACCGTTTCTTCCGGGCTGGCCTTGGCCCGGTTTCATGAAGAGACCGTGGAAGCCCTTCAAAGCCACCTCCCGGCCACGGCCAACATTTACAACCCCGTGGACGTCATTGGGGATGCGACCCAGGAACGGTACGAAAGAGCCTTGGAAGCCGTCATCAAAGACGAGAATGTGGACGGGGCCTTGGTCATCCTCACGCCCCAGTCCATGACCAATGCCCTGGAAACCGCCAAGGCCATCGTCAAGATCGGTCAGAAAACCCATAAACCCATCCTGTGCTGTTTTATGGGGATCTTTGACGTCTCTGCCGGCGTGAAGGTTCTTCAGGAAAACCGCATCCCCGTCTACCGCTTTCCTGAGCACGCGGCCAAAGCTTTCGCGGCGCTCTATCGTTATTCGAGCTGGCTCAATCGGCAAAAGCTGGCGCAGTTTTCTTTGGAGCACGACACGTCCCGGGCTCGAGACATCATCCAAAGCGCCGTGGCCCAAGGTCGAGGGTCTTTGACCGAATGGGAAGGGGCTGAGTTGCTGCGCTGTTACGGTTTTCAAACCCTGCCGTCCTTTGTCGCCCAAACGCGGGAAGAGGCCGTGGAGTATGCCGAAAGCTTGACCTATCCCGTGGCGCTCAAAATCGTTTCCCCGCAGATCCTCCATAAGACCGAGGCCAAGGCCGTGAGACTGCACGTGAGTTCGCCCGAAGAAGTCACTCAGGCTTTCGACGACATCGTGGCCTCCGCCAAAAGCTATCGTCCTCAGGCGGAGATTCTTGGGGTGTTGGTACAGAAAATGGCGCCGCCCGGCGAAGAGGTCATTCTGGGAATGACGCGCTACCCTGTCTTTGGGCCTCTCCTCATGTTCGGCCTCGGGGGAATCTTCGTGGAGGTCTTCAAGGATGTAGAATTTCGGGTCGCGCCCATCGGACGGAACGAAGCCCGGAGGATGATTCGGGGCATCCGAGGCTATGACATCCTCAAGGGGGTTCGGGGTCGTCCCGAAGCGGACATAGGAGCGTTGGAACGTGCCTTGGTGTGCCTCTCGGATCTTGCTCGGAACCATCCCGAGATCAGGGAATTGGACATGAATCCGGTGCTGGTGCACGAGAAGGGGAAAGGGGCGACCGTGGCCGATGTGCGGGTGATCCTCGAGCCGTAGAGAAAGGGAAAAAGGGGGGCGCCGGTTGACGACTTTTGGGGGCGCGCTTAAAGTTACAGGAAACTTGACATCTTCATGATGGCTGGGGACGTACCGTAACGTCTTTGCGCGCACCGTCAACCTTTAAAGGAGAAAAGCGATGGCAGAAAGACCCGGCGCTGTCACCATGAGAGGCTCGCCTCTGACCCTTGTGGGATCCCTAGTGTCGATCGGGGATAAAGCCCCCGATTTCCAAGCCTTGAATACCGATCTGCAATCCGTGCGCTTATCTCAGTTTGCAGGAAAAACCGTGATTGTGTCCTCCGTACCGTCCTTGGACACCCCCGTGTGCGATATGGAAACAAGGCGGTTCAACCAGGAGGCGGAAAAGCTCGGGCCGGACGTCGTGGTGCTCACCGTCAGCATGGATCTGCCCTTCGCTCAGAAGCGATGGTGTGGGGCGGCGGGGGTGACACGCGTGATCACGCTGTCGGATCACCGCGATGCCTCTTTCGGACAGGCCTACGGGGTGCTCATCAAAGAGTTGCGCCTTTTGGCTCGCGCCGTGTTTGTGGTGGGCAAAGACGGCACGATCAAGCACGTTCAGCTGGTCAAAGAGATCACCGAGGAACCCGATTACGCAGCGGTCCTGAACGCTGTTAAAGGGGAAACGGGCTGAAGTGAAACGTTTCCCTTGCGGGGTCGTGCGCGGGACCTGCTCGGGTGAGGGTTGCGGCCTGAGAAGCACATCGGCTGCACGTTTGTCGGCAATTCCAAGAAGGACAAATGGAGGTTCTGAGAAATGGCGGAAAGACGAGAAGTGTATAAGTGTGAACTGTGCGGCAACATTGTGGAGGTGTTGTGGGGCGGCAAAGGGGAGCTCGTCTGCTGCGGCCAGCCCATGAAGCTGATGAAAGAGGGCATGGTGGATGCCGCCAAGGAAAAACATGTGCCGGTCGTGGAAAAGACGGCCGACGGGTACAAAGTGAAGGTGGGCAGCGTCGCTCATCCCATGGAAGAAAAACACTACATTCAATGGATCGAGCTCGTGGCCGACGACATTTCCTACTTCCATTTTCTAAAGCCCGGGGAGGCGCCGGAAGCGACCTTCTGCGTCAAGGCGGAAAACGTCTATGCGCGTGAATACTGCAACCTCCATGGTCTGTGGAAAGGGTAAGGTGCCATGCTGAGCGAAACGATGGCCAAAGCGTTGAACGACCAGATCAACGCGGAGCTCTATTCGTCGTATCTCTACTTTTCCATGGCGGCTTATTGTCGTGACGTGGGCCTTAGCGGGTGTGCGCGCTGGATGGAGGCTCAGGCTCTGGAGGAACTGTCCCACGCGGTCAAATTTTATCATTTCGTGACCGAACGTGGGGGGCGGGTTGTCATGACGGCCATCGAGGCCCCGCCTACCAGCTGGGCGTCGCCTCTCGCCGTTTTTGAAGATGTCGCCAAGCACGAGAACAAGGTAACCGGGCTCATCCATCACCTGGTGGATTTGGCTTTGGCCGAAAGGGACCACGCCACCCATAACTTTCTGCAGTGGTTTGTGGCGGAACAAGTGGAAGAGGAAGCCACGGCGGGCGAAATCGTCCAACAGATGAAACTCATGGGCGAAGCCCAAGGCGGTCTTTTTATGCTCGACAAGGAGTTGGGGCAAAGGGTGTTCACCCTGCCCGCGGGAACCACCCTGGTCGCCCCCGCCGCGAAGTAATGGAGATGAGGGCACCCCGACGAAGGGGTGCCCCTTTTTTGTCAAGCCATAAGGAGAAAAAGTCATGGCGTTGCCGGATGAGGGGCTTGTCGATCTTTTCTGCAAGGCTTTGGAGGTCAAAGAAAAAAAAGAAAAACTCTACAAGGAAGCCATGGCGTCTTGTTCGGATGCCGTCGGACGGGAAACTTTCCGAATTCTTTTTGAAGCGGAAAAAGAACACGAAAAGGCTCTCAACGAGCTGCAGGAAGGCTTGAGGGCGGGAAAAGACTGGGCGGATGCGTGCCGATACGTGCCTCCGGAAGAAGACCTCTTCGCCCGTCTTGCCCAAAGGGTCACTCTGGATAAGGAGAAACTTCCCGAAGCGTGTGGGGACGAAATCAAGGCCCTGGAGACGGGGATCCAATTGGAGGAGGAGGCCATCCGGCTCTTTGAGGAAAAGGCCGCACAGATAGCCGACCCGTCTCAGAAAGCGTTCCTCGGTCGCCTTTCGGCCGAAGAGCGGGAACATCGGCGGCTTTTGCAAGATTTGAAATTTTACTACACTGACCCTCAAGGCTGGTTCATGGAAAAAAGCCGCGCACGCCTCGACGGGGCGGGCGCCGTGACCTGAAAGGCTTTCCCCGGCCCCTCGTCGTGCTTCAGGCGGAGCCCCCTTGAGATGCGGTGTGGAGGAAGCGGGCCGTGGCGGCGCTTTGGAACGCCTTTCTTGTCTGGCCTCCGTTAGGCCAAGCCCTTGCGGCGACGCTCTTTACCTGGTTCATGACGGCTTTGGGGGCGTCGGTGGTTCTTTGGCGCCGTTCCTTTCCCCAGCCGTTTCTCGACGCCATGTTGGGGTTTGCGGCGGGGGTCATGATCGCCGCCTCCTACTGGTCGCTTTTGGAGCCGGCTTTAAAGCTTTCAGAGGCCAAGTCGGTGCCGTGGATGCCTGCGGCGGTGGGGTTCCTTGCCGGTGGTGTCTTCCTCCGGATCCTCGACGCCCTGCTTCCCCATCTTCACGTGGGTTTTAAGACCGAGGAAGCCGAAGGTCTTCCCGCACCATGGCGTCGCAGCGTCCTTTTGGTCCTGGCCGTTACGCTCCATAACATTCCCGAAGGATTGGCCGTGGGTGTGGCCTTCGGGGCGGTTTCCGCAGGGATTCCGGAAGCGGCTCTTTCCGGTGCGGTGGCTTTGGCGTTGGGGATCGGAATCCAGAACCTTCCCGAGGGTGTGGCGGTTTCGGTTCCTCTGCGGCGAGAAGGATTAGGGCCCATCAAGAGTTTTTGGTACGGACAGCTTTCCGGTGCGGTGGAACCTGTGGCGGCGATCTTCGGGGCCGCCTTGGCCGCTTCCTCCTTGGCGCTGCTCCCTTATGCGTTAAGTTTTGCCGCCGGGGCCATGATTTTTGTTGTCGTGGAGGAAGTGATCCCCGAAGCCCAGCGAGGCGGTCATGCGGATCTGGTCACCATGGCCTGTTTGGTGGGTTTCGTCCTCATGATGGTCTTGGATGTGGCCTTGGGATAAAGAGGGAGAAAAGCGGTGGAGCGACGGAGTCGCGTATTTCTTGGGCTTGGCTCTTTGCTGTGTCTTCTTTGGGGCGCCTTTCCCCATGGAGTCGTGGCGGCGCCGCACAGTGCCGATACTCAGGAATGCCTGGCGTGTCATGTCCAGGCCACTCCGGGCATCGTCTCCGATTGGCAGAGGAGCCGACACGCTCAGCTCACGCCCGGCGAGGCCATGACGGCGGAGCCGCTTTCCCGCAAGGTCAGTTCGCCTCAGGTGCCGGAAGGGCTCAAAGGCCACAGCGTGGGGTGCGCCGAATGCCATACCTTGCGGGTAGAGGCTCATCAGGACACCGTTGAGCACAACGGGTACAAGATGTACGTGGTGGTGAGCCCCGAGGACTGCCGCACATGCCATCAGGAGGAAGTGACCCAGTACGGCAAGAACCTCATGGCCCATGCCCATGGCAATCTCATGAAAAATCCCCTGTACCGGCAGCTTGTCGAGGCCGTGAACGGCCTTCAGTCCTTTGAAGGGGGATCTCTGAAGACTTCCGCACCCATGGCCCACACCAACGACGATTCCTGCCTCAGTTGCCACGGCACGGAGGTCACAGTGCAAGGAAAAGTGTCCCGGGATACGGACTTCGGTCAAATGGACTTCGCCGTGTTGAGCGGCTGGCCCAATGTGGGCGTCGGTCGCCTGAACCCCGACGGCACTCAAGGATCGTGCGGCTCGTGCCATACGCGTCACGGTTTTTCCATCGAAGTGGCGCGAAAGCCGGAAACGTGCAGCCAGTGCCACAAGGGGCCCGATGTCCCCGCCTACCCAGTTTACAGTGTAAGCAAGCATGGGAATCTCTATGGGTCTTTCAAGGGTAAGTGGAACTTCACCGATGTGCCGTGGGTCCTTGGAAAGGATGTCAATGCGCCCACCTGTGCCACGTGCCATGTCAGTCTTGTGGTGGATGAAGGGAAAAACGTCCTCGCCCAACGCAGCCACGCCATGAACGATCGGCTGCCGTGGCGCATTTTCGGCCTCGTCTATGCCCACCCCCATCCTCGGGAGCCCGAGACCTATAAAATTCGGAATGCGGACGGACTGGCTCTGCCCACTCGGTTGGATGGCTCGTGGGGGGGTGAGGCCCTCATCGACAAGGCCGAACAAGACTCCCGGCGCAAGGCGATGCAGCGGGTTTGCTTGGGCTGTCACGGTACCTCATGGGTGGAAGGCCACTGGGTGCGGTTTGAAAAAACTTTGGAAGAAACAAACCGCATGACCGCCACGGCAACAGAGCTCATGGTCCGGGCGTGGAAGGAAAACAAAGCGCAAGGGCTTCCGGCCAACCCCTTTGACGAGCCTCTGGAAAAACTCTGGGTGGAACAGTGGCTCTTTTTCGGCAATTCCATCCGGTTTTCTTCAGCCATGATGGGAGCCGACTACGGGGTGTTCGACAACGGCAGGTGGTCCCAATCCAAAGGGCTTCGGGAGATGGAACGGGTGTACCGAACCCTGTCTTCCGGGCAACGCACGAGGTGACGAATGGCGCGACAAACATGTTTTTTTCTTCTCCTCGTTCTTTTCGCAGGCCTTGGTGCAGGAATGGGCAGTGCCGGATGGGGGCACGCCGAAACCGGCGTCCCTGGAGTCGGCAAAAGCTTTCCTCCCATCGTCTTGGAAGCGCCGAAGGACCCCGCCATGAGGACCTATCTGGGGATCGGGGATGTCCAGACCTTTACGGTGGACAAAGTGGACGCGGACGTGGTCGTTGTGGAAATCTTCAGCATGTACTGCCCTCATTGCCAGCGGGAAGCGCCCACGGTGAACGCTTTCTACGATTTGGCCCGAAAAAAGAACCGCCCGGGAAAGACCTTGAAGATCCTTGGGATCGGGGTGGGAAATTCTTCTTTCGAAGTGGAGGTCTTTGCCAAAAAGTACAATGTGCCGTTTCCCTTGATCCCTGACGGGGAATATCACGTGCACAAGACGCTGGGACAGGTCCGCACGCCCCATTTCATCGCCCTCAAACGGGGTGCCGACGGGTCACGAAAAGTGGTGTATTCGCAGGCGGGAAGCTTCGGGTCACCGGAAGCCTTTTACCGCCTTTTGATGGAACGTTGAGGCATGGGCGGCCGACGCCGAACCACGGGGGCTTGACCATGAAAAAGAGCGTGAATCTCTATTTTGGGATGGCGGCGATTGTGGGCCTGCTGGGGTTGGGGTGCCTGGGAGTCCCGGCGGCTTACGGCGTCTCCGAAGCCTTTCACGGCAAAATCTACGTGCCGGGGCCACTCAAACCCGTGGACTCGGAACTCAAGGTGCGTGTCGGGGAACCGGCTCCCGATTTCGTTTTGCCGTCTCTTTCGGGGGAAAAGGTCCAGTTGTCCCAATTCCGCGGGCGGAAAAACGTGGTGCTGTCGTTCGTGCCGGCGGCGTGGACCCCCGTGTGTTCCGACCAATGGCCCGGCTACAACATCGTCAAGGATCTTTTCGAGGCCCACGATGCCGTCCTTTTGGGTATTACCGTGGATAACCTTCCCACACTGTTTGCCTGGACTCAGGAAATGGGCGGCTTGTGGTTTCCCGTTCTCTCGGATTTTTGGCCTCACGGGGCCGTGGCGGCCCGCTACGGGGTGCTGCGATCGGACGGGACGACCGAGCGCGCTATTTTCGTTATCGATAAGGAGGGCATCATCCGCTACATCGATGTCCACGACATCAACCAGAGACCTCCTTTGGAAGAAATTGTCAAGGAGCTGGAAAAGCTCCCAAAGCCTTAAGCGTCGAATGAACGAGCTTACGTGATGGAGTCCGGTCAGGTGAAAAAAATTCTTTTGTGCGCTTTTAACGGGGAAGTCATGTGCTTCGTTCACGTCCTTTTGAACGCCTTGGACTTTGCGGATCGGGGCTATGAAACGGCCGTGGTGGTGGAAGGATCGGCCGTAAAAGTTATTCCTGAAATCGCCTCAGCCGATCACCCGATGCATGGACTGTACGCGGAAGTGAAAAAAGCCGGATTGATCCACGGTGTGTGTCGCGCCTGTTCCGTCAAGTTCGGTGTCCTGGACGGCGTGGAAAAAGAGGGCTTGAGGCTGCTCGCGGACATGAAAGGTCATGCGAGTCTTGCCCGTTATGTGGACCGGGGATTTGATGTAATCACATTTTAAAAAGGAGGCGCAGCGATGTCCAAGAAGAGGTACAAGGTTCGGGGGCAGTGCCCGCAGTGCGCATGCGGCGACGTGACGTTTCTGGGACCGGAAAAACTCAGGGACAAATACATCGGCCCGGAAGAAGAAGTGGAGATTCTCTGCCCTACGTGTGGGACCAAACACAAGGCCACGGTGGTGGAAGTGGAAGACGTCAAGGAATGAGACCCCAACGAAAGGAGAAAGCCCGTGCCCAAAGCCCTTGTGGTTTACGCGACGCGAACCAATCAGACAAAGGGAATCGGGGAACTGATCGCCGAAGGCCTGCGCACCTCCGGGGTGGACGTCACTTTTTTGAGCATTCAGGAATTCGACAAAGGCGGAGTCAACCCCCAGGATTTCGACGCCGTTGTGCTGGGATCGGCCACCTACCACGGGGAAATGATGCAACCCATGAAGACCTTCCTTTTCAAGCTCGAACAATACGACTTAAAAGGCAAAGTCGGCGGGGCATTTGGGGCTTTCGGCTGGAGCGGTGAGGCGCCGGGGCGGATTTTTGAGACAATGAAAAACATCTACCTTATGGACATGGTCAGCGGGCCTTTGAGACTCAAATCCAGTGCACTGAGCGGAGGCGTCCAGATGGCGCACCGTTACGGTCAGGAAATCGCCCAAAAGGTCAAGGCCGGGGTTTCATCCTAGCGGAGTCGAGCTGTGCATATCGTCCGCTCTGAGAGTGAATCCTTGGGGGAAACGAAAAGGAGGAGACAAAGATGACGACGCCGAGACACTGTCCGGGTTTTGAACAGTTCAAGGATCTTCGTTCCTTTGTGTGCAAGTGTGAAGGGTGCGGCGCGGAAAAGGAAATCTTTTCCGATGAGTTCGACAAGAAGCACACGTGCCCCAAGTGTGGCCAGCCCATCGATTTTACAAAGTGCACGGTTTACGCCGGCGGACAGGACGAAACGCCTCGATAAGGCATGAGACGCGGGGGCGCTTGACGCAAGCGCCCCCGTAGGATCGATCGCCCCTCACCAAAAGGTCTCGAACTCCCCAAAGTCGAATCCCAATTACAGCAAGGATCCCCCATGCCCAACAAGCTTGCCGGAGAAAAAAGCCCTTACCTGCTTCAGCACGCCGAAAACCCTGTGGATTGGTACCCATGGGGGGAAGAAGCTTTTGCCAAAGCGCGGCGGGAAGACAAGCCCATCTTCTTGAGTATCGGTTACGCCACGTGCCATTGGTGCCACGTGATGGCCCATGAATCCTTTGAAGACGAAGAAGTGGCCCGATACCTCAATGAACATTTCGTGGCCGTCAAGGTGGACCGGGAAGAACGGCCCGACATCGACGGCGTGTACATGAGCGTCTGTCAGGTGATTTCCGGGCACGGGGGCTGGCCTTTGTCGGTTTTTCTGACGCCCGAGGGATTGCCTTTCTTTGCCGGCACATATTTTCCCAAAAGATCGCGCATGGGAATGCCCGGCTTTTTGGAACTTCTTCAGGAAGTTGCGCGGCTGTGGCGGGAAGAGAGAAAAAAGATCACGGAAACCGGTCAAAAAATCCGCGAAGTCTTGCAGCAGGCGGCCAAGGGGGAAGAATCTTTCTTGGAGGAGAGCGATCTGGAACGGGCTTTCAGCCAACTGCGCGGAGCCTTTGACCCGCGATGGGGCGGGTTCGGCGAAGCCCCCAAATTCCCCACGCCGCATCAGTTGACCTTTCTTCTGCGCTACCATGCCCGCACGGGAAATCCCGCGGCGTTGGGCATGGTGGAAGAAACGCTCATGGCCATGCGCCAGGGCGGCCTTTTTGACCAGATCGGCTACGGGTTCCACCGCTACTCCGTGGACGCTCGATGGTTGGTGCCCCATTTTGAAAAAATGCTCTACGACCAGGCCCTCCTCGCCATGGCTTACCTGGAAACGTTTCAAGTGACGGGGAAAAGTTTTTACGCCCAAGTGGCACGCGAAATTTTCGAATACGTGCTGCGGGATATGACCGACCCTCAGGGAGGCTTTTATTCCGCCGAAGATGCGGACACGGAAGGTGAGGAGGGGTTGTTTTACACGTGGACGCCGGACGAGATTCGGGCCGTCCTCCCGGAAAGCGAAGCGGCGCTGGTGTGCCGATATTTCGGCGTGACCCCCAGGGGCAATTTCGAAAAAGGGCGGAGCGTCCTCCACATGGCCGAGGATCCGGAGAGTTTGGCGTCCGAATTCGGGAAGACCGTTCAAGAGGTCAAAAATGCACTTGAAAACGCCCGGCGCGCTCTTTTCGAACACAGGAAAACCCGCCCGGCGCCGCTCAAAGACGACAAGATCCTGACGGCGTGGAACGGTCTGATGGCCGCCGCGTTCGCCATGGGCTACCGCGTGCTGGGCGATACACAATATCTCGATGCCGCGGTCCGATCGGTCGGCTTTGTCTGGGAATCCCTTCGAGACTCCCGCGGGCGCTTGTATCGGCGGTATCGCCACGGGCACACGGCCTACACCGGTTATCTGGACGATTATGCTTATTTGGGGTGGGCCTTTTTGGAAATCTACGAAGCTTCGTTTGACCCGGATTTCCTGGAAAAGGCCGTCCTCGTGCACGAGGCCATGCTTGAGCTTTTCTGGAACCGTGAAAGTGGCGGCCTGGATTTCATCGCCAAAGATGCCGAACAGCTCATCGTGCGCGAACGGGAAGTTTACGACGGCGCCTTGCCCTCGGGCAATTCCACCGCGCTCAACTCTCTGGCCCGCTTGGCCCAGATCACGGGGGATGTGCGCTGGGAAAAGGCCGCAGACGGCATCGTGCGCGCCTTTGCCCATGAAGTGAAAAAGTATCCCAGGGCCTATACGCATTTCCTGAACGGCTATGATAGGCTTTGGGGGCCTACAAGTGAGGTGGTTCTGGTCGGGTCGTTCCAGGATCCGAACTTTCAGGCCATGGTTCATGCAGTGCGCCGGGGATTCCGTCCGCGTACGGCCGTTGTGGTGAAGCCGGCAGAGGGTTCGGGTCGGGCCCTTCTGGAAAGGCTGGTGCCTTTGACGGCGGCCATGGAGCTTGTGGGCGGTCGGGCCACGGCTTATGTGTGCCAGGGCCGGCAATGCGGGAATCCCGTGACGGACCCGGAGGTTATGGCGACCCTTCTGGAGACCGTTCGGTGAAGAGGGTCGCCATTTCGGGACAAGACGACGGACAAACGTCCATATTGGCGAATTGGCTTTTCGGCCTTTGGGGCAGCGGCCCGAGTCGCCGATGAGGAAGAAAGGAGTGAAGATGAGCGCGAACCAACCGGTGATCAGAGTGTTCGAATACGCGTTGAACCAGGAAGAGACGGGAAAGCTGTTTTTCCAAACGGCGCTCCAACGCATGGGGATCGGCGCGGCGGTGAGCGCCTTCAAGCGGTTGATCGCCGAGGAAGAAAAGCACATCGCCTTTATCAACCGCATTTTGGAGGAGCTGCGACGAGGCAAGGAGGTGGATCCCGGGCAGCTTCAAGATCTCATCTTGGAGCCGACGGATTATTTCGATGAAAGAGCCAAGAAGGAATTCATGGAGCAATGCGTGGAAGGGTCCATGGTTCCCGATGTGACCGTGTTCAACACGGCGTGGCTCATTGAAAAAGACCTGAGCGAGTTTTATGCGGCCATGGCGAAAAAGGCTGTCGGGAAAGCCAAAGACGCCCTCTCCATGCTCTCTCGGTGGGAAAAACAGCATGAAATGTTTTTCCGCCAGTTTCGGGACAAGCTCAGCGAAGCCTATGCCCAGATGCCGTGGGGCGGGTGATTTCCCGGGGCACGGGTCGCATAGACGGGAGGAGCGATGATGGAAAATCCGGAGGTCGGCTACCATCGGCAGACGGCGTACCGGCGCGGGGCGTTGGGCGGCGGTTATCTGGACTGGAGCGCCCGTCCCAGCGTGTACAAGGACTACCGAGGCCTCCCGACAGTGGCCCTGCCGGAGGACATCCTGGGCTTTCACAAGCCTTTCTTTGAGGTGCTGTTCGGTGCCCCCGGTTCCGATGCAGGCCGACGGGATTGGGACCTGAGGGGGCTGGCTCGAACCCTCGTGCTCGGTTATGGAATCACGGCCCAGAGCGGTCGAGGGGCGGACGCCTTCTTCTATCGTTCCGTGCCTTCCGCGGGGGCGTTGTACCCGTGCGAACTCTATGCCGCCGTTCAAGGCCTTCCGGATCTGGAAGACGGGCTCTATCATCATGACCTCGCCCGCAATCGCTTGGTTCGTCTCCGCACGGGACCCTTTCTGCGTTCCGAGCGCCCTTGGGCGGCGGCGTTTTTTGTGACCGCCCTGTTCTACCGCAGTTCATGGAAGTATCGGGAGCGGGCCTACCGATATTGCCTGCTGGATGCCGGGCATTTGGTGGAAAATGTTTTTTTGGTCCTACAGTCGGAAGGGCTCACGGCCCAAGTCTTCGACCGATTCGACGATGGGGCGGTCAACGCTTTTCTCGGGGTGGATCCCACAAGAGAAGTCTGTCTGGCCGTCCTCACGGTGCCTCATGAGGGCACGGAAACGGAGGGCGAAGCTTCTCAGAGGGAGGCGCCGCCTGTCTTTTGGCGCGAGGGCCCTTTTGAGCCCGTGCAGCCGGAAGCCTGTCGCATGAGTCCCTCGGACACGGTGCCTCGCGCCATCCTGGACGCTCATGGGGCCACGACGTTCGGCCCGGCATCGGGCACAAGGTCCAAGTCCCGGCCATCTCCGGCGCCTCCCCTCAAGGGGGAAGCGCCACAGGCCGTGACGAGACCCGAGGAAGTCGCTGCGGCCCAGGGTTTGTCCTTTGCCGAAGCCCTATGGCGGAGGCGATCCTACAGAAATTACGTTTCCCAGCAGGTTTCGTCGTCTGTGTGGCAGATCCTGTGGCACAGCGTCGCGCTGCGCCCGGCGTTGTGCCCGGCTCTGGAGGTGCGTGTCGCCTGCGGGGATGCCCAAGACCTGCCGGCGGGCATTTATAGGTGGAATGCGGCGGCGGGAGAAATGTGTCTCGTCAAAGCTGGGGATTTTCGGTCGTCCTCGGCCCGGGCATGCCTCGACCAAGACTGGCTTCGGCATGCGGTGTTCCATTTCGCCTTTACGGTGCGGTGGCCCGATCTGTGGGAATTTTTGGGCCCTCGGGGCTACCGTGCCGCCATGCTGGACGCGGGACGACTGGGTCACCGGGTGTATCTGGCGTCCACCGCTTTGGGGCTCGGAGCCTGTGGCGTCGGAGCGTTTTACGATGAGGAGCTCCGCCGTGTTTTTGATGGGGATGAAGACCGGGACGTGCTTTATGTGACGGCGTCGGGACCGGTCAAGAAACTGTGGAAGTAACGGGCGGTTCCAAGAGGGACGCCGCCTTTGACGGTTCACCGGTCGTGAGGGATTGTCCTGCCATGGCGGGAGCAATCGAGAGAGACCGCGGACAGGCCGCGGAAAAGAAGGAGCCGAAATTGCATGGAGCGGTTTGAGTATTCCATTACGAGACACCCTTCGGAAAGCTTTCGAGAGACGGCGTATTTTTGCACGGCCGAAGGCACGTGCCGTCTCGAAGATGTCCCAGTGGATCAGACGGCCATCCTGGAAAGCCTTCTGAACGAGCGGGGCAAACACGGCTGGGAACTCATCCAGATCGCCTTCGGCCGAAGCGGCCTTTTGGCCTTTTGGAAACGCCGCGTCATCGATGTGTAAAAAAAGACTCAAGGCCATCGGGGGCCGGTCCGTTCCATGATGGAGCGGCGCCCCGCCGTGGGGAAAATTCTTTGGGGATGAAAAACGGAGGACAAGGGTTCGGTATGCAGGTCATACTGCGCATCAAGGGAATGACGTGCGGTCATTGCGTGAAGGCGGTGGAAAAGGCCTTGAGCGAGGTGGCAGGGGTGGAAAAGGTCCACGTGGATCTGGCTTCCGGCACGGCCACGGTGGATGCCTCCGGCCCCTTGGACATGGGGGCGGTACGCCAGAGAATCGAGAAAGCGGGCTATGAGCTTGTCTGAAGACGCCCGAAGGGTCGACCCCGGCGATCCAACCGATCCAACGGGGCGCCGGGCGGTTTCGGTCAAAACCATTGTGTCTGTTGGGGGCATGAGCTGTGCCGCGTGTGTGCGCCGCGTGGAAAACGTTCTTAAAAATTTGCCCGGGGTCTCGGATGTCGGCGTGAACTTGGCGACGGGGAAAGCCGTGCTGATTCATGGCGACGGCGCGGCGCAGGCGGAAGCGATCCGCCGGGCTTTGACCGATGCGGGCTACGAGTTTCTCGGCCTTGCGGAAGACGGCCTCCGGGACGACCCCCTGGAGGTGCAGCGCCAAAGAGAAATACAGGACCTGAAGCGGCGGGTTGTGGCCGGGTGCGTGCTTTCGGCGGCGGCCATGATTCTTTCCATGGGAGGGCACCTGCCGGGGATCGCTCACATCCCCGCCGGGGTTTCCAACGGCCTGCTGATCCTCTTGTCGACCCCGGCGGTTTTCTGGGTGGGCAGTCGTTTCTTTGTAGGAGCCTGGAAAGCCCTACGACAAAAAACCTCGGACATGAACACCCTGGTGGCCTTGGGGGCTCTGTCAGCTTACGGCTACTCGGTGGCCGCCGTCTTCTTCCCCTCGTTTTTTTCCCGGTCCGGAATCCAACCCCATACATATTTCGACGGCGCGGCCATGATCGTCGCCCTGGTTCTCTTAGGCCGCTTTCTGGAGGCCAAAGCGCGAGGGAAAACGTCCCAAGCCGTCCGGCGGCTCATGGGCTTGAGACCGGCGACGGCGTGCATCGTTCGGGACGGCGTGGAAAAGGTGGTGCCCGTGGAGGTCGTGGGGGTGGGGGATCTGGTGAGGATTCGCCCCGGGGAACGCATCCCCGTGGACGGCGAGATCCTAGAAGGCACCTCGGCCGTGGATGAATCCATGCTCACGGGGGAAAGCCTCCCGGTGGACAAAGCCCCCGGGGATCGGGTGTTCGCCGGCACAGTCAACGGGTTTGCGGCCTTGCTGGTCCGAGCCGCGCGCGTCGGCGCGGACACCTCGTTGGCGCGCATTATCCGTTTGGTGGAAGAAGCGCAAGGGTCCAAGGCGCCCATCCAAAGGCTTGCAGACCGGGTGGCCGCCGTGTTTGTTCCGGTGGTATGCGGAATCGCCGTGGCCACCTTTTGTGTGTGGGCTTTCGTCGTTCCCGGGTCCGATTGGGGCCGTGCCGTACTCAATTTTGTCTCCGTTTTGATCATTGCCTGTCCGTGTGCCATGGGCTTGGCCACGCCCACCGCCGTCATGGTCGGGACGGGTTTAGGGGCGGAAACCGGTATTCTCATCAAAAGCGGGGAAACACTGGAAAAGGCCCATCAGGTGAACACGGTGCTTTTTGACAAAACCGGCACCCTCACCGAGGGGCGCCCCGTCGTCACCGATGTGGTTGCGGCCCCTGATGGGGATCCTCGGCATGTCTTGAGATGTGCCGCGTCCCTGGAGACGCTTTCGGAGCACCCTTTGGGGCGGGCGGTTGTGGAGCGTGCGCGTCGGGAGGGCATCGCCCTTGAAGAAGTCCGAGAATTTTACGCCTTTTCCGGCCTTGGCGCCAAGGGGGAGCTGAAGGGGACCGAAGTTGTGGTCGGAAACCGGAAGTTGGTGGAGAGTGTGGGCGCGGATCCGTCCACCTTGGAGGAAACGGCCGAAGCCATGGTCCGAGACGGCAAGACGGTTGTCTACGTCCTGGAAAACAAAACGGTCGCAGGAATCCTGGGTTTTCGGGACAACCCACGGGAACAAGCGCGCGAAGCCGTAGAGGCGCTCAAAGCCCTCGGTGTTCGCGTGGGCATGATCACGGGCGACAACGCGGCGACGGCCCGGGCTGTAGCGGCCCTGGTGGGGATTGACGAGGTCATGGCGGAAGTGCTTCCGGAGCGCAAGGCGGAGGCCGTCCGGGAAGCGCGGCGCCGCGGCGGCGTGACGGCCATGGTGGGAGACGGGATTAACGACGCCCCGGCCTTGGCGGCGGCCGATGTGGGCATCGCCTTGGGAAGCGGCACGGACGTGGCCGTGGAGGCCGGCGATATCGCCCTGATGCGGCCGGATTTGCGCCTCGTGGCCGAGACCATGGTGTTGTCCCGCATGACTCTGAAAATTATCAAGCAGAACCTGTTTTGGGCGTTCTTCTACAATTCGGCGGGCATTCCGGTGGCGGCCGGCGTGCTCTACCCGTTTTTCGGCGTGCTTTTGAATCCCATGGTGGCGGCGGCGGCCATGGCCTTCAGTTCGGTTTCCGTCGTGAGCAATGCTCTGCGGTTGCGCCGCCTGTGGCAAAAACGCCGCCGAAACGTTGCATCCGAAAGGAAATGAATTATAGTCCAAAGTGTGGTTGTTCGGTTTGGCCCCCAAAGGGGAGGGTCGGTTTTCATCGGTAGTTTCGGCCCGCGAATGAAACGAAGAAGAGGACAGTGAAGGAGGATTCTATGGCTCGGTACGTCTGTCAGATCTGCGGCTACGTTTATGATCCCGAAAAGGGCGACCCTGACAATGGTGTGGCTCCTGGAACCCCGTTTGAAAAGCTTCCCGACGACTGGACGTGTCCGGTGTGCGGCGCATCCAAGAGCGACTTTGCGAAAGAATAGACGTCCGGTTTCGGGGGTCTTGAGGAGAACATCCATGATTTTCGGATTCAATGCGGCGGAAGTTTTCCAGATTGCCGTAGAGATCGAAGAAAACGGCAAGGCCTTTTACGAAAAGGCCCTGGCGAAAATCGCGGACCCCGATGTTCAAGCGATTTTCAAGGAATTGGCCCTTCAGGAGGTGGAACACAAGAAAAAGTTCCAGGAGCTGAAGGCGAACCTTCCGCAACAGGCTTCGGGGTCGACCGTGTATGATCCCAACAACGAAATGGCGAATTATTTGAAAATGATGGCCGACGGCCACGTTTTTCGAAACAGCGAAAATGTGGATCAGAAGCTGTCCCAGGTGAAGGATGCCGTGGACGCCTTGCGCATGGCCATCGAATTCGAGAAGGATTCCGTGATCTTCTTTTTGAGCATGCAGGATGCGACGGAAGAAGAAAAAGGCCGGAAGTTCATCGGGCTGCTGGTCAAGGAAGAACAGGAGCATTTGAGACGGCTGACGATGCAGCTGAAGAAAATGACGCATTAAGGGTGTCTAGATTTCTGAAATGCAGGCTGCTCAGCCGATCCTGGTTTTTCCTTGTTTCAGCGTAGCCTTTTGGTAGCATTTCATGAAATTTGCGATCTCTTCCTAGCCGGCCGGATCCCCGAGGATCCGGCTTTTTTTCCCCTGATACGGCGCGGCGGGGCGGATCAGCGCTTTTTCTATCATCTTGGGAGCCGAAACGAAAATGCGTCGACCCGAAGTGGATTTGAGCCACTGTGTGGACTGTGATGGATGCGTCGCCTTGTGCCCGGAGGTGTTTGCTCGAAACGAGGCGGGCTACATCGAGGTGCTGGAGTGCGGCGAATATCCTGAAGCCCTGGTGGATGAAGCCATCATGATGTGCCCGTCCGATTGCATTTGTTGGGTCGAAGACGAGGAGCCGACATCGTGAACGAAGAAGAACGGGCCCCCCGGCGCATCGACAAGCGGCGAGTGGAAGAACTTCTCCGCGCCCCGGATTTTGCGACCCAGCTTGCTTTGTGGCGCACTTTTCCCGCTCGAAAAGTCATCAACCCTTTGGTGTCTTTTCTCTGTTCGGTGGACGAACAGGTCCGGTGGCACGCCGTGACGGCGGCGGGGGTTGTCACGGCGGCTCTGGCGGAAGAGGACCCGGAATCGGCCAGGGTGATCATCCGCCGATTCCTATGGCAGCTCAACGACGAATCGGGCGGGATCGGCTGGGGCATTCCGGAAGCCTTGGGCGAGTCCTTGGCGCGTAGCGCGCTTCTCGCGAAAGAATACGGCCGTCTGGTGCTTTCTTTGATCAAAGAAGACGAAAACTACCTAGAGCACCCGCCCTTGCTGGCAGGAGCCTTGTGGGCTCTAGCGCGTCTCCTCCAAAACCGTGCCCATCTCCTCAAAGAAAGCGAGGCCCCCTTGATCTCCTACGGGCACCACCCTGAGCCCGCTTTTCGGGCTCTGGCCCTTTGGGGCCTCGGGGCCGTAGGGTCATCCCTCTCCCTCCCCTTAATCGAATCGCTGGAAGCCGACAGCGCTCCGGTTCGCCTCTACCGCAATGAAACCTTCGAAAACACCGCCGTAGGGGAACTGGCCCGCCAAGCCCGCTCCGCCGTCCTCACCCGCTTTGGTCTTAGGTCGTTTCCAACGGCAACCGGACGATGAAGGTGGTGCCTCGGCCTTCCTCCGTTTCGAAGGTCAGGTGCCCTTGATGCTTTTCCACCACCACGGCATGAGCGATGGCCAAGCCTTGTCCGGTGCCTTTGCCCACCTCCTTGGTGGTGAAAAAGGGATCGAAGATCCGGTGCCGGATCTTTTCGGGAATGCCCGTGCCGGTATCCGCGATGCGCACTTCGCACCACTCGTCCACAGTCCGCGTGGAAACGGTGATGGTGCCGCGGGCGTCGGGGCGGCCGTTGAGGGCGTCCTTGATGGCATGGGCGGCGTTGACGATGATATTCAAGAACACCTGATTGATTTCGCCGGGGATGCACGGGACGAGCGGCAAATGGGGATCGAGGTCGGTGACCGCATCGGCCACGTATTTCCATTCATTCCGGGCCACGGTGAGGGTGTTTTCCAGCGCTTTGTTGACGTCGATCGGGACTTTTTCTTCCTGACCGGGGTGGGAAAACTCCTTCATGGCCAAGACGATCTTGGCCACCCTCTGGACCCCTTCCAGACTCTGGTCGATGGCTTTGGGGATTTCCGTTTTGAGGTATTCCAGGTCGATGGCTTCGGCCGTCTCCTCCACTTCACGGACCACATCGCCCAAACCGTCCACAGCGCGAGCCCTTTCCACGAGATTCCAGAGTTTTTCCAGAAGCTCTCCCACGTCGCGGAAGGCGTCCTGAAGGAACCGGGTGTTATCGCCGATGAACTGCACCGGCGTGTTGATCTCATGGGCGATCCCCGCGGCCAACTGGCCGATGGATTCCAGCTTTTGCGCTTGGGCGAGCTGCGCCTCCAGAAGCTTTCTTTGAGTGATTTCGGCCCCCATGATGAGGAGGGCGACGTCCCGGTCATCACTTTTCTCCCCCACGGGATTGACGTTCAAACCGAGAAACCCCGGCTGTCCGTCGGGGCGGGTATAGCGAAGATCGTCCACGCGTTGGGCTTTTTTCCTTCGACGGCAGGAGTCGAGGGCCGACTGCACCCTGTTCTTCTCCCATTCGATGGGGAGTTCCTCCAGCTTTTTTCCTAAAACGTCGGCGGCGGCCGTCCCGAAAACACTCTCGGCCGCGGCGTTCCATCGAACGATGCGCCCTTGGGGGTCTAATCCGATGAGTATGGATGAAATGGCCGAGATGAGCTGTTCCAGCTCCCAATGAGCTTTGCGGGCTTCTTCTTCGGCCTTCTTGACGGCGGTCACGTCGTGGGACACGGAGATACAGCCCACAGGAGAACCGTTCGCATCATAATACGGCGTGCTCACGACGTGAAAATAAGCTCCTAAGTGATCGTTATAAACCTCCCTTTCCACAAAACGACTTGGAGGGCCACCCTCGTCGTAGGGGCACTGAGGGCACTTTCCCGTGAGTCCGCGGAGGATTTCGTAGCACGTGCGCCCGATGATTTCCTCTCGAGGCATTCCCACGCGTCGGGCAAAGGCCGCATTGACTTTGCGGATGCGGAAATCTCTGTCCGTGACGTCGATCAAGGCCGGCACGGCATCGAAGGTCCGTTCCCATTCTTCGTTGGCGCGGCGGAGGGCCTCCCGGGCTTCCTTTCGCTCCGTAATGTCGAATAGGACCCCGGAGACATGATCGATGGTGCCGTCCGGGGCAAAAACGATGCGCCCTCGGTCTTGAATCCAGCGAACGCGCCCTTGCGTATCCACGATGCGGTATTCGCGGATAAAAGCGCCGTCTCGACCCTTGGCTTCCTTGAGCGCAGCGACGGCGTTCGGCATGTCGTCCGGCAGGATGCATTCGTTCCAGCGTTTTCGGCCGGAAAGAAAGACCTCGGGGGCGTACCCGGTAACCTCTCGGACTCGATCGGAGACGAAGGTCACCGTCCAGTCGGGCAACCCTGTGTAGACGACGCAGGGGAGGTTCTTGACGAGAGCTTCATAGTCTTGCTGGTGCCGGTGCAAGGCAAGGGTTTTCTGTTCCAAGAGTTGTTCCAAGTCTTGGCGGTATCGGCGGTTGGCCGTTTCCAGTTCGCGCCGTCGCAGAGCGGCTTCCACATTGATGCAGAGACCCGAAACCTCGAAAGGCTTGACGACATAGCCGTAAACGCCGATGTCCAAAGCCCTCTGGGTAATCCGCGGATCGTCCAATACGGACAAAATGAGCGTGGCTGTATCGGGGCGGGTTTGGATCACGTGGTCCAAAAAATCGAGGCCGGATTCTCCCGGCATGTTCACGTCCGCAATGATCAGATCGTAAGCGTTCTTTTGCAAAAGAGTTCGCGCGGCTGCGGCGTCGGGCGCCGTTTCGCATTCATGGCCGAACCCGCTCAGGGCGGCCGAAACCAGATGACGGATGGCGCTTTCATCGTCCACGACAAGGATGCGTGCCATGGTCTTTCCCCTCCCGTGTGCCCCTCTGTGAACCCTCGCAAAAAATGCTCCATTTTTTGCATCGGCAGGATTCATGCCGAACTTGATCAATGCCGATAGAGATCGTGATGGGCGATCATCGAGCGCCGTTTCAATAACGGCCCGTTTATCGGGGCCAAAAAGGGAGATTTCCCATGATTGAAGAAGCCTACGTGGTTTTCGAAATTGACGGGCAAAGCTGCGCGGTCCCCCTAGGATCGGTGCGGCGTATTGTTCGCGCGGCAGCCCTCTCCCCGGTGCCGGACGCTCCCTCGGGCCTCCTGGGCCTGCTCAACCTCCACGGCCGGCTGGTTCCGATTTTCGACGTGCGCCTCTCGCTGGGTTATCCTCCCAAGCCTCTTTCGCCGGCGGATCGGTTCGTCATCGTAAACAATGGGATGGGCTCTGCCGGGATCCGCGTTGACGAGGTGTGCCACATCGGGAAGGTAGAGACGGAGTCCACGGACCAGTGCCGACGCCTCTTCGAGCCTCACAGCCTCTTTGGCGCCGTGGGGCAATGCGACGGAAAAACCGTGCTCCTTATGGATCCGGCGTCTTTAGGGAAAAAAGCCCATGGGTCCGTCAAGGCCGTCAAAGGGAACAACGGTGAAGTCATGAATCTGACGCACGGCGAGGCTTCCTCGGGTTATGACAGGGAAGCTGTGGAGGCGTGTTTGTAGGAATTGACGGTGTTTCGAGGAAAACCCGAGGGCAGGGTTCGACAGGGGTTTTTCACTTTGGAGACGGGAAATTGATGGTCGGGGTGCGAGAGGTCGCCGAGTGGGCTCGGAAGCACTTGGGTGTGCATTGGGACCCCTCGGCGGAATCGGAAATTCGTCTCAAGCTTGTCCTGGCGGCCCAGGCGGAAGGTTTCGAGGACGTCGAGGGTTTCGTCCGGCACGTTTTGAACGAACTGACGCCTGCCGATCGACGCCGAATACTCGCTTCCGTGTTCACTGTCGGGGAGACATACTTTTTTCGAGAACCGGCAGTGTTGGAGACTTTTAAGGCAGAAATCCTTCCGAAGATTCTCGGATATCGGGAAGAATGCGGGCAGAGCCGTCTCTATCTCTGGAGTGCAGGGTGCAGCACGGGAGAAGAGGCGTACACCTTGGCCATGATCCTCAAGGAAGCGCTGCGCGAGCGCCCCGGTTGGGATTTTTCCGTCCTGGCGACGGATATCAACGAAAAGGCCTTAGAAACGGCCCGCCAAGGACTCTATCGCCCCTGGTCTTTTCGAAAGCCTTTGCCCATGGCCTACAGCAAGTATCTCGTCCGGCAGGGGGAGGAAAACCTGTGGCGGGTTCACGACGACATCAAGCGGCACACGACGTTTTCCGTCCTCAATCTGGCCGCCGATGCCTATCCGTCTCTTTGGACGAAAACGACCGACGTGGACGCCATTTTTTGCCGGAACGTGCTCATGTATTTCGATCCGAAAACCCGAACGGAGGTTCTCCGGAGGTTCTCCGGGGCCTTGAACAAGGCCGGTTGGCTTGTGCTGAGCGCTTCTGAGATTCACACGGCATCGTCCGATTCCTGGGATTCGGTCCGGTACCCGGGGGCCATTTTCCTGCGCAAACGACATGGGGAGGCGTCGGCGATCGCTAAAGCCTATGCCTTCGCCAAGATGCAGGTGCCGAAGAATGTCGTGCCCGAGAGCGGGGGCGAATCAGCCCCGGCGAGTGCGGGCGGGAGAGCTTCGGTTCCCGCAATCGGGAGTTCCAGGCAGTTTTTCGGAGGTAATGAGAAAGGACGGCGGCCGTCTTGCGGGGCGAACGGCATTCCCGATCCCAAGGGAGCCTCCGCGGAGCCCCTCGGCGGAAAGATCTTTTTGGCGCCCGGCGTTTCCTCTGAGGCGTCACCGGAGGGGGGCTCCCTGGAAGAGGAAATTTCTCGTCTCTTGTCTGCCGGGAGGTTGGATGAGGCTGCGGTTCGGGTGGAACAATGTCTGATGAGCGAAGCAGCTGGGGCGTTGGGTCGGCACTTGCGCCATGCGGTCAGGTGCGTCGTGCAAGCCCTGGCAGCGGAAAGCCGCAGCGAAAAGGCCTTGGATGTCCTCAATCGGGTCCTTGGCGTTGACAAGTTCGACCCCGCCTATCACCACATGAAGGGAGCCCTCCACGCCGAGCGCGGAGAAATTGAGGAAGCTGTCGCCGCGTTCCGCCAGATGCTCTATGTGGCGCCTCAATCGGCAACGGCGCTCTTGTCCTTGGGGATGCTGTGCCTGCGCGACGGACATGGGGAAGCCGCCCGACGTTATCTGGAAGGGGCGCTGAAGCTGCTTCACGGCAAAAGCGATCAAGAAATCGTGCCCTATAGCGAGGGCATGTCGGTAGGGCAAATGCGGCGCGTGATCGAACAGTT
The DNA here is from genome assembly GCA_937960435.1 of uncultured Desulfosoma sp. GTDB lineage: Bacteria > Desulfobacterota > Syntrophobacteria > Syntrophobacterales > DSM-9756 > Desulfosoma. Next base: position 37,350 of record CALGPN010000018.1, read on the forward strand.
TCTGGGCGGGATGGGTGAAAGAATGTGAGAGGGATCCTCATGGGGGAGGCTGTGGAAAAGGATCGGGCCATCCTGAGAAGTCGGGCTCAGGAGTTAGCCAAGCCTTTGGAAGAAGGCAAAGGGGAAGGTGGGACGGAGCTGGTTGTCTTTGAGCTTTGCGGCGAACGCTACGCCGTGGCATCGAGGGTGGTGCGAGAAATCCGAGGACTTTGCGGCCTCACGAGTCTTCCCGGCGTGCCGGCTTTTGTCATGGGGATCATGAACGTCCGGGGGGAGATCCTATCGGTGGTGGATTTGGGGACGCTTTTGGGGCTGTCACCGAGCCCTTTCAAGGAGGCGGCACGGGTGATGGTTTTGAGCGGCGCCGGGATGACTTTCGGGATCGCCGTCCATGCCCTCCAAGGAACGCTGAGATTGTCCCTTCAGGAGCTTCAGCAAGCTCCGGTTACCGGCGACGGGTTCGCTCAGGGCGTGGTGCGGGGGGTGACGTCCGATGGGCTTATCATCCTTGACGGGGAAGCGCTTCTCACCGAAAAGGCCCTGATTGTCGATGCGGGGTGACAGGCGCCGTGCGCCACTGACGGCGAAAATGAACTTGTCAAAACGGGAGGAATCGATGATCGCTCGATTTCAGAGGCAATTGGCATGGAGAATGGCGCTTTATTTCGGCATCCTGGTGACCGTGTCCCTCGTTTTTTCCGCAGGGATCAGCTTTTTTTTCGTGCGGCGAAGTTTTGAAAGCTATGTGTTTCATCGGTTGAGCGGCTTTCGGGAGATCCAAAAAGAACGGCTGCAAGAATATCTGGAAGAGCGCATCCTTTTCGTGCGTCTCCTTGCCAAATCCCGCGAGGTGGCCGAAATCATCGCCTTCGCCGCCGAGGTGCAAAGTTCCGGAGGAATAGAGTCCGAAGATCTTTCCGGCCGGCGTTACGGCCATTTGGCTCAAAAGGCGCACAAGCGGCTGACTTCCGATGAGGCCTTTGCGGGCTTGGAGGATCTTGTCCTTTTTGCGCCGGATCAGCCGAAGATCATCTACGCAGCCCGGGAAGGTCTCAAGACGTCCACGGACGACGCGGCGCATGCAAAGCGCATCAAGACGCTGGAATCAGTCTGGAAACAGGCCGGTAAGAAAGGATCGCCCGCTCTTGCCGACGTGGCTTTCTATGAACCGGCCGCAAAGCCGTGCCTCTTTATCGGCACTCCCGTTACCGACGATGAAGGGAGGCTGTTCGCGGTGCTCGTCGCGGTTCTCAGTAGCAATCATCTCAAGCATATCGTTGAGGAAAAAACAGGCTTGGGCCTCACCGGGGAAACTTACCTGGTGGGCCCTGACGGCACGGTGCGCACACCGTCCCGATTCCTCACGGAAGGGGACATTTTGAAAAAGAAGGTGGAAACGGAAGCCGTGCGACGGGCGTTGGCCGGCGAAAAGGGGCAGATGATCCTGACGGACTATCGAGGCAGGGAGGTGCTCAGTGCCTTTACTCCCTTGGGTCTGAAAGAAACGGCCTCGGCCGACTTCGAGTGGGCTCTTCTGGTGGAAATGGATACCGATGAAGCCTTTTCGGCCGTGACCCAACTGGCCTTTCGGTATGTGCTCCTGACGATGATCTTGGCGGTGTGCGCCGTGGTGGTGGGATTTTTTACAGCCCGCGCCATCGTTTCCCCCCTGAGGAAGCTCAGGGCCGTTATAGGGCAAGTGAGCCAAGGAAACTTGAATGTGACCATCGAGGAGACGAAACGTTCGGACGAAGTGGGGGATTTGGTCCGCGGTTTTGCCACCATGGTGAACTTTCTCAAGGGCCAGACAGGGCAGATTCTCGGTGGGGTCAACAATCTGGCAGCGTCCATCAGTCAGATTTCGGCAACGGCGGCCCAACTCGCCGCCAGTTCCGCCGAAACGGGCACGGCCATCAGCGAAATTACGGCCACGGCGGAGGAAGTGCGACAGACGGCTCTTTTGTCCCACGACAAAGCCAAGCAGGTGGCCCACCGAGCGGAACTTCTGGCCCAGACGGCCCAAGAAGGGCGTTCGGCGACCGGGGACGCTCTGAGCGGTTTCCGGCGCATACGGGAGGAAATGGAATTGGTGGCGGACAATATCATGCGCTTGAGCGAACAGGGGCAGAGTATTGGCGACATTATTGAAACGGTGAGGGACCTGGCGGACCAGGTGAACCTTCTTTCGGTTAATGCGGCCATCGAAGCGGCGAAAGCGGGAGATCACGGCAAAGGCTTCGCGGTGGTGGCTCAGGAAATGCGATCTCTGGCGGACCGGTCCAAAGAGGCGACGGAACAGGTCAAGCAAATCTTATCCGAAATTCAAAAGGCGACGAGCGGGGCGGTCATGGCCATCGAAAGGGGCACCAAAGCGGTGGCCTCGGGGCTGGATTTGGGCCAGAGGGCCGGGGATGCCATCGGCCGCCTCGCCCAAGGGGTGGAAGAAGCCTCCGATTCGGCGCTCCAAATCGCCTCCTCCAGCCAGGAGCAATTGGTCGGCATGGAGCAGCTGGTGATGGCGGTGCAAAACATCCGTGAAGCAAGCGTGCAAAATACGGAAGCCGCCCGCCAGTTGGAAATGGCGGTTCAGGATCTGGAACGCCTGAGCCATGCATTGACGGAGGTTTCCTCCCGCTTACGGACCTGAGAGGGAAAAAACGGACAGAGACCGAGAGGGTCAAGCGCATGGGGGCTAGAGAGGAGCCATGACCGAAGAAGAACTTATGGAAAGGCTTCGCCAAGCGTTTATGGAGGAAGCCAGAGAACGGCTGGACTCCCTAAGCTTGCATTTAGAAGCCATAGAACGGGGGGACGATCCGGGCCTTCGGAAACAATCCCTGGAGGTGGCCTATCGAGAAGCCCATAGCCTGAAAGGGGCCGCTCGGGCCGTTGGCTTTTCGGACGTTGAGGCCGTGTGCCAAGCGGCTGAGAGTGTTCTTTCGGCCCTGAAAAGAGAACAAATCTCCGCGTCGCGGGAGGTCGTGACCGCTCTGTACCAGGTGCTGTCCTTTGTAGAAAAGGCCCTCCAAGGGCAGAGTGACCGGAAATCCGTCTCCGTCCTCTGTCACCATTTGGAATCCTTGCTTCAATCGCCGCAGAAAGAAATGAGGCCTCTTGAGGAAGGCGGGAGCGTTCCGTCTTCGGAGGTCCCCCCGGCTGCAGCGCCGACCGCGGGGGATTCTTCCGAGGCCGTGCCGTGGGGTTCCGCTCTTCCGCCCGAAGCTGAGCCTGAGGCTAAGCTCGACGATAGGGGGGGCGGAGGGCTTTCGGCCGGGGATTTTTCATCGCAAAAAGAAGGAAAAGCTGAAGTCCCGCGGGCGAGTGATGAGACCATTCTGCCCGATGCCGGGCGAGTTTCGGAGCATCCGCCGGAACCGCAAAGTGCGCCGGCGTGGAAGGCGGATGCCGAGCCTGCCGTTCAGGGGCCTGCCCGGGGGTCTCAAGGAGCCCGCACCGTCAAGGTGGATGTGCAGCGGCTGGACGTTTTCTTGAAAAGGGCAGAGGAGCTCATTTCGGCCAAATTGGCCATGGCGCAGCATCTCCAGAGCCTGAAAGATCTTCGCCGCCGGTTCGATCGGTTGAAAAGCCAGTGCGCCTTAGGGACGAAGAATCTCCAATGGTTGAGGGATTGGGCTGATGAGGCCTCCGGTGCGGAAGGTCTCATTCCTTCCAAGAAAGTGCTGGACCTTCAGCGTTTCATCCAGGAAAACCAGGCCGCGTTACACGCCATAGGAGAAGAGGTGATCCGCGCGGTGGCGTCCGCCGAGGACAACGCACGGTATCTGGCCACCCTGGTGGATGAGCTTATGGAAGGGGCGAAGGAGGTGCTCTTGCAGCCTTTCGCCACGGTGCTCAGGGGCTTTTCCAGAATGGTTCGTGATCTCGCGGGGCACTTGGGCAAGGACGTCCGGTTGGTGATTGAGGGCGACGATGTGGAGGTGGACCGCAGAATCCTCGAAGAACTCAAAGATCCTTTAGTCCACCTGTTGCGGAACGCCCTGGACCATGGGTTGGAGGCTCCCTCGGTACGGCTCGCCAACGGGAAACCGGCCCAGGGAACGGTGCGGATCCGGGTGGTCCAAGACGATGCGCGGACCGTGATCCTCTCTGTGGAAGACGACGGTCGGGGGATTGACCCCCAGAGGCTTCGTGAAGAAGCCGTTCGCCGGGGATTGCTCAGCCGCCAGGAAGCGGAGCACATGACGGACGAAGCGGCTGTACAGCTCATTTTTCGTTCGGACCTTTCCACCAGCGCGATGGTGACCGAACTCTCCGGGCGAGGATTGGGCATGGCCATCGTGAAAGAGAAAGTGGAAGGGGTCGGGGGGCGTCTCCATGTCCAGACCGACAAAGGGCGAGGGACCCGCATGGTCATGGAACTGCCGGTGTCCTTGGCAACCTTTCGGGGCATTCTGATCGGTGAAGGCGGCCGATTGTTTGTGATGCCGACCCATGCGGTGGAAGCGGTGAGGCGCGTGCGGAATAGCGATTGTCGCCGCGTAGAAGGGCGGGAGACCGTCACGCACAGGGAACGTGTGATCCCCATCCAACGCCTGGGGCATGTGCTGGGCTTTCCTGATGCCACGGCGCAGGGGCCGACGGACGGCGATGGCCGGCGAACGGCGTTGATCCTTCGAGCCGGTGATGGGGAAGCGGCCCTGGAAGTGGACGCCGTCCTCGGTGAACAAGAGGTGCTCATTAAAGATCTCGGGCCTCAACTCCAGAAAGTGCGCCACATTTGGGGGGCGACCGTCTTGGGGACCGGGCTGGTGGTGCCCGTGTTGAATGCCGCGGACCTGGTTCGATCCGTGCGACAATCGGTTAGGCCGTCGCGGGCTACGCCGGGACCGTCGAAGGATGCGGCACAAAAATCCGTCATGCGAAAACGATCCGTCTTGGTGGCTGAAGATTCCGTCACGTCGCGAACGTTGCTCAAAAATATCCTCGAATCTGCCGGCTATGTGGTGCAGACGGCGGTGGACGGCCAGGAAGCGTTGGCGAAGCTTAGAGAACAGCCGTTCGATGCCGTGGTTTCCGACGTGGAAATGCCGCGCATGAACGGTTTCGATCTGACGCGTTCCATCCGCCGGGAAGAAAAACTGAAGCATGTGCCCGTCGTGCTTGTGACCAGCCTGGATTCACGGGAGCACCGGGAACAGGGTTTGGAAGCCGGGGCGGACGCCTACATTGTGAAAAGCGCTTTTGATCAAAGCACCCTGCTGGATGTCCTCGATCGCTTTACCGGGGCGAAGGGAGAGCCCTAATGGCGGAACCCAAGCGCGTGCTCATTGCCGACGATTCCCTTACCTGCCGAGAATACCTGCGATTTATTCTCGAAAAAGACAAAGGGTTTCAGGTGGTGGGTATCGCCGTGGACGGGGAAGACGCCGTCCGGCAAGCCTTGGCCTTGAAGCCCGACCTCATCGCCATGGATATTCACATGCCCAAGATGGACGGCATCGAGGCCTCTCGCAAAATCTTGGAGCGTCTCCCCGTCCCCATTGTCATGGTGAGCGATGTGTGGCAGACGGCAGAAGTGCAAAAAGCTTTCGAAGCGATGGAAATCGGTGCCGTCGGGGGTGTGCAGAAGCCTCCGGGGCTAGGGCACCCCGAAGCCGAAGTCTTCGCCCGAAAGCTTGTTCGAACGATGAAACTCATGGCCGAGCTGCCTGTCATTCAACGCAGGGGCAAGCCGATAGCGAAAGGGCCCTCGGCCGGCACGACGCCCAGAGGCGGCTTGACGAGGTGGCGTGTAAAAAGTCCGGTCCGCTTGGTCGCCATAGGGGCATCAACGGGGGGCCCTCCCGTGCTTAAGGAGATCCTTTGTCGCCTTCCCGTTGGCTTTTCCGTACCGGTGCTGGTGGTACAACACATCAGCGCGGGCTTTTTGCCGGGCATGGTGGAGTGGATGCAGCGCGCATGCGAGGTGAAACTCTGCATTGCGAAGCCCGGGGAACCGGCGGAGCCGGGCGCAGTTTACTTTGCCCCGGATGAAGTGCACATGGAAATCGATGGGCGCGGTATTATCCGTTTCAGCAACGAAGCTTCAGAACACGGCGTCAAGCCCTCTGTGTCGGTCCTTTTCCGGTCCGTGGCGGCGTCCTTTGGGGCGGCCGCCGTCGGCGTCCTCCTTACGGGCATGGGCAAGGACGGAGCCCAAGAACTGTTGCTGCTTCGTCAAAAGGGAGCCCTCACCGTGGTCCAGGACAAATCCAGTTGTGTCGTCTTCGGCATGCCCGGCGAAGCGGTGCGGCTGGGGGCAGCCCAATGGGTGCTTCCGCCGGGGGAGATCGCCCGCCTTCTCATGGAGGTGGTGGGCGGCCGAACGGCAGCCGGTTTGTGAGCTTTACGACGAAAACCATAAAGGGCAAGAAAGGTTCGCCCAATGCAAAACAACTCACCAACATTTGAGGACGACGTTCATATTCTCGTCGTGGAAGACAGTGTGACCCAAGCCGTGCAGCTCCAGAGCCTCCTCGAACGCAACGGGTACCACGTGACCATGGCGACCGATGGAGCTGAGGCTCTTTCCCTCATGGAAAAAATGCACCCGACCCTGGTCATCAGCGATATCCTCATGCCGGGAATGGACGGTTACGAACTGTGCCGTCGCATCAAGAAGGATGCCGGGACCAAGGACATTCCGGTGATTTTGGTGACCCAGTTGTCGGAGCCCGAAGACATTCTCAAGGGGCTGGAGTGCGGCGCGGATAACTTCATCACGAAGCCTTACGAAGAAGATTTCCTGCTGTCCCGTATCCAATACATTCTCATCAACCGGCGGCTGAGGACCAAGGTCCGCACGGATATGGGGTTGGAGGTGTTTTTTGCCAACCGCCGCCATTTCATCACATCGGATCGGATTCAGATTTTGGATTTGCTTTTTTCCACGTATGAAAGCGCCCTACAAAAGGCTCGCGAGCTGGAGCGGGTCAACAGGAAGCTCCAGGAGGCCCTGGAGACCATCAAAACCCTTGAAGGAATTCTGCCTATTTGTGCCAATTGCAAGAAGATCCGGGATGAATCTGGGGAATGGCAATCGCTGGAGCGCTATATCGGGGATAGGTCCAACGCCGTGTTCAGCCATGGTCTTTGCCCCGATTGTGCGAGGAGACTCTATCCCGAGTACTTCGGCCACAAAGCGTGATGGTCTGAGGAGGAGCAGGATGGATGAGCCGCGGCGGGTGCTCATTGTGGAAGACAGCCTGACCCAGGCGGTGCGCCTGCAAGCCGTGCTGGAATCTCTGGGCTTCCGCGTCTACCATGCCGAAAACGGCCGAAAGGCTCTGGAAATGCTCGACCAAGCCTTCACGCCGCTGGTCATTACCGACTGGGTTATGCCAGAAATGGACGGCATCACCTTTTGTCAACGGATCCGTTCCCGGTCGTATCCGGGATATGTGTACGTGATCCTGCTGACGGCCCGGGATGCTCTAGACGATATCGTGGCGGGTTTGGAAGCTGGCGCCGACGACTACTTGGTTAAACCCGTGCACCCTGCGGAACTGGCGGCTCGACTGAAGACCGCCGAGCGCATTTTGGGCTTGGAGGCCGTGCTTAAGAAACGCACGGAGGAAGTGGAACGCCTGTCCGTCACCGATCCCTTGACGCAGCTTTACAACCGCCGCTACTTCAATGAGCAGCTCCCCAAGCTTCTGCACGCACGGCAAAGAAGTGGCCGCCCCCTGTCCCTGATCATGACGGACATCGACCATTTCAAGAAAATCAACGACACCTACGGCCATCAAACGGGCGATCGGGTACTCGAAGCCTTTGCGGCGCAAATTCAGGAGTCCCTTCGGGCCGGGTTGGATTGGGCGGCTCGATTCGGCGGCGAGGAATTCGTCGTCGTCCTTCCGGAAACGGAGGTGGACAAAGCGGGCCTCGTGGCCGAGCGATTACGGCTGCTCGTGGCCCACATGTCCGTGGACAGCCCCAAAGGTCCTGTGCGCATGACGGCCAGTTTCGGCGTCGCCGGCATCCCCGAGGGCGTGGATCAGAGCCTTTCCATGGAAGTTTTGGTGGCCGCCGCCGATGCGGCGCTCTACCAAGCCAAGCAAAACGGCAGGAACCGTACGGAAATCTGTATGGATCAGGCGGCTCATCAGGAACCCGAAGCGGCCATGATCTGATCCATAATTTCTCGGATTTTCCCCTCCACGAATGAAAGCCGCCTTCCATGGCCTTCGGCGTCGTCCAGCGAAAAGGTCAGGCTGCTCGGGCTGTGGACGGACAGCAGTTCCAAGCCTGTTTCCAGAGCATTTCGCACCCAAAGGCGAAAAGCTTTCAGGGCCGATGGCTTTTGCGCCCTGAGATCGTCCAGGCTGATGTCTACAGGCTCCCCGCTCCATTGCAGGTCTTCCCGGATGGCAGCCACAAGCTCGGCATCCACTTGCGGCCGCCTGACGGGGATACACCGAGCGATCACGTCCACATAGATCATGAAGGGATCCATGTCTTCCTGCTCGGGATGACACACTAAGCATCGGGCGGTGTCGTGGGGGATCGTGGCGTTTTCGGCAAAGCGGTTCGCTCGGGCGATCTCCTGAAAATGCCGGATGGTGAATTCTCGAGGCGTTTCGGCACGGCTTCCCATGAACATTTCCTCTATCGGCCAAAGGGTTTAAGATAGTGCCTCGGTCCGGCGAATCCGGCCCGAATCGGGGAAGAACTCGAGCTTCACCCCAAAGTACCAGAAAAAACTTCGTCTTTGTAGGTTGGGGTGAGTTGTAGGTTGGGGTGAGCGCAGCGAACCCCAACAAAACACCTCGACAAACCCATTGCTGCACGAACATGAGGAATCCTCGAAAAGATGCCCGCGCCCCATGCCATGAGCCCCCCTCGTCCCGGCTACCTCCGCATGATCCACGACGGCACCCTGAAGGCCAAGGCCGAAGCCCTCAAGGAGCGGCTCCGGGCGTGTGATCTGTGTCCGCGCCGCTGCGGCGTGGACCGGCTCTCCGGGAAGTTGGGCTTTTGCCGCACGGACGGGCGGTTGAAAGTCGCGGCCGTGAGTCTCCACCCGTGGGAAGAGCCGCCCATCGCAGGCAGTGGCGGCTCGGGGACCGTCTTCTTTTCCGGCTGCACCTTGCACTGCCTCTTTTGCCAAAATTACCCCATCAGCCAGATGGGTGTCGGCCGAATCATAGAACCGGAAGAGTTGGCCGAAAGGATGCTTCGGCTTCAGCGGCGCGGCGCCCACAACATCAACCTGGTCACCCCGACCCACCAGGTGCCTCAATTCGTGGAGGCTCTGGTCATCGCGGCGCAGCGGGGCCTTCGCCTTCCCATCGTGTACAACTCCAGCGGCTACGAAAGAGTTTCCCTCGTCCAGGAACTGGACGGCATCGTCGATATCTATCTGCCCGACATCAAATGTGCGTCTCCCGAGGCCGCCGCCTTCTTTTGCGGACGGCCGGACTATGTGTTGCAGAACCGCAGGGCGCTTCTCGCCATGTGGCGCCAGGTGGGGCCTCTGCAATGCGATGCCGACGGCGTGGCCGTGCGAGGGCTCCTGATCCGGCATTTGATTCTTCCCGAAGGCCTTTCGGGCACAGCTCAGTGCTTGGCCTTTCTTCGGCGCGCCCTGGGAAAAGACGTCTGGGTGAGCCTCATGGACCAATATTTCCCGGCCCACAAGGCCATGAGCACGCCTCCTTTGGACCGAAAGCCCACCGCAGAGGAGATTCAGGCGGCCGTGCACGCGGCGTGGCGTTTGGGTTTGAGAAACGTTTTCACTCAGGAAACGTGCCCCTGCGGGGGTTAAAAAACCGGGGAACCCGTGGGGTGGGGTCTGTTCGGGGGACAGGGGCACTGTGGGAAAAAGTGTCGAGCTGGGCGGTGCCTACCCTTTTTAAGGCTCCGGAAGGGGGCATGCTCTTTTTCGGGGGAGCCGCTGTGAGCTGGGCTTGAACCGTTGGCCAACCTCGGGGAGAAGGGGGGCCTTCTTCCGGGGGCAAGATGTTGGGGTTCGCTGCGCTCACCCCAACCTACGGCTCCCCCCAACCTCGGGAAGTTTTTGGCGATCCATGTGGGGGGTTTGTTTGTCGGGATGAGCCTGTTGGGGATTTTTGTTGGGGTTCGCTGCGCTCACCCCAACCTACGGCTCCCCTAAGGCTCCCCCCAACCTCGGGGTTGGATTGATGAAGGCGGATCGGATGGTCATGGGGGGCTGGCCGATTCCCCTAGGGTGTCGGGATGGCCATGCTCGACAATCGCGCGGCCAGGTTTATCGCCAAGAGACCGCACCGTTCCAGATCCTCTGACGTGCCGGCGCCTTTGACGTCCACGATGGGTTCCACGACCTCCAAGGACGTCTTTTGAGCGAAAGCTTCCAACGCCTTCCGGGCGCCGCCCGCCCATGCGTAGCTTGTGATGAACCCGACAAGCCGATTTTGCAGGAGCTTGTTTTCCAAGAAGGCCAGCAAGGTTTCCATGGGGGGAAACAGGCCGGTGTTGTATGTCGGGCACGCGAAAATGAGGCCCTTGGCCGTCCAGATGTCCGCAATAATAAAGGACGCGTGGGTGCGGGCCACGTCATGCACAACAGGGGCAAAACCGCGTTCGGTCAAAGCGCGTGCGGCGGCTTCCACAAGCCGATAGGTGTTCCCGTACATGGACCCGTAAGCGACCACCACGGCGGGATCCGCCTCCTGTGTGCTCCAACGCTCATACAAGCGAACAGGCACCGATGGGTTCTCACGCCACACGACCCCGTGGGTCGGCGCCACCACCTTGACGGGCACAGAGCGAAGTTTTTCTACGGCTTTGAGCACCATCTTGGCGTATCGGGCGACAATGTTCGTGTAGTAGCGGAGCATTTCCCCTTGCATGAGCTCCAGATCCGTTTCGTCGTCGAAAAGCCCTTGGTCCAGAGTTCCATAACCCCCGAAGGCGTCACCGGAAAAGAGCACGCCCGTCGCGGCATCGAAGGTCATCATGGTTTCCGGCCAGTGGACCATGGGGGTGAGATAAAAACGGAGTTTGTGGTCACCCAGGTCCAGAACGTCGCCGTCCTCCACGAGACGGCACGGTTCGCAGGACCCATAAAAGGCTTGAAGCATTTCCAGCGTCTTCTTGTTACCCACGAGGGTCACCCCGGGAAAAACCGACCGCAGGATCTGAATCGCTCCCGTATGGTCCGGCTCCATGTGGTTGATGACAAGGTAGTCCAAGGATTTTCCCTGAGGCAGCGCCCGACGGATCTTGTGGAGATGCTCGGCGAGGAAATGACCCTTGACGGCGTCGATGAGGGCGGCCTTCTCGTCGACCACCAGATAGGCGTTGTACGAAACGCCGTAGGGAAGAGGCCAAAGGGCTTCAAAGAGATCGGTTTCGTGGTCGTTGACGCCGACCCAAAAGGTTTGCGGGGCAATGGAAAGCGGTCCAACCATGGCAGGCTCCTTTCTGTGCGCGGTGCGACGCCGGAAATGATACACGTGCTCATAACACAAGAGGTCTCGCAAGAGAAAGTGCCGACGTTTTTTTCTTTTCCCACAAGACGGAAAATGAGAAAAGGCCGCGCGACAATGGCGTCGTTTCGGTGTCGGTCTTGTGTGGCCGCGAAACGGACTTAAGTTAGGTCCTCGACTTTCCGATTCTAAAAATGCAGCGGCTGATCCCGCTCCCATTTCCAATGGTGGAAAGGAACACATCATGCGGCTTGTCACATGGATGATCACGGCAATGCTTGTCGTTTTCGGGGCCACGTCCTCCGGTTACGCCCTGCAAAGCGCCACGGACCTCTTCGAGAGGGCCCAAAAGGATTCCCTCATGTACCGTCGGGTGGTGCTGTACACCGAAGCCCTGGCCCTGGATGGCGACCTCACAGAGGCTTTGAGGGAAAGGGGTATTCTGTATTACTATCAGGGGAAACTCCAAGAAGCCTTCGATGACCTGACGGCCTCCATGGAAAAAGGAGGGCACGATGTTCGCGCCTTGCTCTTTCGCGCTTTGGTTTCCATCGCGCGGGAAGACTGGGAAAATGCCCTCGGCGACCTGAACGGGGCGCACCTGATGGCCCCGAAAAGGAGCGACATCCTCAGCCATCGGGCCGTGGTCCTGTATAAACTGGGACGGATTGCGGAGGCTGAAAAAGATGCCACGGCCGTTCTTGCCCTTCAGGACGACCCGGCCGCCGTGGGGCGGTCTTTGACCGTTCGGGGAGACATCTACGCCGATCGGGGCAACGATCTTCTGGCTCGGGAAGCCTATCGGCGGGCGGCGAGCGGGGATCCCGGCCTCGGGTTTTTCTACACCTGGGCGGACGTCCTCAGCCCGGAACAGGCCGGCCGCATCGGCCTTTGGGGACTGATCGTCCTGTCGGCGATTGTCATCTTCCGCATCAGCCTGCCCAAACCCAAGCGCAAAGACTCCCGGGGAAATTAACCCCCCGTGCCGGGTGGTGTCCTCGGGGCATAGAAATGGCGCCTGAGGACTCCCCATATGCGCTGAGGCCCTCTGGGGCATCCGTCTTGGATGCTCCGGAAGGCGTTGCTTTAAAAAAAAGGACCGGCAAAGGCCGGTCCGTGGAATGTTCAGGAATCGTCGTCACGCGGCGGCGTGACGTTCATCAGGCGGGTTCGTTCGGCCAGCGGGCGATGGGGTTTCCCGCGGCGTCAATAATGCGGATCTGGATTGCCGGATCGCCGTCCAGGCGATGGGTGGCGCAGGAAATTCAGGGATCGTAGGCCCGCACCGCCATTTCCACCCGATTGAGCAACCCCTGGTCCACAACCCCCTTGTGGATGATCGACTTGGCCGCTTGCTTCACGCTCAGGTTCATGGGCGCGATGTTGTGCGTGGTGCCCACGATGAGGTTCGCCCGCGTGATCAAGCCGTTGTCGTCCGTGGAATAATCGTGGATCAGAGTGCCTCGGGGGGCTTCCACGCTGCCCACACCGCGGCCGGCTCTCGGCTGGACCTCCGCCCGCACATGGGGATCGCAAATCGCCGGGTCTTCCAAAAGCTCGATGGCATGTTCACAGGCGTAGACTTCTTCAATGAGCCGCGCCCAATGATAGAGCAGCGTGGCCTGGGCGGGCCGGCCGAACTTTTCCCGGAACTCTTCCAATTCCGCCTGAGCCCGAGGCGTAGAGATGCGGTCCGCCACGTTGAGACGCGCCAGAGTGTTTGCCCGATAGATGCCGCGGGGATCGTTTTCGTCCAGGCAAAAACCTTCATTCCAGATCTTGGCGTAGGGCATTTTGGCGTAGGAATAGGCTTCGACATGTTCGCCGAGATAGTCCGCATAGTCCTGGACGTCGAATTCCGTGAAGCTCCCGTCGGGTTTCATCAGCCGAATGCGGCCGTCGTAAAGATTCAAGGCGCCCGTGTCGTCCACCGTGCCGATAAACCCCGTGCGGATGACCCCCAAGGATTGGATCGTTTCCAGATACGGCGGGAAGACCTTGGTCTTGGCGAAATCCAAAGTAAACAACGCAAAATCCAAAAGTTCGCGCATCTGGCCGAGGATTTCGCGCCGGTCCTCTTCCAGCATGGGCTTGGAAAAGCCCCCCACCACACCGGCAATGGGGTGGATCGCCTTGCCGGCGAATTTTTCCAGGATCATTTTGGCGCCATGGCGCATCCGCACCACTTTCTGCGCCAATTCCGGGTGAGCCTTGGCGATGCCGATGACGTTGCGCACCGAATAGTCCGCATCGGGCCCGATGACGAAATCCGCCGCGGCCAGGAAGAAAAAGTGCAGGAGCTTGTCTTCGGCATGAGCGATGGTCTGCATGAGTTCCCGCAGTTTTTGGGCCGCGGGCGGCGGCGTTACGCCGAAACACCGATCCACCGCCTTATTGGAGGCCAGATGATGCATCCACGGGCAAATCCCGCAGATACGGCTCACAATCCGAGGGACTTCTTCGGCGGGCTTTCCCTCGATAAACTTTTCGAAGCCCCGAAGAGACATGATGTTGACGCGCGCATCCCGGACCTCGCCCGCATCATCCAACTGAATCTGGATCGACGCGTGTCCTTCGATGCGCGTGATGGGTTGGATATGAATCAGCCGACTCATGGGCTTACTCTCCTTTCGTTGCGCCGCCGTGACGGCCTCAGGAGCCGATGCGCCCCCGCAAAGCGCAAAAGCGAGGGGAACTCGGGAAGCGACTTCACATCGATCCCGTTGGACGCCAAGGCGTTGAGCATATCCAGCATGGGGTTGCCGTCGTGGCGCACCGGCCCGTAACACCCTCGACAGGGCACTCGGGCCGCGATGCACCGCGGCGTTTTGGCGTCTCCGCCGCATCCGGCTTTTGTCACGGGCCCCATACACAAGAAGCCCTGTTCCAGAAGGCAGCGCATCTTGTCCAACGGCTCGCCCGGATTCTGATAATGAGGGTTTTGAAGGAAACGGCGAAGTTTCGTGAGCTTTCCCTTGCCTTCCCGCACCGTGGGGCAGGTGTCGCACACGCTCTTGGACGGCAGTTCCGGCGTTCTCCCGTCCAGCAGAGCCGTCAAGGCCGAGAAGAGCTGATCCGGATGGGGCGGGCACCCCGGAAGATAGACGTCCACGGCGATCTGTTCATCCAATGCCGAACAGACGTCCAAAAGGGGCGGCACCGGAGGTTCGAAGATTTTGGGATTTTCGTCCGTCGTCTCCGTCGTGAAGCATCGTTCCAGAAGATCCTGCACCGGAAAACTGTTGGCTAAGGCGGGGATGCCCCCGTGTGTGGCGCATGTGCCCAAGGCAATGATGATCTTGCACCGGGATCGCAGATGAGCGGCGATTTCGGCATGCTCTTCGTTGCGAATCCCGCCGCTGATGATTCCCACGTCCGCTTCGGGGATGTCCAGGTGGGGCTTTTCCCCCGTCTGCCCAAAGTATTTGTGGTCCATGAGCACGGGGATATGGACGAACTCCACGTGCTGCAAAACGTCCAGGAGGCGTTCCCCCAGATCCACCAGGGAAATCTCACACCCGGAGCATGAATTGAGCCATTCACTGGCGACGGTCACCGACATGTCTGGTCCTCCTTCCAGGGCTCGGTCTGCTCCGTGACACCTACATGGCCACGATCACAGGCTTGCCCAGTTCCCGCCGATGGTCTCGTGCTGCGGCACGCTTCTGCGCCGCCGCTTTCATCACGGTTTCCAAAACCTTGTCTGAGACGGCGGGATCCTTGCTGCGATCCATTTCTTCCACCGTCCGGCCTCGGGCGTCCAAGTACGCGGCCCGTCCCTTAGGCGTTCGCGTGATGTAGGACGTCCAGCCTTCGGGAGCTCCGAGGCCGCCGAAGGAAATGTCCGCCAATTCCGCACTGTAGTCTTCGCAGTAGCGGCAGGCGTGGCGTTTGAGGCGGTCCAGCACGTGGATGTCCAAATGGCGCACGGATCCGTCCTTCAGGTGCACCTGAAAGGAGTCCTTGACGTTGATCTTGACCACATCGTCCCAGGAAAAGGAGCCGGCTTCGGCCAGTTGCGCACGATGGGGGGCGTCGAAGAGGAAGTTTCCGGAACAGTACAGGCCGAAGCAGAACGCAATGGATTCAGACGGCATGACGCCGAGGGTTTCCATGCGCCGAAGGGCTTGGATTTGGCATGGGGTGCCCACCAGAGCCACCCGGCGCAAACCCTTGTTCATGAGCGGACTCAAAGCTTCCACACTGGCCCGGGCCATATACGCTTCCCCCAGCCCGGCGACGCCGTGGCTCGTGTCGAAGAAAAAGCCTGCGCTCTCTTTGATTTCTTCCGGCGTTGTGGCCAGAAACGGTTCCCGCTCGAACCGTCCCGTTCTTCTGGCCACAATGGCGCCGTCGATATGACCCGTGTGGAACAGATGGAGCAAGAGGGCCGTGACCAAGCCCCCGTCCGTGGCGTGCCGGCGTACCTCGGGGTCCACGGCCCGGGCGATCCCAACACTCAACACCCTGCCGATGGGGGCGCTCCAGTGCAGCCGATGGTGCGTCTCCGTCTCCAGCTCGTCGATTTCCGGACAGACCGCATGACACAGACCGCACTCGATACACTTTTCCACGTCCTTGTATCGGGGACGTCCGTCCGGGCCGATTTCCAAGGCCCCATAGTTGACCGCCGTGCACAAGGAGACGCATCCGCCGCACCGATGGCACAGCCCGGGCTTGATCACCTCTTGGAGCAAATGGAAAAAGGTTTTCATGGGCGCTCCTCCTTTCAGGCGGACCGGGCGTGCGCCGTCCCGCTCCCCTTGAGGGGGTTCGGGCCGAGGGCTCGGATTTTTTCCGTAAAGCGCGTCACCAGCTGGGCGAAGCGTGGCGCTTCCGCCGACGACACCCATTCGATGGCGAACCGTTGCGGATCGATGCCGACGCTTTCCAGAGCGATGCGAACGGCTTGGCTTCGGGCCAGGGCTTTGTGATTACCATCCAGGTAATGACATTCGCCCAGGTGTCAGCCCATCACCAAAACGCCGTCGGCTCCTTTGAGGAGGGCTTTGGTGATGAGTTCCGGATGGACCATGCCGGAACACATGACCCGGATGGGCCTCATGTTCGGGGGGTACTGAAGCCGGGACACCCCGGCCAGATCGCCGCCCGCATAGGCGCACCAGTTGCACAAAAAACCGACAATGACGGGCTCGAAATCGTTCATGGGGAAACTCCTTTCCTAAGCCAAGAGCGCGTCAATCTGGGCTTCCAACTGGGTCAGGGTGAACCCGTGGACCAGCACGCCGCCCTTGGGGCATGTGGCTTCGCACAGCCCGCACCCTTTACACAGGGAGGGTTCGGTGCGAATGCGTTTGCGCACCGTCGAGCCGTCCCGGGACTCTTCCAGCCGAATGGCCCGGTAGGGGCACACGTCCACGCACAGGGCGCAGCCGTCGCACTTTTCGGTGACATAAGACTTGATGGCGTCCAGTTCCATTTCTTCTTTGGACAGCACCACGGCCACTCGGGAAGCGGCGGCTCGAGCCTGGGCGATGGTTTCATCCACAGGTTTGGGATAATGGCACAAGCCCGCCACGAACAGACCGTCCACGGAAAGATCCACCGGCCGCAGCTTCGGGTGGGCTTCGGTGAGGAAACCGTCGGCGTTGACGCCGCATTTGAAAAGTTCCACCACCTCCGGCGCGGCGTTGGGTTCTACCGCGGCCGCTAGGACGAGGAAATCGGCGGGGATGCGAAGCGTGCGCCCAAGGATGGGATCCAAGACGTTCACCTGGAGCCGGCCGTTTTCCGCCGTCACCTGAGGTTTGGTCTCGAGAGTGTAGCGAACGAAAAGCACGCCGAGGGCCCGCGCTTTTTGGTAGAGCTCTTCCCGCATGCCGTAGGTGCGCATGTCGCGATAGAGGACATAGATGTCGAGGTCCGGGTTGAGGGTCTTCATGCGGATGGCGCTTTTCACCGTGTGGGTGCAGCAGACGCGCGAACAGTAAGGCCGTTTCGGCTCCCGCGACCCCACACACTGGATGAAAACGACGCTTCGGGCCCGCCGGATTCTTTCCGGTTCCCGCTCCAGCAAAGCGTCCCATTGAAGATGCGTCATCACGCGCTCATCCCGGCCGTAGAGGTATTCATCGGGCCGGGCCTCACGGCCCCCGAGGGCCAGAACCGCGGCGCCGTAAAGGATTTCCCGCTCCGTGCCGTTCACCTCCACTAGGCTTCGGAAACTGCCCACGGAACCGTCCACCGTTTTCAGCCGGGCGGATTTCAGGACCGTGATCCGAGGGTGTGTTTCCACGTGCCGGATGAGGCCTTCCAGCATGGGCCGAACCGGTTCTCCCTGGTCGTTTTCCAAAAGGTTCCAGGCGTTCCCCCCCAGACGCGATTCCCTTTCCAGGAGGACCACCTCAAAGCCTTGGTCCGCCAAGTAAAGGGCGGCGTTCATCCCGGCCACACCGCCTCCCACCACCAGAGCCCTCTGGATGACATTGACCTTGAGGCGCCTGAGGGGCTCATTGAACATGGCCTTGGCGACGGCCATGCGCACTTGGTCCTTGGCTTTTTCCGTGGCCTTTTCGGGGTCTTGTTGATGCACCCAGGCGTTTTGATTGCGGATGTTGGCCATTTCCACCAGGAAAGGATTCAGACCGGCTTCCCGCAAGGTGTCTTGGAAGAGCGTTTCGTGCGTCCTGGGGGTGCAGGCCGCCACGACGATCCGGTTCAAACCCAGTTCTTTGATTTTTTGGGCGATGAGGTTCTGAGTGTCCGCCGAGCAGGTGAACAAGTTGTTTTCCACATGGGCCACATGGGGCAGGGTTCTGGCGTAGTCGGCGACGGCTTTCACATCCACCGTGTTGGCGATGTTGATCCCGCAGGAACAGACGAAAACCCCGATCTTCGGCGTCTCGCACGCCACGTCGTGTTCTTGCGGGTACGTCTTGGTGCGGGCCAGGCGACCTCGAGCCGACCACAGGCTTCGAGCGGCTTCGGCCGCCGCCGTGGAGGCTTCCGTCACGGCGTGGGGGATGGCCTTCGGACCGTGGAAGGCGCCTGTGGCGTAAATCCCGGGCCGGGTTGCCGTCACCGGGTCGAATCCCGAGGTGCGGGCGAAGCGATGGGGCGTCAGTTCGATGCCGAGGGCGGCGGCCAGGGTTTGCGCGTCCTTGGGGGCTTCCAAACCGATGGAAAGCACCACCAGGTCAAAGCTTTCCGTGGCGGGGCGTCCGTCGTCATCCACGTACTGGATCACGGCGCCCTTGTTGTCCGGCCCCGGTTCGATGGTGTGGGGGCGGGCCCGCACGAAGCGAAGGCCCCGCTCTTGCGCGTTCATGAGGTAGCGTTCGAAATCTTTGCCGTGGGTGCGCATATCCATATAAAAAACGGCTTGTTCCAGACCATTGCCGCTGCAGTGTTCCGCGGTGACCATGGCCTGCTTGAGGGCGTACATGCAGCAGACGCTGGAACAATAGGCGTTGCTGCACTGATGGATGTTGCGCGATCCCACGCATTGGATCCAGGCGATCTTTCGCGGTTCTTCCTCGTCGGACGGTCGGACCAGATGGCCCAGATGCGGCCCGTTGGAGGCCAACAGGCGTTCGTATTCGAGACCGGTGACCACATCCCGGATCCGGCCGTAGCCGTAGGTGTCCAAACGGGTGGGATCGAAGCCGTCGAAACCCGCCGCCACAATGACGGCTCCCACATCCAGCGTGAAGGTCTTGTCCGTGTCCTGAAAATTGATGGCGCCCGTGGGACAGAACTTTTCGCACGCGCGGCACTTGCCTCGCGTCAGATAGAGACAATGGGCGGCGTCGATGGCGTACTTGAGGGGGACCGCTTGGCCGTACTTGATGTAGGCCGCTTTGTGCTTCCCCAGACCCATGTTGAAGGGATCCTCCACTCTTTTGGGGCATTTTTCCGCGCACAGTCCGCAGGCGATGCACTTGTCCATGTCCACGTAACGAGGCTTTTGGTGGACGGTGACGTGAAAATGCCCGAGGGATCCGGAAACTTGGACGATTTCAGAAAGGGTGAGCAGTTCGACGTTCAGATGGCGGCCGACCTCGACCAGCTTGGGGGCGATGATTCACATGGCGCAGTCGTTGGTGGGAAAGGTCTTGTCCAGCTGGGCCATGACCCCGCCGATGCCCGAGGTCTTTTCCACCAGAAAGACCTTGTAGCCGGAATCGGCCAAATCCAGGGTGGCTTGGATGCCGGCGATGCCGCCTCCCACCACCAGAATCGATCCAATGGGCTCCTGGTTCATGCCGTGTCCTCCCTGCGTGGGGTGATGTGGGATGGTTTTCGCTTCCCCCCATACGCCGCCGGCGAAAATTGTGCAAGCCTTTTTTGCACAAAATGCACAATTCATGAAACACCCCGCCAGCGCACGGCCAGGGGGTTGCGCTCCGGCAACCGGGCGTAGCGCACGTCGGGGGACCCCACCATGAGGCATCCCGTGACCGTGTGGTCGTCCGGAAGTTCCAAGAGCCGGGCCAGATCGGGCCGTTCCATGGCGAAGGCGTTCACGTATCCGGCCCAGCAGGTGCCCAGCCCCAGGGCCGTGGCGTAGAGCTCCACGTACTCCAGGGCAAGAAACGTCGTCACGCGGGCGGCCCTGTGGGTGCGGGGGGCTGAAGCGACCACAAGGTGCGGGGCGTTTCTCAGGATGCGGTCTTCCCCTTTGTCATAGGCGCGGACGATCCCTTCCATGTGCCATTGCCCGGCCAGGGGCGACCCGGCGGCGATGAGTTCGCGCATCCACGTGACGACCCCATCGCGAACGGCGTCCATGAGGTCCCGGGTCAAGACGACGGTAAAGGTAAGGCCTTGGGAATTGTGGCCCGAAGGGGCGTAGCGGGCGGCCTGCAGGAGCTTTTCCAAAAGCTCTTGAGAGACGCTTTCCGGTCGATAGCAGCGAATGGAGCGCCGGGATCGGAGGAAGAGGAGGGCCGTTTCCGGGTCCAGGACGGGAAAGCGCAGAAGGGGGCTTTGGGCGGCGAGGGGTGCCCGAACGTTGTCCAGAGCGCCGTGAGGGCACACGGCGACACAATGGCCGCAGCCGATACAAAACTGGGCCGCACCGCGCCGCACCGTCGGCCCTTCTCGGGGATCCACCGCCAAGATTCCTGCGGGACACACCCGCGCGCACAAGCCGTCACGATCGCACTTTTCGAGATCCACACGAATCAATGCCATGCCATCCTCCTTTGTTTGTTTGGCTTCGGTAGCGGGGCGAGCCGACCCGGGCCGATCCCCGCCGCGCCAGGATGCTTTCGATACGCACTCCCGCGGCGCTTTCCTCCCAAGAGCGCCTCTCAGACCATAACAGGTCCCGGAAGGATCCCGAAGGGGCTCTCTGAGGGTTTTTCAGCGGCGCCCAGGATCGTAAGGTTCGGCCTGCGCACCCGGTGCCGTGGCGGCTTTTCGAAAAAGTGTTTCGTTTCCGGCGAAGAAGAACACGCCGTTGTCGTGGGGTTCTCGCGTGAGGCGCAAACCGTTCTGGGAGGAAAGGGGGGGCAACCTGGGGCCGGGCCCCAGGCTGAGGACGGTTAGTGATAATCGTGGGTTCCGAAAAAGACGGGAGCGCCGAACTTGGCCTGAAGCATTTCGGCCAGTTGTTCGGGGGTGGCGTAGGGGCAGCCGGGTTTGGCGTTGACGAGGCAGGAGCTGAGATAGATGGCGTCCGGCTTGATGTCCGACATCTTGATGGCCACTCCCACGTTGGGCACTGTCGAGCGACCCGGGCATTCGCACCGAACGAAAGAGGTCACCTGGACGGGTTCGCCGAATTTCCCCTCGCCCAACGCGGCCGCCTTGAGGCATCGCCATTCCCCGGAACACCCATAGCCGCTGTCCATGTATGCGCCGCACCCCACAATGGTCACCTTTTTCATCGCTTTCCTCCATGGCTCGGATCAATGACTGCGCCTTTTCCCCTTCTTGCGTCCACAAAGCATAGATCGGCGCCGCAAAAACATGATGATTTTTTCACACACTCAGACCTAAAGCAACCATTTTTAAGTAAGTCTATTCTTTTCTCGAAAGGTCAACGAACACACAGGGGCACACTTGTGTTCTCTTCGCCGTGGGTTTGGGCGGCCCGAAAGGATGCATTGACCGTGTCCCGCGGCCCTTGGTAATGTCCGCTGACTCGGATCCATCCTTTTCAGTGAGGGACGCCATGCTCCGTCTTCAAAGCGCCTTCGGTCTTCTGGCCTTGACCTTCATGGCGTGGGTGTTATCGGAAAATCGGCGCCGGATCCCGTGGAGGGCGACGGCCGGGGGCCTGGTTTTGCAGCTGGCCTTAGCGGCCCTGATGGTCCGTGTGCCGTCGGTCCAGGGGGTCTTTTTCCTGCTGCATCGGGCCGTCCAGTCTCTGGCGGAAGCGACGGAGGCCGGCACAAGCCTGGTGTTCGGCTACTTGGGGGGAGGGGCTCTGCCTTTTGAACCCGCCAATCCGGGCGCGGTTTACATCTTAGGCTTTCGGGGCCTTCCTCTGGTGATCGTCATGAGCGCCTTGTCGTCCCTCTTGTTCTATTGGAAAGTCATCCCGGTGGTGGTTCGGGGCTTGGCGTGGGGTTTGCGGCGCACGACGGGCCTGGGCGGAGCGGAAGCCTTAGGCACCTGCGCCAACATCTTCGTGGGCATGGTGGAGGCCCCCCTTCTGGTGCGGCCGTATCTGGAGACCATGTCCCGCAGCGGCCTTTTTACGCTCATGACTTCCGGGATGGCCACCATTGCCGGAACCGTCATGGTCCTTTATGCGAGCGTGCTGGAAAAAACCATCCCCGGCGTGATGGGGCATTTGCTTGTGGCGTCCATCATGAGCGCTCCCGCGGCGGTGGTCGTGAGCAAGCTCATGGTGCCCCCTGGAGACCCTTCGGACAACGGCCCGGAACCTTCTCCCGTGATGCGTTCCGAGGCGCGCAGCGCCATGGATGCCGTGACCCAAGGGACCCTGGCGGGTTTGTCCCTTTTCTTGAACATCGTGGCCATGCTCATTGTGTTTGTGGCCTTGGTGCACCTCGTGAACATGGTCTTAGGCCTTCTGCCTTCGCCGACGGGGGAACCGTGGACCGTCCAGCGTCTCTTGGGTTTTGTCATGGCACCCTTGACCTGGCTCATGGGCGTGTCCTGGAAGGAAACCCTCACGGCCGGGCGGCTCATGGGTGTGAAGACGATCCTCAATGAGTTTCTGGCCTATCTGGATCTGGCCGCCGTTCCGGAGACGGATTTGTCTCTGCGCAGCCGACTCATTATGACGTATGCTTTATGCGGGTTCGCCAATATGGGATCCCTGGGCATCATGATCGGAGGCCTGGGCGCCATGGCGCCCTCCCGGCGCTCAGAGATCGTCGGTCTCGGCCTGCGCTCCATCGTCGCGGGCACTCTGGCCACCGTCATGACCGGGGCGGTGATCGGCATCCTTTATTGAAACCGAGCGGCACGGAAAGACTTCGCATGAAACACATCAGAAATTTCAGTATCATCGCGCACATCGACCACGGCAAATCCACGTTGGCCGATCGGCTGATCCAAGCGGCCGGGCTGGTGGACGCGCGCGAATTTCGCGATCAGATCCTGGATACCTTGGATCTGGAGCGGGAGCGGGGTATCACCATCAAGAGCAACACGGTGACCCTTCCTTATACGGCGCCGGACGGCCGACGGTATGCCTTGAACCTGATCGACACCCCAGGCCATGTGGACTTTTCTTACGAGGTGTCTCGGGCTCTGGCGTCTTGTGAAGGCGTGCTGCTCCTGGTGGACGCCTCCCAAGGGGTGGAAGCCCAGACCCTGGCGAACCTTTACGCGGCCATGGAACACGACTTGGTGGTGGTTCCTGTGATCAACAAGATCGATCTGCCGTCGGCCGATGTGGATCGGGTCAAGGAGGAAATCGAAAACGAATTGGCCTTAGATGCGGACCATGCCGTGTTGTGTTCCGCCAAGGAAGGGATCGGGATCGACGATGTTTTCCAAGCCGTGGTGGAACGGATCCCGCCGCCTCGTGGCGATTCGGAAGCCCCTTTGGCGGCGTTGGTTTTCGACGCCCAGTATGATTCCTTTCGAGGGGCCGTGGTGGCGTGTCGGGTCTTTGACGGCCGAATCCGCACGGGGGATCGCATCCGCATGCTTTCCAACGGCGCCGTCTACAAGGTGGAGGAAGTGGGGGTTTTTCGGTTGAAAAGGGAGCCCAGGCCCGTGCTGGAAGCGGGAGAGGTGGGCTACATCATCGCCGGGATCAAGACCGTGAGCGATGTGAGGATCGGCGATACGATCACCCTGGATGACCGGCCCACGGCCCGGCCCCTCCCGGGGTTTCGAGCGGTGAAACCTGTCGTTTTCTCATCCATTTATCCCGTCTCGTCCGATGATTATGCCTCACTTCAGGATGCTTTGGAAAAATACAAACTGAACGATGCGGCCTTGGTCTACCAAAAGGATTCGTCGGCAGCCTTAGGCCAAGGCTTTCGCTGCGGCTTCCTGGGGTTGCTCCATTTGGAAATCGTCCAGGAACGGCTCGAGCGCGAATACGATCAGTCCATTATCATGACCATTCCCAGTGTCCAGTATCGTTTCACGCTGGAGAGCGGGGAGACGGTCACGGTGGAAAATCCTCAGTATTATCCTGACCCGGCGTCCATCAAGGCCACGGAAGAGCCGTACATTCGGGCGAGCATCCTGTGCCCGGAGCGGTTCATGGGCGCGGTGATGAAGCTGTGCACGGAACGGCGGGGGGAAAACCCGCGGTTCAGCGTCCCGGGTCCGGGCCGGGTGGAAATCGTCTTCGACATGCCTTTGGCGGAAGTCATCTACGATTTTTACGATCGTCTGAAGACGGTGACGCAAGGTTACGGTTCTTTCGATTACGAAATGATCGGCTACCGTCCCAGTGATCTTGTGAAGCTGGATATTCTGGTCAACGGGGAGAAGGTGGATGCCTTGTCCCTCATTGTCCATCGGGATCGAGCTCGGCCTTGGGCAGTCCAGGTATGCGATCGGCTCAAAGAAGAGATTCCGAGGCATCAGTTCAAGATTGCCATCCAGGGCGCCGTAGGGGGAAAGATCATCGCCCGGTCGACCATTTCGCCTTTCCGCAAGGATGTCACCGCCAAGTGCTACGGGGGCGATATCACACGGAAGCGAAAGCTTCTGGAAAAGCAGAAAAAAGGCAAAAAGCGCATGAAGATGGTGGGGTCGGTGTCCATCCCGCAGAGCGCCTTCGTGGCGGTCTTGAAAACGGACAAGGAGTAGGAGGGGGAAAGCCTTGGGGCGTCTGCCGAAGGAGCCGGGCCTCTATGTCCATGTGCCTTTTTGCCGAGGCAAATGCGCCTACTGCGGTTTTTATTCCGTCTCGGATTGGAGGGCGATGTCGGCATGGGGGGAGGCGCTGCTTCGGGAAGCGGATCTTTATCGGGATCGGTTCCACCGCTTCGACACTCTTTATGTGGGCGGCGGGACCCCCAGTGTG
Organism: uncultured Desulfosoma sp.; assembly: GCA_937960435.1. Classification (GTDB taxonomy): domain Bacteria; phylum Desulfobacterota; class Syntrophobacteria; order Syntrophobacterales; family DSM-9756; genus Desulfosoma. The sequence continues at coordinate 62,196 of CALGPN010000018.1, forward strand.
CTTCCCTTGGAGGATTTGCGAAAGATTCTTTCGGGGCTTCGTGAGCGGTTTTCCTTTGCCGAGGATGCCGAAGTGACGCTGGAGGTGAATCCCGAGGACGTGACGCGCGACAGCGCTTTTTTCTGGCGGGAGGAAGGCATCAGTCGGGTCAGTGTGGGCGTGCAGGCTTTGGACGACGCGTGCCTGAAGACACTGGGTCGAAGACATACAAGCCGCCGAGCCTTGGAGGCTTTGGAAACCCTTCGCCGGGCGGGCTTCGCCAACCTCAGCGTGGACCTCATGTGGGGCCTTCCGGATCAGAGCCTCTCCGGTTGGTTGGAGACCCTTGGGGCGATTCTTGCCTACTCTCCGGAGCATTGCTCCTGTTACGAGCTCACGTTGGAAGAGGGGACGCCTCTGACGGCCATGGTCAAGGCGGGACGGCTTCAGCTGCCCGATGAGGAAACGGCCTGCGAGTTCTTCGAAAGGACGTCGGACTTTTTGAAAAGCCGGGGCTACATCCATTATGAAATTTCCAATTTCGCCCGATCCGAGGCGCTCGTTTCCCGTCACAACATGAAGTATTGGCGCCACGGGCCCTATCTGGGTTTGGGGCCCGCGGCCCATTCCTTCGACGGACGACGGCGGTGGGCCAATGTCTCTTCCGTGCGTGAATATGGGCAAAACCTCTCGGACGGCCGGGCTCCTCTTGATTTCCTCGAGGAGTTGACGCCGGGTCAGCTCCGTTTGGAGACTCTGTTGTTGGGCTTTCGCATGCACGAAGGGGTGCCCGTGGCCGCGGTGGGACAAGAGGAAACGCCGAACGCGGCCCTTTCACGGGCCGTGGCGGAGGGGCTGCTGGAATTGCGCGACGGGACCGTGGTGCCCACTCGAAAAGGATGGCTCGTGGCGGATTCTCTCCCTTTGCTGTTTTCCCCATAGTTGCGGCTCAAGGCCGTAGACCCCCAAGGCCTACCCGACAGAAAACCGAAGAAGCTGTTGCTCGGCCCGTTTTTTCATGCCATGCTCACGCCCAAAGCTTCCGGAGGGCGGTCGATGAACAGAGGGTGGGGCATTCTGGGAAAAATTTTCATGTGGCAGGCTTTGTCTGCCGTCGTGTTCTTCGGCACCATCGGGCTTTTGTACTCCAACACGCATCAATTGATGCAGATTTCGGAACAGATCGTCACCAAAAGTTATCGACTGTTGGACACGGCCAAGATCATGGTCGATCGGTTGCTGGCCATGGAGGAAAAGGAAAAGAAATACCTGGTGCTGCGAAAACCGGAATACAAAGAATCCTTTGTCTCGGCCATGAACGAGTTTGAAACGTCCCTTCGGGACGCGTTGACCCTGCTCGGCGCCCAGAGGGAAGCCGTCCCCTTGGAAAATCTCGCCCGCGAATATGCCCAGACGAAATCGACGGCTTTAGAAGCCATGGATCAGGACGATGTAAAAGATCTGTGGATCCCGGAAGACACCTTGGATCGGTGGGGACGATGGATATCCATATTCAAGGAAATGGAAGAACGGCGCATTGTCACCGCGAGCCAGGAACTCCATCGTCGCGGGCGGATGGCGCTGCGTTGGGGACTTGTGGGCATCGCGGTCTCCTTAGGCATCGGGATGATCGCCGCCTTTTCCTTCGCTCACGCCGTTCGCCGCCCTCTGCGGGAGCTGCGGCGGGGCATTCGGGCTTTGAGCCGGCAAGGATCGGCGGAACCTGTCAAGATTCTTTCCGAAGACGAGTTCGGGGAGTTGGCTTTTGCGTTCAACGAGATGCTGCATCGACTCGGCGAGGAAGAGCGCATGCGTTCGGATTTCTTGTCCATGTTGACGCACGAGATCAAAAACCCGTTGACCACGGTGCGGGAGTCCATCGGCTTGGTGGAAGGGGAAAGCATGGGTCCTGTGACGGAATCTCAAAAGCGATTTCTCAACCTGGCCCGGCGGGAGTTGGATCGCATCGCAACCCTTCTGGAACAGCTTCTGCGAGCTTCCCGTTTGGAATCGCAACCGTTGCAACTGGACCTTCAGGTGATCCGACCGACCGATTTGGTGACCGCCACTCTCCAAAGAACGGCGCCTCTCTGTCAAGCAAAGGGCGTGGCTGTTGAGCATGCCGTGGAGAACGATCTTCCCCACATCGTCGGGGATCCGGATCATCTCCAGAGAGTGCTTTTGAATCTTGTGAGCAACGCGATAAAGTTTTCCGGCGAAAGCGATATCGTCCATGTGCAGGTGGAGAAGAATACGGAGGGTTGTGTGGTCTTTTCGGTACGAGATCACGGCCCGGGGATCCCCAAAGCCGAACAACCCCTAGTTTTCGGCAAATACTACCGCGTTTCCACGCTCCGGGATCGTTTCGAAGGGACGGGCCTTGGTTTGCACATCGCCAAGCATATCGTCGAAGCCCACGGCGGGAAGATCTGGATGGAAAGCGAACCTGGTAAAGGCAGCACCTTCTTTTTTTCTGTACCCTCGAAAGGATAAGACCGTGACCCCTGATCGATGGAAAGGAAGGGCCGTCCTTTCCCTTTTGTGGGTCCTCATGGGTGCCGTCCTGAGTTTGAGCGGGTGCAGGGCGTTCATGGTTCCCCAAGAGCGCGGTGATCCCGAGAGGTCCGTTCAAAAGGGATTGTCCGAGGCGGCGCGCTTGCAAGATGCCGTGACGGCGTTTCGGGCTCGGGATTATGCGACGGCCCACGATCTTTTCGAGCGCTTGAGCTACGAGGCGGAAGATCGTGCGTTGCGCCGCCAGGCTTTGTACGGCTTGGCGTGCGTGCGTCTCGTGAGGGCGCAGTCGTCGGAAGAGATGCGAAGGGCCCTGAACACGTGGTCCGTCTGGGAAGAACAAAGCCCTGTCCAGTTAAGCATTGAAGACCCGAGACTTCTCTCCCCGCTTCTCCAACGCTTGCCCGCGCTTTTGGAAAAACCCGCTCGGGCGCCGGTGAGGCAGACCAAAACGGCGCCTCCTCCTTCCCCTCCTTCCGCAGCGTCCGAGGTCGAATGGTCCAAGGTCGTCGAGGAAAAGGACAGGGAAATCCAGGAGCTTCGAGACAGACTTAGGGCTTTGGAGGCGATCTACAAAGAAGTGGAAGAGAAGAGACGGGGTTTGAAGGAGTAAGGCGTCAAGTTTTCCCGTTCATTCCGAGGGGATGGTGGCCTTCGGCGCGGCATGGGGTTATGATGGATTATATCGAAGCGGGAACGGCGCCTGAGAATTCCGGGGGCACAGGTTCACGGTATGAGGAGAAAGGAGGGGGACATGGGTGAGGCAAAGAAAGTCCTGGTCATCGACGATGACCCTGAGATTTGCCAAGCGATGGAGGCCATCTTGGGGGATAACGGGTACCAAGTGTTCACGGCGACGGATACCGTTCGCGGGGAGGCTCTTCTGCATGACAAGAAGCCGGATCTTCTCATCTTGGACATTATGATGGCGAGCATGCAGGAAGGCTTGGATTTCGCCGCCAAAATCAAGAAAAAAGAGGGCCCGTACGGTCTTCCCATCCTTATCGTTTCGGGACGGCCCGCCTCGGAAAAGGGATACCAGCGTTCCGTGGAAGAAGATCTGGATTGGATCGCAGCGGATATTTTCATGGAAAAGCCCGTGGATCCCGAAGATCTTTTGCGCAACGTGGAAAGTCTTCTGTCGCGCTCTAAGTCATGATCGTCCAGGCCCTGTTGCGACTATCTCCTCGCGCAATGATCGAACGCTGATCCTTTTCGAACACGCCTCGCCTTCTCGCCTTGAAACGAATTTCTTCGTCCTCACGGTCGGCGGACTTTTCCCACGGCCCCCGAACGGACTCTGTTGCGCGCGTGTCTGTGTGTTTTGTCCCGGCGGCCTGAGTTTCGGGGCGACGGCCTGAGCGGGGTGGTTTGAACGCAGGAGGACCGGGGTTATGTGGTATCGATCCCTCGGCTTCAAATTGATTTGTGCCGTGGGCGGGGTGACGGTTTTGGTTTTTGCTGTGTTTTTCTTCGGAACCTTGCAGACCCAGAGCCGGGAAACCCTGGACGAAATGGTCCGAAGCGTCCATCTGGCCAGTGAGATCGTGCGCCGATCCCTGCGCTACGACATGTTGCAGTATCAGCCGGAACGGCTTCATCGCGCCATCGACACCATCGGCGGTCACGAAAGGATCCAAAAAGTCCGGATCTTTAATGCACTGGGTCGGATTATTTACTCGTCGGACAAAGCTGAAATGGGCGCTTATTTGGACAAATCCGCCGAGCAGTGTTACGCCTGCCATACACGCGAAGAGCCTTTTGAACGGTTGGAAACGTCCAAAAGGACGCGCATTTTTCAATCGGAATCCGGGTATCGGGTTCTCGGCATGATCAATCCCATTTACAATGAGCCCGATTGTTTCAACGGAGCCTGCCATGTGCATCCGCCGGATCAAAAGGTGCTGGGCGTTTTGGACATCGATGTCAGCTTGGAGGGGATGGACCGGGCTTTGGAGCGCGTGCGCATGCACATGCTCGTTTTGGCCTGTACAGCGATTTTGGCCATCGCGGCTGTGATCGCCTTCCTGATCCATCGGTTTCTCAACCGCCCTTTGCATCATCTTTTGCAAGGCATCGAAAGGGTCGGGGCCGGGGATTTGTCCACACCGATTCAGGTGCGATCCCGCGATGAAATCGGAGCCTTGGCACGCTCCTTTAACATCATGACGGAGCGCCTGCGCGCCTCGGAAAGGGAACTGCGCGAATCGGAAGCCAAGTATCGGTCCCTTTTCGAGAACGATCCGAACCCCATTTTCGTTGTAGATTTGGAAACGTTTCGAATTTTGGATGTCAATATCCGGGCCGTGGAAACGTACGGCTACAGCCGCGACGAGTTTCTGGGGATGTCCTTTCTGGATCTTGCGGAAGAACGGGATGCGCAAAAGATCGAGGAGTTGGCGACTCAGGCGTGCATCTTTCTTCCCCGCGTTCGACACCGCCGCAAAAGCGGCGACTATCTCTACGTGAACATTCACTCATGCCCACGACTCCATTTGGGGCGCGACGTGATCATCGCCAACATTGCCGACATTACGGATCGGGTTCAAACGGAAGCCCAACTTATCCAAGCGGGGAAAATGGCCACATTGGGAGAAATGTCCGCCGGCGTGGCTCACGAACTGAACCAGCCGTTGAACGCCATCCGGATCGGGTGCGAGTTCTTTTTGAAAAAGGTGCGTCGTGGCGAACCCATCGACTCGGAGACCCTGACCAAAGTGGCCGTCCATATGGTCCAACAAGTGGAACGGGCTTCGAATATCATTAACCACTTGCGTGAGTTCGGCCGGAAATCGGACGCCTTTGAAATGGAACCCGTCGATATCAATCGTCCCATCCAAGACGTGTTTACGGTCCTAGGGCAGCAGTTTCGGCTGCGACAGATTCGAGTCGAACTGGAACTTTCGGACAACCTCCCCCCTGTTCTGGGGGTGGCCAACCGCTTGGAACAGGTTTTCCTCAATTTGGTCATGAATGCCCGGGATGCCATGGAGGAACGGCGCCATCGGGGGGACGGAGACGGCGAAGAGATGGTGCTGCGCATTCGATCCTTTCAAGAGGGAGAGCGCGTTGTGGTCACGGTGAGCGATACCGGCACGGGAATTCCCGAAAGCTATCGGGAACGGATTTTTGAGCCTTTTTTTACGACCAAGGAAGTGGGGCGAGGCACGGGGTTAGGGCTTTCCATCAGTTATGGGATCGTCAAGGAATGCGGTGGCACCATTGACGTGGACAGTGAGGAAGGTCGGGGAACCACTTTTCGATTGTCTTTCCCGGCGTTTCGAGCCGCCGACGCCCGGGCCGGTTTTCGTCCCGTTGCCTCCGGTAGAGAGCCGCCGGGGAACGCAAATGAGCGGGAATAGTTTTTCGGGGCCTGGGATGGCGCAGGGGAAACCATCATTGTTTCCGTGAAGACGTGGGGTGACCCATGAGAAACGTCTTGGTGGTGGATGACGAAGAGAGCACCCGCGAATTGTTGTCGCTCAGCCTCCAAAGCGACGGCTACAATGTCTTCTGTGCCGAGGACGGCTTTTGTGCTTTGGGCTTATGCGAAAAACAACTTCCCGACATCGTCCTGACGGATATCAAGATGCCGGGCATGGACGGCATTGAACTGCTGCGCCGCCTCAAGCACCTGAACCCTGAGATCGAGGTCATCATGATCACGGGCCACGGTCAGATGGAGCTGGCCATACAGGCGCTGCAGTTGGAGGCCTCGGATTTCATCAACAAACCCATCAGCGACAAGGCCTTGAGTGTCGCCCTTCAGCGTGCGGAACAGAAGATCTGGATGCGCGAAAAGCTTCGGGAATACACGGAAAACCTGGAGTGCATGCTCAAGCAGGCCACGGACGAGGTCCGCAAACGCTACGATTTCGAACACCGCCTCGTCCATACATCCATGGACGGCATCATCGCTAACGATCGGGAAGGCAACATCATTCTTTTCAGTGAAGGGGCGTCCCGAATTTATGGGTACAGTCGGGAGGAGGCGCTCTGCGGTCTGAAGGTGTCGTCCCTTTACCCGGAAGGGGAAGCGCGCCGCGTCAAAAAGATGATTTACTCTCAGGAATACGGCGGGCCGGGCCGACTCATCAACTTCGAGACGACCGCCCGCACGAAGGACGGCCGTTTGGTGCCCATCCTCCTTTCCGCGACGATCCTTTACGAAGACGACCAGGAAGTGGGCACTGTGGGTTATTTCAAGGATCTCACGGAGGTCAAGGAGCTGCAGGCGCGCCTCTTGGAGCAGACCAGGCTCGCGGCCATCGGAGAAGCCATGGCCGAAGTGGCCCACGGCGTCAAAAACATTCTCTATGGGATGAAACTCGGGGCGTACATGGTGGAAAAGGCCTTGGACCAGCCCGATCCGGAACGGCTCCGGAAAGGGTGGCGCATGGTGCGCCAAAACATGGACCGAATCGCCCGCCTCAGCCTGGAAATGTTGGATTATGCGCGAGGCAAGAGCCGGCGCCGGGAAGCGATCCCCGTCAATGAGATCGTCGAAGACGTTTGTCGGGAACTGGAAAGTCGGGCTCAGGAGGTGGGCGCTGAAATTCTTAGGGACCTCACCTGCGATCTGCCTTATCTTTTCGGCGATCCGGAGGCTTTCCATGCCTGCGTGCTCAATCTGGTGACCAACGCCCTGGAAGCCTTCGGGCAAGATACGGCGGTGCGGCGAGTAACGGTGAGGACCTCCCTGCCGGAGGGCCGATGGATCGGCGTGGATGTGACGGATACGGGGCGCGGGATCCCTCCCGAAGTGCAGGACAAGGTGTTTCGGCCTCTTTTTACCACGAAAGGGGCTCGAGGCACGGGCCTGGGCCTTGCCATCACCCAGAAACTTGTCACCGAACTGGGCGGAACCGTTACCTTTCACACAGAACCCGGCCACGGGACCACATTCACCATGCGCTTTCCCGTCCACAGCCCCGAATGATGCCGATGAACAATGGGGTGAGCACGCGGACCCTGTCCATAAAGAGCAAAAGGTTCATCGGAAGAGAGATCTCTGACCCGGGGCCCAGGCGAGCAGGCAGCGGGCTGAAAGAAGCGGAGCAAAGAGAGAAACAGGGACCTCCCGCCCGGACGGATAGAAAGTTCGCCCAGGTGTGCCATGGGGTGCCACAGTACGGCCGCGTCAAAACCTGTCGGCAAACCGGTTGGGGTCCAGTGCCGTGCCGAGGGGGTCGGGCAGGGGCCGGCCTTCGGCGAGAAGTGCCGTGAGTTCCCCTGTGACGGGGCCCAGAAACATGCCTTTGGTGGCATGTCCGGCGGCGACCAGAAGGTTTCGAGGTCGGCGCATGCGGCCGATGACCGGGAGGCCGTCGGGAGTGCACGGGCGGAATCCTCGCCAGATTTCCCGAACGGCGCCGTGCGCCGAGTCCGGCAGGTAGGTTTTCATGTCTCGTTCCATGGCGCGCAGGCGCCGCAGAGAGACGGAATCGTCAAAGCCGCAAAGGTCCAAGACGCCGGCTAGGCGCAAAGACGACCCCAGAGGGGTGACGGCCACACGGGCCTCTTCCAGGAGAATCGGGCGGAAAACCGGAAGAGTCGGGGCGTCGTACGTGATGCTGAATCCTTTGGCCGGCTCGACGGGAATTGGACATCCCATGCGGCGGGCCATGAGGCCGGTCCATGCCCCGGCGGCCAGGACGAACTGATGGCCCCGAAGGGATCCGCGACTGGTCCAGAGCGAGACAATGGCGCCTCGAGATGTTTCGGCGCCGAAAACTTCCGTTTCCTCCAGGATGAAAACTCCCCGATCCCGAACAGTTTTCGCCAGGTAATCGATAAAGGCCGAGGGATTCAGGCTTCCATCGGGTTCCTGGAGAATCCCGCCAACGCAGCGAGGCCCCAAGGCGGGTTCGAGGCGGTGCACGGCGTCGGCGTCCAGGACCTGAGCCGGCCGCCCGGCGCGGTTCAGGGCTTCCGCCTCTTCCGAAGCCTGTCGGAAAGCCTTCTCGGTGGCGTAGACGCAGAGAAGGCCCTTTCGGGCATAATCGTATGACGAACCTCCTTCCTGGGCGAGGGCATCGTGGAGGGTTGTGCTTCGATCGGCGAGGTCCCGATAGACGGCGACGGCTTTCGCCACATGCTCCGCCGTGCAATGTCGGGCAAAACGCGCAAGCCACAGGAGGCGACGCCCGTTGCCCGTCAACGCGATGGAAAAGGGGCCGACAGGGTTGAAAAGGTGTCGCAAACCCTCCTTCAAATTTGCCGGGGAACACAAAGGCTGCAGATGGGACGGGACGATGAGGCCCGCATTGCCGTAGGAACTCCCGCAAGGGATCCTTCCCTTTTCTAAAACGACGACCGATGCCCCTTTCTGAGCCAGGTAATAGCTCGTCATCAGTCCCATCACCCCACCGCCCACAACAATCACGTCCGCTTTCGGTGTTTCCATGGTGCTCGTGCCTCTTTGTCTTCGGTTGATGAAAAACATGTATGCTCTGCTTTGCGCCTGAAACCGGCGGATATCCTGTCAGGTTCCGGAGACGTTGTCGAGAGCTTGCGGAGCCTTGATGCAGGCGGTCGGTTGGGGTGAGCGCAGCGAACCCCAACGCCAAGGGTGACCGATAACATGAGGGTACTTTGGGGCGGGCACAAGGCCCTCCCCTACACATGCAGGCGAATACAAAGGGCGCCCCGATAATTGGTGGGCGGGCACAAGGCCCGCCCTGACGGATTTGTCGCGGCATTCCTGATCCGCTTTGCAAAGGGGGGACCGGCTTGCTATAGAGGTCTTCGGGGAAGGCAAAGGAGGTTTTGATGCGAATCGGTCTTTTGAAGGAAACGAAACCGGAAGAATTTCGTGTGGCGCTGACCCCGGAGTTCGCGCGGGAGCTTATCGCAGCGGGCCACGCGTTCACCGTCCAGCGGGGTGCCGGTGTTGGTGCGGGTTTTGCCGACGAGGCCTATGCGGCTGCCGGTGCACAGGTGGCCGATTCCGCCGAAGAGGTGGCCCGGGAAGCCGACCTGGTCCTCAAGGTAAAAGAACCCATCGAAGAAGAATTTCCCCTCTTTCGTGAAGGGCACATTCTTTTCGCGTACCTCCACAGCGAAACCCGCCCGAAACTCGTGGACATGCTGCTCAACAGACGCCTCACCGCCATCGCCTTCGAAAACGTGCGTGACGCCGACGGTTCGCAGCCGATGCTGCGGCCCATGAGCGTGATCGCCGGACAGCAGGCGGTGTTTCAGGGGATGCAGTTTCTGTGGAACCATCGAGGGGGCGCGGGCGTGAGCCTCGTGGCCTATCCGGGTCTGGACCGACCCATCGTGGTGGTGCTCGGGGCGGGGGAGGCTGGCTGGCATGCCGCGCAGGTCGCAGCGTCTTTGGGCGCCTTGGTCCACGTTTTTGAAATCCAGGGGAAACGCATCCGCTCTTTATGGGAAACCGCTCCGCCCAATGTGATCTTTCGCCGCATCCACGGTGATCGCCCGGACACGGCCTTGGAGGAAGCCGTTCTCCGTGCCGACATGGTGGTGAACACGGCCACCATCCCGCCTCAGAGTGAACACCACCTTATCGACCGCTCCCTGGTGCGGCGCATGAAAAAGGGCAGCGTCATTGTGGATGTTACGGCGAATCTCCGAGGGGCCGTGGAAACCATCGACCGATACACGACTCATGCCGATCCGGTCTGGGTTGTGGACGGGGTCGTCCATTATGCCGTCACCAACATTCCCGGGACCGTGGCCCGCACGGCGTCCCGGGCGCTGGCCATGGAAGTTTTTCCTTACTTGAGGGTTCTGGCCGACCATGGTATCCCGGAAGCGTTCCGCATCGACCCCGGCCTGCTCGAAGGGGTGACGGCCATGGGTGGGCTTCTCACGTGGCATGAGGCGGGTCGATTTCAAAGGCGCCCGTGGGTTTCCCCACAAGAAGCCGCCTCACAGCTTTGGGGCTTTGAAGCTCCTGGGTTCCTTGCGAATCGGGCGTGACGCAGGGTTCCGGCACGGACTTCACGGGCTGCCGGGACACATGTTCCCCACCGTGATCCAAGGAGGAAAGGATGGCACAAAGGCGCAAAGGTTTCATGGCGGCATTGGCGGTCATGGCCCTGCTGGTGGGCTTCGCTCTGCCGGCGGCGGCGGACACTCTGGAAGAAATCGTGCAACGCGGGGAGCTCCGTGTTGCGGTCCAGACTCAAGGGCCTCCCTTCAGTTTCGTGGACAAAAACGGCGTGCGCACAGGGAGTTCCGTGGAATTCTGTAAACTCATGGCGGAAGAGATGGGCGTCAAGGTCACCTTTCTGGACTACGACTGGGACGGGCTGATCCCGGCGCTCCTGTCCAAAAAGGCGGATATCTTGGCCGCGGACATGACGGCGACCCTCAAACGGGCTCTGAAGGTTTCCTTCACGGACCCCTTCTACTACACCGGCGCCGTGGTCTTTACCAAGAAGGGCAAGGGAGCGAACTTTAGGACCGTTGAGGATTGCAACAAGGAAAACGTGACGATCGCCGTGTTGCTGGGGAGTACCGGAGAGGCCGAAGCCAAGCGCTTTTTCCCCAAAGCCAACATTAAATCTTATAAGGGCGGCGGCCCGCTTGTCATCAATGCCGTGCTTTCGGGTCATGCGGATATCGGCGTCAATGACGAGACGGCCGTGATCGGCCAGATGCAGGAATTCCCGCCGGACAGCATCGAGATCCTTCCCATTCGCCTGACCAAGCAGCCTTTGGCTTTTGCCGTGCGCCCCGAAGACACGCATCTTTTGCAATGGATCAACCTTTTCTTCGCGTGGATCAAGGAAGACGGCCGCTACGACGCCAATATCCATTACTGGGTGAAGACGCTGGATTGGAAGAAGGATCACTAGCCCCAAGGCCGTACGCATCGGGCCTCCGGAGACGACGCCCCGTCGTCCGATCTTTGAGGAAGCCGAACGGGCATGCTGGAAGCGTTCAACTTTCGCGTTCTTTTTGATTACCTGCCGCTTTTCCTCAGGGGACTCTGGGCGACCGCATGGATTTCCGCCGTTTCGCTTGTCGGGGCGCTCGTCGTGGGAATTGCCGCCTGCGGCGGGCGCCTTTCGCGATTTCCCATGCTTTCCCGTTGTGCCGGCGCCTACATCGAAGCCATCCGCTCGACACCCCTTCTGGCGCAAATCTATTTCCTCTATTTCGGTTTGCCCACTTTGGGATTTCGGCTGCCCGAATACCAGACGGGCATCTTGGCTCTGTCGCTCAACAGCGGCGCTTACATGGCGGAAATCATCCGCGCAGGGGTTCTATCCGTGTCCCGGGGCCAAATCGAGGCGGGCTTGGCGTTCGGCCTGAGTTATTTTCAGCGCATGCGCTACATCGTGTTGCCCCAGGCCTTGGGGATCACCATTCCCCCGCTTCTAGGGCAGGCCATCGTGCTCGTCAAAGACAGCGCCTTGCTGTCGCTCATTTCCGTCTTTGAGCTGACCCGGGCCGGGCAGATCATCACCTCGGAACGGTTCATGCCTGCGGAAGGGTTTTTCACCACGGCGCTCCTTTACCTCGGCGTCTACTATGCCCTCAAAGCCTTCAGTTCATGGTGGCAGAAACGGCTCATCTATGTGCAGGCGATCTAGGCGCCTGGTCGGCGTCAAGAGCCTTTTTTCTCGGAAACCCGGTCCATGTCCATGTGGCTTTTCTATCTTGAACGATTGATTCAGGCGTTCCCGTTTTTTCTCAAGGGCCTTTGGATGACCGTGGCCGTCTCGGGCCTGAGCCTCATCCTGGGGACGTTGCTGGGTTTTGCCGCGGGGATTGCCCGGGCCTCACGGGTCAAGGTCCTTGGTTTCCTGCTCTTTGCTTATGTGGATTTCATGCGGGGGACGCCCTTTCTTGTCCAGGTGTTCATCGTCTTTTTCATTCTTCCGGAATGGGGCCTGCATCTCAGCGCCTTTAAAGCCGCCACGGTGAGTCTCACCTTCTACGCCGGGGCATACATCTGCGAAATCGTCTCCGGCGGCATCTCCGCCGTCCCGCCCGGGCAAATGGAAGCGGCCAAGGCCTCCGGATTGACGTGGGTCCAGCGCATGCGTTACGTCATCATGCCTCAGGCCATGAAGACGATTCTTCCTCCGCTGGTGGGCCAATACGTGCTGCTCATAAAGGATTCTTCCGTGGTGTCCGTCATCGGGGTGACGGATGTGACGCGCGTCGGGTGGTTTACCGTGCAGCGCATCCCGGAAGGGCTCATGGTCTTCGGGCTGGTGGGGCTTCTGTATTTCGTCGTCTGCTATCCCCTCATTCGTGTTTCCAACGCGTTGGAAAAGAAGCTGCGCACCGACAGTCACGGATTGTAAAACCTAAGCTGCTTTCGTAAATCCCTCCTCGTGTCTTGGGTTTAGGCCGAGAAGGTCGCAGAGTTCGGGAGTTGAATAATCGCAAGATTTTTTCGGCCTCTTAGGCATCGCCGTCGTCAGTCTGAGGGCGGGTGTCCTTGTGTTCACATAGAATGCGCACGGTCTCGGCGATTTCCTCCGCGGTGACGCTCTGCCTGAGCTGTTCCATCTGCGCCATGACTTTCGCAAACCGCACCCCTTCGGCGGCGCTCACCCATTCCAATTGAAGCCGTTCCGGGCGGATTCCAAGCTTTTCCATTTTCTTGCGCATCTTGGCGATGCGCTTTTCGGTCCAGTGATTCGCGTTGATGTAATGGCAATCCCCGATATGGCAGCCGCTCACCAGCACCACCGGCGCCCCCTTTTGAAAAGCGTGCCAGACGAAGGATTCGGCCACACGCCCGGAACACATGGTGCGAATCAAGCGGGCGTTGGGCGGGTATTGGAGCCGAGACACGCCGGCGGAATCGGCCCCGGCATAGGAGCACCAGTTACAGGCAAAGGTGAGGATCTTCTCCGCGGGGTTTTCGGCGAGCATGGTGTCGATTTGCTCGCGGATTTGGATGTCCTTAAAATGATTCATGATGATGGCGCCCGTAGGGCATTCGGCGGCGCAGGTGCCGCAGCCGGCGCAGGCGGCGGTGGTGATTGTCGCCGGTGTTTTCTTTTTTTTGTCCACCGTGACGGCGTTGTAGGGACAAACCTGGGCGCATCGGCCGCAGGCGATGCAGTGTTCGGCCACGACTTCGGCGGTGATGGGTTCTGTGAGGATTTCGCCCCACTGCATGAGCCGCATGGCTCGTGCCGCCGCTGCAGAGGCTTGCGTGACGCTGTCTTTGATATCTTTGGGCCCTTCGGCGCAGCCTGCGAAAAAGATCCCTCGGGTCGCCGCGTCCACCGGTTGGAGTTTGGGGTGGGCTTCGAGAAAGAAGCCGTCGGAGGTGAGCTGCAAGCCGAGCATTTCCTGGAGCTTCCGGGTGCTTTCGGCGGGCTGGATACCCACCGCCAGCACAAGCATATCCAAGTCATGGAATTCCAAACGTCCCGTGGCGGCGTTTTCCACCGCCACCCGAAGGCTTCCGTCGGGAAGCTCTTCCACCGTCCCGGGCAGGCCTCGGATGTAGCGCACCCCCAACCGGCGGCTTCGCGTATAGAGATCTTCGAACCCTTTCCCAAAGGCTCGGATGTCGATGTAAAAAACCTTGATGTCCAAATCGGGGTCGTGCTCCTTCAGCACCAGGGTGCTTTTGACCGTGTTCATGCAGCACACGTTGGAGCAGTAACTGCGGCCTTTTCGAGCGGAACGGGATCCGACACACTGGACGAATCCCACCGATCGAGGCGCCCGTCGGTCGGACAGGCGCACGATTTCCCCCTTGGTGGGGCCTCCGGCGTTGATGAGCCGTTCAAACTCCAGGCTGGTGAGCACATTGGGAAACCGGGTGTAACCGTATTCGTCCAGTTCCGTGGGGTCGTAACTTTCCATGCCCACGGCGACGATGATGGTCCCGACGGTGACCTCGATTTCCTCGTCCGACATGTGGAAGTTGATGCAGCCTTTTTCACAGACGGCGATGCATTTGGCGCACACCGCCGGGTTGTGGCCCAAGCATTCGTTGGCGTTGAGCACATAGGCCGACGGCACCGCCTGGGGAAACGGCGAGTAGATGGCTTTGCGCGACGACAGCCCTTGATTGAATTCATCGGGGCGCACCACGGGGCACACCCGAGCGCATTCGCCGCAGGCCGTGCAGGCCTTTTCGTCCACGTAGCGGGCTTTTTTGAGAATCTTGACGTGGAAATTGCCCACATAGCCCTTGATGTCCGTCACTTCGCTCAGCGTCAGGAGCGTAATCCGAGGATGCCGACCGGCATCGGCCATTTTCGGCCCGAGAATTCAGATGGAACAGTCCATGGTGGGAAAGGTCTTGTCCAACTGGGCCATCATGCCCCCGATGGAAGGCCTTTTCTCCACCAGGACGACCTCGTAGCCGCTGTCGGCCAAATCCAGTGCGGCCTGAATGCCGGCCACCCCACCGCCGATGACGAGGGTTTTCTTGGTCAGAGGGAGCCGCTGGGGATGGAGAGGAGACAGCCGACGCACGCGCGAGACGGCCATGCGCGCCAAATCCGCAGCTTTTCTTGTGGCGGCTTCCGGATCGTGCATGTGCACCCAGCTGCACTGTTCCCGAAGGTTGGCCATTTCCAGGAGGAAGGGGTTGAGGCCCGCATCCCGCATCATCTGGCGGAAGGTGGTCTCATGCAACCGAGGGGAGCAGGAGGCGACGACGATCCGGTTGAGCCCCATGTCCTCGATGTCCTGTTTGATGACCTGCTGGCCCGGTTCGGAACACGCATAAGGCAGTTCTCGGGCCACGGCCACATCGTCCATGGCCTGAACGCTGCGGACCACGGCGCCGCAGTCCACGACTCTGGCAATGTTCAACCCGCAATGACACACATAGACGCCGACACGGGGCGGGGCGGAAAGAAAGGTGGAGGCATCCATGGGTTTTTTCTCCTTAGGATTCCCACTGAATGGTTTGCACCAGCAGGGAGGTGAGGTCCATCATCTCCATGGCGAGATCGTTTCCGTGGAAGGGGTCTTCCATGGCGCATCGGAGATGGATTTGACATTTGGGGCAGGCCGTGATGAGCAGATCGCTTCCGGTTTCCTTGACCTGGCGGAGCCGTTTGAGTTGGAGGGCCTTCGTGTACCGATCGCATCCGGTCCAGGCGCAATTGCCGCAACACAGGGCGGAGGCGCCCCGGTCGGTCATTTCTTCAAAACCTTTGAGGGTCAGGCGGCCGATGAGCTTTCGGGGAAGATCCGCTTTCTTCCCCAGGCGACTCAGACGGCAGGGGTCTTGGAACGTGGCTTTGCGACCCAAGGGTTTGAACCCGATGGCCCCCTTGGCGATTTCCCGTTCGGCGAATTCGAAGAGATGGGTCACGCGGCACTTCAGAGCGATCCCGCATTCGGCGTAGTGGTGGGCCAGGGTGTGATAGCATTCCGGGCACGCCGTGATGATTTCCTCGATGCCCGCAGCGTGGAACATTTCCGCGTTCAGCCGGGCCAGCCTGACAAAATTTTCCCGATCGCCCGACCACAGCAGATCGTGTCCGCAGCAGCGTTCCTCGGTGAGGACTCGTGGGTGAATATCGAAAAAGTTGAGAAGCCGAAGCGCATCGTGGAGAATCGCTTCGGTGTGCACTTCGGGAAACCGGGTGAAGTATGTGTCGAAATAGGGGGCGCAGCCCCCGAAAAACAGGACAGGACTCTCAGGATCCACCCGAAGGTTGGAATCCAGATTGCCCCACCGGTTCGGCCGAAGCGCCGGCGAGGCCATGGTGCGCATGAGGGACTGGAAAAACCCGCCGTGAGCTTCCGGCGCCGGCCCGTTTCCCGACCTGTGGAGGGCTCTCAGGTCCCGGATGAACTCCGGAAAATGCACCCCGGACGGGCACCGGTCGTCGCACAGCCCGCAGGTGATGCATCCCCAGAGGTCGTTCAAGACTTCGGGCGCCTCTATGGCCCCGGTCATGAGCTGCGAGGCCAGGCCTCGCGGGGAAAAGGGCTTCCCGGTCAGGGTGAGCGGGCAGGCGGAGCTGCATTTGCCGCAATCCTGGCAGGCGTAGATATCGTGCCTCTTCAAAAGACCGGACACCGCGGCTTCCGTAACCGGGCGATCCGCTGCGGGCGGCGGCGGGACGATCGGGGTTTTCCCCATGCGGCGGAGTTCCTGGCAGAAGTTTTCCAGGAAGGCCATCATCCCCGAGGCGTCGTCGGGGAGAAACCCTCCCCAGCGCAGACGTTCCGCCCCGATGCCGACAATGTGCAACAGACGGCGCATCCGGTCGATTCGGTTCAAGGCCGCCGAGTTTCCCGTGCCGTAGCGGCATGAGCCGGGTTCGCAGCCGGCGATCAGGACCCCGTCCGCACCCATTTCGAAACACTTGAGGATCAACGCCCGGGTGACGCGGCCGCTGCAGGGCACGCGGACCATGCGGATTTCTTCCGGGATCGGAGCCTGCCGGTCCTGAAGGGTCTGAAAGGCGGCGTGAGGACCCCAGTTACAGAGAAACAGCACCACATTTTGCTCAATCATGAACCATCACCACGACCGGAGAGATGTCAGAGCAAGATTTCCCGAATCATCTGTTCGAGATAGCTTCGGTCCCGATACGGGCTGTCGGCGGCGTTGGACGGGCACATGGCGATACAGTTCCCGCAGCCCTTGCACAGGGCTTCGTCCACGACCGCCGTGCCGTAGCCGAACTCATTTTGGTGAAAACTCACGGCTTGGTGCGGGCACACCTCCGCGCACCGCCCGCAGCCGCGGCACCGGAACGGATCGATGGAAGCGGTGTACCCCTTGCTGTGCCTCGGACGGCGCGGCATGACACATGCCGCAAGGACCGCCGCCGCCGCCCCTTTGATCCGCTGGGAAACGTGGATCCCCGGGGGATTGGCCAAGAACAGGCCCGGCACCGATGTGGCCCCCGGGTAAAAAAAGGGGACCCCCGGCACGCCCCGGTGCTGCATGGTCCATTCGATGCGGCGCGGCGGCAGATTTTCATAAGGCACGTAAGGAATGGCACGGCGCGATCTTTCGCCCAGGATCACCGCGCCCGTGTGGATGACCTGGGGCGCTCCGTCGATAGAGGCCATGAGCTGAAAATCGCCGACGGTGCCCCGCAATCCCTTGATTTCGGCCTGCCGGAACACCTGAATGTTCGGATGGTGCGGAATGTCCACGCCCAAGTCCTGGGGGCCCGTGAAAAGAAAGACTTCCATGCCGGATTGGGCCAGCGTCACGGCGCTCTTGATGGCCGCTTCCGAAACGCCGATGACGGCCGTCGTAAAATTGTACGGTCTTGCCGGGGCGGGCATTCGTTTGAGTGTTCGCGTCCGACCGATGGATCGTTCCAAAAGCCCCTGGAACCGTTCCAGAGCCAACGCCTCGCTTTGGGCGAAAAAGCGCAGCGCTTCGCCTCGCAGATTGCAGGTTTCCACCATGGCGCGGCTGATGCCGGTGGCGTTGAAAAGGGCCGTTTTCAGACGGCTTCGCTGGTCCGTGCAGGCGCTGCAGACAAAATCCAAAGGGCAGCAGACGCAAGAGGCCAGGACCACGCGGGTGAGGCCTTTTTCCCGAATGGTTTGCACCAGGTTTCGGGTGCCTTCCGGACTACACGCGGAACGGAGCAGCTCCGTATGGACTACGTCGGGGCGTTCTTGAAGCGAGGCCACGTAGTCCGTCATGGCGTGGGACCACCCCAAAGAGTCGTTGCAGCGGCAGACGAAAATGCCAATCCGCACATCCGGGGATAAGGGAGGGTCCGGAGGCGGGAAAGACAAGCCGTGGCCTTTCATGCGCTGGGCGTTTTCCCCTAGCAGAATCATGGCTTCGGCGGCCGCCGCGAAGCCGCGAAGCATCATGGCGTAGACGTCTTCCCGCGCGGAAGCCTTGGTGCTGTAGGCTCGAAGGACGTCTTCCCCGCGGATGGGCGGCGTCAATTCCGGATCGGCCAAAATCACCACCCCGGCTTGTTCGGCGATTTCCGAAGGTTTCTGGCGATGGTCCACGGCACCGCAGTCTCGGCAGGCTTCCAGGCATTGGAGGCATTCCGAACAGACACCGCATTGCAGGCAGCGTTCCGCTTCCGAATGCGCTTGGGTTTCGGAAAGCCCCAGGCAGACTTCCGAAAATCCACAGACTCTTCGAGACGGATCAAGTTCGGCTGGAACCGGTCGTCCGCGGAAGATCACGTTTTCGGGAATGGGACGAAGATCCCGGTCCTCGGGCCGCAATGCCGCAGGCTTTGGATCCTCGCCCGTCAGCGCCTTATGGACGGCTCGGGCGGCACGCCGCCCTGAGGCCATGGCCTGGACCACCGATGAGGGACCCGAAACCGCATCGCCCGCGCCATAGACGCGCGGCACCGAGGTGCGGGCCTCGGCGTCGACCACGACGAGGCCTTGAGGGGATAGGGTCACACGGGGATCGGGGGATCCGAACGGGGCCGGATCCCCTTGTTGGCCGATGGCCACAAACGCACGACGACACGGTATGAGGTAAGGTTCGGCCCCGGGTTTGGTCACGGGCCAGGGGATCCCTTTCGCGTCGGGCGGACCGGGAACGGTTTCCACACAGCGCAAATGTGCCAGCTGGTCGTTTTCGCCGAGAAAGGCCGCGACCCGGGTGCGGTCGATGAGGCGAACGCCTTCCATGCGGGCTTCTTTGATTTCTTCGGGGTCGGCAGGGATGAGGTCTTCGGGGAACCAGGAAAGGATGGTCACGCGGGCGCCCAGGCGCACGAGGGTGCGGGCAAGGTCAAAAGCCGCGTTGCCGTCCCCGATGACCACCACGTCCTCGGAAAGCGTCGTCACCTCACCGCGGTGAACCCTTGTCAAAAACTCCACGCATCCTTCCACGCCGCGGAGATTTTCGCCGGGGACGTTCATTTTTCGGTCTTTCCACGTGCCGACGGAGACGATGACCGCTTGAAATTCTCGAGAAAACGTCTCCAGCCGGGTGAGATCCACAGGATGGGAGGTGAGGATTTCCACCCCGAGGGCTTGGATCCATTGAATTTCCCGGTCCAAGACGTCCCGAGGCAGGCGATGGGGCCCGATCCCGTAGCGAAGGAGGCCTCCCGGCTTCTCTTCCTTTTCAAAGATCGTGACGGAGTAGCCCAGCCGGGCGAGATCCGCCGCCGCGGCCAAGCCCGCCGGTCCCGAGCCGATGACGGCGATCTTTTCCGGCCTTTTCGATGCGAGCGGCACGACTTCAGCGGAGTTTGCCCGATCGGCGAGGAAGCGCTTGATGTCTTTGATAGCCACCGCCCCGTCCAAATCGGAACGGCGGCAGGCAACTTCACACGGGTGAGTGCACACCCGACCGCAGATGGCCGGCAGCACATTGTCCCGGCGGATGAGCTCCAGAGCCTCGGCGTAGCGCCCGGCGCGGGTGAGCGCCATGTAGCCCTGGACATTGACGCCCAGCGGACAGGCCTCTTGGCATAAAGGGCGGCGACGTTTGTCGATGCGGGCTCTCCCCGGGAGCCGATATCGGCTCTCCGCCGTCACGGGCTTGGATCCGTCGCCGTCCACCACGGGACAGACGGCGACGCAACGGCCGCACAGCGTGCAGCGTTCGGCGTCCACATAGGTGGGATCGACCACAATCCGGGCCGAAAACCCTTGCGGCGAATGCTTGAGCGAAACAATGCGCGCGGGAAGGAGGCACCGCATTTGGGAGTTGCGCAGGATGCGGAGCAATCCGGGGCGATGGGCAAAATTGAGCGGCAGTCCGGAAGCTAGGCGCCATTCGTCTCGGGCGAGCTTGGCGTTCAAATCGGGATCGGGGTCCACGAGGGTCACGGGGACGCCCATTTCTCCCAGTTTGTTGGCCGCGGCGAGCCCCGCCGGGTTGGCCCCGACGATCAACACCTTGTAGAGACGGTCCTTGGCGCTTTCTTTCATGCCACGTCTTTCTCCCCGGATTCTTTCTTTCGCCGCCCCTTGAGGACGGCCAGCCCGTATTCATGCCCCTTGTCGAAGGCCGCCAGGTTCATCTTTTCCGTTCCCTTGGGGACCAGCGCCTGCACGGTGTCTCGAGCCGCCTGAACCGAGACGGTCTGAGACACGGCGGTAAAGAACCCCACCATGACGATGTTGGCCATCATCCGGCGTCCCAGTTCTTCCGCAAAACGCGTGGCCGGAATGGTGAAAGTCGTTCCTTTCCATTCCCCTTGGGGGCGCACCAGATCGTGGTCCAAAAGGAGCATGCCGTCTTTCTTGAGCATGGGGATGTATTTTTCGTAACCCCCTTGGGACAGGCACACGAGGATGTCGGGGTGTCGCACGTAAGGGTAGTGGATGGGGCGGTCGGCGATGATGACCTGGGCACTGCAGGCCCCGCCCCGGGCCTCGGGGCCGTACGATTGGGTGAGGGTGCTTTCCCGATGATCCCCCAAACTCGCCGCACGACCGACGATCATACCGGCCAGCACAATGCCTTGCCCGCCGAATCCGGTGAAAAGAATTTCCTTGTGCATCGCATGCGCTGCCATAACGTTCATGGGATGCGGTCCTTTTTCAGCCGGCCGCCGAATCCGGCAGGCGGCAGGTGCGATCGTACATTTCGATACAGGTGGGACGCTGTTCTTCCACAAATTTGCCCAGGACAACCCCTCTTTCAAAGTCCAAGAAGGCTTCGGCGGGGTTGGCGCCGTTTTTGATCAGAGTGCGCTCCTGGTAAAGTTTGAGGGTGTCCAGAGGACGTTCTTTGTTCCGACGGCCATAGCCCGTGGGACAAGGCGCCAAGACCTCGATAAAGGCAAACCCTTTGTGGTGTAACGCCTCTTGGACGGATTGCGTCAGGTCCCGGGTGTGCAAAATGGTCCATCGCGCCACATAGGTGGCTCCCGCCGCATAGACCAGAAGCGGCAAGTTGAACGGCTGTTCCGGGTTGCCTCGAGGCGTCGTGGTCGTCTTGGCCAAGGTGGGTGTCGTGGCCGCCACCTGGCCTCCGGTCATCCCGTAGTTGAGATTGTTGACGCACAAGACGGTGAGATCGATGTTTCGTCGGGCGGCATGGATGATATGGTTCCCGCCGATGGCGAACAGATCCCCGTCACCACTGAAAACGATCACCTGCAGTTCGGGCTTGGCCAGCTTCATGCCCGTGGCGAAGGGAATGGCCCGGCCGTGGGTCGTGTGGTAGGAATCCAAACGCGTGTATCCGGCGGCTCGACCGGAACACCCGATCCCGGACACCATGACCGTCTTGTCCAGATCCAGGCCGCTGGTGTGCAAAGCCATGAGACACGCCGAAAAGGCGGTGCCGATCCCGCAGCCGGGACACCAAATGTGGGGGATGCGTTCCGTTCGAACCAAAGCATCCAAAGGATGGCTCGGGGAGGCCTTGGCCTTTTTCATAAATGATCCTTTATGGCTTGGACGATGCGTTCCGGGGCGATGACGGTCCCGCCGGCGTGCCCCACCAAATGACAGGGGACCCTGCCCTTGGCGCATCGTTCCACTTCCAGGTGAACTTGACCGAGATTGATTTCTACCGTGAACAAGGCGCGAACGGTGCGGGACAAATGGGCGACGGCCTCTTCCGCAAAGGGCCAGACCGTGATCAGCCGCAACAGACCCACCTTGATGCCTTCCTGACGGGCTTCGTCCACTGCCGCCATGCTGCTTCGAGACGACACGCCGTAGGAGACGATGGCCACGTCCGCATCGTCCAGCCGGTAGGATTCCGTCCGGATGATGTCGGCGAGATTACGGCGGATTTTTCCCGTAATGCGGGCGATCATTTCGGCGTGACAGTCCGCGGTCATTACCGGATAGCCCCGTTCATCATGGGTCAACCCCGTGACGTGAACCCGGTAGCCGTCCCCGGCGTCCGCCATGGGGGCTACCCCGTCCGGGCCGGGGCAAAAGGGCTTGAACCGATCTTTTCTGCCCTTGGGACGGCGTCTCGAAAAAGTGCGGATGGCCGTCGGTTCGGGGATCACGACCCTTTCACTCAGGTGCCCCACAACCTCATCGGACATGATCAAAACGGGCACCCGGTATTTTTCGCTGAGATTGAAAGCCGTGATGGTCTGGTAAAAGATGTCCTGAGGGGAAGCGGGGGCCAGGGCGATGATTTCATAATGTCCGTGGGATCCCCAGCGCGCCTGCATCATGTCCCCTTGGGCACCCAGTGTGGGAAGGCCCGTGGACGGCCCGGCCCGTTGGACGTTCACCACCACGCACGGCGTTTCCGTGCACACGCCCAAGCCGATGTTTTCCATCATCAAGCTGAAGCCGGGCCCCGAAGTGGCCGTCATGCTCTTGACCCCGGCGCACGAAGCGCCCAGAACGGCGGCCATGGCGGCGATTTCGTCTTCCATCTGGATGTAGGTGCCGCCCACATCAGGCAGCCTGTGGGACATGTGTTCGGCGATTTCCGTGGCCGGCGTGATGGGATAACCGGCGAAAAACCGACATCCCGCCGCCAGAGCCCCCTCGGCGCAGGCCACGTCGCCGGTCATGAAATGTTCACCGGTCAACACCGCTGGTTTCATGAATGAACCTCCACTTCCTTCACGAACCCGTCGAACCGTTGTCTTCGGAAGGCCCGGCGTTTACAGGGTGCGGCGGGATTTCCACGGAGAAAATGGCCAAGTCCGGGCAGATGATCTCGCAGTAATGGCAATTGACGCAGGCGTCGGGATTTTTCACTTCCGGGGGGTGATAGCCTTTGGCATTGAATCGCGTGGACTCGTGAAGGACATCCCGAGGACAAAAGGCGATGCAGTACCCGCAGCCCTTGCAGCGATCCTCGAGGATGAGAACCATGCCCTTGGAGACGTGGATGTCTTGCAGATCCAAAGGAGTGCGCCAAAATTTCATAGGATGGGCCCTTCTCCGCGAGTGGACTCTCGGCGCCGGCTTCCTTCCCTAGGGTTTGTCCGATGGGATCCTCGGCACGCGGCTTCACCGATGGTTCAAGTGCCGCACTAAAGAGCACAGACGAGGCACATGTCAAGGAATTTTCGTTTGAATGGCACCCCTTGGGACAATGGTCCCGACATTTTCCAAGGGGGGTCCATCAATGACCCCCGAGACGGTTGGTCCCCTTGTCTCTTTCTCGAAAGATATCCCCCGAGATTCCCCCCGGATTCTTTCGAAGCTCCGGGCTCGGGTCTTTGCTGCGCCTGAATCCCCCCGGGATTTATGAGCGGGGGTCTCATGAATGGAACACCTAAGAGATGGGGCCGTCCCCATGTGCTGTGAGGTCGCCCTCGGGGTCTTCCCAAGCATCGGGCCGGCGCGTTATGCATTGTGAGCGGTCAAAGGGGTGAGCGTGGAACGGCCGTGGAGGGCTGACGAGGAAGGAGTCGTCACGGACGAAGCGCCTTTTCAGGGCGTTTTGTCCGGCATGTCCACCTGTTCGAGAATGCGACCTGTTGCCGCATGGAGGTGGACCCAGGCGTTTTCCAAGAAGATCCGCGCCTGGGCGAGCTGGCTTTGCGCTTGAACCAGGTCCCGTTGCGCTTGCGTGAGGCGCACCAGGGACGCCTGGCCCGCCGCATATTCCTTGGCCACCAGATCCCGAGTCTGCCGCACGATGGCGGCGTTTGCCTCTTGAAGGCGAAGCTGTTCCTGCGCCCCGAGAATTTGAGCCGCCGCCGTGTGGACCTGGGAGACAGCGTCGACCGAAGCGTTTTGCACTTTGTGTTCGGCTTCCCTCCGAGCGTGCTGGGCTTCTCGAACCCTGAAGACGTCTTCTCCTCCGGAAAAGAGCGGCACGATCACGGCGATCCCCACCGAGGAGCCGAAGTCGTCCTGAGTCATACGGGCGCTGTTGGCCTTGGATCCTTCAATCGTGCCGAAAAGATTGACGGATGGGGCGAAGCGGGATTTTGCGGAGCCCACGTTGGCCTGAGCCGCCTGGAAGCCGAACCGGGCTTGGAGAATATCCGGCCGGTGTTCCAAGGCGTAGGCAATATCGTCGGCTACGGAAGGTCTTTTCAACAGAGCGTCAGACACATCCCCCAAAGGAGCCACTTCGGTCCGTTCGTCCAATGTGCCCTCGGCCAGGCCCATGAGGGCCGCCAGGCCGGCGAGGGCCACGCGGTATTCTTGAGCGGCCGAAATTTTTTGGGCCCGGGCCAGGTTCACCTGCACTTGAAAGTTCAAAACATCGCTCAAAGAGCCGGCTCCCAGCGCTTCCCGGGCCCGAGCGTCCTGCAATTGGCGTTGGTTGAAGGCTTCGTCGGCCTCGGCGATGACGCCCCGTTCCTGAGCGAGCTGGGCGGCGAAATAGCTGTCCGCGACGGCGGCGAGGAGCAGTCTTTGGGCTTCCCGATAGGCGGCTTGGCCTCCTTTCTCGTTGAATCGGGATGCCGCCAAGGCGAATTCCCGTTGAAAACCGTCGAAAAGCGTGAGTGTGGCATTGAGCGCCGCATGGTAGACGTCTTCACGGTCCTTTGGGGTGAGCCCGGCCGTGATGGGGGAAAAAGTCGACAGGGATAAGGCGGTCCCTGGGTTTTCCGGATACCGCACATGGGCGGCGTCGGCGGATCCTTCGAGTCGCGGCAGATACCGGGACCAGGCTTGCCGCACCCTTTCTTGAGCCTGGGCGGCACGGGCCCGAGCGGCGCCGAGAGAAGGATTGGCTTCCAGGGCCATGCGCTGCGCCGTCTTGAGGTCCAAGACGGCGGGAAGGGGGCTTGAAGGGCTCGTCTGTGCCGTTTCCGATCCGGCCTGGGCCGGTCCGGCGGCCGAGGCTTCCGGGATTCGAGCCGTCATGAGGGGCAGCATCAGCAGGACCAGAAAGAGACGACCGGATTCTTTGCACATAAACAGCCTTTCCGACGCACTCCACAAGCCTCAGGCAGCCAGGGCTTCCGTGCGGCCCCCGGCTCCCTTGCCCGCGCCGTTTTCTTGACGGCGGCTTGCCGGTTCCACGTCTTCTCGACGTTTCGGCCAGCGCCCGTGTCGAAGCCGATAGAGCAGGAGTCGGATGTCGTTCAAGATAGCGAAAAGGCACGGGATGAGCACCAGGGTGAGGACGGTGGCGAAGGCCACGCCCGCGGCGAGGGTCACGGCCATGGGGATGAGAAACCGTGCCTGGAAATCCGTCTCCAGGATCATAGGCATGAGGCCGCCCACGGTGGTGACCGTGGTGAGGATGACCGCGCGGAATCGGCGTCGGCCGCCTTCCACGAGAGCCTCGAAAAATCGCATGCCTTCCGCAAGGTTTTCATTGACCCGCTCGATGAGCACAATGGCGTCGTTCACCACGACCCCGGTAAGGGCCACCATGCCGAAAAGGCTCATAATGGACACATCGAACCCCATGATCAAATGCCCGACGACGGCGCCGATAAGGCCGAAGGGGATCGTGACCATAATGATGACCGGCTGAATGTACGATCGAAAGATGGTCGCAAGGATAATAAAGATGCCGAGCAGAGCCAGCGGAAAGCCCACTTTGAGGCTTGCCAGAGACTCACGCATCTTTTTCTTTTCCCCTTGAAGCGCAAGCCGCAACCCTGGGTAGCGTTTTTCCAAATCCGGGAAAAAGGCGGCCGAAAGATCCTGGAAGATTTCGTTGGCATTGGCCCGATCGCTGTCCACAGCGGCGCTCACGGCGACCCGTCGCATGCCGTCCGTTCTCGTGATGACGGAATAGCCCGGCGCGTATTCGAAGAAAGCGACGGAGCGCAACGGCACCTGAGCCCCTCCGGGGGTGCGGATCCGCACCTGGTCTAGCCGGGAAAGGTCCCGCCGTTCCGCTTCCGTGTAGCGCACCTTGATGCGGATGTCATCCCGGCCGCGCTGAATGCGCAGGGCTTCCTCGCCGTAGTAGCCTGCATAGATCTGACGGGCCAAATCGTCCACGGTGAGTCCCAAGGTGCGGGCTTCGGGTTTGAGTCGCAGACGCAGTTCCCGCTTTCCCGCCGCGTAATCGGATCGGATTTGGTAGACCCCGTCGAAACGCCGCAGGCGCTCCATGAGTTCTTCGGAAGCGGCCACGATGTGCTCCATGTTCTCCCCTTGGATCCACACCTCGATGGGGGCTCCCGGCGGCCCGGCTTCCATCCCTTCAAAGGTCAAGGACTTGATCCCGGGAATGGGGCCCGTTTCCTTTTCCCAGGCCACCATAATGTCCTTGGAGTGAATGCCGCGATGCTCGGAATCCAACAAAATGGCCTGGATCGCCCCGTAATGAGGGCCCCGCATGGGAATTTGGCCGAGGGTTTGGCCCACCAGGACCAATCGGTCCACCAGCATGGGATCGCCCGTGCGGGTTTTCATCCGGTCGTTGAGCCTCAGCAGAGCATCTTCCACGCGAGTGACGGCATCTTGGGTCACATCGGCGGGAGTTCCTTCGGGAAACTCGATGGTGGCGTTGAGGACGAAGCCGTCGATTTCCGTAAAGACCACAAATTTGACAATGCCTCCTTGAATCACCCCAAGGCTGATCAGCAGCACGGCGATGGATGAACTCAGGCCGATGTAGCGCCAGCGCAGGAAGAAACGCAAGGACGGCAGGTACACTTTCGCTATGAACCACTCCGTGCCGGCATGGACCCGATGTTGTATGCCGTCCAAAAACCTTCTCAAGGGCCGAACTTTTGGAGGCCGGCGATCGGGGTCGGGAAGGTGGTTCAGGTGCGCGGGAAGAAGCGTTAGGCACTCCAGCAAGGAGATGCTGAGAGCCGCCACCACCACTACCGGCAGAATGGCGATGAATTTTCCCATAATGCCGCCGACAAAGGCCAGCGGAATGAAGGCAACGATGGTCGTGGTCACGGCGGCGATGACGGGCAAGGCCACTTCCGCCGTGCCTTCGATGGCCGCCGTCACGGGGCGTTCCCCTCTCTGGCGATGCACAAAGATGGCTTCGCCGACCACGATGGCGTCATCGACGATGATCCCCAAAACCATAATCAAGGCAAAGAGGGAAATCATGTTGATGGTTCCCCCCAGGCCCCAGACGATGGCCAAGGCCCCGGCGATGGAAACGGGAATCCCCATGCCGGCCCACAGGGCGACGCGAGCGTTCAAAAAAAGCCAAAGAATGATAAGGACGAGAACCAAACCATAAAGGCCGTTTCGGAGCAAAAGGTTGATCCGAGCCCGCAGCATGTCCGTGGTGTCGTAAAGGATCTTGATGTGTAGGGACGTGGGAAGTTCCTTGGCCTTTCGTTCCACGTATCGGGACACGGCTCGGGAAATGGCCAAGGCGTCTTCCTGGGTGGTTTTGAAGACGATCAGCATGACCGAAGGCTGGCCGTTCACCGAGGCCCGGATGGGGTCTTCCGTAAAACCGTCCACGATGCGGGCCACGCGGCCCAAAGGGATCATGGCCCCTTGCGGGGTGGCCAGCAGAACCAAAGAAGCCAGTTCCTCGCCGCGATATCGGCGGCCCACAGTGCGCACTCGGATTTCCTCGCCTTCCGTGCGGATGGTCCCGCCGGCCAAATTGAGGTTGCTGCGCCGAACGGTGTCCGCCACCTGAGCAAAGGTCAACCCGTAGCGCCGAAGCGTCTCTTCGGAGACTTCAATGTGGATTTCGTAGTCACGGGTGCCGAACGTTTCCACTTGGGAGATTTCGGGCAGAGCCTGCAGATCGCTTTTGACGCGTTCGGCCCATTCTTTGAGCCGCTCTTCGCTCATGGTGCCGGAAAGATACACCAGAGCGATGGGGCTTCGCAGGGTGACATCGGTAATGACGGGTTGTTCGGCATCTATTGGGAAGGTAGAAATGGCGTCGATTTTCGCCCGGACTCGGTCCAAAACCACCCGGAGGTCGGCGTTTTCCATCACTTCGATGGTGGCCGTGCCCACGTTCTCCTGGGCTTGGGTGGTGATCTGCTTGATGCCTTCCACCCCCTCCAAGGCTTCTTCAATTTTTCGGCAGATGCCTTCTTCCACCTCTTCAGGGTCGGCGCCGGGATAAGGCACGCGGATGGTGATCATGTCCAAGGAAAATTCGGGGAAATTCTCCTTGATCATGAAAAAGCCCGCCATGATCCCGGCCGTAAAAATGAGCAGCAGGACGATGTTGGCGAAGACGTTGTTTCTGGCGAACGCCGCCAGGACGGGTTTCATGGCGAGGATTCCTTGGGTGGGGTGCGCTGGGTTTCTTGGAGGTCGAGGAGCATGTTTTCCAGGGGATTGACCAGCCGGGTGACGATGACCGTATCCCCGGTGCGGATCCCTTCCGAAATGAACGCCTCTTCCCCTTGGAGGCGGGCCACCCGGACCGGAACCGTTTTCAGGCGTTTTTCCACTGCGAGATAGACCTTGTTGTCATAGGTGACCGCCCATTGCGGCAAACGCACCACGTGCTCGAGTCTGCGGCCGGGAATTTCCACGGCGCAAAACATTCCCTCCACCAAAGGCAGTCCCGACCGGCCGGCTCGGGAGGCTTCAGCGGCCGGAACTCGCACGGCCACCGTGAGGGTCCGGCTGCTGCGGTCAAAGGCGACGACGCGATGAAGAAATCCCTGCCAGGTGTGGCCTTCCGGGTCTTGAGTCCACCGCACGGTGCAGGGGACTTGTCGAAGATGGTGGAACCACGAGAGCTCGGACGGCGTCGGGGAGGCCTCAAAAAGGAGCCATTGGCGGGCATCGTCGCTGTCCAGCGGCACGTGGAT
This sequence comes from uncultured Desulfosoma sp., assembly GCA_937960435.1. Taxonomy (GTDB): domain Bacteria; phylum Desulfobacterota; class Syntrophobacteria; order Syntrophobacterales; family DSM-9756; genus Desulfosoma. Next base: position 91,193 of record CALGPN010000018.1, read on the forward strand.
TTCCAGAAGGGAGTCATCGGCGAGGGTCACGGCGGGCGTTCCGGGACTGAGAAATTGACCCAGCTCCAAGGATTTTGCCATGACACGGCCCGTAAAGGGCGCCCTGATCGTACAGCGGGCGAGCTGAGTGAGAGCCCGTTCCCGCTGGGCTCGAGCCGCCTCCAGGCCGGCTCGCGCTTCGCGCAGCCGCACCGGGTACACGGCGAGGCTTTGCTCCAAAAGCCGCAACTGGTCCAGTGCCTGATTATAGGCCTTTTCGGCGGCTTCCACTCCCGATCGTGTGCCCACCTTGCTTTCGTCGTAGAGGCGCTGCAGTCGATGAAACTCGGCCAAAGCCAAGTCCCGAGTGCGCCCCAGGACGGCGAGACGCCGTTTTTCGAGATCCTGTTCTTTTTCGAGACGGACCACCGTATTTTCCAGTTGGTTCACCCCCGCCTCCGCCTCGGCGAGCGCCGCCCGATAATCCCGTGGATCGATCTCGAAAAGGACGTCTCCTTCAGGGATAATTTCGCCGACGTTCAGCCGCGGATGCACGGCGATGACCGCTCCCGACACCTCGGCCGAAAGGACGACGCTGCGGATCGCATGGGCTTCGCCGTATCCCGTGAGAATGACGGGCACATCTTCCGGCTGGGCCCTGAGAACTTCCACCTTGTAGGGCTGTTCTTGGGAGACGGCCTGAGCGGGGGGTTTTTTTAGGGAGGCCAGCGCCGCCATGGCGATCAGGCCGCCGAGGAGAATCGCACTGCAAACCGCGATCCGGAACCACACTTTGCGATCGCCGGTTTCGACTTTTTGATCCATAAAAAGACGTCACCCCATGGAAAGTTTTTCGTCCTGACGCTTCGTCACGGGACATATCGAAAAATCAGCGCCAGAACAGACGATATCGGTGATGAATTTCCGCTTCCACGTCCTCGTGGAGCAGTTCCACCGGGCGCGCCCCGCGGGGGCAGAGCACGGTAGGGGATGTGCCGAACAAACGGCACGTCAAGGGGCGCACCGGGTAAATGGTGCATCCCGCCTCGGAAACATAAGGACAGCGTGTTCCCTCAGCGGGCAGGATCGAACGTTCCTGCGCGTACAGGTAATCTCGAATGCGTGCGTCTTCTTCGGGGGTTCGGGACGGCACCCCGAAAAGGCGGCAACAGTCCGTACATCCCGGGAGGCACTGCATCTCGGGAATCATGGCATAGAGATCGTCCAAGGTAAAAGCCCCCCGGTCCTCAGCCCCGTTCATGATTCATCTCCATGGCTTCATCACGCCCAAGCCCTGGGTGAAACTTGCGCAAAAGTTCGAATCCGTCGTATGGTGACGCCGACCACTAGTGCCCGTGGCATCTTCGAGACTATAGGGCTGAAAGATGCCGTGCGCAACAAGGTCTCCAAAAGAACTCCCGGGAGGTGCACTCATGACGACGAGCAACTGCATCTTTTGCCGGATCGTTTCCGGCGAAATTCC
>CALGPN010000019.1 GCA_937960435.1 uncultured Desulfosoma sp.
GCTCAAGACGTTCGTCGCGGCAACGTCTCAACCTGCAAGGCGAGGCTTTCCATGGGGTCGTGGAGCGAGACACCGCGAGATGGGTTGGTGAGACAGGTTGTTGGTGGAAATAAGCTATGGATCGTTCTTCGGACGGAAACCATGAGACGGCGTCCTCCAGTCTGAAAACTCGCCTGTCAAGACGTTGCGGAAAGCGGGATGATGAAGAACTCGACCGTAGGTTTGTCGGCGGTGGGTTCCCGTTCCGAGCCAACCCCACGTCGGGCGCAAAACCCAAAAAAAGACCCGGCCTTCGGTAGGTCGGGTCTTGCAGGCGTCGTGGAGGCGGCAACCGGATTCGAACCGGTGAATAACGGTTTTGCAGACCGCTCCCTTACCACTTGGGTATGCCGCCGAGACGTGTTTTCTGCTTAACGGAAACAAAGGCTTCTGTCAAGAATCTGTTTGAGCGGGTGCGTGAGTCCGCGAAGGCGCCGGGCCATGAAGAGCCTTCGCTTTGCGGTAGAAGTCCACAAAATAGGCCCCGGCCGACCAATAGCCGAAAGCGAGGGAAATCCAAAGGAACGCGATCCCGGTGAGGAACAGAGGTCGCTGGAGACCTTCCACATGGAGAAGCAGGCACAGGATGGCCAAGGTCTGGGAGACCATTTTGTTTTTCCCCATGCGGCTGGCATCCAGAATAAGTCCTTGGCTGGCGGCGATGGAGCGCAACCCTGTGATAATGAATTCCCGGCCGATGATGAGAAAAACCACCCAACCGTGAACCTTCCCCAGCTCAATGAGCATGATGAGCACGGCACAGGTGAGGAGTTTATCCGCAAGGGGGTCCAACAGTTTTCCGACGGAGGTCACGAGATTGTGCCGTCGCGCCAGAATGCCGTCCAGGTAGTCGGTCAAGGACGCCAAGACGTAAAGGGTGAAGGCCGTATTCTGCATGCGTGCCGAGGTGGGAGGGTTCAAGATCACGATGATGACGGGGATGGCCAAAACCCTCAAATACGTGAGCAGGTTAGGCAGTGCCGTCAGGTTTTTTCGCGAAAAATCGTCTCGGGTCATTTTCTCTTATACTGCATGTAGTTTCGCAGCACCGTCCGCAGGTATTGATTGGTTTCCGGAATAGGGGGAATGTCGCCGTAGGCTTCCACGGTTTGCGGGCCGGCGTTGTAGGCGGCGAGGGCCAGCAGCAGCTTGTTGTCGAAACGGCGCAGCATTTCCTTGAGGTACCGGGTGCCGCCGAAAATGTTTTCCATGGGGTCGAAAGGATTCCTGACCCCCATATCCCGGGCCGTCTGCGGCATGAGCTGCATAAGGCCCATGGCCCCCTTGGGGGAAACCGCCCGTGGGTCGTAATTGGATTCCGCCTTGATGACGGCTCGGATCAGCCGGTGATCGATGCCGAAGATTTCGGCCGCCTTGTAAATGTGCACGTCGTAGGGACTTTCAGAGAGGCGCGGGAGCACCGTGAAAGTGGGAAGGGGCGCCAGGGCTACCTTTTGAAAACGGGGGCTTGTCGGCACGTTCGTGAAATGGATCACGCCTTTGTCGTCCACATATCTATAGATGGCCCCGGCTTCGGCGCCCGCCGGGGCCGGCATCAACAACGCCAGGACGCACAGTACCGCACGGATTCCAGGGGAGAGGCGAATAGACACCAGCAACCGATCGTCCATCTTCGTCCTCCTCTTCATTGAGCCGATCCGGCTTACCGTTTTTCCACCTTTTGCCAATCTTTGAGGAATTTTTCCAACCCCACGTCCGTCAAGGGATGGCGGACGAGCTGAGCGATCACGGCATAGGGGATCGTGGCGATATCGGCGCCCATGCGGGCCGCTTCCAATACATGGATGGGATTGCGGACGCTCGCCACGATAATTTCCGTATCAAACAAGTAATTCGAGAAAATGTCCACAATCTGTGACACCACCTGCATTCCTGAGGCGGCGATGTCGTCCAAACGCCCCACAAACGGGCTCACGTACGTCGCCCCCGCCTTGGCGGCTAACAAGGCCTGAAGCGGCGAGAAGACCAGCGTCACGTTGGTCTTGATTCCTTCATCGGCACAAACCTTGACCGCCTTGAGCCCTTCTTCGGTCATGGGGATCTTGACGACCACATGGCTGTCGATGGCCGAGAGCTCCCGCGCTTCCGCGATCATGGCTTCAGCCGTCGTGCTGACCGCTTCGGCGCTCACCGGAGCCTGCACCATCTCGCAAATTTTCTTGATATGCGCCCGAAAGCTTTCTCGATCGGAAATCCCTTCCTTGGCGATGAGCGACGGGTTGGTGGTGACGCCGTCAAGAATACCCAACGCATGGGCTTTTTGGATTTCGTCCAGATTTGCCGTATCGATGAAAAATTTCATTCTTCTTTCGACTCCTTTCTCTGCCGGGCCGCGTAGGCGTCACGGCATTGCGGGCTGCAAAAGTAAAGCTTTTGGCCGTCGATGCGGGCCGAGACGCCTTGGTGTCTCAGGAAGTACGCACCGCACTGGGGATCTCTGATGAGTTCGGCTTCTTTCGGTTCTTCTTCACCCCTGGGCTTCCCGACCGGGGCGCCCAATCGGGGTTTCAGGTAACGGTAGACCGCATAAACGATGAGAGCCAGTAAAAGCAGTCGGATCATAGCGCTTTCCATCGGCGCACGTCTTGGGACTGGACGGCGGGTTGATGAAGCATTTCCCGAACCGAAAGGCCCAAAACGGGATGCACGAAATCCGGGCACACTTCGGCCGCCGGTTCGAGAACGAAACGCCGTTCGTGGGCCCGAGGGTGGGGGATGCGCAGATTGTCCCCGTCCATCACCTGATTCCCATAAAAGATCACGTCCAGATCCAAGGTTCGGGGGCCCCACCGCACGGTGCGCACCCGCCCGAAAAGGCGCTCAACAGCCAGAAGCGCCGCCAGAAGATCCTGGGGGCTAAGGGTCGTTTCGCCCAAGACGACCCCGTTGACGAACCATTGCTGATCGGTATAGCCGATGGGCTCCGTCCGATAAAGAGACGACACGGCCACGACCCGGAACCCGTCCCATCGAGAAAGCCGCTCCACGGCATCGCGGCAGACGGTCTCGCTGTCCCCTTGGTTGCTCCCGAAACCGACAAGGACCGGGAAAACCCACGGCCTCCGCCCCTTGTCCTTTGCCAAGGCTTTATGGGCTCCTGCCATGGAGGCTCCGTTTTGAGACCCGGTGCTAGAATCGGAGCTTGAGGATTCTCTCGACGGCTTCACGGATCCGTTCCTTGTCTACGGTGAGGGCCATGCGCACATAGCCTTCGCCGGGTTCGCCGAAGCCGCTTCCCGGGGTAGTGACGATGCCGGCTTCCGTGAGCAGCTTTGCCGTGAACTCGGCGGACGAGAGCCCTTGCGGGGTGGGGCACCACACATAAAAGGTCGCCTTGGGCGATTCCGGATGCAATCCCGCTCGGCGAAGCCCCTCGATCAAAATGTCCCGCCTCTCTTGGTACACAGCCTGCATCTCGTGCACGCACCGTTGATCGCCGTCCAAAGCCTCGACGCCCGCCAGCTGCACCGCGTTGAACACGCCGGAATCCACGTTGCTCTTGATCTGGGCAAGCCCTGCGATGAAATGAGCGTTGCCTACGGCAAATCCGATGCGCCATCCGGTCATGTTGTAGGTTTTGGAAAGGGAATGAAACTCGATGCCCACCTCCAGGGCTCCCGGCACCTGAAGAAAACTCATGGGCCGATACCCGTCGAAGGCCATTTCGGAATAAGCCGCGTCATGGCACACGATGATGTTGTAGCGTTTGGCGAAAGCCGTCACTTTTTCGAAAAACGCCGCATCGGCCACCGCTCCGGTAGGGTTGTTGGGGTAGTTGATGAAGAGCAGTTTGGCCCGTCGCGCCGTCTCCTCAGGGATGGCGTCTAGGTCGGGAAGGAAGCCGTTTTCTTTCCGAAGCGGCATGAGATGAGATGTGCCGCCGGCAAACATCACGGCCACCTGGTATACGGGATAGGCCGGGCTGGGCACCAGCGCCACATCTCCCGGGTTGATGAACGCCAGAGGCAGGTGGGCGATCCCTTCCTTGGATCCGATGAGGGTGAGCACTTGGGTCGTTGGGTCCAGGTCCACGTTGAAACGACGCTTGTACCATCGGGCCACCGCATCCCGAAAAGCATTCATGCCGGAGTAAAGCGGGTATTGATGGTTGGCGGGGTCTTCCGCAGCCGTTTTCAGCCTCTCGATGATGTGTGGGGGTGTCGGTAGATCGGGATCGCCCACGCCCAGATTGATGACATCTACGCCTTTGGCCACAAGTTCCGCCTTGAGCCGGTCGATTTCCTTGAAAAGGTAAGGGGGAAGATTCTTCACTCGATCCGCAAAATCCACGTTCATGCACGCCTCCGCTTTTTTATCCGACAACCCCCAAAACATCCTCCATGCTGTAGAGTCCGGCCGGTTTTCCCACGACCCACTTGGCCGCCGTGACAGCCCCTCGAGCGAAGTTATCGCGGCTGTGCGCCCGGTGGGTCACTTCGATGCGTTCGCCCATGCCGAGGAAAAAAACCGTATGTTCGCCCACCACATCGCCGCCCCGGACCGTCTGAAGCCCGATGGCCTCCTGGGGTCTTTCCCCGATTACCCCATGGCGCTCGTAAAGACCGACCTCTTGCAAGGAGCGTCCTCGTACCTCGGCCACGGCTTCGGCAAGCCGCAGCGCCGTTCCGCTGGGCGCGTCCTTCTTGAACCGATGGTGGGCTTCGACGATTTCCACATCATAGGCCGGGCCCAAAAGGCGTGTGAGGTCTCGGATCACCTTGAACAAGACGTTCACCCCGACGCTCATGTTGGGGGCCAGAACGCACGGGATTTTTCGCGTCAGCTCCCGGATTCTCTCCATGTGGGCCGGGGTGAAACCCGTGGTGCCCACCACCATGGCTTTGCCCGAGGCTGCCGCCTTTTCCAAATGATGCAGGGAAGCTTCAGGCGCCGTAAAATCGATGAGCACGTGGCAGCGGGCAAAAACCTCATCTGTGTTGTCGGCCACGAGAATGCCGCACGGCGGGCCGCCCGCCAAAGGCCCGATGTCCCGACCGACGACGGGATGCCCCGGACGCTCGACGCCGCCCGCCAGTTCAATGCCTTCCGTTTCCCCGAGGATCTGTGCGATACGCGATCCCATCCGGCCGCCGATCCCGGCGACAGCTGCCTTGACCATTGCAGGGCCTCCCTTGAATTTCTTACATCAGGCCGTAATCTTTCAAGGCGCGAGCGACCTTCGCCCTGCTCGCCTCGCTCAAACCCACCAGAGGCAGCCGCACTTCGTCGCTGGCGATTTTTCCCATCATTTTCAGCGCGGCTTTCACCGGAGCCGGGTTGGTTTCCACGAACATGACGTGGCACAACGGCAGCAGCTGGTAGTAAAGGGCGTAAGCTTCCTGGAATCGGCCGTTTAAGAAGTGGGTGCACATGTCGGCCATGTCGCGAGGGGCAATGTTGGACACCACGGAAATGACCCCTTTGCCGCCCACGCACATGAGGGGGAAGGTGATGTAGTCTTCCCCGGAAAGCACCGTAAAGCCGTCACCGCACAAGCGGATGATGTCGGTGATCTGTTTCATGGACCCCGTGGCTTCTTTGACACCCACGATGTTGGGAATTTCCGCGAGCCTCGCGATGGTTTCCGGTTCCATGTTTACCGCCGTGCGCCCCGGGATGTTGTAGACGATGATGGGCAAATCCACCGTTTCCGCGACTTCCCTAAAGTGCCGGTAAAGGCCTTCCTGAGTGGGTTTGTTATAGTATGGGGCGATCATGAGGGCGGCGTCGGCTCCGCATTCCTTGGCGTGCTTGGTCAGTCGGATGGCTTCCGTGGTATTGTTGGATCCCGTGCCGGCGATGACGGGGACGCGCTTTTTCACCTGCTCGACGGTAATTTCCACGACCCGTTCATGTTCTTCATGGCTGAGGGTGGCCGATTCCCCCGTGGTGCCGCACGGCACGATGCCGTGGATGCCGTTGGCAATCTGAAATTCGATGAGATCCCGAAGAGCCGCCTCATCGATTCGGCCGTTTTGAAACGGCGTGACAATGGCTGTAAAGGCTCCTTGAAACATGGGTTCCTCCTGCGTCTCCATAAAGGGGAAAAAACCTACGCGTTCCGGTTCGCGGGCGCCCCGCCGAGGGTTTCGTCCCACAACACGCCTTCGTAGACCACTCGGGCGTCCCCTTCCAGAAAAACCTCGCGAAAACCTTCCGCATCGTGTTGGAAATGGATGACCAAGGTTTCACCGCTTTGGGTTTCCACGTGAACCGGGGGATGGGCGAAGCCTTGGGCGGCGGCGATGAGCGCGGCAGCGATGGACCCTGTGCCGCACGCCAAGGTTTCGTCTTCCACCCCGCGCTCGTAGGTTCGGATTTTGAGCCGCGACGGGTCGAGGACGGTGACGAAATTGGCGTTGGTGCCCGCGGGGGCGAAGCGGGCATGATACCGAAGAGCTCTTCCTACGGAAAAGACGTCGAACTGGGCCAGGGTCTGCGGGGAATCCACAAAGACCACCACATGGGGCACACCCGTGTTGATAAAATGAACACGAAGGGGCCGCTCGGCGGCCATGAGGTCGATGTCGGGTTCATAACCGTGCGGCGGGGTCATCTGCACGCGCACACGCACTCCGTCCACAAAGGCGCGGATCGTCCCGGCCAGGGTGCGAAAAGCCAAGGCATTGTGCGGGGCGATCCCGGTGAGGCGGGCGAACCGGGCTGCGCACCGGGCCCCGTTGCCGCACATTTCCGCTTCGCTGCCGTCGGCGTTGAAAAACCGCCAGGCAAAGTCGCATTCCGGGTCGTTTTCGATCAAGATGACGCCGTCGGCACCGGCCGAAAGCTTCCTTCGACACGCCGCTCGGACCAATTCCCGGCATGCATCGGATGGGACAATGCCGCCGCGGTTGTCGATGACAATGAAATCGTTTCCCGAGCCGGTCATTTTGAAGAAAGGGATGCGCTTCATCCACACAGCCTCATGTCTGGGGAACGGTTTCCAAACGCACCAGATCCTCCCATGTTTCACGGTGCCGAATCACATGGTAACGTGCGCCGTCCACGAGCACTTCCGCGGGCCGCGGCCGGGAATTGTAGTTGGAGGCCATGCTGAACCCATAGGCCCCGGCACTCATCACCGCCAACAGTTCTCCCGGCTCCACCTGCGGCAAGGGCCGTTCGCGGGCAAGAAAATCACCGCTTTCGCAAATGGGCCCGACCACATCCACCGTCCGCGTTTCCCTCTGGCCAAGGACCACCGGCTGGATGTGATGATACGCCCCGTAGAGGCTCGGTCGGATGAGGTCGTTCATGCCGGCGTCCACGATGACGAAGTGTTTGGTGGGCGTTTCCTTGGTGTACAAAACGCGGGTCACCAGAATACCGGCGTTTCCCACGATGACGCGGCCCGGTTCGAATATAAGGGTGCAGGACAGCCCCTCCATCTCCTTGAGGATCGCTTCGGCGTATTCGGTGGGGTGGGGCGGTTCCTCGTCCGCATAGGTGATCCCCAACCCACCGCCGAGATCAAGATAGCGGATGGAGACTCCAAGCTCGCGGAGCCGTTCCATGAGGGCCCGGAGTCTTTTCAAGGCGTCCACGAAGGGTGCGGTGTCGGTGAGCTGACTGCCGATGTGGCAGTCGATGCCGACGACATCCACGCCCGGCAAGGTCATGGCGTGTCGATAGTTTTCCACAGCCTCGTCGACGCGGATGCCGAATTTGTTCTTTTCCATGCCTGTGGTGATATAGGGGTGGGTTTTGGGATCCACGTCCGGGTTGACCCGAAGGGCGATTCGCGCCGTGCGTCCCAAGGCCTGAGCCCTCTGGCTGATGGCCTCCAATTCCTGACGGGACTCGATGTTGAACATGAGGATGTCTTCCGAAAGCGCGTAGTCGATTTCCTCGCGGGTTTTGCCCACGCCGGAGTAGACGATTTTTTTCGGCTCGATGCCCGCCCGCCGAGCTCGAAACAGTTCGCCTCCGGAGACGATGTCCACACCGCCGCCCAGAGCCCCGAAAAGGGCCAGGACGGCCACGTTGGAATTGGCCTTCACGGAATAGCACGTGAGGTGAGGGATGTGGGAAAAGGCTCCGTCAAAAACCGCAAAGTGATGCGTCAGGGTTGCGCGGCTATAGACGTAGACCGGAGTTCCCACCTTACGGACAAGGCTTTCGATGTCCAGTTCTTCGCAGCACAATCGCCCGCGTTCGTAATGAAAATGGTGCATGCCCTCTCCTCAAACGGTCAGCCATGAAGGTCTTGGGGGACGTTATTTGAACCGAACGTTGCGCACTTCCACCCACTTGGAAAGAAGCCCTTCCTTATACGGGGCATCGGGACTCACCGAAGACACCGCATAGCCGTAGACCTTGTTGGGCTCCACCTTGGCGTCCACATAGGGGGGCTTTTTCACGGGATCCGCCGTGAGCCGCACAATGGTTTTTCCTTCCCGGCGATAGACGTGATAGCCGGAAACGGGCATGGAGCATTCCGTCCAATGGACTTCCAGTTTTTCCCCCGACGGGACCGCCCAGACGGTTTTCGGCGGCGGCGGCGGCACCTTTTCGGGCGCCTTGGTGAAGACCCCCTCCGTCCATGGCCCCGCGATTTCGGCATCCAAAACGCGACAGAGGGGACGGACACGGTACTGGTAGTGGTATTGAGGTTGCACGGAGGTGTCCAGGTAGCTGTTGCCCTGGAGGAATTCGGGGTTGAGGGGTTCCCAGTCCGAACCTTTCTGGCGTCTCTCGATAAGGTAGGACATCTGAGGATCGGGCGTCTTGGCGGCGGACGAGGGGGCGTCCCATCGGACAAGGAGACCCCGCTGATTCGCGTGGGTTTCCACCTCCTTCAGCGTTCTCGGAGGAGGGGCGATGTGGACGCGGACGGGCGCGGAAAGAGAAACCATTCTTTCGCGTTTATCCATGATACCGATCCAGTACCGATAGGCCCCGCCGGGTTGCGTCATGGTGTCGGTCCATTCAACCGAGTTGCCTTTGACCGCCCACGGCCCTTGAGCAGCCGGATCAAGGCGCAGCAGCGTCTTCGGAGCTTCCGGCGGGCAATCGCCGCACTGCGCTTTTTCGAGATCGCTCTGTTCGCGTTGGATCACGAACACAAGGTCTCCGGGCCGCTTCTTTTGATGAAAAATGTCCGGGATGGGCCAGGTCAGACGGACCTGCCCGTCAACAACTTCTGCGCGGATTCCCGAAACCTGAGGGGGCCCTTCGGGTCCCATGGGTCGAGGCGGCATTTTCTTGCCGCAGGAGCCAGCCGCGAGCATCAACGCCAGCATGAGGGGGGTTCGAAAAAGCCATATCTTTCCAGACTTGCCGATCCTGAAACAGCATGGGCGCATCGTGACATCCTTTACCCGTGTCGCCGAGGGCGTCCGCAAGGCGCCGGAAGCGCCGCGTTCAGGAAACCCGGGGCGCGTCCGCATCGACCGTCTCGAGCCGACGCATCGTTTCGTGGCGCACCGCGCCGATGGCTTCCCGGACCCTTTGGGAACTCGTGCCCCCTGGAGATGTGCGCCGGTCGACGGCGCTTTGGAGCGTGAGGAACGGGAAAAGATCCGCATCCAGGGCCTTGTGGAATTTTCTCAGTTCCTCTACCGTGCATTCCGTGAAATCTTTTCCCGCTTTTTCACAATATTGCACCAGTTGTCCGACCACGTGGTGGGCTTTTCGAAACGCTACCCCTTTACGCACGAGATAATCCGCCACCTCGGTGGCGAGCGCGTAACCTTGGCCGGCGACGGCGCTCATGCGGTCTTCGCGGAACCGGATTTCGGGAAGCATCTTGTTGAGCACCGCAAGGGTTCGGCACACCGTGTCGGCCGTGTCGAAGACCGGCTCTTTGTCCTCTTGCAGATCCCGGTTGTAGGTCAGAGGCAGCCCTTTGACGAGAGTGAGCAAGGCCATGAGGTTGCCGTAAACTCGAGCGGTTTTGCCGCGCATGAGTTCAGGAACGTCCGGGTTCTTCTTCTGAGGCATGATACTTGAGCCCGTGCAGAACGCGTCGCTGATGTCCACAAAGGCGAATTCCGTCGTGGACCACAAGACGAGTTCTTCGGCTAAACGACTGACGTGCATCATCACGAGGGCCGAAGCGGCGCAGAATTCGATGAGATAGTCCCGGTCACTCACCGCGTCCATGCTGTTGCGGGTCACGCGAGGAAACCCCAGAGCGCGGGCCGTCATTTCCATATTGATGGGAAAAGTTGTGCCGGCAAGAGCAGCGCTCCCCAGCGGGAGCACATTGGTGCGCTGATAGCATTGAGCCATGCGTTCCTCGTCCCGAAGGAACATTTCCGCATAGGCCATGAGATGATGGGAAAGCAGAACGGGTTGAGCGTGCTGCAGGTGGGTGTAGCCGGGCATGATCACATGGATATGCTTTTCGGCCATGTCGCTCAGGATCCCGACGGTCTGAAGGAGAAGCCGGCGGCAATCCAAAATGACATCCCGCACGTAAAGGCGAGTGTCCAAGGCCACCTGGTCGTTACGACTGCGGGCGGTGTGAAGCTTGCCGCCCGCCTCGCCGATTTTTTGGATGAGCCGCTGTTCCACGGCCATGTGGATGTCTTCCTGGGCGGCGTCCAGGCGAAGTTCCCCCCGTTCGATTTCGCGAAGGATTTCCCCCAGTGCCTGAATGATTTGCGCGGCCTCTTCATGGGGGATGATGCCGCATTCGCCCAGCATGCGGCAATGGGCGATGCTGCCCTGAATGTCGTAGCGATACAGACGCCTGTCGAAGTGGATGGATCCCGTGTAGTCTTCCACCAAGCTGTCCGTCGGTTGTTCAAAGCGGCCTTGCCACATCTTCTCAGACATGCCCTCATCCTCGCATACGGCTTCTGACCAGGTTCTGAACACGCAGGCGAAGCCCCTGGAGCCGGATAAAGCCCGTGGCGTCGCTTTGCCGATAGACGTCTTCTTCCTCAAAAGTGGCCAGTTGCGGATCATACAAGGATCGGTCCGATTTCCTGCCGACGATGGTGCAACTGCCCTTGTAAAGTTTCACGCGGACTGTTCCGGAAACGTTTTCCTGGGCCGTGTCGATGAGGCTTTGGAGGGCGAGTCTTTCCGGGGCGAACCAAAACCCGTTGTAGATGAGCTTGGCGTATTGGGGGATGAGGGAGTCGCGCAGGAACATGACTTCCCGGTCCATGGTAATGGATTCCATGGCTCGGTGGGCGATCCTCAAAATGGTGCCTCCCGGCGTCTCATAGACCCCTCGGGATTTCATGCCCACAAACCGGCTTTCGACAACGTCGGCTCGCCCCACACCGTGGCGGCCGCCGATGCGGTTGAGGGTGTCAAGCAGCGTCGCGGGCGTCATAAGCTCCCCGTTGATCGCCACGGGATCGCCTCGAACAAAATCCAGCTCCAGAACCTCGGGCTCATTGGGAGCTTCACGCGGATCCACTGTAAGGGTAAACATGGACGGGTCCGGTTCCCGCCACGGGTCTTCCAGAATCCCCCCTTCGTAGCTGATATGCAGAAGGTTGGCATCGCAGCTGTAGGGTTTGTCCGGCGTCACAGGCACGGGGATGCCGTGCGTGCGCGCGAATTCCAAGAGGGCTTGGCGGGACTTGAGGTTCCACTCGCGCCACGGGGCGATGACCTTGAGGTGCGGGGCGAGGGCGGTGTAGGTGAGTTCAAAGCGCACTTGGTCGTTCCCTTTGCCCGTTGCGCCGTGGCTGACCGCGTCGGCCCCTTCTTCTTGGGCGATTTCCACCTGCCGTTTGGCGATGAGCGGCCTCGCGATGGCGGTCCCCAGAAGGTATTGGCCTTCATAGATGACGTTGGCTCGAAAAGCCGGAAAGACATAATCTCGGACGAATTCTTCCCGAAGATCTTCCACGCGCGCTTTGACCGCGCCGGTCCGGAGGGCCTTTTGCGCAATGGCTTGGAGATCGTCGCCCTGGCCCAAATCGGCGGCGAAGGCCACGACGTCGCAGTTGTAGGTTTCGATGAGCCACTTGAGAATGATCGATGTGTCCAGTCCCCCGGAGTAGGCCAAAACCACTGTGCTCGTGCCCATGTTCGCTTGTCTCTCCTTACCGACGTCCATGAGGCTTCGCGGCCCCGTTTTTCCTGTGGCGGGCGTGCTGAAAAATGCCTGAGAAAGGTCTTACATAACGGAAAGCCCCGCATTTTGACAAGAGATACTACGAAGCCAGGAGCCATTGAAGCAAGGCGGCCTGAGCGTGCAGGCGGTTTTCCGCTTGGTCGAAAACGACGGATTGCGGCCCTTCCAGGACCTCGGCCGTGATTTCCTCCCCTCGGTGCGCGGGCAGGCAGTGCATCACGATGGCGTCCCGGGGCGCTTTCGCCAGCAACGCGGCGTTGACCTGAAACGGTCGGAACACGCTTCGCCGTTTTTCCGCTTCATGTTCCTGCCCCATGCTGGCCCAAACGTCCGTATTGATGACCGTGGCGTCTCTGACCGCCTCGGCGGGGTTCTCATAGAGCCCGATATCCGCGATGCCCTCCCGACGGGCGCGCTCCAGAACACGCGCCGACGGCCAGTAGCCTTCGGGGCACGAAATGTTCAGCCGGAATCCTAGGCGCGCCGAGGCGTTGATCCACGAATGCGCCATGTTGTTGCCGTCGCCGACCCAAGCCACCACCTGGTCCTCCAGCCGTTTCTTCTTTTCCACCACGGTCATGAGATCACTCAACACCTGGCACGGGTGCGCCAGATCCGTCAAGCCGTTGATGACGGGGATGGCGGCATGCCGTGCCAGGGTCACCACGTCTTGGTGGTCGTAGGTGCGCACGACCAAAGCATCGAGATAGCGGGAGAGCACCCGAGCCGTGTCTTCAAGGGGTTCTCCTCGAGACAGCTGCGTGTGCTGGATGTTCAGGAACGTGCAGGATCCGCCCAGCCGATGCATGGCCGCTTCGAAGGAAACCCGGGTTCTCGTGGACGGCTTGGTAAAGAGAAGGCCCAGAGTCTTTTGCTGGAGCACGGGCTTCAGAAGCCCCGCCGCCCAGTCCTGTTTCAGCCGAATGCCTTGATCGATCAAGAAAAAGATTTCGGCGGCGCTCACATCCCACAGGGTCAGGAAGTCTCTTTTCATGGGGTCCACTCCTCCAAAACTTCGTCCAACGCGATGACCAGCCGGTCGATTTCGTCTTTTTCGATGACCAAGGGCGGCACGAACCGAAGGACTGTTTCATGGGTGCAATTGATGAGAAAACCCTTTTTCAGGCATCCATCGACCACGGCCTTTCCGGGACCCGCGAGCTCCATACCGACCATCAAGCCTCGTCCCCGCACGTCCCGGATTTTTTCCGGATGCCGCAACCGCAGACCCTGAAGCTTTTCCATGAAGTGGTTTCCCTTGTCTCGGACGGAAGCCAGGAACTCTTCTCGGGCGATGAGTTCCAAAACCTTTCCGGCGGCGGCCGTCACCAGGGGAGTGCCCCCGAAGGTGCTGGCGTGGCTTCCCGGGGTGAAGGCGCAGGCGGCCGCTTCTGTGGCCAACATGGCGCCGATGGGCAGGCCGTTGCCCAGAGCCTTGGCCAAGGTCATCACATCAGGGCTGACCCCCAGCTGCTCGTAGGCGAATAGGGTTCCCGTGCGGCCCATTCCCACTTGCACTTCATCGAAGATGAGCAGCACATCCCGCTCACGGCACAGCGCCCGGAGCTCCCGAAAATAGTCGGGATCGCCCAGCCTTACGCCCCCTTCCCCTTGAATGGGTTCCACCAGCACGGCGCAGACCTGGGCCGTCATGGCGCGGCGCACGGCGTCGATATCGTTGTAGGGCACGAAATGAAACCCTTCCACCAGGGGTTCGAAACCCTTGTGCACCTTTTCCTGCGCGGTCGCCGACAATGTGGCCAGGGTACGGCCGTGGAACGAATCCTCCATGGTGATGACATGAAAACGGCCGGGGCCGTATTTGTCGCGGCTGTATTTTCGAGCGAGCTTGATGGCGGCTTCGTTGGCTTCGGCGCCGCTGTTGGCGAAAAAGACCCTATCGGCGAAGGAAAGCCGTTTTAAGGCGGCGGCCAGTTCCACCTGGGGCTTCGTGTAGAAGAGGTTGGAGACGTGGACCAAGGTCTGGGCCTGACGGCAGATCACTTCGGCCACCTCGGGATGACAATGGCCGAGATTGCACACGGCGATCCCCGCCACGAAGTCGATGTACTCGTTCCCGTCGACATCCCACAACCGGCTGCCCCGACCTCGTTCCAACACCACAGGGTATCGCATGTAGGTGGAGCACACCACCTGCTCGCACAGCTCCATCACAGGTTGCGTCATCGGCCAATCCTTTCTTTGGGTCTTCGGACAGGTCGGGAGGCGACGATTTCCGTGCCGATGCCCGAATCGGTAAACAGTTCCAAAAGCACCGCATGGGGAATCCGGCCGTCCAGGATGGCCACTTTCTTCACCCCGCCCTGAACGGCGTCCATGGCGCATTGCACCTTCGGGATCATGCCGCCTTTGAGGACGTCGTCCTGGATCAATTCCGCCGCCTCGGCGACGCTCAGGGAAGAAATCAGTTCGCCGGAGGCGTTGAGCACCCCGGTGACATCGGTCATGAGCACCAGTTTTTCCGCGCCGAGGGCCGCAGCCACCTTGCCCGCCACGAGATCCGCGTTGATGTTATAGGTCTCGCCCGATTTCCCCACCCCGACGGGCGCAATGACCGGAATGACCTGGCTTTTTTCCAGAACTTCCAGAATTTCCACGTTGATGCGCTCCACTTCCCCCACCAGGCCGATATCGATGATTTCCGGCGGCTGATCGTCGCCTTGGTATTTGAACAAGTGCATCTTGCGCGCTTCGATGAGCATCCCGTCCTTGCCGCTCAACCCGATGGCCCGGCCTCCGTGGCGGTTGATGAGCGCCACGATCTCTTTGTTCACCTTGCCGGCCAAAACCATTTCCACCACATCCATGGTTTCCTCGTCCGTGACGCGCATGCCTTCGCGAAAGTCGGACTTTTTCCCGACCCGGTCCAACATCCGGCCGATTTGGGGCCCGCCGCCGTGAACCACCACAGGGTGGATGCCGATGTATTTCATGAGCACCACGTCCTGGGCGAAGCTTTCTTTCAGCGCTTCGTCCTTCATCGCGTGCCCGCCGTATTTGATGACCACAGTCTTTCCCGAAAACTGCCGGATGTAGGGCAGCGCCTCGATAAGCAACGCAGCGGTATCGCGCATCACGGTTCCGTTCCTCCTCGCCGGCAACGGCTCTACAAGATGTAACGGCTCAGATCTTCGTCCTTCACGATATCTTCCAAGGTCTTTGTGACATAGGCTCGAGTGATCTGCAGGGTTTGGCCTTTGAGGTCGGGGGCGTTAAAGGAAATGTCCGAAAGAAGTTTTTCCATGATCGTGTGGAGTCTCCGGGCGCCGATGTTTTCCGTGCGGGCGTTCACCTGGTAGGCGATTTGGGCGATTTCCTCGATGGCCTCCTCATCGAAGACCAGGGTCACATCTTCCGTGGCCAAAAGGGCGATGTATTGGGTGATCAAAGCGTTTTCCGGTTCTTTGAGAATCCGCACGAAGTCTTCCTTGCTGAGCGACTGCAGTTCCACTCGAATGGGGAAACGGCCCTGGAGTTCGGGAATGAGGTCGGAGGGCTTGGCGATGTGGAATGCCCCGCTGGCGATGAAAAGAATGTGGTCGGTGCGCACCATGCCGTATTTGGTGGTGACCGTGGATCCCTCCACAATAGGCAGGAGATCCCTTTGCACACCTTCCCGGGAGACGTCCGGGCCGTGGGTGCCTTCCCGTCCCGCGATCTTGTCGATTTCGTCGATGAAAATAATCCCCGAATGTTCCACCCGCTCAATGGCCTGCCGGACGACCTTGTCCATGTCGATGAGCCGTTGGGATTCTTGCTCGACAAGGATTTCCCGCGCTTCGGGAATCCTGACCTTGCGCCGCTTGGTGCGGCGGGGAAGCATGGAACTCAGCATTTCCCGGAAGCTGTAGTCCATTTCTTCCATGCCGGCACTGGCGAAAAAATCGAAAACGGGCACCGAGCGGTCTTCCACCTCCAGCTCCACGTAACGGTCGTTCAAAGCACCTTGGCGCAGAAGTTTCCTGAGCTTTTCCCGGGTGGCGTCCGCTTTTTGGGTTTCTTCCTGAGCCAGTTTGATTTCATCCGCCTCCTGCGGGCGGTTCTGGGCCTGCGCCGAGCGTCGCGACGGCGGCAGCAGGATGTCCAGAAGTTTTTCTTCGGCAAGTTCCTCCGCCTTGACCCGAACGGCCTCCATTTCTTCGGATCGGACCATGTTGACTGCCAGATCCGTCAAATCCCGGATCATGGATTCCACATCCCGTCCCACATAGCCCACTTCCGTGAACTTGCTGGCTTCCACCTTGAGAAAAGGGGACTGGGCCAAGCGGGCCAGGCGGCGGGCGATCTCCGTTTTGCCCACGCCCGTCGGGCCGATCATGATGATGTTCTTGGGGGCGATTTCATCGCGAAGGTTCTCCGGCACCTGTTGGCGTCGCCACCGGTTTCGCAGGGCGATGGCGACCATCCTTTTGGCGTCGTGTTGCCCGATGACGAATTTGTCCAGTTCGCGCACGATTTCCGCGGGCGTCAAGGGTTGCTGCATCGCGTCACAACTCCTCTATGGTGAAGGCCTCATTGGTGTAGATGCACAGTTGGGCGGCGATTTTCATGGCTTCTTCCGCCACCGTGCGGACGGGAAGGTTCGTGTGGGTGAGAAGGGCCCGGGCCGCCGCCAGGGCGTAGGGGCCTCCGGAGCCCACGGCAGCCAGGCCGTCGTCCGGTTCGATGACATCTCCCGTGCCGCTGAGGATCAGGCATTGGGTGCGATCCGCGGCGATCAGCAGGGCTTCCAGCCGCCTGAGGGCGCGGTCCAAGCGCCAGTCCTTGGCCAATTCCACGGCGGCTCTTTTCAAATTGCCGCTGTACTGTTCCAGCTTCGCTTCCAGCCTCTCAAACAGAGTGAAAGCGTCAGCGGTGGCTCCGGCAAAACCGGCGAGGATGTTGTCATGGTACATCTTGCGGACTTTACGGGCCTGCTGTTTCATCACCGTGTCGCCGAAGGTCACCTGACCGTCACCGGCCATGACCACATGGTGGTCTCTGTGGATGGCCAAAATCGTGGTGCTGTGGATGGCGGCCGAGCGCGTCTTTGAAAATTGAAACGAAAGCATGCGTCTCCTTTCGTGAGAGATCAGGGCTTGTCCTTGCGGCTTCGGGGATGGGCGGCGTCATAGACGCTCATGAGCCGATCCAGATCGACCTTGGTGTATCGCTGTGTGGTGGAAAGCCCGGCGTGGCCCAACATCTCCTGGATGCTCCGCAGATCGGCTCCCGAGCCGAGAAGGTGCGTCGCAAAGCTGTGGCGGATCCCATGGGGGCTGAGCGGGCGCCATTGCCCCGCATCCCGGAGCCGCGCCGTGAGGAGCCGTCGCACCGAGCGATCCGTCAAGCGCCCTCCTCGACCGTTCAGGAACAGGGCCTCGGGATCGGAGGATCCGGGCCACTGTTTCTTGAAAGCCGCGCGGTAACATCGGATGGCTTCCAGGGCCTTGGAGCCGATGGGCACGATGCGTTCCTTGGCGCCCTTGCCCATGGTGCGCACCATGCCCTCGTGCAGATCCACATGGTCGAGGTTCAGTCGGACCAGTTCGCCGACACGCAGCCCCGTGGAATACAGGGTTTCGAAAAGAGCCCAATCGCGCACGGCGGTCCACGGGGCCGAGGGAACCTTGGCGCGCTTTTGCAGAGCATCCAGGAAAGCCATCATATCGTCCACGTCCAAAAAACCGGGCACGGTGACGCTCGCCTTCGGTGAACGCAACGATCGGGCCGGATTGCGCTCCAGCCTGCCCCGTTCCACAAGGAACCGGAAGAAACAGCGATACGTGGCCAACGCCCGCGCCTGGCTGCTTTTGGCCAATCGCGGGTGCCTGTGGAAGATGAAACGCCGCAGGGCGGATTCCGACACGTCTTCCATGTCCAAGCGGGACCGACCCAGAAGATCCTTGAGGAACAGAAACCACTGGGCGAGGTCGGCCCCGTAGTTTCGGACCGTCGCCGGACTCAATGCCCGTTGGGACCTGAGGAATTCCAGAAAATCCTTCAGAGCGTCCACGGCGGGCCCGTGCATTTCTTGGAAAACGCGGTGCAGCCGCGATAGGGGCTCTTTGGGCATAGGGAAACTCCGCACTTTCGCTCTGGGCGCCATCGTGCCGTGAAAAGCTATAAAGAATCAGAAAAGCGTTTCAAGAGAAAGTCTTTTCTTGCGGCAGGCCGAAAAATTCCACGAAAGTTCCCAAAGCGTCCAAGTCGGGATTGTTCTTGACTTTTCTCGTGCCCATCATCTAAGAACGTCACTTGTGCTTTTCCTCGTAAAGTCCGCGGCGTGACCGACGCCTCTCTCCAAGGCTTCCGTAAGGGCTCGGATTCGGCCGGTTTTTCGCCGTCTTTTCGATTTTCGAGGGTGACCGAAGGATCTGCCCCGTCGTGGTCGGGGCGCAGGCGCAGAAAGGAACGACGCATGAGTGAATCGGTAGGCACGGTCCGAACGTTTGCCATCATTTCTCACGGAGGCTCGGGCAAAACATCCTTGGCGGAAGCGATGCTCTTTACGGCCGGCGTGACGACGCGCCTGGGCAAAGTGGATGAAAACACTTCCGTCATGGATTTCGAGCCTGAGGAAGTGAGCCGCAAAATCACCATCAGCACGGCCTTCAACACCTTCCCGTGGAAAAAGCATTCCTGCACGGTCATCGACACGCCGGGGGATTTTAATTTCATCGCCGAGACCAAGAGTTCCCTGCAAGGAGCCGACGCGGCCCTAGTCGTGGTGGACGCCATCGACGGGGTGAAGGTGCAGACGCAGAAGGTGTGGGACTTTGCCGAGGAATTGGGGCTCCCGCGCATGATTTTCATCAGCAGGATGGACCGGGAGCGGGCCGACTTCGTCAAAACGGTGGAAAACATCCGCCGACAGCTGGGCACCCGATGCGTGCCCCTGACGGTGCCCATCGGCAGTGCCGAAAACTTTCAAGGCGTCGCCGACGTCCTCACGGGCAAAGCCTTTTATTACGTTCATGGCGAAACGGGCAAATACGACGTAAAGGACGCACCGGCCGACGTGCTGGATCTGGCCGCCCAGTACAAAGAGATGCTGGTGGAAAACGTCTGTGAAGCCAACGATGCGCTGTTGGAAAAGTACTTGGAAGGTCAGGAGCTGACGCAGGAAGAGATCGCGGGCGGCTTGCGCAGCGCCGTCA
The DNA here is from genome assembly GCA_937960435.1 of uncultured Desulfosoma sp. Lineage (GTDB taxonomy): Bacteria > Desulfobacterota > Syntrophobacteria > Syntrophobacterales > DSM-9756 > Desulfosoma. The sequence continues at coordinate 19,264 of CALGPN010000019.1, forward strand.
TTGCCGGGCGTTTGGTCCCGATCACTTGCGGCTCCGGCACGGCCAACGTGGGCACCGCCCAAGTCTTGGATGTCATCGTGGAATGCTTCCCGTCGCCGTTGGATCGAGGCCCCAGAAAAGGCATGGGTCCGGACGGGCAGAACGCTGTGGAACGTGACCCCGACCCCGCCGCGCCCTACTCGGGATTGGTCATCAAAACCGTCAGCGACCCCTACGCGGGTCGACTCTCTGTGGTGCGCATCTTTTCGGGGACCATGAAACCCGATGCCACGGTGTTCAACAGCACGAAGAAGTCCAAGGAACGCTACGGGCAGTTGCTGCGCATGAAAGGGAAGGCTCAGGAAAGCCTCCAGGAGGCGGGCCCCGGCGACATCGTGGCCGTGGCCAAGCTCAAAGAAACTACCACCGGGGACACGCTGTGCGACGAAAAGAATCCCATCGTGTTTCAATTCCCCGAACTGCCCGCCCCCGTCTATTCCCTGGCTATCGAACCGAAGAGTAAAGGCGACGAGGACAAGATCTTCAGCTCCCTGGCCCGCCTCATGGAAGAGGACTTGGCCCTCAAGCTGGAACGCAACGACGAGACCAAGGAAATGATCCTCTCGGGCATGGGAGAAATCCACATCGAGGCGACCATCGACAAGCTCAAACGCAAGTTCGGCGTGGAAGTGAACCTGCGGTTGCCCAAGGTTCCTTACAAAGAAACCATCAAAGGCAAAGCGCGTGTCCAAGGCAAGTACAAGAAGCAGACGGGAGGCCGAGGGCAATACGGGGACTGTTGGATCGAGATGGAGCCCCTGCCGAGAGGGGAGGGCTTCCAATTTGTGGATAAAATCGTGGGCGGCGTCATTCCCCGCCAATACATCCCGGCCGTGGAAAAAGGCATTGTGGAGGCCGCTCAGGAAGGCGTGCTGGCCGGCTATCCGGTGATCGACTTCAAGGTCGATTTGGTGGACGGTTCCTACCACGCGGTGGATTCCTCGGAAATGGCTTTCAAGATCGCCGGTTCCATGGCCTTCAAGAAAGCCGTGGCGGAAGCCAAGCCCACCTTGTTGGAACCCATTGTGCATCTGGAAGTGGTCATCCCGGAAGATTGCCTGGGAGACGTCATCGGCGATCTCAATTCCCGGCGGGGCAAAGTCCTGGGGATGGACAGCCAAGGCAACAACCAGATCGTTCGCGCCCAGGTACCTCTTGCCGAAGTGTTGAAATACGCGCCGGATCTTCGGTCCATGACCGCCGGGCGCGGCATGTTCACCATGAAATTTTCGCATTACGAAGAAGTGCCGGCCCAGCTTCAGGAAAAGATTATCGAGGCCGCCAAGGCCGAAAAAGCCGAAAAGGCATAGGCTCAGGGAGACTTGCCCTGCGGCGGCGCCCGTGTCCGTGGGAACGGATCGGATGGGCGGTGGGCCTTAGGGAAGCACGGGAAAAGGCGAGCTTCGGCGAGGCACGGCCGGGGCTAAGGTGGGGGCGGAACCCATGAACGGGGATTCCGCCCTTTTGTTGTCCGAAGCCCCCGTCGGCTTTTCAGAGGCGAACAAGCCGGGATATATTAGGGGCGCGTGAGGCCTTCTCAGGATTCTTCGAGGCTTTCTGAACAAGGACACGGGCAAGGAAAGATTCGGTGAGCGACGATCGGCAACGAGACAGATCGGGGGGCGAAGACGCAGAGCGTCTTCCCCTGGCGATGAAAATCCAGAAGATGACCGTTCCGGAGCGCATCAAGCTGGCGCTGACCGGGAGCCAGGAAGCTCGGACGCTCCTCATGCAGGACCCCAACCGGGTCGTCCAGCTGGCCGTTTTGGAAAACCCCAAGATCACCTCATCGGAAGTGGTGGGGTTTGCCAACTCCCGGAACATCAATGACGAAGCCCTGCGCAAGATCGCCGAGAACCGTGAATGGTTCAAACTCTACCCTGTGCGTTTGGCCCTGGTAAAAAACCCCAAAACCCCTGTGGGGATTGCCCTGAAACTGATTGCGACGCTGAACCCTCAGGACCTGAAAATTTTGGCCAAAAGCAAGTCGGTTTCCAGCGTGATCGTTCAGGCCGCGCGGCGCCAGTTGGAGCGCGGGGCCCGTTGAAAGCTGGGGAGGTCTTCTCCATGGAGCGGTGCCGAAAGACCGTGGCCGTTGTGACGGTGAGCGACAAGGGAAGTCGCGGGGAACGGGAAGACACAGCCGGAGCCCACCTTTGGGAACGGCTTCATGCGGAAGGCTACACGGGGGTGTGGCGCACCATCGTGCCCGACGAAAAGGCCGCCATCCAAAGGGCTCTACTGGAGGCGGTAGAAAAGCACCGGGCGGCTCTCGTGCTCACTACCGGCGGCACGGGCGTGTCCCCTCGGGACGTGACGCCCGAGGCGACCGCGGCCGTTTGTGAGAGACTCATCCCGGGGATCGCCGAAGCCATGCGCATGGAAAGCCTCAAGAAAACCCCCCATGCCATGCTCTCTCGGGCCGTGGCGGGCATCCGAGGCGACAGCCTCATCATCAATCTTCCCGGAAGCCTCAAAGGATCCCTAGAAAACCTGGAGGTGATTCTTCCGGCCGTGCCGCACGCCCTGGCTAAGATCCAAGGGGACACCGGCGATTGCGCCGTGTGACAAACGCTTGGCTTCGCGCTGCGAGAGATCCGCCCCTTCGTCGGCCCTCCACGGCCTTTTCTCACCCTGGGCGCACATCTGCCAGGGGGGCTACTCCTCCTCCATCTCCGCAGAACCGCCCACGGCGTTTCTCTTTGCCGCGTACGTTTCTCGAACGGTTCTTTTCTTCGCCTCAAACGCGTCGCAGATTTCCTGGATTTCCTCGTCGATCCGTTTAACCTTGGCTTCCGCTTCCTCTACGTTGCGCATTTGGGTCATGACGGCGGGATCGTCCTTGAGAGAGTCCCGTCCTTCCCTCAACATGCCGTAGACCACCGCCCCGAGTCCGCTGTAGGCTTTCGCCAGATTTGCCTGAGTTCTATTCACCGCGAGGCGTTTCAACTGGGTCTTCAAAACCTTCATTTTCCAATGGTAGATAATCGTGGCGTATTCTAGGGCCCAGTAGCCCATCTTCGTCAGCATGGCGATGATGTTGTGGATCACTCCGCCCATTCTGTCCTCCTTTCGTCCATGTCTTTAGGACTCCAGCCCGTGATTCGTCGAAAGCGCTCCCTCATTTTGTCCCAGTGAGATCCCGGCCAATACACGCGCCCGCACGAAGGACAGCGGCAAAACGACGGCGCCGTGGCAGCGACATAATCCGGAACCCTGCCGACGGCCTCCTCCTTAGGGATTTCCTCCAAGGGCCGGTTGCACCGGAGGCATCGGCTGAAGAGCCTGACCTCTTCTTGCCGAATAAGCCCGGCCGCCGCCAGTTTTCGGCACTGTTCGTCGACGCGCGTAGGCTCACAGAAAAAAACGCCGGGGAAATGACGCCATCGCGTGTTGGCGGTGACCACGATGGTCCCTTCCCGATGCAAAATCTCGATCTGGGTGGCGGTCTCGATGGATCCGTAGCGCGCGTCGTAGCCGAGAATGCGCAACCATTTTGCCATTTTTCCGAGCATGCGATCAACAAAAAACCGTGCCCGAGGCTCCATGGAAGGACCTCCTGACGCAGTGGGGACTCTGAACTTACGGGCGAGGCACCATGGTCGCGTCTACCCGGGAGGATCCCGTCAGGGAATTTCCACAATCCGGACGGCGTCGCCGAGCGGAGGAACATCGAAGGTCTCCGAAGGGACGGCGGTCGGTTGTTTCATGAGCGTGCGGGAGAGTTCCACCAAGCCGGCAGCGCTTCGAAAAGTGAGCGACGAAGGAACGTCTTGGTCATCCCCTTGGATGTCGTAATGGAGAAGGATGGAAAGAGGCGATTCCGCGAAATCGAACTCCATGCGGCAGATGCGTTCCATATCGGGACAAAGTCCATATCGGCGGGATAGTTCCCGAGATGTGCCCACCTCGCCGAAAACCACCGTGCCGTCTTGCAGCCTTCGTGGCGGAACGGCGCCGAGAATGTCCAGAGGAGGCAGCCCCAGGAGGACGGGGGCCAATTCTTTGCCCGGCAATCCGATGCCCACGAGTTTTTCCAGAAGACCGGCGCTGCGTTGCGATCGATAAAGACTTTTTTCGCCCACAACCCACAGTTGAGCCAGCGGTTCCCTGAGCACGAAAAGCCCTTGGATCTGACCCCACGAATCAAGAATTTCGATGCGCATTCTATCGGGCAGTTGGGCCGTGACAAGCACCTTGGCGCGCCAGATGCGCTCGAGGGAATCCGTCCATCTGGCCTGGTAGACAGCCTGGAACTGTCGCCGGACGTCGAACCGTTGGGCGAGAGTCCCGACCCAGCGGTCGGGATCCCAACCGACGACGATCCCTTCCTTCGCAGGCATCGGGGCACGCACAGGGGCGCACGCGGAAAGAACAAGGCACACCGTGCAAAGAACCACACAGGGGTTCAGTCGGGTGAGGCGTTTCATCGCAGCCGCTGGATCTTTTCCTGGATCGTAGCGGGCTTTTCATGCCCCCTTTCCAGAGATTTCTCGTAAACCTTCCGGGCCTCCTCAAAGCGCCCCAAAGCCTGCAAGATGTCGCCGTAATGTTCCAAAATCACAGGATCGTCGGGAACGATTTCCAGGGCCTTGCGAATCACCTCGAGTGCCTTGATGTATTGGCCCTGGCGGTAGTAGACCCATGCCAAGCTGTCCATAATGTAGCCGTCTTCCGGTTCTTTCTGCAGAGCGCGCTCGATGAGTTCTTTGGCTTCGTCGAGGCGAATGCCCTTGTCCGCGTAGGTGTAGCCCACGTAGTTGAGGGCACCGGCATGGTCGTTTTCCAAAGAGAGGATCTTTTTCATCACCTCCAGGGCTTCGTCTTTGCGGTCCATGCGGTCGAGCACGATGCCTTTTCGGAAAAGCAAGGGCACGGTTTCGCCGCCCACGGCCATTCCCGCGTTGAGGGTCTCGAGGGCTTTGGCGAAATCTTTCGTTTCTTCGTAAAGGTAGGCCAAGTAAAGGTAGAAATCGATGACTTGCGGCTTGGTCTTGATGGCCTTTTCCAAACATTGGATGCCCGATTTGTGGTCGTTTAACTTGGAAAAAAGGACTCCGAGGCGCATCTGCGCCGGATCCCATAAAGGGCTGCTTTCCGGAATAAGCCGCAGGTTCACCACGGCCTGTTCAAGATCGCTCCGTTCCCCCTTTTCCTCGTAGGATGTGGCCAAGTAGTAGAGAGCTTGGTCGTATTGCGGGCGGTCCTTGAGCAAAGCCTGAAAGTCGGAAATGGCCTCCTGATACTTGCGCTGCTGCAGGTGGATGATGCCGATCTTGAGCCGTGTTTCCAGGTCTTGGGCATCCTGTTGCGAAAGAATCCGCAACTGTTCCAAAGCCTTCTCGTAAAGCTTTTGGCGGATGTACAAGTTGCTCAGGCGGTTCCGAGCTTGGCCGTGGTTGGGGTTGATTTCCAGCATTCGCAGGTAGGTGGCTTCGGCTTCTTGGAACCTCTCGGTAACTTCGTAGATGTAGGCCAGATCCAACAGAGCCTTGTCGAAAAACGGGTTGAGTTGCAGCGCTTCCTGATAGGCCGCTTCCGCCTGGTCATAAAACTTCATGTCCAGAAAAATGCGGGCCTTGTAGTAGGACGCCAGGGGGTTGTCGGGCAGCAATGCCTTCAGGTGCTCAAGGGCTTCCAAGGCCTCTCGGAATCGGTTTTCCTGAGCGTAAAGGGTTCCCAAAAGCAAGTAGGCGTCGTGGTTGGATGGGTTGAGGGAGATGACCCGCCGGTAAGCTTCGATGGCTTTGGTGTTGTTGCCTGTGCCGGCGTAGAGACGACCGAGGAGCACGAAGGCGTTTTCGAAGGAGGGGTCGACTTCTGCGGCCCGTTCGGCAAGTTTGAGCGCTTCCTGCACGTGGCCCTGGCGCACGTACAAGACCGCGAGATCCGTGAGGATGGTGGGGTCGTCGGGGTCGAGGGCCAACGCATCCCGATAGGCCTTGACGGCCTTTTCGGGCTCGTTGACCCGAAGATAGTATTGGGCTAACAGGTAAGCGGCATACGCCTGAGACTTGGGCAGCTGCGGTCCGGGCGCGGAGGGGCCGGGCCGGAACCCGATGCTGCTGCAGGAGCTCATGAGCATAAGCAAAAATAAAGCGGCGCATGTCTTTGAGGCGTACCGCATGGAGGCTTTGTCCTTCGAGCGCGAGAGATGTTTCGATCCGGGAGCTATGGACGTTGTCACGTATCACATTTGCCTGGGACCGTCAACGTCGAGGCAGAGTCTATGGAACACCCGAAACTGCGTTACGGTCTGGAAGCTGTCCCCGTCCAGCACCAGGGGCGAGGCTACATTCTGCTGAGGGACCGCCTTGGATACAACGATAAACCTGTTTTGCTGCTCGCGGACTTTGCCCCGTTTCTCACGTTCTTAGATGGACGGCACTCCGTTCGGGACATCCAGGCGTTTTTCCTGCGCCGCACCGGGCAACTCATCTACAGCGAGCAGATCGAGGAAATGATCCGTGTGTTGGATGAAAACCTCTTTCTCGACAATGCCCGCTACGCGGACCATGTGCGACGGGAACTCCAAAGGTTTCGAGACGATCCCGTGAGGCGGATGCGCCATGCGGGGAAAAGCTATCCGGAGAAGCCCGACGAACTTCGGGCCTTTTTGGACGCTCTTGTGCCCGCCAGCGCTCCGGACACAGCCGAACGCCGCCCCCTTGTGGGTTTGGTGGCCCCGCACATCGATATCCGGGCGGGCAAGGAGACTTTTGCGCACGCTTACGCGGCCTTGCGCAAGGCTGCACCTCCGGCCGTGTGGATCATTCTGGGGACCGGCCACGAGCCCATCGAAAACTTTTTCGCCGTAACCGTCAAAGATTTTGAAACCCCTCTGGGCCTCGTGGCGTGCGATCGGGAGCTGGCCGAGGCGATCATTCGGCGCGCTCCATGGGATGTGCGTGCCGGCGAATACGCTCACAGTCGTGAACACACCGTGGAATTTCAGGCGGTGTTTTTGGCCCATGTCCAGCCGGCTGCGCGGATCGTGCCCGTTCTGTGTTCCTTTGGGATTGAAGATTGGGACACCAGGAAGTCGGCCATCGACGCTTTTTGCGATGGGCTTCGGGAAGCTGCGCAGGTTTGCGGAAAGTCCGTGGGTTTATTGGCCAGCGTGGATTTGGCGCACATCGGGCCCCGCTATGGCGATGACTTTGTGCCCAATCGCCTCACTGTCCAGGAACATCTGGAAGCGGACCGAAAACTGCTGGGCGCTTTGGAAACCTTGGATCCGGACGCCTTCATGGCGGAGATCCTTCGGGACGGCAACGCCCGGAAGGTCTGCGGCGTGCCCCCACTTTATGTGCTCAGCCGCGTGCTGCGCGGCACGGCCCAAGGGCGGGTGCTTCACCACGATCATGCGGTGGTGGATCCGCAAGGCTCATTCGTCACTTTTGCGGCTTTGGCCTATGAGGGCGGGGGGCCGCAGGAGTCGTGAGCCTCACGGTTCATGCTCTGGTCCGAAAGCCGTCACGTCGTCGATGGAGGACGCGTCGGTCAAAAGCATCACCAATCGGTCGACGCCCAGGGCGATTCCGGCCGCACGCTCCAAATGCTCCAGACTTTCCAAAAACCGTTCGGGCCAGGGATAGACATCCCGACCGTCCGCGCGGCGCCGATCCAGGCATTCGCGGAAACGATCTTCCTGTTCTCTTCGGTCGGTCAATTCGGAAAAGCCGTTGGCCAGTTCCACCCCGGCCCAATAGAGTTCGAAACGTTCGGCGACCCACAGGTCCTCGTGGGGACGAAGGCGTGCCAAAGCCGCTTCCTGAGGCGGATAGTCCGAAAGGAACACAGGTTTGGGAAATCCCAAGGCGGGCTCTATTTTTTCCACCAAATCCAGCGCAAAGCGGTCCGCATCGTAATTTTTTAGGGGATCCCAGCCGGCCCGGTCCCGAAAGACATTGCGAACCGTGCGATCTTCCCACGGCGGAAGAACCGAGAGGGTATGAGGGCCGTAGGGACAGTGAGGATATCGGCCCACATGGGAGCAGACGGCTTGAAGAAGGTCCTCGCAGTCTTTCTTAAGCGCGTTGGAGTCTGCGCCGAGCCGGTACCATTCCAGGAGGGTGAATTCGGGGTGGTGCCGACGCCCTCGTTCCCCTTTGCGAAAGACGGGGCAAATTTGGAAAATCTTTTCATACCCGGCCGCAAGGAGCCGCTTCATGTAGAGTTCCGGGCTGGTGTGCAAATACCAGCCCTCGGAGCGCACGGCGTCAATGTGCAGTTCCGGTGCGGGCGCCGGAGTCCGCACGGGGGTCTGAACTTCCGTAAAGCCCCGTTCCATAAAGAAGAGCCGCATTCCATGAAGGATGCGGCTCCGCATTTCCAATCGCCACCGTTTGGCGGCAAGTATATCGCGTGGGTTCATCAGGTGGAGGCTTTCACCCTTTCTACGTAGGTTCCCGTACGGGTGTCCAACTTGAGCACATCACCTTCTTCAATGAAAAGGGGGACCTGGATTTCGTAGCCCGTTTCCAGCGTCACCGGCTTGGTGGCGCCGGAGGCCGTATCGCCCTTGACCCCGGGATCGGACTTGATCACCTTGAGTTCCACAAAGTTGGGAAGGGAAATCCCGATGGGCGCCCCTTTGAAGAAGAGCATGTCCACGTGCAGGTTTTCGGTGAGAAAGTTCTTGGCGTCCCCGACGGACTCTTCGGCCAGTTCCACCTGTTCATAAGTGGCGGTGTTCATGAAATGGTATCGGTTCCCTTCCTTGTAGAGAAATTCCATTTCCTGTTCGTCCAGGTCCGCCGCCAGGAATTTGTCGCCCGACCGATAGGTGCGGTCGAACTGGGTTCCGGTGATCATGTTGCGCAGCCGGCACCGATACAATGCCTGGCCCTTGCCGGGCTTGGAGAACTCGAAGTCTACGATAAGATACGGTTCCCCGTCGATTTCCAGTTTCAAACCCTTTCTCAGGTCGCCTGCCGTCAGTGTAGCGCCCATGATGTCCGTCCTTTCCCAGGGAGCTTTTCGGTTGACCTTGAAACAACGGCGCATCATACAGAGCAGGGGAAAGTTTGGTCAAGACAGGAGGTGACGGTTTGTGGGAAACGAGAGCAAAAGGTCGGTAACGGTTAGATTTCTTGGGGTCGGGGAAGCTTGTGACGAAACGCAGCCCAACACGAGCATCGTGATTGAGGCCCAAGCGGCGGGGGGTAGCGGGGGGCTCCAGATCCTCCTGGACTGCGGGTTTTCGGCAACCCACCGCTATTTCCAAGCCTGCGCGGACCCGGAGGCGTTGGACGTCTTGTGGGTGTCCCACTTCCACGGGGATCATTTCTTCGGGGTCCCTCTGCTGCTCCTGCGTTTCTGGGAGATGAAAAGGCTGAAACCGCTCATTGTGGTCTCCCAGCCCGGGGGGCTGGATATGGTCCTTCGTGCCATGGATTTGGCTTATCCCGGGTTTTCCGAGAGGCTCACATTTCCTCTGGAGGAGGTGGTGCTGGACGCGGGGGACGCCAAAGAGGTGTGCGGCGTGATGTGGCGGGCGGCGCAGACGGAGCACGGCCGGAAGAACCTCAGTGTGCGCATCGACGGCCCGTCTTGGAGCTTTTTCTTCAGCGGGGACGGCCGCCCGACGGCCGAAACGGAAAAACTCGCCAACCATTGCGATTTTGCGGCACACGAAGCCTTCGTCATCGACGGGGCCGACAGCGTTCCGGGCCACGGCACCGTCCACGGCTGTTTACGCTGGGCCGGGGCCGCCGGAGTGAAGCGTCTCGCCTTGGTGCACATCCAGCGGGATGTGCGCCGCACCCAATGGCAGGCCATCCGCCGCATTCTCGAATCCAGCGCCGATTTAGAGGTCATGGTCCCTGAATCCGGGGAGATTGTGGATCTTCTGTGAAAAGTGTTCGCCGACGCTGAGGTAGCATGGGAGTAGGGTAGGATGAGCGGTGCTGAGATGCGTTTCACCCACCCCGACCGATGTGACTTTAGGCCGTCAGAATTCCACGCCCCGTTGGGCCTTGATGCCTCCATCTCTATAGTGGTGCTTAACGGGGACCATTTCCGTGACGCAATCGGCCGCGGCACAGAGTGCCTCGGGAGCGTTTCGGCCGGTGATCACCACATGGCAGCTCGGACGCCTTTGGGACAAGCCCTGCAGCACCGAGTCGACGTCCAGAAAACCATGGGCGAGGACCACGTTGAGTTCGTCTAAGATGACCATATCGTAGCGGTCGGAAGTGAGCGCTTCGAGGGCCTTTTGCCAGCCTTGCGAAGCCAAAGCCCGGTCTTCCTCGGGATCGGCGCGGCGCCAGGTAAAGCCTTTTCCCAGAGTCTGCCACTCGACCGTGGGGAGAAGACGCGCGGCAACCTGTTCTCCGGGGTGCCAGGCCCCCTTGATGAATTGGAGCACGAGCACGCGGAGCCCGTGGCCCGCGGCGCGCAAAGCCATTCCCAGGGCGGCCGTGGTTTTTCCCTTACCGTCTCCGGTAAATACGATGACGAGGCCTCTGGCCGCCATGGATCGGCTCTTTCCGAGGGCTAACGATCCTCATGGATCTTGATGCCGTTGTGGGGATCCTTGTGAAGCTCAAAGGCGTCGTGAAGAACGCGCACGGCCAGCTCGGTGTACTTTTCGTCGATGACGCACGAAATCTTGATTTCCGACGTGCTGATCATGTGGATGTTGATGTTTTCTTTGGCCAGCGCATGAAACATGACGCTGGCAACCCCCGTGTGACTGCGCATGCCGACGCCGATGACGGACACCTTGGCGATGTTGGGATTGCCGTGGACGTAACCGGCGCCGATTTCTTTGGAAATCTTTTCCGCCAAGGCCATGGTTTTTTCGTAGTCCGCTTTGGGGACGGTAAAGGAGATATTGGCGCGACCCGGCACGGCGCTGCTTCCCTGAATGATCATGTCCACGTTGATGCCTTCTTGGGCAATGGGATCGAACAACTTAAACGCCATCCCCGGCACATCGGGCACATCGGTCACGGTGACTCGAGCTTCCTTTTTGCTGTACGTGATCCCTGAGACCACGACCTTTTCCATCTCGGCATCCTCCTGGGTGACAAGCGTTCCGGGATCATCGGTAAAAGAGGATCGCACCCAAATGGGCACGTTGTATTTCATGCCGAATTCCACGGAGCGGATGTGCAGAACTTTGGCGCCCATGCTCGCCATTTCCAGCATTTCCTCGTAACTGATCCGACGAAGCTTTCGGGCTTTGGCGTACACGTTGGGGTCGGTCGTGTAGACGCCTTCCACATCCGTGTAGATTTCGCACGCGTCGGCTTTGAGCGCCGCGGCAAGAGCCACGGCCGTGGTGTCCGACCCTCCGCGCCCCAAAGTGGTGATATTGCCTTCGTCGTCATAGCCCTGGAACCCGGCGACGACCACGATTTTCCCTTCCTTGAGTTTCTCGGTCACGGGCAGGGTTTCGATCCAGCTGATGCGAGCATGCCCGTACTGGTGATCGGTGATGATGCCCGCCTGATAGCCCGTCATGGAGACGGCCTCGAACCCCATGTCTTTGACGGCCATGCTGAATAACGCGATGGTGATTTGTTCCCCCGTGGCCAAGAGCACGTCCAATTCCCGGGGGTCGGGATGGGGGCTCATTTCGTGCGCCAACGCGATCAGTCGGTCCGTGTCGCCGGCCCGGGCCGAAAGGACCACAACCATGTCGTTTCCGGCCTTTTTTCGTTCCACCACCCGTCGGGCCACCGATCGGATGCGTTCCACATCGGCCACGGATGTTCCGCCGTATTTTTGCACCACCAAGGCCATGAGACGCGATCCTCCTGTATTCGGAATACTGCCTGAAGGCCTCTCGCTTTTAGCACAAAGCTTTAGGGATTCAAGGGGAATGTGGGGAAGGCCGTGCGGTGAGCCGCCCTAAGAGGCGGGCTCCATACGCCAAAAGGCGGGGGTGGCCGGGCGAGTCGCCTCGTGGAGTTTTTTCAGAAACTCCGATCGGGGAATTTCCCGGGCGCCCAATCGTTTGAGATGGCCCGTGGTGACCTGGCAATCAATAAAGGCAAAGTCGAAGGCTTTGAGGCGTTCCACAAGGTGCACCAAGGCCACCTTGGAAGCGTCCGCGACGACGCTGAACATGGATTCCCCAAAGAAAACCCGCCCTATGGCCACGCCGTAAAGTCCCCCGACAAGTTTACCGTCCACCCAGCTTTCCACGCTGTGGGCCGCCCCGAGGCGATGCAGCCGATCGTAAGCTTCGATCATTTCCGGCACCAGCCAGGTTTCCTCCCCCTTGCGCATCCGAACCAGAGCGCACGCCTCGATCACCGCCCGAAAGGCCGCATCGAAGGTCACATGAAAGCGTCCCTTTTTGAGCACGCGGCGGAGGCTGTGGGAGATTTTCAGCTCTTGTGGGAAGAGAACCAATCGAGGGTCGGGCGACCACCACAGGATGGGGGTTCCCGGAGCGTACCAAGGAAAAATTCCCATTCGATAGGCCAGAAGCAGCCTTCGAGGACTGAGATCCCCCCCAATGGCCAGCAAGCCGTCCGGTTCGGCCAGTTCGGGGGGTGGAAATGCCACGTCGCGACTCAAACTGAAGATCGCCATGGCGTCTTCGAAACGACGGTCCGTGGGCTTTCGGGCATCATGAGTCGTGGAAAACGAAAGCCATGGACTCGGTTCTTAAAACATCGGCGCCTTCGGGAGCTTCCTCGGGCCGCACAACCGTTACCCGGCCGCCTTTTTGCAAACGGCCGAAAAGGATTTCTTCCGCCAAGGGGTCTTTGATTTCCGTTTGGATCACCCGTGAGAGAGGCCGAGCGCCGAAAGCGGGGTCGTAACCTTTTTGAGCCAGCCACCGGCGAGCCTCGGCAGACAGATCGATGGTGATTTTCTTTTCCGCCAGCTGACGACCCAGTTCGTCCATGAATTTGTCCACGATCTTTTCCATGATGGAAAGGTCCAAACCGGCAAAGGGGATGATGCCGTCCAGGCGATTTCGAAACTCCGGGCTGAACAACTGCTCCACGGCTTTCATCCCCTTGGTTGCGCGGTCGTCTTTTGGCTTCGCGTCGGCGAAGCCGATGGAACTACTGCTCATCTCCCGGGCTCCGGCGTTGGACGTCATGAGCAGCACCACGTTGCGAAAATCGGCCTTTTTGCCGTTGTTGTCCGTCAGCGTTGCGTAGTCCATCACCTGCAGGAGGATGCTGAAAAGATCCGGATGGGCCTTTTCAATTTCATCCATCAAGAGGACGCAGTGGGGGTGTTTGCGAATGGCGTCGGTGAGAAGCCCTCCCTGGTCGAAGCCGATATAACCCGGAGGGGCGCCGATGAGCCGGGCCACGGCATGTTTTTCCATATATTCGCTCATGTCGAATCGGAGGAAGTGGACCCCCAAAGTGGCCGCCAGTTGCTTGGCCACTTCGGTTTTCCCCACGCCGGTCGGGCCGATGAGAAGAAAGGAGCCGATGGGGCGATCGGGCACGCGCAATCCCGCACGGGATCTTTTGATCGCCGTGGTCAGCGCCTTGATCGCCTCATCTTGACCGAAAACTTTGCGTCTCAGTTCCTCCTCCAAATTTTGGAGCCGTATCTGGTCGGAGGCCGAAACGGAGCGCGGCGGGATCTTGGCCATCTTGGCCACCACTTCTTCGATGTCCTTCACGTGGACCACGCGCCGCGTTCGGTTATGGTCTTTGAGGCGCAAGCTGGCACCGGCTTCGTCGATGACGTCGATGGCCTTGTCCGGCAGATACCTGTCGTTGATGTGCCGAGCCGAAAGTTCCGCGGCGGCCTTCAAAGCCGCGGCGGTGTATTTCACTCCGTGATGCTTTTCATAGGAGGAGCGAAGCCCTTGGAGGATTTCATAGGTCTCTTGCACACTGGGTTCGTGGATTTCAATCTTTTGGAACCGTCGGCTCAGGGCTCGGTCCTTTTCGAAGTGGTTTTTGTATTCCTCGTAAGTTGTCGACCCGATGCAGCGGATCATCCCCGAGGCCAAAACGGGTTTGAGGATGTTGGAGGCGTCCATGGAACCGCCGCTGGTGGCGCCGGCTCCCACCACGGTGTGGATTTCGTCGACGAAAAGAATAGCCCCAGGTTTGTTCTTGAGCTCGTTGATCACGGCTTTGAGGCGGGCCTCAAAGTCTCCGCGAAACTTGGTCCCCGCCAAAAGCGCGCCCATGTCCAAAGCGTAAATCTCGGCGTTCTGAAAGCTTTCGGGAACTTCCTTAAGGTGGATTTTCAAGGCCAAACCCTCGGCAATGGCCGTCTTGCCCACGCCGGGATCCCCCACAAGGATGGGGTTGTTTTTGGTGCGACGCCCGAGAATTTGCAGAGTGCGCAGGATTTCGGTGTCTCGACCGATGAGCGGGTCAATGAGCCCTTGGGCCGCCCTTTCCGTCAGGTTGGTTGTGAACCGTTCCAGGGCCGACGGTTTGGCGGGTTGCCGCTGCGGTCGCGGGGCCAACCCGGCGCCGAGCCGCTCTGCGTCTTCGTCGGCCGCCCCGGACACCTTGGAGATGCGGTGAGAGATGTATTCCAAAACATCCAGGCGGCTCACTCCGTGGGTTTTCAGGAAGTAAACCGCGTGGGAGCTTTCCTCGTGAAACATGGCGGCCAGAATATCGCCCACATCCACATGGCGCTTTTCCGCGCCTTGAGCGTGCATCACCGCCCTTTGGAGCACCCTTTGGACCGCCAAGGTCTGGATGGGGTCTCGCTGCACCGATTTGGGCAGCCGTTCCAGGCGGTGCTCGAAAAATTCCTCCAGCTGCTGTTTGAGCCGGTCCAGGTCGGCACCGCAGTGATAAAGGATTTCCGCCCCTCCGGCGTCGTGAAGGATGGCGTAGAGAATGTGTTCCAGAGTGAAGAACTCGTGGCGGCGGGTCTTGGCCTCACGGACCGCCGCCGAAAAGGCCATCTCCAATTCCCGGCTGATCATGGCCCAAACTTCTCCTTCATCTAGGCGTGTTCCATGGTGCACTTCAGGGGAAAGCCGTTCTTGCGGGCCAAATGGTGCACCATTTCCACTTTGGTTTCCGCGACTTCTTCAGGATATACGCCGCAGACCCCCACGCCGTTGCGGTGCACATGCATCATGATCTCCGTGGCCTCGGCCGTGGACTTGTGAAAAACCTTCTCCAGAATTTCCACCACAAACTCCATGGTGGTGTAATCGTCATTGTGGAGGAGAACCTTGAACATGGGGGGTTCTTGCAACTCCTCATCCAATTCGCTTTCGAGGATTTCCCGCATGTCCGGTTTGTATTCACTCATGGTCTCCGACCCTCTTCGACTTTCTCCTTCAAACCCTCACTTCTTTTTTCTATTTTAAGAGTCCGTAATGAAAAATAACGCCCTGAGCTGTGGAGTCAAGCACAGTCGGGGGCGGGCGTTGGCGGGGCGCGAAACGCAGCCGCAGGCGCTTACGCCCACAAGGGTATCCCGTAGGTTGGGGTGAGCGCAGCGAACCCCAACGGAAAAATCCGCTTGGCTGGTCGCGCACTGCCTTGGGGGGCTTGCCTTCCACGGCAGCTTTTTGGCGCTCACAGCCGCAAGGAGAGCTCCCGTAGGTTGGGGTGAGCGCAGTCTCGTAGGTTGGGGTGAGCGCAGTCCCGTAGTCTCGTAGGTTGGGGTGAGCGCAGCGAACCCCAACGCAGAAGTGGTTCCCCATCGCGGTCTTTTGATGCTTCCCTCCACTAAGGAGACATCCCATGGCAGGAAACAGCTTCGGACGCCTTTTCCGGGTGGTCACCTGGGGGGAATCCCACGGTCCCGCCCTGGGCGCGGTGATCGACGGCTGTCCCCCCGGCATCCCTTTGTGTGAAGCCGATATCCAACGGGACCTGGAGCGGCGCCGGCCCGGAAAGAAGCTGACCACAGCGCGCCGGGAGCCGGACACCGTGCGCATTCTTTCCGGCGTCTTCGACGGCGTCACCACGGGTACCCCCATCAGCCTCATCATTGAAAACAAGGACGTGCGCAGTCGGGACTATGAGGCCTTGAAGGATCTGTACCGTCCCGGTCACGCGGACCGCACTTACGAGCAAAAATACGGCATTCGGGATTGGCGCGGCGGTGGACGCAGCTCGGGCCGGGAGACGGTGGCCCGGGTGGCCGCGGGGGCCGTGGCCCGCCGTTTTCTGGCTCAAGAGGGTGTCCAGGTTCGCGCCGGAACCATCGCCTTGGGCCCCATCCAGTGTGAACCTACGGACTGGGAGGAAGCTCTGAAAAACCCCGTTTTTTGCCCGGACCCGGAAGCGGCCCGAGCCATGGAAGAACACCTGAAAGCGGTCAAAGCCGCGGGGGATTCGGTGGGCGGGATCGTCCTGATTGTCGCTTCCGGATGCCCCGCCGGCTTGGGGGAGCCCGTCTTCGACAAACTGGATGCCAGGTTGGCGGGGGCGCTCATGTCCATCGGGGCCGTCAAGGGCGTGGAAATCGGCTCAGGCTTTCGGGCCGCTTCCATGCCGGGGAGCCTCCACAACGACCCGGTGACCCCCCAAGGGTATGCTTCCAACAACGCCGGCGGGGTCCTTGGCGGAATTTCCACAGGGATGGATCTCATTATCCGAGTAGCCGTCAAACCCATCCCGTCCGTTGCGGTGCCTCAGCGCACCGTGACCCGCGACGGCCGAGAAACCACGGTGCGAATCGAAGGCCGCCATGATGTTTCCGCCATTCCTCGGATCGTACCCGTATGCGAGGCCATGGTGCTGCTCAGTCTGGCGGATTTTATGCTTCATCCCTTTCCGAAACAGCTTCATCGTCCGACGGCATAAAGACCCTTTGGAGGGTTTCGATGAGGTCCTGGAGACGATACGGTTTGAGAATGACGCCATGAGCTCCGAAATTTTCGGGGTTTCGAAAAATTTCGTGTGCTCCATCCCCGCTGGCCACGATGACCGGAATTTCCGGATGGTTCGCTCGGAGGAGTTCGAGGCAGCGCCGGCCTCCCATGCCCGGCATGCTCAAGTCCAAGACAACGGCATCGATGCGGCCGTTCTGCCGAGCCAAGAGACCCAGAGCTTCTTCACCCGAGGAGGCCGTGCGCACGGTGTAGCCTTCCGTTTCAAGAAAACCTTTAAGCATTTCCAAGAGGGATTTTTCATCGTCCACGACCAGCACGCCCGCTCCGGCGCGAGCAGTCTCTCTTTTTTCGGCCGAAGGCCTTTCGCTGAGGTCGGCGGGCTGTGCCGCCCACGGTCTTACGGGAAAATCCACCTGAAACGTCGTCCCCTGACCGACCCGGCTTTCGCAGTGGATTCGCCCCTCATGGGCGTTGACAATGCCGTAGACGGTCGAAAGACCGAGCCCTGTCCCCTTCCCAATTTCCTTTGTCGTGAAGAACGGATCGAAGATCCGTTCCCGAATCTCTTCCGGAATGCCCGAACCCGTATCGGACACTTCCAGGCGGATCCATTGCCGGCCCTCTTCGTCGATATGGGTTGTCGTCCGCACACGGATGACGCCCGACCTGTCCGGCCCGATGGCATCTCTGGCGTTCGCCGTCAGATTGATGACTACCTGTTCGATCTGAAGCCGATCGGCGACAAGCACGGGCAGATTGGACGCCAGGTCTTTCTGGATTTCAATCATTCGAGGGATGCTCTTTTTCAAAAGATCCAAAGTGCCATCCACAACCTGGTTGAAGTCCAAGGGTTCCAAGGATGGTTCCGCCTGCCGAGCGAAAGAAAGGAGCCTTTGGACCAAATCCCGAGCCCTAAAAGAAGCCTCTTGAACCCGGGTCAGCCACCGGCTTCGTGGGTCCTGGGCATCGGTCTTGTTTAGGGCCATTTCCAAATATCCGGACATGGCCTGAAGGAGGTTGTTGAATTCATGGGCGATTCCACTGGCCAGCGTCCCCAGGGATTCCATTTTCTGAGTGTGCATGAGCATGCGTTCAAGCGAGCGGCTGCGCTCCAGTGCCGCCGCCTTTTCGCTAATATCCCGGGCAAGAACCCGAAAACCGACGATCCGCCCGTCTTCAGATCGGCGGACCCCTGCGGAAATTTCTACGACCTTGCGGCGTCCCGCAGCATCGTGAATGACGAAATCTTGGAGGCCTTGAGAACTTCCGGTGGCGTAGATTTCCGAAAAAAATGCCCGCATCCTGTCGGCAGTGGCCTCATCGGTAAAGTCCCGATAAGTAAGGTTTTGTATCTCGCTCCACGAACAGCTTAAAAGTTTCAACAGCGCGGGATTGCAGAAAGTCACGCGGCCTGCAGGATCCAATTCCGTATAAGCTTCTTCCATGGTTTCCATGATTTCTCGATATTTGCGCTCGCTTTCCTCCAGAAGCCTTTGCGCTTCATACTCCGTGCCGGCGTCTCGGAGAACCAGAACGATTCCTTGAAGCCGACCGGTTTCGTCTCGGACGGGCGCTGTGCTGAGGGTCACAACGACTTGGGAACCGTCCGGGGCATGGAGGATGGCATAGCCCGGAAATTTTTCGGCGGTACCGGCGGTGAGCACACGGTGGGGGAGGTTTTCTAATTCTTTT
Organism: uncultured Desulfosoma sp.; assembly: GCA_937960435.1. Taxonomy (GTDB): domain Bacteria; phylum Desulfobacterota; class Syntrophobacteria; order Syntrophobacterales; family DSM-9756; genus Desulfosoma. The sequence continues at coordinate 37,754 of CALGPN010000019.1, forward strand.
TCCGTCTTTGCGTCAACGAGATCCAAGATCCGCCAAACCGGGCGGCCCAGAGCCTGTGTGTGGAACCAACCGGTAATGCGCTCCGCTTCGGCGTTCATGCGCACGATCCGGCCTAGGGCGTCCGTAAGGATAACGCCCTCGCCGATGGATTCCAGGATGCGGTGCAGCTCCCGACCCCGGGCCATGAGGACGGCTTCGCGTTCCAGAACGGCTCGAGAGGTGCGGTCCAGTTCTTGCGCAAAAAGGGCCAACTCCGAAAAAGGCGCCTCTTTGGCTAGTGGTTCCAAGTCTATAACACCCCTTTTGCGGGCTAAAACTTCCAAAGCGTTCGTCATGCGGGTGACGGGGCGGACGACCAGTTGATCCAGCCGCTGGCGAAAAGCCACCAGCAGGAAGAAAAGCAAGCAAAACGCGGAAGCCGCCGTGATGACGCCCCAAAAAAGGGAGGGGACAACGGTGTTGCGGACGGGTTTCGCCACCAGAAGAACCCAATCCCATGGAGCGACGCGCCACGTGTAGGCCAAGACAAGTTGCCCATGGAGCGTTCCGAAGAGAGCTTCCGGTTGGCTATAGGTGAGCGCTTTTTTCACCAGAGGTTCGTGAGAGAGGTTTTCCTGAGACCGCATCATGTGCGCATCGGGATGATAAATAACGTTGCCGTAACGGTCCAGGAGAATCGCGACATTTTCAGGAGTCGTTTGAGAAAAATCGTTGATGAGCTTCTCGAGGGACTCCAGATTTAACTCCCCTACGGCGGCCGAACGATCGCCCCGCACCATCAAGGCCACCGTCAGCGTGTTCAGCCGACCGCTGAAATACGGG
>CALGPN010000020.1 GCA_937960435.1 uncultured Desulfosoma sp.
CCAATTCCCGCCATGCATTGTAGGGGCACCCCTTGTGGGTGCCCGCATCGGGCGGGGGCGTATCGGGCGGGGGCGTATCGGGCGGGCACAAGGCCCGCCCCGACAAGGGGATGCGCCCACCCGCCTTACGAATCCCGGCCATCCACCATGGGGGATAATCCGATCCGTCCTACCCATTCCGGCCATGCACCATGGGGAATACGCCCCATCTGCCGTACCAATTTCGGCCATGCACCATGGGACATACCCCGATCCGTCCTACCAATTCCCACCATGCATTGTAGGGGCACCCCTTGTGGGTGCCCGCATCGGGCGGGGCCATATCAGGCGGGCCCATATTGAGCGGGCACAAGGCCCGCCCCGACGTGAGGCCTCCAGCTGGCCGTGACCTGCCAGGCGCCCATAAGAAAGGGGCTGCGGAAAAAACCACAGCCCCTCCTCCCGGCACCCGATGGATTGCCCGGCGCCTCCGGTCCTTGAAGTTTCCTGTAGGCCTAGGCGCGCCGCTTGACACCGCTTTTGGACCATTCCTCAAAGACGATCAAAAGCGGGCTGGCGACAAAAATGGACGAATACGTCCCCACGACAATGCCCACAAGCAAAGCGAAGGCAAAATCGTGGATCACCGTCCCGCCCAAAACGAAAAGAAAGATCACCACCACGAGCGTCGTGCCCGAAGTGAGCAGGGTGCGGCTCAAGGTCTGGTTGATACTTCGGTTGATGAGCTCTTTCAGGTCGCTTTTCCTGGAAGCCCGCAGATTTTCCCGGATCCGGTCGTAGACGATGATCGTATCGTTCAAGGAATAGCCCACGATGGTCAGAAGAGCCGCCACGATGGTCAGGTTGAATTCCTTATTCAAGAGGGCAAAAAGGCCCACGGTGATGAACACGTCGTGGATCAAGGCCACCACGGCGCCCAAGGCATAGGGGAGTTTCAAGATCCAGCAGAGTACCAAAGTGATCGCCAAAGCGGCGATGATGAGATAGGTCATGGAAAGGCCCGTCAGGCCAAGGAGATAGACGCCCAGGAGCAGCGCCGCCGCCATGACGCCGCTTGTCCCCCATTTCAGCTCAAAGCGGCCGGAAATGTAGAGGGCGATGAAGAGCAAAGCGTAATAGATAGCCAGGAGAGCCTTCTGGCGCAAATCATGCCCCACCTTGGGACCCACCATTTCCACGCGCAAGATCGTGGATTTGCCGGGTCCAAAGGCCTGGTCCAACCGAGCTTGAATGTCGTCGCTGACGCGTTTGGCCTTTTCCTCGCTGATGTCGGAACGAATGATGTACTCATTGTCCGAAGCCGCCCCCACCTGCTGGATGGCGCTCCGGCCGATGCCTAGCTCCTTCAGGGCGTCTCGGATGGCGTCCGGCGTCGTTGTTTCGGAAAACTTGACTTGGATCAAGGTGCCTCCCGAAAAATCCACGCCCATATTGAGGCCCCCGCGCCAGATAATGGCCACAATCCCCAAAAGGATCAGCAGGCCGGACAAGGCGATGGCCTTCATCCGCATGCCCACGAAATTGATGTTGATGTCCGGTCTGATGAATTCCATAGGCGGTTCCGCCCCCCACTAGATGCTCAGTGTCCTCATGCGCCTTTCAATGAACAGGTAGTCGAAAATCAGCCGCGTCACCACGATGGCAGTAAAAAGGCTGGCGACGATGCCGATGCTCAGCGTCACGGCAAAGCCCTTGACCGGCCCGGTGCCGAACTGGAACATGACCAAAGCCGCGATCAAGGTGGTGATGTTGGCGTCCAAGATGGTCAATGTCGCTCGACTGTATCCCGCATCCAAAGCTGCTTTCGGAGTTTTTCCCGCACGCATCTCTTCTCGGATGCGCTCAAAGATCAAAACGTTGGCGTCCACCGCCATGCCGATGGTCAGGATGATGCCGGCGATCCCGGGCAGGGTGAGCGTGGCCTGAAAGGCCGCAAGCCCCGCCATGATCAGGAGGACGTTCAAGATCAGAGCCACATCGGCCACAATGCCGGAGAAACGATAATACAAGACCATGAAAAGGACGACGGCCACCGACCCGACGACCATGGACAGAAAGCCTTTTCGGATGGAATCCGCCCCAAGGGACGGGCCCACCGTCCGCTCTTCCAGGATGACCACAGGGGCTGGGAGCGCACCGGCCCGCAGCACAATGGCCAGATCCCGCGCTTCCTCCATGGTGAACGAGCCGGTGATGCTGGCCCTCCCGCCGGAAATCTTCTCCTGGATCACAGGCGCCGAATACACCACGCCGTCCAGAACGATGGCCAACTGCTTCTTCACGTTTTCGCCCGTGATGCGCTCGAAGATCCGCGCCCCTTGCGGATCGAATTCCAAGGCCACATAGGGGGTGTTGTATTGGCTGTCGATGCGCACATTGGCGTTGGTGATGTACTCACCCGTGAGCAAGGTCCGATCCTTCAGCGCGATCTTGGCCTCGATGGTCCGGCCCGTGTTGGGATCGAAGCGCCGCATGGGATAGATTTTCACCCCGGCCGGCAACGCGGCGGCATCCGTACGCGGATCCACCCCTTCGGCCACCAGCCGAAATTCCAGCACGGCGGTTTTGCCGATGAGATCCAAAGCGCGTTTGGGATCCTTGATGCCCGGCAGCTGGATGAGAATGCGGTTTTCACCCTGAGGGCGAATGTCCGGCTCACTGACGCCGAACTGGTCAATCCGGTTGCGGATGGTTTCCAAAGCCTGGCTGACGGCCAACTGACGAATGTGGGCGGCCTCCTTTTCCTTCATTCGGCACACGACACGGAACCCGTCCGGCGTCTCCATGGCTTCGGCCCATTCCAAAATGGGAAATTCCTTGTCCAAAACCTCGCGAAGCCGATCCCGGCGGCTGCCGTCGGGAAGCTGGATCACCAGATGCCCCGCCGGGTTTCGTTCCACGACGCGAAAGCCGATTTTTTCCTTGCGCAGGGTCTCTTTCAACTCGTCGATCAGGCGGTCCAACGTCGTCTTGACCGCCTCTTCGGCTTGAACTTCCAGCACGAGGTGCATGCCGCCCTGCAGGTCCAAACCGAGATGGATCTTCTCGTCCGGTAAGGTGCCATGCCACCATGCGGGGAGAGAAACCCCCAGAGACGGCAGAAGATAAACGACGGCCGCCAAAAGCACTACAGCGACAAGGATGGCTCGCCATTTCAGGCCCTTCAACCCGTATCCTCCCCCATCCAAAAAATTCTCTTGAAAAAAGCGGGATCAACCTTGCGCCGATCCCGCCTCGAAAGCCTTTTCCACTTCATTTGGGCCGGGGTCCGAAGCACTCCGCAGACTGCCCGACCCATGAGCACCGCCCTTCCGGCGGCATGCCGCACCTTTCTTCACCGGTAACCCGGCGATGGACGTGCTTCTAGGCCTCTTCTTCCTTTTCCTCTTTCGCTTCACCGCGGGACACCAAACCGGCGATATAGCCCCGCTGCACCTTGACCCGAACCTTATCGGCGATTTCCAATGTGACCACGGAATCCGTCAGCCCCGTAATGCGGCCGTGGATCCCTCCCTGGGTCAAAACGACGTCGCCTTTGCGCAGATTCTGAAGCATCATCCGATGCTCTTTCTGGCGTTTTTGCTGGGGACGAATGAGAAGGAAATAAAAAATCACCACCATCAAGATCAAAGGCAGAAAAGCCGCCAGGCCGCCTCCAGCCGCCTGGCCGCCCCCGCTTTGCCCGGCCGTTCCCATCGCATGGGCCATGGTCACCCAGTCCATCGATTCCTCCATTTCGGTTTTCTGGTCTTTCGATCACAATTCCCCTAAGGACAATCGAGCCTTTAAACGATATTTTCCAGTCCTTGTCAATCATCTATCGGCTCGCCTTCCCGCCGGCGCCGATAAAAATCCTCGCGAAATGCTTCAAAACGCCCCTGTTCGACGGCCTCCCGGACCGCCTCCATGAGCCGCAGAAAGTAATGAAGGTTGTGGATGGAATTGAGCCGATACGCCAGGAGCTCCCTGGCCATGAACAGGTGCCGGAGGTAGGCCCGGGAAAATTTTCTGCAGGTGTAGCACGAACAGCCCGGTTCAATGGGTCTCGGATCGTCGGTGTAGCGGCTGTTTTTGATCTGCACGGCCCCCCAGGAGGTGAAGAGCATGCCGTTGCGGGCGTTTCGAGTGGGAACGACGCAGTCGAACATGTCGATGCCGCGCCGCACCCCTTCAATGAGGTCTTCCGGCATCCCCACCCCCATGAGGTAGCGCGGCTTGTCCACAGGCAGTTCCGGAACCACGGTGTCCAGGACCTCCAATAGAATTTCCTTGGGTTCCCCCACCGCAAGGCTCCCCACCGCATAGCCGGGAAAATCCATGGCCTTCAGGGCCTCGGCGCATTCCAGTCGAAGATCCGCAAAGACGCCCCCCTGGACAATGGCAAAAAGCGCCTGGTCCCTCCGTTTCCAAGCGTTTCGGCAGCGCTGCGCCCACCGGATGGTTCGCTCCATGGAAGCCCTCGCGTATTCCCGGGTGACGGGATACGGGGTGCACTCGTCAAAGCACATGGCGATGTCGGATCCCAGGAGTTCTTGGATCTCCATGCATCGTTCCGGCGTGATCCGATGACGGGAGCCGTCGATATGGGACTGAAAGGTCACACCGTCCTCGTCGATCCGGCGGATGGTGGCCAAGCTGAAGACCTGAAAGCCGCCGCTGTCGGTCAGGATGGGACCGGGCCAGGCCATGAAGGCGTGCAACCCTCCCAACCGGGCGATTCTTTCGGCGCCCGGGCGCAAAGACAGATGATACGTGTTTCCAAGGATGATTTGGGCGCCCAGGGAACGCACTTCGTCAGGGGACAGACTCTTGATCGTCCCTTGGGTCCCCACGGGCATGAACACCGGGGTTTCCACTACACCGTGCGCCGTCTGAATCCGGCCGCGACGGGCTCGGCTTTTGCCGTCTTGTGCCAACAGTTCAAAGCGCCACATGATGATGCCTCTACAGGATGAGCATGGCATCCCCGTAGCTGAAGAACCGATATTGGTGTCGCACGGCCTCTCGGTAGGCGGAAAGAATCTTTTCCCGTCCCGCAAAGGCGGAAACCAACAGCAAAAGAGAGGTCCTCGGAAGATGGAAGTTAGTGATCATGGCATCCACGACGCGAAAGGCGTATCCGGGGTAAATGTAGTGATCGCACAGACCCGTGACGGCGCTGACTTCCCCGAAACGACACGCCGCCCATTCCAGCGTGCGAACCACGGTCGTCCCCACGGCGATCACCCGGCGCCCTTCCCTCTTCGCCTCCTGAATGATTCGCGCCGCTTCATCGGACACCTGCACGGATTCCGAGTGCATGACATGCTCCCGAATGTCTTCCGCCCGCACGGGCGCGAAGGTGCCGAAGCCCACGTGCAGGGTGATCCGCACCTGGTGCACACCCATGCGCTCCAGGGTCTCGAGCAGCTCGCGCGTAAAATGCAAACCTGCCGTCGGAGCCGCCACGGCGCCGGGTTCCCGGGCATAAACCGTTTGGTAATCGGACCGGTCCTCTTCCCTTTCCCGCACTGGATCCCGTCGGATGTAGGGCGGCAAAGGCACTCGGCCTTTGCGTTCCAAAACCTGAAGGAGGTCGTCAGCATCGAAAACAATCAGGGCCTGGCCGTCTGCGAGCCTTTCAACCACGGTCGCCATGACGTCGCCTTCCAGGATCAAGCGGGTGCCTTCCCGAGGCCGTTTGGACGATTTGACAAGGCATCGATAGCCGGCCCTTTTCCCTTCACCGGGCGGTTTGTAGGGATCGAGGACGAGCACTTCCGCGCGGCCGCCCGTCTCTTTGACGCCCTCCAGGCGGGCGGGAACCACACGGGTGTCGTTGAGCACGAGGACGTCGCCCGAGCGAAGATAGAAGGGCAGATCCCGAAACCGACGGTGCTCTACCCGCCCCGAAAGGCGATGGAGGACCATCAGAGCGCACTGATCCCGAACGGCGGCGGGCGCCTGCGCCACGAGATGTTCGGGAAGTTCGTAATCGTAGTCTTCCAAGCGATAGCTCATTTACCGAGTTCCGTATCGACGCCCGAAAAACACCAGGAGAAGACCGAGGACCATGAGGACGGCGCCGAGAACCCGCAGCTGCGCCGAAGGGAGCCGCAGGATCTCTTCCAGCCATTTCTTCATGCGTTCGGGGAAAGCCAAATACGGCAATCCTTCGAGGAAGAAAAGAAGGCCCACGGCCGTGAGAAAAAATTCCATGCCCTAAGCTCCATGGGATCGGGCCTGTATGTCAGGGAAAATCTTGGCACCAAAGCCGGGATCGCCTATCATGATCCGCCGGGTTCTGTAAAGGGGCTGCCCGATGAATGAGTGGACTCCAGGGCAGGCTTCCCAACGGGGGCACAGAGATCTTCGCAGGGCGGAGCAGCACATGGCGCTCAACTGGGTGGAAATCGATTTGTCGGCGCTTCGGCACAATTTTCTTCAGGTCCGCGCCCGCGTCGGCTCTCAGGCCGGGATCCTGGCCGTGGTCAAATCGGACGCCTACGGCCACGGCATGATCCCCGTGGCCAGGGAATTGGCTTCGGCGGGAGTCGATTTTTTCGGGGTGAGCAAGTGCTGGGAGGCCCTCAAGCTGCGCTCGGCCGGCATCGTCCAACCCATTTTGATCCTCGCCGGGATCGAAGCCGATGACATCCCCGAGGTCCTCGAGAAGGATCTGCGCCCCGCCGTCTATCGGACGGATCACTGCCGGCTGCTCAACGAAGCCTCCCGCGGTGCCGGAAAGGGCGCACGGATCCACCTGAAAATCGACACCGGGATGGGGCGCCTGGGCATTCCGGACCGGGACTTGGAACCGTTCCTCGACGAACTGGCCGGGCTGCGCCACCTGGAAATCGAAGGCGTCTTTTCCCATTTGGCCACATCCGACGAAGCCGACAAGACGTTCAGCCAAGAACAGCTTGATCGGTTTCGACGCGTCCTGCGCCGGTTCCATGACCGAGGCATCCCTGTCAGGTACGCGCACATCGCCAACAGTGGCGGCGTGTTGGATCTTCCCGAAGCACACCACCAGCTGGTCCGCCCCGGCATCATGCTCTACGGGTCCCCGCCCTCTGACGAGATTCTCTGTCCGGCTCCCCTTCGGCCGGTCATGACATTGAAGACCAAGATCCTCCAGATCAAAGAAGTCCCCGCGGGTCAAAGCATCGGGTACGGGCGAACCTTCACGTGCCCGCGGCCCATGCGGATCGCCACGGTCGCCGTCGGGTATGACGACGGGTATCCCCGAGTGCTCTCCAATCGCGGCGAGGCTCTGGTTCGTGGCCTTCGCGCTCCCATCGTGGGACGGGTCTCCATGAATCTCATCACCCTGGATGTGACTCACGTGCCCGATGCGGCCGAAGACGACGAGGTCGTCCTCCTGGGGGCCCAAGGCTCCGAAAGAATCACGGCCGAAGAAATCGCCGCGAAGGCCGGGACCATCAGCTATGAAATCTATTGCGCCATCGGCAAGAACCCTCAGCGCTTTTTTCGTAACGGATCCGACGGTCTTGCATGAGGCGGCGCGGCGCATTATAAAGGCACGCTTTACGGCAGAAGCGCCACCTTTTCCCTACGAGGAGGATATCTGTGATGAGTCTCGTTCGATCCCGATTGCACGCCATGATTCACCGGGCTGCGCGATCGCTTTTGCAGGACCAAGGCATCCACAACGAAGAAGATCTTGTATTGGAGTTGGAAATCCCCAAAATCGCCGAACACGGCGATTATGCCACCAACGCGGCCATGACCCTCACTCGGCTTTTGCGCAAGCACCCCAGAGCCATCGCTCAGGATCTGGTGGAGCGGATGGAGGGCCGAGACGACCTTTTGGCGAAAACGGAAATCGCCGGACCCGGGTTCATCAATTTCTTTGTCCGCCCTGAACGCTGGAGCGATGTTCTCCAGGCCATTCACGCGCAAAGGGACGCTTTCGGCAGACAGGACTTCGGGAAAGGCACGCGGGTACAAGTGGAATTCGTCAGCGCCAACCCCACGGGACCGCTCCACATCGGTCACGGCCGAGGAGCCGCCGTCGGGGATGTGCTCGCCAATATCCTGAAAACGTGCGGCTACACGGTGGACAAAGAATACTATATCAACGACACGGGCAAACAAATGGACACTCTGGGCCGCAGTCTTTACCTGCGGTATTTGGAATGCCTGGGCCGACCTGTGGATTTCCCCGACGACCACTACAAGGGCGAGTATATGAAGGATTTGGCGCGGGAAGTGGTGGATCGGTTCGGGGACCGATACTTGGCCGTCTCGGAACAGGAGGCTCTGCCCTTTTTCACTCAGTACGCCGGGGATCGGATTCTGGAGGGCATTCGAGAGGATTTGGCGGTCTTCGGTGTTTTTCACGACATTTGGTTCAGCGAACGGTCGCTCCATGAAAACGGAGCGCTCCAAAGGACTATGGAGGCCCTGGAACGAAGCGGCATGATCTACGAGCACGACGGGGCCAAGTGGTTTCGCAGCACGGCTTACGGGGACGAAAAAGACCGGGTGGTGGTGCGGGCCAACGGAGCGACGACCTATTTCGCGGCCGATTTGGCCTATCACAAGAACAAATACGAACGGCACTACGACATGGTCATCGACATTTGGGGAGCGGACCATCATGGATATGTCCCGCGGATGATGGCGGGCATCCAGGCCTTGGGCCGCCACCCGTCGGATCTGCGCATCATCCTCGTGCAGCTCGTGAACCTCCTTCGGGGCGGCAAACCCGTGGCCATGTCCACACGGGCCGGTGAATTCGTCACGCTGCGGGAAGTTGTGGACGAAGTGGGCAAAGACGCCGCCCGGTTCATTTTCCTCACCCGACGCTCCGACAGCCCCCTGGATTTCGATCTGGAAACAGCCAAAAAGCACAGCAACGACAACCCCGTGTACTATGTCCAATATGCCCACGCGCGCTTGTGCAGCGTCTTCGAAGTGGCCGAAGAACGAGGCGTTCCCACCTCTTGGGCCACCCCGCCCGACCTTCGGGTGCTCACCGAACCGGCCGAGTGGGACCTCATGAAGCAGCTGGGCGAATTTCCCTACGTTCTGGAAACCGCGGCCCGCAATCTGGAGCCGCACCGCGTGCCGTATTATCTGACGGATCTGGTTTCGGCTTTTCACAGCTATTACAATCACAACCGGATTCTCAGCGAGGACCCGGCGTTGACGCAGGCTCGGCTATACCTTGCCGATGCCCTCAGAACGGTCATCCGAAACGGGCTCGCCGTGCTCGGTGTATCGGCTCCTCAAAAGATGTGACGGAGCGAAAGCGGCGGGCGGCGGGCGCCGCATCTTCAGGAGTACCGATCATGAGCCGCCTCAAGGATCGCATTCAGCAATACGAGGAAGAAAACGAGCCGCACCGTATTCGGGTGCAGTTGACCGGGACGCAAGCCTTTCTATGCGTCCTTGTTTTCTTCTTTTCCTTGACGTGTGTGTTTGTGGCCGGTGTCTTGACGGGACGCGGCGTTTCGAGGGAAGCTCGAGAATCCCCGACGCTACAGGGTGCTGTGTATCGGCTTCTGGGGTTGCGCCCTGCCGAAGAGGAACCCGTGGACAACGCCTCCGAGACCTGGATCCCCGCAGAAAAGATTCTCGCGACCTTGGAGTCGGAAAAGGAACTGGCGGCCGTTCAGAAGCCGGGGCAGCCTAAGGCCCCGCACATGGCCCCTCCGGCCGCCAAGCCTCCGTCTCCCTCTTCCTCCGTCGCCGAAAGCCCAAACGTTGTGGAACAACCTCCTCCCGCCCTTTCGGGGCAAGATGAAACGCCGGAGCCGGCCGTGGCGGCCCCGTCGGCTTCAGGTTCTTACGCGCTCATGGTGGCTTCCATGCGTCGTCAGGAAAATGCCGTCGCTTTACTGGAGCGCCTCAAGAAAAAGGGCCACAAGGCAGTCATGGAACGGGTCGCCGTGAGCGATCAGGACGTGTGGTATCGGGTCATCCTCGGCGGGTTCGAAACGCGGCAGAAGGCTTTGGAATACGCCGCCCGCCTCAACAAGGAAGAACAGCTCCAAGCCATCGTCATCCGTCGAGAAAGCTCAGGCCCCACGGACAATTAGATCCGGGAACCGTCAGCGCACGAACCGCCCCCCCACTTCTTCGGGCGGCCCGCCGTATCGGCCCAGAATGGAATGGGCCGTGCGCGTTTCTTCATCGCCGTAGAATTTGATGTAGTGCTGTACCAGGGTGCTTTCAAAACCTCGGAAGGTCTTGTGTTCCCCCCCGAAACCGGGGTCGAGGACGCGTATGCCCTGGGCGATGGCATAGCGGATGGGCTGGTAATAACAAACGGCGAAGTGGAGAAAAGGCACTTGATCGTAGCTTCCCCAGTAGCGGCCGTAGAGGTGATCCCCTTTGTGATAAAACAGCGCGAGGGCTAAAAGATGCCGCCCCTTCCAGGCCACGGAAAAAAGGAGCCGATGCCGGAATAGGCGGCCGAGCATGTGGAAAAACCGCCCGTTGAGAAACGGGCGGACTTCTTCGCCCATGTATTTTTTCCATGTCAGGATGTAGAGCTCGTGCATGATGTCGAAAAAATCTTGAGGGGCGTCATCCCCGCGCACCATGGTCAAACGAATCCCTTCGGCTTCGATGTCTCTCATCTCCCGCCTGATTTTGTGCCGCCGAGGAGATCTGAAATCCATCAAGAAATCCTCAAACGTTGCGTAGCCTTTGTTCCGCCACAGACAATAGTCGCTGCGCAGGCCGACGAACCCTCTGCGCAGCAGAACTTCGTGGAGTCCAGGCGCAGAATCGCCGAAGTAATAGATCCGGCATGTGGCAAAGCCTCGGGTCTCGCACACAAAATCCACGTATTCGCCCACAACCTTATAGACTTTCACGGGGTCGTGTTCGGCGTCGTACAGAAATTGATAGGCGGGCACCGGGGTTAAGGGCACCGTGGCCATGAGTCCCACGTAGTAGGGATACCCCGTCAGTTCCCCTAGAAAGCGCAACAGGCCGCCGTCGCCGAATTCCACCCATGGGCGCGTTCGTTCATAGAGCGGGGCAATGGCCATGATCCTGCCGTCTTCGTAGGCCATAATATGCCTCGGCACAAAGCCCCGTTCCGGCGTGAGCACGCCGGAGCGTTCCAAGCAGTACAGGTATTCCCACTCCATCATGGGAGCGGCACTTCGGCTCAGTCGGTTCCACACCTCCGGGTCCACCCTCTCGACGCCGGAAACCATTTCAAAACGCACGGCCATCGTCACGAGATCCTTTCTTTCGCTTCGTGGTGCGGCGATCCTAGACCAGGCGCTCTTTCAGGTCAACGCACAGGAAGGTCCTTTGCGAAGCCGGCAAAAGGTTGTATGGTGCGTCCCAGCCGATTTCGGAACGTGAAAAAGAACGTGACCACAAGGAGCTACCCCGATGCGTTTGACGGACATCTTCCAAAAGATCGATTCCAACCACGACCGCTATGTGAGGGAACTCAAGGAGCTCTTGGCCATTCCCAGCGTCAGCACGTATTCCCATCACCGCGGCGATGTGCGCCGCGCCGCCGAGTGGGTGCTCAACCACTGCAAGAGGATCGGACTCGAGGCTCGGCTGGAGGACACCGGTGGCCACCCCGTGGTCATTGCGTCCCGGTGCCCCCACCAGAACCGACCCACGCTGCTCGTCTACGGGCATTACGACGTGCAGCCCGCGGAACCCGAAGAAGAATGGAACACCGCCCCGTTTCAACCGACCGTGCGGGACGGCTTTCTTTACGCCCGAGGCGCCAGTGACGACAAAGGGCAGTTTTTCACCTATCTCAAAGCCTTGGAGGTCATCCTGGCCGTGACCGGGGATCTGCCCATCAATGTGAAGATCCTCGTGGAGGGGGAAGAGGAAATCGGCAGTCCGCATCTGGGCGCCTTCTTGAAAAAGAACCGGGAGCTTTTGCGCGCCGACGCCATTGCCATCTCCGACGGTTCTCAATTCTCCGAGGACGTTCCGGCCATCACGTACGGCCTTCGGGGCCTATCCTACATGCAGATCACCGTGCAGGGTCCGCGTACCGATCTCCATTCCGGAAGTTTCGGCGGCATCGCCCCCAATCCCATCAACGCGCTGGTCTCCATCCTGGCTCAGCTGAAAAACCCCGACGGGACCATCGCCATCCCAGGGTTCTACGACACCGTAGCCCCCTTGGAACCGTGGGAGCGGGAGGCGATGGGGGCCCTGCCTTTCAGCGAAGAGAAGCTCAAAGCTTATCTCGGGCTGGAACGGCTCTGCGAAGAACCGGGCTATAGCGCTCTGGAATCCAAAACAGCCCGCCCGACTCTGGACATCAACGGCATTTGGGGAGGTTTTTCCGGCGAAGGGGCCAAAACGGTCATCCCGGCCAAGGCGGGGGCCAAGGTGAGCATGCGGCTGGTGCCCCATCAGAAACCTCGAGACATCGCCGCCTTGTTTACGCAATACGTCACCCGCCTCTGCCCCAAGGAAGTGAGCCTTCAGGTGAACGCCCTGCACGGGGCAGAACCCGTGCTCGTCTCCCGCGACCTGCCTCAGGTTCAGGCTGCCGTTCGCGCAATCCATGCAGGCTTCGGCGTCGCCCCTGTTTTTATCCGCGAAGGGGGGTCGATTCCCATCGTGAATCTTTTGAAGGAGGTTCTGGAACTGGAGGCGATCCTGCTGTTAGGTTGGGGACGCCCGGACGACGGGGCTCATGCCCCGAATGAGCGGTTTTCTCTCAGCGACTTTAAAAAAGGAATCCGATCCGCCGCCGCCTTGTTCTTCGAACTGCACTCGTGCTGCTGCGCCTAGAGCCTAGTGGCGATCGCCCTCGTAGAGCACCAAAGGCTTCTGATCGCCATAGGCGGCACGGATTTCTTCCAAGAGCTGGTTCGTCGCCTGCTCGATGCGGGAGACGTCCTGCTCGCTGACGTTTTCATCGGAGACATGCTGGAGCGATTCTTTGAGGCGAAGGAACTGCTTGATGATCTCCGGGCGGATTTTTCCTTCCCCCAGGTGGTTGTTGAGTTCCAGGATGGTGTTGACACAACTTTCCACCCGCGCTCGAAAATGCCTCGAGCGCTGGGAATCCCTCCCGCGACGGAACATTCGAGTCCACGATTTTCGGATCAGAGTTGCCCCCTTTCTTCCAAGGCCTCCTTAAGCAGACGATAAAAGCTGCGGGCGCTCTTCATCTCTTTGTGCAGTACGGGCTGCATCTTTCCTAAATCATCCGTATGGATGACCAGATCCACTTCTTTGCGGAACGCGGCCAAAGAGTCCATGGTGCGGTCTCGAGGGCTGACCAAGCAGGTGAAAAGAGTTCGGCGTTGCGCCATGGGCAGGGCCTTCAAGAAGTCGATCAGCACATGGCGCCGGTCCCTGTCGTCGGGGGGTTCCTCAAGGACCAGAACCTCATAACCCCCTTGACGCAGTCTTCGGACCGCTCGATCGGGATCGTCTTCCACATAGGGATGAAAGCCCATATCCTTGAGTTCCTGAACGACCGTCGCTTGCCGCCGGGCGTCGGCAAAACACACCAAAGCGGCTTTCGCCCCGTGCTCCAAAAGGTCCAGAAAGGCGTCGTCGTCTGCGTTTCCTTCCGCCATGAGCAACTCTTCGTGCGGCGCCAATCCGGAACCGGGCTCCTCCGATGCGGGACTCTGCACGAGAATCGCGTGACGGCAACGGGGACATTGGACCCGAAAAGACTTGCCCTGAGGGACTTTTTCATCGGGCAGACTCAAAGACGCTCGGCATTGCTCACACGTCACCTTCACGGGCATCAATCCTTTGATTGTGAATGGAAGGCCCCTCAAAACCCTGCACTTCTAAAGTGTTTTTATGCGAAGTGCCGCTCCAAGGTCAACCCGCTATCCTTCGCCGGACTTGTCGGCGAGGCGCCATGTCCGCAAGCTGGAACGCGAGACCCGCGGGTCCTTTTCTCCCGAGCGAACCGGCTCAGCCCATGCCTCTCCCCAAAAGGGTTTCGCTCATGCCACCCCCGATTCCTTCCATGGGCCGCCGTTAGGCTGATGCGGAAGTCTTTTCGTCCATGCGGATCTTGACGGACCTGGCGTGGGCATCCAGCCGTTCCAAAGTCGCCAAAGACACCACGGCTGTGGCATCCCGTTGGAACGCCTCCAGGCTATAGGCGAGAACGGTCGTTTTTTTCAGAAACGTTTCCACCCCCAAGGCCGAAGCAAACCGCGCCGTGCCGCTTGTGGGCAGCACGTGGTTGGGACCCGCAAAGTAATCTCCGAGCGCTTCCGGCGTGTGGGTCCCCATAAAAACCGCCCCGGCGTTTTGCACCCGGGGAAGCAGCGCCCAAGGGTCACGGACGACCAGTTCCAAGTGTTCCGGAGCGAGGCGGTTGGCCAGGTCCACCGCTTCTTCCAAGCTTCGCGTTCGGATGACGGCCCCATAGCGGGAAAGCGCCTGCCGCGCGATCTCTTGCCGAGGAAGTTCCGCCGTTTGCGCTTCCAGAGCCGCCACGACCTCTTGGGCAAATCCGGCGTTATCGGTCAGGCATACCGCGCTGGCCATGGGATCGTGTTCCGCCTGGCTCAAGAGATCCGCCGCCACAAAGCGCGCATCGGCCGTCTTGTCGGCGATGACCACCACTTCGCTGGGACCGGCCAACCCGTCGATTCCCACTCGGCCGGAAACCATCTTTTTGGCCAGCGAAACATAGATGTTTCCCGGCCCCACAACCACATCCACCGGCGGGATGCTTGCCGTGCCGTAGGCCAGGGCGGCCACGGCCCAGGCGCCCCCCACCTTGTGGATCCGATGAACCCCCGCTTCTCGGGCGGCCACGAGCAGGTAGGGGTTGAGCGTGCCGTCCCGGCGAGGGGGCGTCACCATGGCGATGTCCGGCACCCCGGCGACCCGGGCGGGCACGGCGGTCATGAGCACCGTGGACACCAAAGGCGTCTCGCCGCCTTGTCCTCCGGGCACATATAACCCGGCCGCCGATACGGGCCGCACCATTTGCCCCATGTAACACCCGTCGGGACGGGTCATGAACCAGGAAGACGCCTTTTGATTCTCGTGAAAACGATAAATGTTGTCTCGGGCCCTGCGAATGACGTCCACCAGATCGGGGTCGGCCTCTTCGTAGGCTCGATCCATTTCCTCGGGACCCACCCCAATGTGCGCCGCCGAAAATTCCGGCGCGTCGAACTGCCGCGTGAAATGCACCAGGGCTTCGTCCCCGTCGCGCCGAACCGCCTCGAGGATCTCACGGACCCGTCTTTCCAACTCCGGGTCCACGGCAACCTGCCGCCCCGTCACCGCACTCAAAAACCGTTCGACTTCCGCCGACGGATAATTCAACACCGCCACCATCTCACTGCCCCTCCAAGGCGATGACAAACGCGTCACGATAGCCGCTTCGCTGCAAAGTCTCCATGGACTGCATCGCTCGATCCAAATCGGGGAAAACCCCCACCTGCACTCTGTAAAAGGCCGTCCCGTTGATGGAGGCTGTCCGCACGGCCGCGGACCCGTACCGCCGATCCATCTCCTTTTTGAGACGCTGGGCGTTTTCCGCATTCTGGAAGGACCCCACCTGGATGACAAAGGGCCCTTGCCGGTAAGGACGCACCGGTTCCACCTGCCACGACGGCCCCGACCCGGCGACCATCACGGGGGTGGTCACGCGAACGGCTTCCACGACGACCGGAGCCAACCCGTCGTTATGGATCCCCAGAGCCCGGGCCGCTTCATAGGACAGGTCGATGATCCGACCCGGCACGAACGGGCCGCGGTCGTTGACCCGGACGATGATCGATCGCCCCGTCCTTTTGTCCGTCACTTTCACGTGCGTCCCAATGGGCAGAATCTTGTGGGCGGCCGTCATGGCATACATGTCGAACGGCTCCCCACAGGCCGTGGGGCGACCGTGAAAATCCCGGCCGTACCAACTGGCATAGCCTTCCTCCCGAAACCCTTCGGCACTGGGAATGGGGTAATACCACACACCGTTGATTTGATAAGGTTTTTGGGTTCCCAGGGGCGGAGGAGACCCCGGAGGGAGGGCGGTGGGTGACGGAGGCTTTTTGGGCGCACACCCCGCAACCAGCAACGCAACGGCCACAAAGACCACCATGGCCGGCACCGAAGCCGATCCGCTCCGTGCTGTGCTCCGTCGCTCCATGCCCCGCCCCGCCATGCGGCTTTAGACTCGACCGTTCTTTTCCATTTCTTCCATCTTGGCCAGGTCTTCAAAGCGGATGTCGATGCCCAAGATGCCGACGATTTCTTCCAAATCGTTACGGATGGGCGCCGACACCGTGATGCACAAAGCGCCCGTGTACCGAGACGTATAAAAATCGGTGACGTGCACCTTGCCGTCCCTCATGGGTTCGATAAACCATGGGCGGTCGGAAAGGTCTTCTCCCACCTGGGCCGATTCGTATTTGGCCCGATCGGTGATATGGGTGATGTTGCGGGTGATTTTGCGGCCTTCCGCGTCCGTGACGTAGACGTACTGGATGAACGGGTTGAGTTCCAAAAGGGTCTGCAGGACGGGTTCCTGCAGGGACGGATCCATACTCTTGATGGCCGCGTTTTCCACCACTTCGGCCACCAAGTGGGCCGCCAGGGATCGGGCGCGTTCCTTGAGCCGATCGAATTCACTGACGAAGTACTCGGGCAGGTACCGTCTCGCCCATCGTTCCAATTCCTCGTTGGAAATGGAGGTCGTGCGCCCGGCTGCATATTCTTCCATGACGCGCTTGTGAATCTTCACAATGCCCGGATGGCGCTTGTCGAGCCTCCGGTCTCCGGTCAAACGCAGGCGGTTGTTCACCCAGTAGGCGATGCCGGCCACACCGGATTTGTCCGTAATAATGACGCTCACGGGTCGTTTCAGGAGCCGCCTCGTATCGAAGATGTTGTAGATTTCTTCATCCTTCACGAGACCGTCGGCGTGAATCCCCGCTTTGGTCGCGTTGAAGTCCTCGCCCACAAAAGGATAGTTGGGCGGGATGCGATAGCCCAGCTCCTTTTGGAAATATTCCGCGGCATCGGTGATGGCCGTTGTGTCGATCCCGTCCATGGAACCTCGAAGGCCGATGTATTCCATGATGAGGCCTTCGATGGGGGCATTGCCGGTGCGTTCCCCGAAGCCGAGGAGCGTCCCGTTGGCTCCGCTGCAGCCGTAGAGCCACGCCGTGGCGGCACAGACAAGCACCTTGTGGAAATCGTTGTGGCCGTGCCATTCCAGCAGATGCCCCGGAACACCCGCCTCATCGATGAACGCTCGCACCAGCTTCGGGACGCTTCGAGGCAGGGCGGCGCCGGGATAGGTCACCCCGAAGCCCATGGTGTCGCAGAGGCGGATCTTGATGTCGATGCCGCTGTCCTCCCGAAGTTTCATGAGTTCGATGGCGAACGGAATGCAGAACCCGTAGGTGTCGGCCCGGGTCACGTCTTCGAAGTGGCAGCGCGGGACAATGCCCTTTTCCAAGGCGGCTTTCACGATGGCGAGATATTTTTCGAGCGCCTCCCGACGGGACATCTTCATCTTGAGGAAAATGTGGTAGTCAGAAACCGACGTCAGGATTCCCGTTTCCTTTAAGCCGGCATCCAGTACCAGCTGGAGGTCGGCGGCCACGGCCCGCACCCAGCCCGTGATCTCCGGATACCGATAGCCCTTGGCGAGGCACGCCTCCAGAGCCCGCCGATCCTTATCCGTGTAGAGAAAAAACTCGCTCTGACGAATGACGCCCTTGGGCCCCGACAACCGATGGAGGAACTCGAAGATTTTCTCAATCTGTTCCACCGTGTAGGGCGGTCGCGCCTGCTGGCCGTCGCGGAACGTCGTGTCCGTAATAAAGATGTCTTCCGCAGGGTCAATGGGAAGCAGCTTGTGATCGAAATCGATCCTGGGAACCTCCACATACGGGAAGACGTTGCGCATGAGGTTGGGTTCCGGAACGTCCACCAGGCGGTGGTGCCAAAACCCCGAATGCTCGTGGTCCAAGACACGTTTCTTCTCGTTCCATCGGGCCATGGAGGGTTACCTCCCCTCTTTTTCCACCTTGATGCACAGTTCCAAGAGCTGGCTCACATCCGGTTCTGACGGCGCCCCGCTCATGAGGCATGTGGCTTTTTGCGTCTTCGGAAACGCAATGACGTCCCGGATGGAAGAAGCGCCGGCCATGAGCATGACCAGCCGGTCGAAACCGAACGCGATCCCGCCGTGGGGCGGTGCGCCGTACTGCAACGCATCCAGCAGAAACCCGAACTTTTCGCGGGCTTCCCGTTCGCCGATGCCCAGGGCCCCGAAGATCCTCTTTTGAACGTCTTCACGATGGATCCGGATGCTTCCCCCGCCGATTTCCGTCCCGTTGAGCACGAGGTCATAGGCTCGGCTGCGCACCTTAAGCGGGTCCGTTTCCAGAAGATCCATATCCTCTTCCAGCGGGGATGTGAAGGGATGGTGCACCGCCACATAGCGTTTTTCATCGGGATCCCACTCCAACAGCGGGAAATGGGTGACCCAGCAGAACCGATACTCACCCGAGGGGATAAGGCCGAGCTGTTGGGCCAGCCGTGTGCGCACATTGCCCAGGGTTTCGTGGACCACGGCGGGCTGATCCGCCACAAAGAAAAGGATATCCCCGGGTCGGCCTTCCATTTTGTCGGTGATGGCCTGGCGCACCGATTCGGAAAGAAATTTAGCGATGGGCGACTGCCACCCATCGGGCTGCAGCTTGGCCCACGCCATCCCTTTGGCACCGAATTCTTGAGCATATTGGACCAAATCGTCCAAGTCTTTTCGGGAAAGCCGCCCGCCGTCGGGAAGTCGGAGGCTCTTCACCACCCCGCCCCGATCCGCTGCGTCCCGAAACACCCGAAAGTCGCAGCCCTTGACCACCTGGGTCAGATCGGTGAGTTCCAGCCCGAAGCGCAGGTCCGGCCGATCCGTGCCGTAGCGTTCCATGGCCTCCCGGTACGGCAGCCGAGGAAACGGCACGGGGACGTCCCGCCCCAAAAGCTCTTTGAACAAAACGCCCATCCACCCTTCGATCAGCGGATAGACGTCCTCTTCCTCGATAAAGCTCATCTCCAAGTCCAGCTGCGTGAATTCCGGCTGCCGGTCCGCCCTCAGGTCCTCGTCTCGAAAGCACTTGACGATCTGCATGTAGCGCTCGAAGCCGGCTACCATGAGCAATTGCTTGAAAAGCTGGGGCGATTGGGGCAGGGCGTAAAACTTGCCGGGATTCACACGGCTCGGCACCAAATAGTCTCGCGCGCCTTCCGGAGTGCTTTTGGTCAGCACGGGGGTTTCCACCTCGATGAAGCCCCGCTCGGCAAAATAATTGCGTGTGAGGAAAGCCGCCCGGTGTCGCAGCCGCAAGTTGGCCTGCATGGAAGGCCGCCGCAGATCTAGGTATCGGTACTTCAGGCGCACGCTTTCGCTGGCCTCCGTTTCCTCTTCGATGAGGAAAGGCGGAGTCTTGGAGATGTTGAGGATTTTGAGGGCGTCGACGAGAACTTCAATTTCGCCCGTGCGCAATTTGGGGTTGGCCATGCCTTCAGGCCGCTTGCGCACCACCCCTTTGACGGCGATGACATATTCGCTGCGCAAGTCGTGGGCCGTCTCATGAGCGGCCGCATCGGCTTGCGGATCGAAAACGATCTGGGTGATCCCTTCCCGATCTCTCAAGTCCACGAAGATAAGCCCGCCGTGGTCGCGGCGCCTTTGAACCCAGCCCATCAAGACGACCTCCCGGCCAACGTGGTCGAGCCGAAGGCTGCCGCAGTCATGGCTGCGGCGCCAGCCGTCGAGGGATTCCAGAACGATCGATGGCGATTCTATCTGCTTGGCTTCTTGATCCACTCCGCGCTCCTATTCGTTCAACGTCTCCATGCCCCGTGTCGTTTTCCAGGGGTGTCGGCCCAACCCCGGAGCCTCGCCCCGAGAGTCGACTGCCTGTACCGTGCCGGGGCGTTCATAAGCTCTCTCGGCCTCACACAGGCTCTTGTGCTCTATCCGGCGCCCCTCCCGAAGAGCCGTCCCGTCGGCTGAAAAATTCCACCAGGCCCGAGAGGGGGACTTCCTTCTGGGATTTCTCCTTCATGTTTCGCACGACGGCAACGCCCCTTTGGAGCTCCTCCTCTCCGAGGATGACCACGTAGGCCGCCGCCAGTTTGTCGGCCCGACGCATTTGGCTTTTCAAGCTTCCGCCGCCGTAGGCCATCTCCACGCCCAGGCCGGAGCGCCTGAGCGCCTGAGCCGTGCGAAACGCTTCGGAAACGGCCTTTTCCCCGAGGACCGCCATGAACACCTCAGGCGCCGGACCTTGGAGGCTTCGCCCTTGTTGTAATAGCAGAATCAGCCGTTCCATCCCGATGGCAAAACCGATCCCCGGAAGATCGGGCCCGCCGAGATCGCGCATGAGCCCGTCGTATCGTCCGCCGCCGCCGACGGCATTTTGCGCCCCCAGCCGATCCGTGATCACTTCAAAAGTGGTGCGCATATAGTAGTCGAGCCCGCGCACCATGCGCGGGTCCACCATAAAGGGCACGCCAAGCCCGCCCAGGTAACTTTGCACTTTTTCAAAATGGCGGGCGCAGTCCTCGCACAGGTGATCGAGCAGTTGCGGGGCGCCCGTCAGCGCCTCGCGGCAGCGGTCCACCTTGCAGTCAAAGACTCGCAAAGGATTCACATGACGACGTCGGTCGCAATCAGGACAAAGGGATGGGGCCCGATGGTGCAGAAACCGTTTGAGATCTTCTCGAAACGAGGGCCGGCACGCGGGGCAGCCCAGGGAATTGATATGAAGAGCCACGTCGGCAAGCCCGATCCGCTCAAGAAAATCACACAACATGACCATGAGTTCGGCGTCCAGCAACGGGTCGTCGATACCGAACACTTCGGCGTCGATCTGGTGGAACTGACGGTATCGGCCCTTCTGGGGCCGCTCATGGCGGAACATGGGACCGATGGTGTAAAACTTGCGCGCCAGGGGATCCGCTTGAAGGTTATGCTCGATAAAAGCACGGACGACGGACGCCGTCGCTTCCGGCCGCAACGCCAGCCATTGACCTTTGCGATCGGCAAAAGCGTACATTTCCTTTTCCACAATGTCCGTGCTTTCGCCGATGCTCCGGGCGAAAAGCTCCAGTTTTTCCACCAGAGGGGTTCGAATCTCCCGATACCCGTAGAGCTCCAGCACCTCCCGAGCCGTCGCCTCCACCATCTGCCACCACGGGACAGCTTCGGGCAAAATGTCGTTCATCCCCCGTACCGCTTGCACGCGTTCCACCACCGACACCCTCTCGTCCCGTTTTCCTCAGCCCGGCGGCCTTGCAAAACAGGAAAATTTTTCTTGAAAATCCTCACCATGCATCCCAAGTCATAAACGGTTTCTAGTAGAAAACGGCCATGGCAAAGTCAAGGAAAACCTCGGCCGGTCCGACGGGCGCCGAAGGCCCTTCACCGCCCGCACGTCAAAGTCTTGACTGGACAACAAAATGCTATACACTGCGGCACAGCAGTCGCGCGGCAACCCGGAAAGGTTTCCTACGGCAGGGAGCGACGGATGGATGCACGGGTACCTCTCGGCGAGATTCTGGTGGTGGATGACACTCCCGAAACCCTTCAGGTGATCGTGGAAGGGCTGCGAGAGGAAGGCTATCGCGTGGACATGGCCTCCAGCGGCATGGAGGCCGTCCAGAAGGCGTCCCAAAATTTCTATGACGTGGTTTTGACGGATCTGGTCATGCCGGGCGTCGACGGCATGCAGGTGCTGGCCCATTTCGCGGAACACCATCCCGAAACGGTCGTCATCGTTCTTACGGGGTATGCAACCATCGAAACGGCCGTTGAGGCCATGAAACGGGGCGCTTTCGATTATCTCACGAAACCGGCCAAATTGGACGAAATCCTCGTAGTTCTCGAAAGAGCCAGGGAACTCATCGCCCTGCGTTCCGAAAACGACCTCCTGAAATCTCAACTCCAAGCCCGATACGGGTTCGACAAGATCATCGGCCAAAGCTCCGTGATGCAGTCCATCTATCGCGTGATCGAACGGGTCGCCCGAACGGAAACCACTGTTCTGATCACGGGGGAGAGCGGCACGGGCAAGGAACTCATCGCCAACGCCATCCATTACAACAGCGAACGAAAAGACAAGCCCTTGGTGCCCATCAATTGCGGGGCCATTCCCGAAGAGCTGCTGGAGAGCGAACTTTTCGGCCACGAAAAGGGTGCCTTTACCGGGGCCTTGCGGGACCGCAAGGGGCGTTTCGAACTGGCCCATCAGGGAACCGTTTTTCTGGATGAAATCGGTGACATGAGCCCTAAGCTTCAGGTGAAGCTACTGCGGTTTCTGCAGGAACGCAAATTCGAGCGAGTCGGTGGGTCTCGCACCATCGAAGTGGATGTGCGCATCATCGCCGCAACCAACAAGGACCTAGAAAGCGCCGTCAGAAACGGCTCCTTTCGTGAAGACCTTTACTTCCGGCTCAACGTCATCCCCATTCACGTGCCGCCATTGCGGGCGCGGGAAGGGGATATCCCGTTGCTTGTCCAACATTTTCTACGGTTGCACTGCCACAAAAAAGGCCTCCCTTTGAAGAAAATGTCCAAGGAAGCCCTCTCGTGCATGGAAGCCTACGAATGGCCCGGAAATGTCCGAGAGCTGGAAAACCTCATCGAACGCCTGGTCATCCTCACCGAGGGCGACGTCATCCAGATCCAGGATCTGCCGGACCGAGTCCGCAAGGCCGCTCCCAAGCCCGCCGTGCCGGCCGTTGAGATCGGCGAGGAAGGCATCGACCTCAAACAGATCCTGGAGGATCTCGAAAACAGGCTCATTATGGATGCCCTGCGCAAGGCTGGGGGCGTCAAAAACCAAGCGGCCAAACTCTTGGGCCTCAACCGCACCACCCTCATCGAAAAGCTCAAGAAAAAACAGCTGCACATCCCCATCTGACCGCCAGAAGCCTGCCTCCCCCCTCAGCTCGCCTTCTTCTCCGTCAAAAGGGTCTGCGTCGCCTTCTGTCCTTTCACGGCTTGTTCCGCCCGGACCGAGGTCGGCCGAGCGAGGCTTACCTTTACACGCACGGCCCATGCCGGCCCTTCCCTACCGCACCCTGCAAAACGCCATGAAACGCCGACGCACAGGCTTCCCCGCTTGAAGCTCGAGCGTTTTTTCCGTTCTTGGTTTGCCGAACCTTTAGGTGTATAGATCGCTTTTCCCGGAAAGGCCGAGATCCGATGCGGTACGCTCGCCGGAGGTCTTTTACGTCGGTGGAAAGGGGGAGTGCGTTTGGAGACAACGATCATCGCCGTGTTCGTCGTCGCTTACCTCGGGGTCGCTCTCGGCCGCATTCCGGGTCTCGCCTTAGACCGTACGGGGATCGCCCTCCTTGGGGCCATGACCATGGTGGCCGTCGGCGCCATGAACACCAAGGAAGCCCTGGAGGCCATCGACATCCCGACAATTCTCCTCCTTTACGGGCTCATGGTCCTTTCCGCCCAATTTCGACTGGCCGGCTTTTACACATGGACGGCACTCAGAATCATGCGGTGGCTCGACCATCCCTGGAAGTTCCTCTTTCTCCTCATGATCACCACCGCCCTCCTTTCCGCCGTGCTGGCCAACGACATTGTCTGTCTCGCCTTCACCCCCGTGCTCACGGTCACCTTGATTCGCCGCTCTCTCAATCCCGTCCCCTTTCTCATTGCCGTGGCCGTGGCCAGCAACATCGGCTCGGCGGCGACCATCATCGGCAACCCCCAAAACATGCTCATCGGCCAAGTGGGCAAGCTGGATTTCTTACGTTTTTTCCTGTGGAACCTTCCTCCCGTGTCGGTATCCCTCGCAGCAGCTTTCGCCCTAATCGTCGGGCTTTCCCGCAACAGGCTGACTCTGGACGCTGTGCGGATCGGCAAGGTCGTCGAAAGCCCATGGCCGTCGTTCGACGCTCACCAGGCCCGCAAGGGACTGTTTTACACCGCCGTTTTGATCATCCTCTTCTTTTCACCCGTCCCCAGGCACGTGACCGCCTTGGCCGTGGCGGGATGCCTGCTGTGCAGCCGACGAATGAAAACGCGCTCCATCCTCGGCCTGGTGGATTGGCATCTGATCACCCTGTTTTGCAGCCTGTTCATCTTGGTCGGTGCCGTGGAAAAAGCCGGACTGCCTCGAATGATCATGGGCGGGCTAAATCATCATGCGGTCCATGTCACCGACCCTTACGTCCTGACTGCGGTGTCGGTGATTCTGTCCAACGTGACGAGCAATGTCCCGGCCGCGATGCTCCTGTCCAAATTCCTCCCTCCGCGTCATGAGACGCTTTGGTACGTCTTGGCCGCTTCCAGCACCTTTGCGGGAAACCTGGTCACCATCGGCAGCATCGCCAACCTCATCGTCATCGAAGAAGCCGCCGCCCACGGCGTCGGCATCTCCTTCCGCGAACATGCCCGCTACGGCGTGCCCATCACCGTGGCCTCCCTGGCCGTCTTATGCCTCTGGATTTTCCTGAGCACATAAGACTCTTAAAATCTTTTCAAAATGGGCAAGGCCTTCCGGAATTCCGCCGTTCCGGCACGGTTGAGCCACTCAAAGGTGACCATCTCTGTGGACGTGATCACGGCGCCGGCCCGATCGAGCCTCTGAAGGCCGATCTGCCAATTGTGTTCGCTTCGGCTTGTCACGGCATCGCTCACCACATGCACCGTGTAGCCCAAACGGACCGCATGCGCTCCGGTATGGAAGATGCACACATGGGTTTCAATCCCGGCCAAGACGAGGGTTTTGCGCCCCGAAGCGGCAACGGCGCGGGCCATGGCCTCGTTTTCGAAGCAGCTGAATTCCACTTTGTTCAAGACGACGGGGTCGGCGACTTTCGCTGTGAGTTCGGGCAGGAAGCCCCCCAGTTTTTCGGCGTTGTGCTGGGAAAACAAGACGGGAATGTTCAGCACCGCGGCCATGTCCAAGAGGGCCGTGACATTGCTGACGACTCGGTCCTTGTGAACGCACAGATCCAACATGACGCTCTGCAGATCCACGAGAAAAAGCAGGCTCTCTTCCGGGCGAATGAAACGACCGTGCAGGATTTGGCTCATGGGTTCTCCTCCGGCGTGTTGTGAAGCCTCCCGACCCCGGTGTGCGAACCGCCCTTCCTTTCTCGACGCCGAGGCGCGGGGAGGAAAAGAGAAAGCCCGGAGAGGCTTCTCCAGGCTTTCTCCGTGAGGTTCACAGCTATTTTCTTAGAATTTATAAGAGGCACTGATCCCGATAAGGTGAGCGTCCCCGTTTTCAAATTTCGATTGGTAGACGCCGTCGGCAAGTCGAGGCTCCACCGTGCGCTCTTCGATCACGAGGTACGTATAGGAAAGATCCAGCGTCCAAGCGTTCCAACGAAACCCGGTCCCGACGCCGAACATGTGACGGTCGTTGGCCGGCACCAGGTAATCCGCCGTGGAGTCTGGGATGGGCGATTCGTCGAAAACGTAACTGGCCCGCAGATCCACCCAATCGGTCAGTTTATATTCCGCCCCGATGCTCAGGCGCCACACGTCCATCCAGTTTTTGGGTTTGGTCACGCTTGTGACGCCCGGCAAAATGGCCTCGTCGTACTGGATGGTCAGCTCTTTGTAACTGCTCCACCCGGTCCAGATGGCTCCGAGCTCGATCAGCAGCCGGTCCATGGGGCGGATACCTGCGCCCAAGAAGAGCATATCCGGGAGGGTGACACTTCCTTGGGCTCCGGTGTCGTTAAACCACGTGGCCGCAGCGGGCGCGAGCGGGCCGGAGGTGAGGGCCGCCGGCTTGGTGAAATCGGCATCCCCGTCCAGATGTTGTTTCACGTTGCTGTGGTAGGAAGCGCCCAGGGAAAGCCAGTCCAAGGGTTTCACATGGAGGCCCAGAGTGAAGCCGTAGCCGAAGGTATCGCCCGTGAGTTTGCTCTTCACATCGAGAGCGGAGGTTGTGGGGTCGTTGATCTTAGTGGAATACCCCAAGGCGGCCAACGTCGCCCCGGCCCCTCCTTTTACGAACGGCGCCGTGGCATCGATTTTCTGTTCCAACGTAAGATCGAACCACATGACCTCCACCCCGGCGGCTATGGATACCCTATCGCTAAGCTTCACGGCCACATTGGGGTTAAAGGACAGGGTCTGGATGACGGCGTTGTAATTGTTGTAGCGGCCCCACCAGTTTTTGTCGAATTCCGTGCCCAGGCCGAAACGGGAATAGAAACCCGCCCCAAACCACAGAGCGTCCGAAAACTGGTAGCTGGCATACACGTGGGGCGGAATCCACACGTTGCTTTCCGCCGACGTGGTTTTGCTCTGACCCGAATAGGGGTTGACGGTGATCACATCGGTCATGGGCGAAATAAACGTGGCCCCGGCCATCACTTGCATGCCGGGAAGCTGTGTGATACCCGCCGGGTTATAAAACAAGGCCGACACGTCATCGGCACTTCCCGCCAGGTTTGCACCCAAAGCATTGCCGCGGGCACTGCCTTCATAAAGGGCGAAACCCGCCGCACCGGCCTGAGGAGCCACCATGAGGAGCAGCGCCCCAAGCCCCAGCCATGTCACCCACCAACGGTTTCCTCTCATCTCTTCCTCCTCGAATGGCGATGACGTTCGTTAAAAAACTCCCTGTCTTCCGTCCTCGAGCTCGCCCGGCTCCGCCCCTGGAGTGTCGGACAAGCCCTTGCCCGTGCATCGCGCGCGCTCACCCCCTTTCGTTTCGGGTAATCCTCCTCCCGCAATTTCGCGAACTCCCTTGGGAAGATCCCCGACTCTCCAATCCGGTCGAACCCATCGTGCCCATCTTTCTCGTCGGGGTTGTCAAAGGATGCGTTTTTGATCACATTGAAAGCCTCCAGCCCGGAGCGGGAAACGGGCGGCACGAGCGAGGGATGGGAGGGGATTTTTCAGATTCCGGGCACGGTTACCCTATCGAAGCCCCCAAAAACGGTCAATGGGAAAGTGAAGAAAAGAACGCAAAAAACCCGCCTTGGTGCACCGAGGGTCTAGGGGAGGTCACGATGAAAACGGCCGGGCCGCTCGCGCGACCTTATCGCCTGCAAAACCCCATCCGCCATTACGAATGGGGAGAACGGGGTCCAGGGGCTTTTATCGCCAAATTGTTGAACATTTCGAATCCGAATCCGATCCCCTACGCGGAACTGTGGGTCGGAGCCCATCCGTCGGCCCCTTCGCGGATCCTCAACCTGAGGAACGAGACGGATGTGATCCCCTTGGACGATGCGGTCCGGTTGTGGCCGCTGCCCATCTTGGGGCCTCGGGTCCATGGCGCCTTCGGCGGCCGGTGGCCTTTTTTGCTGAAAATTCTCTCTGCCGCCGAAGCCCTGTCCATTCAGGTCCACCCGGACCAAAGCCTTGCCCCCGTCCTGCATGCCCAAGACCCGGATCACTACCCCGATCCCAACCACAAGCCCGAACTTGCCGTGGCTTTGGATCGATTCTACGCCCTTGCGGGATTCAAGTCCCTGGACGGCTGGCGGGCCGTCTTCCACACCTTTTCGGAAATCGCCGCTTTCATCGGAAAGGGCGCGGAGGCGCTCGGGCGAACACAGCTCGGAGACCCGCAAGGGGCTCCCGCACCGGGTGCCCACTCGGTCTCCCTCCGGCCCCAAGAGCCCCACGGACGGACCGAGAGCCCCACCGTGCCGAACATCGACGGCATGGGACAGGATCCCGGCTCAGCCTCCTTCGCCGAGTGGATCCGGGCCGCCTTGACCCGACTGCTGCACAGAGCCCGGCAAGAGCCTAAAGCTCTTGCCGCCGTCGTCCATGCCACGGCACGCCGCATGGACAGCGCTCCCGAACCCTTTGCGTCCATGGCCGCTCTTTTCCATGAACTCCTGGCGAAATACGGCCCTGAAGACGTGGGGCTTCTCGTGTTGCTGTTCCTCAACCCCGTGGAACTCCTCCCCGGACAGGCCCTTTTTCTTCCCCCCGGCCTTCCCCATGCTTATCTGCGGGGAAACATCGTGGAATGCATGGCCAACTCCGATAACGTCATCCGTCTGGGCCTGACCTTAAAGCCAAAGGATCTCCAAAAGATTCCCCAAGTTCTGAAGTTCGATCCCACGAGCCCTTCGCCCATCACCCCGCCGGACGAAGCCTCCACGGCCTATCCCGCGCCGTGTGACGAATTCGAGGTCCACCGTTGGATCGTCAGAGCTGGCCAAAACGTATCCATCTCCCGGCCGGACGGGCCGGAAGTAATCCTGGTGATCGAAGGTCGGGGGCGGATCTTTTGGCGGGAAAACGAGCGGCTTCAGATGGCGCCTTACGACAAAGGGCAGAGCTTTCTTGTTCCGGCCCTGCTTACGGACTACGGTCTGGAGGCGGAGACGCGCACTGTGGCCTTTGCGGTGCGCGTTCCCGAAAGAGGCCTAGCTAAGCCTTGAACATGCCGTAGAGGAACAGGTCGGCGATTTCCTGTGCAACTTCTTCCAAGGATAAAGCCCCCTGGGGTTTGAACCAGAAGTAGAGCCAGTGCAAAGAACTGATGAGAGAAAACGTCATCACGGTGGGATTGACGCGCCGGATGACTCCCTGATCCATTAGGGAGACGAGAAACGCCCGCAGCTGATGAACATTTTCTTTTTCCTTGTCCAAGATGACGCGCTTTTTGTCTTCCGGCAGATATTCCATGTCGTGAAACAGGATCTTGTTGAAATTTTCGTTCTTGAGATAAGTACGCAGGTATTCGATGAGAATATCCGTGAGCTGTTCCTTGAGCGGTTTGCCGGATTCCACGTTTCGGGCAATGGCACGGCGCATGTTGTCCACCAGTTCGTCGGCCGCCTCCACACAGATGCGAAAGAGGATTTCTTCCTTGTTCTTGAAGTGATGGTACAAGGCGGCCTTGCTGATCCCGACCCGCGCGGAGATTTCCCGGGTGCTGGCCGCCTCGTAGCCTTTTTCGTAAAAAAGTTGACGGGCGGCCCTGAGAATCTCGGCCGCCGTTCCCTTCCTTTCGTCCTTCACCAGACGCCTGCCTTGCCCTGTGGGTTTAGCCTTTGGTGTGTTCCTTGAGGACGATTTTGGCAATGGTAAGCTTTTCCGCTTCTTTAGTCCCTTCATAAATTTCCAGAATCTTGGCGTCCCGATAATAACGCTGCACGTCGTATTCGTCGATATAGCCGTAGCCGCCGTGGAGCTGCAAGGCTTTGTCTGCAACCCATACGGCCGTTTCCCCGGCGTATAATTTGGCCATGGCGCTCAGCTTGGGATCGATCCGACCTTGGTCCGCCAACCATGCGGCTTTGTAGGTGAGCTGTCGGGCGAGTTCGATGCGGGTGGCCATTTCCGCAAGCTGGAACTGGACACCTTGGAAGTTGGCCAACGGCTGGCCGAAAGCGGTACGCTCTTGCACATACTGGGCGGCCTTGTCCAAGGCCCCTTGGGCCAATCCGACACCCTGGCCCGCCACCATGGCCCGGGTGGTGTTGAAAAAGTCCATGAGCTGATAAAAACCGTTGCCTTCCTGGCCCACCAGGTTCTCCGCCGGGACTTTGACGTCTTCAAAGCTGATTTCCGCCGTGTCGCTGGCGCGGATCCCCATTTTGCCGTGAATCTTGTTTCGGGTGATCCCGGGGGATGTGGCGTCCACGATGAGCAGACTGAAACGCTTATGGCGCGGCGCGTCGGGGTTCGTGATGCACAAAACACAAAAGTAGTCGCAAATGGTCCCGTTGGTGATGAACATCTTTTGGCCATTTAGGATGTAATGGTCGCCGTCTCGGACCGCCCGAGTGCGAATGCCGGCCACGTCCGTTCCCGCATTGGGTTCCGTGTAGGCGCCGGCAAAGATGATTTCGCCGTTGACGATCTTCGGCAAGTAAGTCTTTTTTTGTTCTTCCGAACCGTAGAGGTAGATGTTTTCCGATCCGAAACCGGCGGCGGTGATGAGCCCGATGCCCATGTCGATCCGGCTGAACTGTTCCGTGATGATGGTGTTGCCCAAAAAGCCGGCGCCCGGTCCGCCGTATTCCTCAGGGATCCATGCTCCGATGAAACCGTACTCGCAAGCTTTTTTCCATACCTTTCGAGGGTATTTCTCCTCCCGGTCGCATTCCTTGGACACGGGCGTGAATTCCCGGACGGCGAACTTGTAGGCTTCTTCTTTCAAAATTTTCAGTTCCTCAGGCAGATCGAAATTCATGGAGTCCTCCTTGAAAGGTTCAAATGAGCTGTAAGCGTTTGGCGACGATGAGCTTCATGATTTCGGTCGTCCCCGCAAAAATCGGGATGGGCCGCACATCCCGGTAGAAACGGCTGATGGGGTATTCCTCCATATAGCCGTAGCCCCCGTGGAGTTGCACACACTGATAGGCCACCCGGTTGGCCATTTCCGCGATCCACGCCTTTCCCATGGACACCTCCGTGACGATGTCCTTCCCCGCCATGTGATCCGCAACGAGCCGATCGAGAAAGGTCCGTCCCAGGGTCACTTCCGTGGCCATATCCACGATCTTGAAGGCATTGTGTTGGAAGGAGGCGATGGGTTGGCCGAAAGCGGTCCGGCCCCGGGCGTAACCGATGGTCATGGCGAGCATGGCTTCGGCCATGGCCTGGGCCATGATGCAGGCCATGAGCCGTTCCTGCTGCAGGTGATCCATCATGTGGTAAAAACCGCGGTTCAGTTGACCAAGGAGGTTTTCGGCGGGGACCCGGCACTCGTCGAAAATGAGTTCCGCCGTATCTTGGGCGTGCAGACCCATTTTTTTCAGATTCCGGCCTCTGTGAAAACCCGGCGCTCCCCGCTCGACACAAATCAGGCTGATCCCTTTCGCTCCGGAATCAGGGGACCCCGTGCGGCAGGCCACAATGACCAGGTCCGCCAGGATCCCGTTGGAAATAAATGTTTTTTGGCCGTTGATGACCCAGAAGTCGCCGTCCTTTTCCGCCCTTGTGCGGATGGCGGCCAAATCGGATCCCGTGTTGGGTTCCGTCATGGCCACCGCCAAGATGATCTCCCCGCGCGCCGCCCCGGGGAGCCATCGTCGTTTTTGCTCTTCCGTCCCCAAAGCGGCGAGATAAGGAGCCACAATGTCGCTGTGCAGCGGCGCCATGAGGCTCACCGCGCCCGCTTTGGCCAGTTCCTCAGCAATAATCACCGAATAGAGAAAGTCCGCGCCGCTTCCGCCGTATTCCTCGGGAAGCCACGGGCACAAGAACCCTGCTTCCCCCATGGCCCGCCATGCAACCCGGGACACGATCCCTTTTTCTTCCCAGCTGTCGATGTGAGGCACCACTTCACGGTCCACAAACCGCCGGAAGGATTCCCGAAAGATGTGGTGCTCTTCCTTATACAAACCCGCCATAATTCCCCCCTTGGCCTGCACGGCCCGCTCCTTATGCCTTACCGGACGCTCGTTCGTCAATGTGCCGATTCCATTCGCTGGCCATGGAACGTCAAACCGCGTCCCATCACCCTCCCTTCTCCCTCTGCGAAGGCACTTAGGGCGGGGACCCGTCCATGTCTTTTGCTCACGTCTGCGCGACGCAATCCATAATTTCGCCGGCGACGGAGACAGCCGGGGATTTCCTGTCCGGGAAAATCAGGCGACCTCCGCCACGGCGTGCGAAAGGACGACGGAGCGTTCCGTCGACGCTTCGATGGCGTATCGGCCGTTTCCCAAGAGCCAACCCCGTGTGGTGATGGTTTCTCCGGGATAGACCACATCGGCGAAACGCACCTGAAACGCCTTGAATCGCGACACCTCCCCGCCGCATGCTCCTTGCAAAATGGCCCGGGTGGCAAACCCAAAAGTGCAGAGCCCATGGAGGATCGGCTTGGGAAATCCCGCCGCCTCGGCCGCCTTGGGGTCGATGTGCAAGGGATTGACATCGCCGGACAAACGATAAAGGGCCGCCTGGTCTTCCATAGTCTTGAAAGCCACCTCGAAGTCCGGATTCTTGTCCTTGGGCACCGAAACCGCCTCTGCCTTGGGACCGGGGTCCCCTCCCCATCCCCCAAGCCCCCTGCAGAAAAGGCTCATGCGCGTCTCACAAATCTTTGCCCCCTTTTCGTCCGTGCTTTCCGTTTCCAACACCACCAAGGCGGCTTTCTTCTTGTCGTAAATCCCCGCCACTTTTACGGTGCTCAAAAGCTTTCCCTTGGAAGGAATGAGGCCGTGAAGGCGGATGGCTTGTTCTCCATGCAGCACCGTTTTGAGATCGATCTTGAGCTTTTCCAGGACTTCAAAAAACGGCTGAAACACCGGAATCACGGCATAGGAGGGGCAGACCTTGAGGCCTCCTTCCGCGCGTTCGTACACATAGTCCAGGTCCGAAGCCCCGAAACCGATGCCGAGGTGATAGAGAATGATCTCGCGCCAATGCAGCCGATGTTCGAAAGGGCCGATGGTCAGTCCCACCTGGTTGATGTCGATCATGAAGCACCCCCTTTCTTTTTTTACAGCACCGAAACTCAGAGAACCCAGAGTCCCCCACCCCTTTCCCCAAGGCCACCCAGGACGGGGGACTCCAGGACGTCGTGACGCTTTGGCAAAGCGGCGTCTTTTCCCTTACCAACCCCCGGTCACCTTGATGACCTGGCCGGAGACATAATCCGAAAGGGGAGAAGCGAGAAACAACATGACCCGGGCGGCTTCGTCGGGCGTCCCCGGCCGTCCCAAGGGGATCATCATGCGGAAGGCTTCCAGTTGGTTCTTGGGCACCCCGATGGCGATCTTTTTGCCGTCCTTTTCCAGGACCGTGTCATCCGCCTTGGGCTGGGTGAGCCGCGTTTCGATCCAGCCGTAGGCCACGGCGTTCACGTTGACGTTCAAACGCCCCCACTCCTTGGCCAATGTCTTGGTAAAGCCCAAGATGCCGGATTTGGCCGTGGAATAATTGGCTTGCCCGGCGTTGCCGTCGGTCCCGGCCACCGAACTCACATTGATGATCTTGCGCATGACCACCCGGCCTTCTTCCGCCTCCTTCTTGGCGTTTTCCCGGATGTACGGCGCGGCGGCCCGAACGATTCGAAACGGCGCCGTGCAATGCACCTTGAGCATGGCTTCCCACTGTTCGTCGGTCATCTTGTGCACCACGCCGTCCCACGTGTAGCCTGCGTTGTTGACGATGACGTGAATATCCGGGCCGAAGGCGTCGACGGCCTTCTCAACGAATTTTTCCGCAAAGCCGTCGGCCGTCACATCCCCCACCACGGCCACCGCCTCACCGCCCCGACTCCGAATTTCCTCCACCACCTCCTGGACGGGCCCGGGATCCAAATCGCTCAAAACCAACTTGGCCCCTTCCGACGCAAAAAGCAACGCCGCCGCACGGCCGATCCCCCGGCCCGCTCCCGTGATGAGACACACTCTTCCTTGCAGCATCTTCTCCATGGCTTTTCCCTCCGTTTTCGCTTCGACACCACATCGGCAGCACGCATATTCCGTAGAAGTCCTAGGCCCCGATTTTCTCTCGGATGTCCCGACGCAGTTCCTTCTTGAGAATCTTCCCCACGGGGTTTCTCGGAATGACCTCCACCACTTCCAACCGTTCGGGCAGTTTGTAAGTGGCCACCCCTTGCTCTCTCATGAAAGCCGTGAGGCTTTCCAACGTGACCGTTTGGCCGGGCTTGGGGACGACGTAGACGCAGGTGCGCTCTCCCAGGTTTTCGTCGGGCATCCCCACGGCCGCCACGTCCTGCACGGCCGGGTGAGCCAGCAGGACGTTTTCCACTTCCTGGGCGCTGATGTTGTAGCCGCCTCGAATGATGATGTCCTTGGCCCGCTCGAAGAACTTGAGGTAACGATCGCCGGCGATTTGGAAAAGATCGCCGGTGCGAAAATAGCCTTCCGAATCGAAGGCCTGGGCGTTCAGATCCGGTCTCTTGAAGTAGCCGGGGATGACGTTGGGGCCGCGATAGAGGAGCTCCCCGACCGCGCCGTCCTCGCTCAGTTCCGTCCCGTCGGGCGCGACCACCTTGGTCTGAATGTGCCGGGCCATGGGGGTGGACCATTCTACGCCGGGAGCGCCGTAGCGCGGCAGATGGTCCACGCGGATTGTCATGTCCGGCACTTCCTGAACCCCGGAAACCAAGGCGGTGCCTTCGTTTTGCCCCCAGATGTTTCCGATATCCACATTCCAGCGCCTTTTGAACTCCTCCATGGACCACAGGGACGGCGGCGCGGATCCTACGGTGATGACGCGCACGGAACTCAAATCCACCCCTTGAGCGGCCGGGTGTTTGAGGATGAGGTTCACCACGGCGGGCACAAGCAGGGTGTACTGGATGCGTTCCTGCACCATTTGCTTCAAAAGGAGCTGGGGATCGAACGGGTGGTGCAGGATCACCGTGCCGCCGTAGCGCAACCACGGCACATAGACCGTCCCGACGGAAGCCATGTTGACCAGAGGCCCGGCGGTGAGCATGATGTCGCCGGGCTGCATGCCGCTGGCCAAAGCGACGGCCGCCTGGCATCGCCAGTTGTTGTGGCTTAACGGACATCCTTTGGGCTGGGCTTCCGTGCCCGACGTCCAGCAGATGGTGAAGATGTCGTCCGCATCGACCTGAATGACATTGAGGGCGGGATCGGGCTTTTCCTGGATCATGCGGCGCACGTCTTCGTAAGTGTAGATTTTTTTAAGGGTGGGGACCTTCCGCGCAGCCTCTTCGGCCATGGCCCGGTGACCGAAACCGTGAAACTCGTTTATGGTGATCATGGCCTTGGCCTGGGTCAGTTCGGCGACGTAGGTCACTTCCTTGGCGCGCCATTGCATGGGCATGGGGGAAATCACCCCGCCGGCCCGAGCGACGGCGAGATACAACATGGCCAGCTCCCAACAGTTGGGGAGTTGCACGAGGACGATGTCATCTTTGTCGATGCCTTCGGCGTGCAACGCCGAAGCCGTCGCTTCCACGGCCCGGTCAAAATCGGTGTAGCTTACCCGTTCCGGGGCTGTCCCCAAGAGGGCTTCCTTATTGAGCGGGTCGACCATGGCGGTGCGCTCCGGCATGGAGCGAGCGTGGTGCTTGAAATCGTCCAAGAGGGTCCGGGCGCCCCAGCATCCCTTGGAAGTATATTCCGAAATCCTTTCGGGCGAGGCGAGAATCATGGCGTGCTCCTTTTCGGGAGGGAGTTAAAGGCCGAAAATGCCCACACTGCACACGCTGAAAGACGGGATGCCACCCAAGTTGTGGGTGAGGCCCAGTCTCGGATCCGGGATCTGACGGGGCCCGGCCCGATGCAGCAGCTGGTTGTAGACCTCGTAAATCATGCGAATGCCGGAAGCGCCGATGGGATGGCCGAAACACTTGAGGCCCCCGTCGGATTGGCACGGGATCTTCCCTTCCAAATTGAAGAAACCGTCGTTGATGTCTCGGATGGCCCGACCCCGCTCGGAAATTTGAAGATCCTCGTAAGTGACGAGTTCCGTGATGGAAAAACAATCGTGGACTTCCAAGACGCTCAGTTCCTCCCGCGGCCGGGTGATGCCGGCTTCCGCATACGCCCTTTTGGCCGCCTCCGTCGTGGTCTTGAGATAGGTCCCGTCCCATCGGGTGGTGACCATCTCCTCACCGGACGTGGCGGCGATTTGCAACGCCTTTACCAGCACGGGAGTCTTTCCCAAACCTCGAGCGACATCCGGCGTCGTCACGATGGCGGCGGCCGCGCCGTCGCTGACGCCGCAGCAGTCAAAGAGTCCCAAAGGCCAGGCGATGATAGGGGCTTTGAGGACTTGTTCCGGGGTGATCTCCTTGCGCAGATGCGCCTTGGGGTTCATGGCCCCGCAGTGGTGGCTCTTGGCGGAGATTTTCGCCAAAGCCATTTTGCCTTCCTCAGGGGAAATCCCGTATTTGGCGAAATAGCGCGTCGCCATGAGGGCGAAGCCGCCCGGGGCTGTGAAGTTGGGCAGGATAAACCGATTGAGGGTTCCCATGGCGGTGTCGAAACCCGGAAGGCCGCCGTAGCCCGTATCCTTGAGCTTTTCCACACCCAAGGCCAGGGCGATCCGGCAGGCCCCCGAAGCCACGGCGTAACAGGCGCCGCGGAAGGCTTCCGTCCCCGTGGCGCAGAAATTTTCCACACGCGTCACCGGAATATTGGGAAGTTTTAAGGCCTGTGCCAAAGGAATGGCGCTTTTGCCGATATTGACTTCATCAAAGCATGTGCCCAGCCACGCCCCTTCGATCTCTTCCTTTTCGATCCCCGCATCCTGCAGGGCTTCCACAAAAGCTTCCACCATGAGGTCCTCGGCGCCGTCGTTCCACCGCTCCCCGAATCGGGTGCAGCCCATCCCGATGATCGCCACCTTGTCCTTGATTCCCATCGCCATGATCGTTCCCTCCTTAGTGCTGCGCCGCTTCCA
Source organism: uncultured Desulfosoma sp. (assembly GCA_937960435.1). Lineage (GTDB taxonomy): Bacteria > Desulfobacterota > Syntrophobacteria > Syntrophobacterales > DSM-9756 > Desulfosoma. The sequence continues at coordinate 36,281 of CALGPN010000020.1, forward strand.
CGGGCACGGCCTTCCAGAAATACGTGTGCACGCCCCGCTGCGAATCGTGGTACTTTCGCCGAAAATGCAGCTCCACCGGTTGATCCACCCGGACGGCCTCCAAGGCGCAGTCGGTAAAATCCAACATCATGCGCCCTCCCCCTTCAAAATCCACGATGCCGTAGATCTGCGGGGGATCCAGGGAAAAGGCCAGGTTGTCTCCGGTGTAGCTGAAGACCCGCGCCGATTTATCGGAAAACAGATACGGTTCCGTTTCGTCCACGGCCTGGCATTCGGCGACGGCACAGACCCTTTGCGGCGGAAACTGCGGAGTGCCGCACCGACGGCACCGTGTGCCTTCCAAGCCCAAAATCGCCCGCCGATACCGCCACTGGACCGAAAGAGGCGTCTCCGCTTGGAATTCGCCGCGAAGCCCTGTTTCTACGGGAAGCAGCTCCCGAAAGGCCGCCGCTTTTTCATATGGCGCCAGCGCGGCTTTGCGCGCGGCAAGGGCTTCGAAGGTCCAGGCGGGTTTGAAAGACGCCACGGCGTCGCTCACACGAAAGTGAAGCACATCCACGCCGCTGCCGTAACCCACCACGAGAATGTGATCGCCGGCGGAAGCCGATTCCAGGGCACGGCAGAGCATCAGCACGGGGTGGGCCGCCCCGGTGTCGCCCACCTGGGCCGCCAGTGGATCGGCGATCCGCTCCGGCGGAAAACCCAGCTTGGCGCCGATGACGGCGTGCTCCCGAGGGTACGGGCAGGGATAAATCACCGTGGAGAAGACGTCCGGGGCAACTTGGGCTTGAGCCAAGTAGGCCTTGACGGCTTTCGGAATAAGAGAGACATAGCCTTCGTCACGGATCCAGCGTTCTTCCCACGATCGCGCGATTTTCTTTTCGTTTTCCCGAATGGGGCCCGGAAAATCGGCGCTCAGGGAAGACCAGCCCACGAGCTCTGCGAGTACGCCTTCCCGGCCCACCATGACGGCCGCACCCGCGTCCCCGTAAAGGAGCTCTTCGGCGCTGCCCATTTTGGCGCGCCGCGCGTCCGAGGCCACGGCCAAGGCTTGGGGTGAGGCACCCGAAGCCACCTGGGCGGCCGCCGCCAGCACGGCCGACGTGCCCGCGCGCGTCGATCCCGTAACGTCCACAGCCAACGCCCCTTCGGGGAGACTCAACGCTTCCCGAAGGATCGCCGCGTTTTGGCGTTCCGCATATGGAAATGTGGACGATCCGGCAAAAAGCGCCGTGCAGGTAGGCTCGATTCGAAAGCGACACGCGTTTCGCGCCGCCGCCGCCGCCAAAGTGACGGCGTCTTCGTCCGCACCGGCCACGGCCTTTTCTCCGCCCGCGAGACCCCACGCGGCAGGGTTGATCCAGGCCATGGCTTTGACCACCGTTTTTCTTTCCAGCCGGTATCGCGGCAGATAAGCCCCATAGGCAGTGATGCCGACCATGAAAACCTCCTTGTGTTGAGGGGAACAGGGCGTTTGGGAAACTGAATCTAACCGAGCGCTCGTTAAGTTCCTGACAGAGCCGAGGGCTCCTGTCAAGGAAAAGATGACCCCCCAGGGTGTGAAGGCCCTTGTGTCGGCCCTCACGAGCCGTTGGGGGGAGTGCCCATGTTGAGGGAAAAGAGGACCCTTAAAAGTCAAGGCCCTTGAGTCCCCCCCGTCCTAGCCCTTTAAGGCTTCGCCCATGTCCAGCGAAAAGATGACCCTTGGGTGTCAGGGCCGAACCGGCTACAATCAAAAAATTCGTAAGCGGGGTGTCCGGGAAGGTTGTTGGGGTTCGCTTCGCTCACCCCAACCTACGGGATGGAGAGGAGACGACGGCACCATACTCGCCGGGCAATGTTGGGGTTCGATTC
>CALGPN010000021.1 GCA_937960435.1 uncultured Desulfosoma sp.
GCGCTTCGAGACCGTCCCCCGGTCGGTGCTCGTTCTTCTCCAGGAGATCAACGATCCGGATACCCTGGAGATGCTCCACAAGGTCGCCTTGCGCGCCGATTCCATCGAAACCTTCAAGCAAAAAGCCCAGCTCATGGTGGAGCACTGAGCGCCGGGGTCATGTCCAACCGATCGGTATTTCATCCTCAAGAAAGATCCGCCAGCATGGCGGCGGCGTGAGAGGCTTCGCGGTCCGGAAGACCCAGGCGCAGGGCCTCTTCCAGATGGAGGCGGGCGTGCTCCGAATCACCTTGAGTCGCGTAAAGAAGCCCTAGATGATAAGCCACCATGGCGTCTTGGGGTGCACGCGCCCGGGCTTCGCCGAGGTACCAAAGGGCACGTGTCGTGAGCCCCTTCCTGAAATAGGCGTACCCGAGAGTGTCCAAAACTTCCACACGCTCGGGCAAAAGATCATAAGCTCGCTGCGCCAGCGCCAAAGCTTTGTCCGGACAGTCGTCCGATTCCAGATAGATCCATGCAAGGTTGTTGGCCAAAATGCCCGAATCGGGATGGGCGTCCCGCCCCTGTTCCAGGATTTTTCGGGCCGCCACCGTATCCCCCTTTCGAAAGGCTAGGTCCGCCAGAGCGGTGACGGGTTCGACCGAATCAGGGACATGTGTTCGAAAATCCCCAAGAATCTTCTGAAGAGTTATCTCGGAGTCCTTTTCACACCGAGTGAGCCCTCGATAGGCCGACGCCGACCCGGGATTCAGTTCCAGCGCCCGCTCATACGCCGCCCGCGCTTCTTCCTTTCGACCCGAACACAGCGCAACATCCCCCATTAATACTTGAAAAACCGCCGACGGTGGTCCGTGATCCCGAGCCCGCTCCAGACGGCTTCGAGCTTCCTTGTCATGGCCTGTCCGGCATGCAAGACGAACGGCAGACCAGGCCGCGTCGGCCTCTGAGGGCAGAGTGTCCCATAAAAGCAGCGCCGTCTTTGCCGCTTGAGCCGTTTCCCCGGCGTATTCCAGCACCTGGGTTTGTGCCGTGAGAATCCTTCGTGGATCGGCGTTCAGCAAACGCAAGGCCTGCACATGCCGGGCTGCTTCCTCAACCGCCCCGGTTTCAGCCGCACACAAAGCCAAAAGGGTTCGGGCGTCCGGGTTTTCCGGCTCCCGTTCCGCCAAGGCCTGCGCATGGGCTTGAGCTGGCCCCATTTCCCTCAATTTGTAATGGGTGACGACCAGAATCACACGGGCTTCCGTAAACCTTGGGTTCAATTCCAAGGCACGAATCATGGACCTTTGAGCCAGCCGCACGTGGTTCGCCCGAAGATGCGCTAACCCCGCAAGATAGTGAGCCGTGGGAATGTGGGGTTCCAAGTCGAGGATCTTTTCCAGAATCAGAAGTGCGGCCACGGGCCGATCTTCCAGAAGCCGAATCTTGGCTTCCATAAGCCGCACTTCCGTATCCCCAATCCCTCGAGCCTTCAGCGTCTCCAAAACTCGCGCGGCTTCATCAAGGCGACCTTGCCGCAAGGCCTCTTCGACACGAAGTTTTCCGATCACTTCCGGAGGTGCGCCGGCCTGCTCCAATCGGTCGAGCGCCGCAGTCGCTTCCTTCGGGCGATTCGCCTCCAAGGCCAACCGAATTCGGCGCAGCATCGGGGAAAGATCCCCCGGATCCGCCTCATAGGCCGCTTCGTAGGCCCGTGCCGGCTGATCTGTGTCTCCCAAAAGCTCCCACAGACGACCGAGATGGGCCCACAGCCCGGGTTCAGCCTGGGCGGTCGCGGTCAGGTTTTCCACGAGATGAAGGGCTTCGGCGCCACGTCCCAACGCCATGAGGCACGCCGCTTCCTTCGCCTGAACCACGCCTTGGAGACCCCGGCGAGGAAGTACCGAGAATGTGCCCTTGGCGGATAAATCCGCCGGGGAACTTTCCTCGGAATTGAGGGACTCCAGAGCGGCTTGGTAGCTCTGAAGCGCCCCTTTTGCATCCCCCTGAAGCAGAAGAAAATCCCCGTATAATGATTGTGACACGGCCCCTTGAGGATCCAATCGTTTTAGAACTTCTACCGCAAGCAAGGCCTCGTCCATACGGCCGGAGGCCATGGTCAGAAGTGCCGTCGTCCGCCATGCTTCCACATGCCGCGAGTCCCGATCCAGGACATCCCGGCAGAGTGCGAGGCCTTTTTCCCATTGGAACCTGTGACCGTAGGCGTGCGCGAGGCGGAGGGCCAAGGCGGCGTCTTGGGGTGTGAGGCTATAGGCCTCTTCCCAAAACGCCAAGGCGGCAGCGAAACGCCGTTCCGCCCACGCTGTTTCGGCTCGACGGGTCAAATCACGGGCTCTATCCTCAGGCCGTGACGCACACCCAGCCAAAACCGCTAGAAACAGAAGCAATACCGTGACCAACCCGGCACTTGTCGAACGATGCAGCAGCAAGGGTGAACCGGTGATTCGCATCAGGCGCCTTTTCGATGGGTTGCGAAAACAACGGCAAGGACCCAAAACAGGGCGAAAACGATCAAAATCGCCGCAAGAATTTCCAGCTTGTGCATCAAGACAAAGCGCAGCACGGCCAGGCCGGCTCGAAAAGCCCAAGGCAACGGAATTTCCTCTTGAACCGATCGTCGCACCCCGTCAAAAGGCCCAAAAAACGGCGGGGGCTCAGGTAGCGGCGGTCTTTCGCCCGAAAACGATGCCGAAGCGCTCCCGGCTCTACCCTCCACGGATCCCGGAACGCTGACTTTTTCCGATCCCCGCCCTTGGGACGCCTGGGGACTCGATGATGAGGGTGATGCCGTCATGGCCAGAAACACCGTCGATGATGCCCCGGATTCGGCGGCCATCGCTGCCGCCTCATCGGACGCCGCCTGCCGATAGGCCGCGCGAAGCCGCTCCAGCTTGGCTTCCAAGGAGAGCTCTTCCGAGGAAGCCGAAGGCGTGGAATCGTGAAGCGCCTTCAGGACCGTTGGAGAAAGGGTCTTGCCTTGATCGGGCATGAAAAGGTGCAAGCCCAAGCCTTCCAGTACCTCGCGGGCTCTTTGCTGCATCCGTTCATATTCTTCCAGGATCAACCGCAGCTGCACATTGGCGTAAAGGCGATCCGCCAGAGCCGATTCCGCCGAGGTTGCTCGGAACACGCTCACCCCCACCCATGGGTCGGCATCCACGGCAATGAGCGGGGAAAAATCCTTGTGAGCCCACACCGCAAGGGGAAGCCCATTTTCGGCCGTCACGGGATAACGCATGTTGTCGTAAAAGACGAGACGGTAAGGAGGCTGGGGGGAAGCGGGAAAGGCTCGCTCCTCGGCCAACGAGACAGCCGTCGACCCTCGAATCCAAGAGGCTCCAGCACTTTGCAAAAAGCCTTCGTGAAGGAGCAGGACAACAAGAAGAATAAAGGTCACCAGGCCGGGACAATGGGACCTCTTTTGTGAAAAGGCATAAGTCACGACCTCTCTTCCCTTTCAAACCAGGGCTGAAACCTAAAAGCTTTAGCCCCTGAACACGGGCACCTCCGCGGCAAAAAAGAGCCCGCTCGCCCGCAGGGAAACAGGATCTCTCACCCCCGACACGGCAGCGCGCGCGAACATCACTCCCCTCGGCGCCGCCGATAAGCGGTCACAAGGCGACGGATCGGATTTGGTAAAGGCCGCGGATGGAGGCGGCCGGTTCCCCTGAAGCGTCCACAATATCCGCTTCCACAACGAAATCGGCCTTGCCGTTGGCGTCCAGATCCCTTTGAATGCGAGCGACTTCCTCGGCCGTCAGGCCCATTTCGATAACGGCGTCGGTCGTCACGGGTTTTCGATAGCGAATGGTGATTTCCTTCGCCAAAGGGAAATACTTTCGGGGATCGAAGGTGCAATAGCACAAGGCGCCGCCGGGGATTTCCCCCAGGGTGAAGAGCGCCCCCGCGTACATGGTCCCCACGTGGTTCTGATTTCCTTCAAAGGGCATGCGAAGCCTCACGTACCCGGGGCGCATTTCCAAAACTCGCAGCCCGGAGCGGGACACAAAAGGAATCGCCGTTTCCACCAACCGCCGGATGTCGTCCAAGTGCATGAGGGGGAGCCTCCGTGAGCGTGAAATCGTGAAATCGTGAAATCGTGAAATCGTGAAATCGTGAAATCGTGAAATCGTGAAATCGTGAAGGGGTTAGTCGTTGGGCGCCGTGGGGGAGCGGGGGCGGATGCGCCCTGCGGGGGAGACGGCCACAAGCTGGCGCCGTTCCAGGATCATCCAGTCGGCCCGCCATTGCTTCTTGTCCCCGGTAAGAAAGGCGTCTTCAATGCGCAGGGATTCGTGGTCGAAGCCGTCCAGGATCCCTTCCACCTCTTCACCTGTGGCCAAATGGAACAAAAGGCGCCGGCCGATCACATCATGCAGGAACGTGCGCCGCCCGCTCGAAACCGGTGCATCAGCCGCCCGGTCCTTCATCGGGGCGTCTTCCGGTCTTTCCTCATCCCTCTGGACCACGGTGATAATGGTCTTGCCGTCCTTTTTTTCCACCACGATGCCGGACATGGCCCCCTCGGGAGTCGTGGAATCGTAAATCGTAAATCGTAAATCGTAAATCGTGAATCGTGAGGCTGGGAGCTGAGAGAGGTGCACGACTGCCCAAGCCTTAAGGGTCAACAAAAGCATGAGCGGAAAGAATCTGTCAAGAGACGGACTCGTTTCGCCATAGAAATTTTACCGAATATCGAACCCCTGGGGTGCGGAAAATCCCGCCAGGGTTTTCAAAATTCGTAAGATTTAAAGAGCAAAAGGCCTGGGACGCAGCGACGGGCGTATTCTTCCACCTTGGGCCTCACAGAGTAGACCACCAGAAGCGGCACCAGGCGGCGCCCTACATGCGTATGGACGCGTTCGAGCATTTTTTTGAACCGGTCCACATCCTTGGGGCCCAAATGGGCTTTGCTTTCCCCGACGACGACAACGGGTTCACCGTCCAGGACGCCTTCCCCGTAAATGTTGATCTCATCGTCTTTGCCGTCGGGGTATTCTAGAAAACGGCGGTCCATGACACCCACGTCTAAGCCCATGCGATCTTTCAGAATGGCCGGCAAAGCCCGAATCGCCCGGTCTTCCAAACCGTAACCTACCGTGTTCGAAAGCCCGCCGAGCTGTTTCTTAACTTCCCGCATGTCGACAACCAAGCCTCGGACGACTTTCTCGGTCTTTGCCTGAGCCGCCGCCAGCTCTTCGAGACGCTTCTCCGTGCGGGCCTGCGCTGCCGCAAGTTCCTCCAGACGGGCTTCCGTGCGGGCCTGCGCTGCCGCGAGTTCTTCCAGACGGGCTTCCGTGCGGGCCTGCGCTGCCGCGAGTTCTTCCAGACGGGCTTCCGTGCGGGCCTGCGCCTCGGCCAGTTGCTCCACTTTGGCCGTCAGGCTGTCCAAACGCGCTTCCGTCTTTGCCTGAGCCGCCGCGACCTCCTCGAGCCGTTTTTCCGTGCGGGCCTGCGCTGCCGCGAGTTCTTCCAGACGGGCTTCCGTGCGGGCCTGCGCCTCGGCCAGTTGCTCGACCTTCATGCTCAAGCTGTCCAGGCGCTGTTGCATCTGCACCTGGGCTTGCGCCAACTGCTCAACCTTGGCTGCCAGGCTCTCTAGAAGGGCTTCCGTGCGCACCTGAGCCGCCGCCAGGTCTTTGACCGCCCCGGTGAGCGCATCGAAATCCTCGCGCGTCACCCGAATCTCGCGCACCCGCTCATCGATGATCGTGACGATCGCCTTGTAGAGATCCCCGGTCAGGCTGAGTTCCGTTCCCTGTGCCACGGTCATTTCCTTCCTCGGTCCGGCTCTTTTTCCCAAGCCCGCATCATCCTAACACAACTTGCGCCGCCCTGCCATCGACATCCACGGGAAATAACACCATTCCCGGCGCCTGGTCTTTGAGGAGCATTTGAATGACAGGAGAAGTGAATTTCAACGAAACATCGGCACCGCGGGGCACAGTTTGTAGGGATTTACGCGCGGGGATGCGGGAGGGACTGCCTGGTCCGCTGCGGGAGGTCAAGCTTGGAAGTGGCGTCCCCAGCCGGATTTGAACCGGCGTTGCCGGCGTGAAAGGCCGGTGTCCTGGACCTGGCTAGACGATGGGGACGCAACGTGCGGGCTCTATAGCAACCACCGGCTCAAGGTGTCAAGCGCGAAATGGCCGACCGAAACCGCTTGGGCCTCAAGGGCGCTTTCCCCGGATTTAACAGCTTCGGCGCAAAACCCGCCTCAGCCCGTTCGGTTCGCCCTTGTTTCGGATCCTCATGTGGTGGGCCGTGCAGGATTCGAACCTGCGACTCTCTGCTTAAAAGGCAGATACTCTACCGTCTGAGTTAACGGCCCCCATATCTCTTGAGCCATGGCGGGCTCGCCGCCCGAAAGCCGCGCATTCCTAACACGAACCCGCCGGAGTGTCAAGGCGCAATGATTGCCGGCAGATGCCGCACAACAGTTCAATATTCTTTTAAAAAAGGCTCAGAACTGCGCCTTCCCGAATGGCCGGGTCGAACCGATGCCCTGGGCGCCCGCCCGCTATAGGGGTGCGCTTCAAAGCCGCCACCGTGCGGCGTCGTTTCGGCGCGTCCGCGCTCGGAACACCACGCGTACGGGAGTCTTCTCCATGCCGAAGGCCTCCCGAAATTGGTTCGTCAAAAACCTCTCGTAGGAAAAGTGAACCTTATCCGGTTCGTTACAGAAGACGACAAAAGTGGGCGGCCGGGTGGAAGCCTGCGTCGCGTAATAAAACTTCAGGCGCCGCCCCGAAACCAAAGGCGGCTCATGCTTGGCCGTCACTTCCGCAAGCACTCGGTTCACCGCCCCTGTGGTCACCCTCTTACTGAACTGCTCGAAGATGTCCGTCACCATGGGAAACACCCGCGACACCCTCTTCTTGTGCAAGGCGCTCAGGGTGAGGATGGGCGCAAAGGGCAGAAAACGGAACCGATCCCGCACCTCTTGAAGGAACCGGCGCAGGCCCTTGGGATCCTTCGGGACCGCGTCCCATTTGTTCAGCGCGATGAGGCACCCTCGGCCCCGTTCCTGCACATATCCTCCCACGTGCAGGTCCTGATCGGTTACCCCTTCCACGGCATCCACCATGAGGACGACCACATGGCTTCGGTCGATGCTTTCCAAGGCCTTGACGACGCTGAGCTTTTCCAGCTTTTCGCGCGTCCTGCCTTTGCGGCGGATCCCGGCCGTATCGATGAGCAAAAACCGCCGGCCCAGGGCTTCCACGGCGGTGTCTACGGCGTCGCGAGTCGTTCCCGGCACGGGACTGACCATGACCCGTTCTTCCCCCAAAAGGGCGTTGACCAACGTGGATTTTCCCGTGTTGGGCCGCCCCACCACGGCCACGCGGATTTGGGGGTTTTCTTCGTCCACGTCGTCTTCCCACGAAGCAGGAAGAGCCGCCGTGACGGCGTCCAAAAGATCGTGGACGCCCAGCCCGTGCGCGGCGCTCACCGGATAGATTTTGTCCACCCCCAATGCGTAGAACTCGGCGACGTGCACGGCTTGTTCTCGACCGTCCACCTTGTTCACGGCGTAGAAGACGGGTTTTTCGGATGTGCGAAGAAGGTCCACCAGTTCCCGATCGTTGGGGTGAAGCCCCGTTCGGGCGTCGGCGAGAAAGATGACGGCATCGGCCTCTTCCAAAGCCAGAAGCACCTGACGGCGGGTGAGATCGGCAAAATCACCGGCGTCGGGATCCGTAAAGCCCCCCGTGTCCATGACGATGAAGCGACGGCCGGCGTACTCCGCCGGGGCCGACAACCGATCCCGGGTAACCCCGGGCCGGTCGTCCACCAAAGCCTGCCGGGTTCGGCAAATCCGATTGAAAAGCGTGGATTTCCCCACATTGGGGCGTCCGACGATGGCCACCACGGCCATGGTTTCTTACTCCCTAGGCGGCAGCAGACGCAGGCCCCTAACGCTATTTCGCCGACGGGCCAGTAAGCGCCCGATTTTGGCGCTGAAGCGGCGCGGGCGCCCGTGCGTGCGCCGCAGTTCGTCCTGAAGTTCGTTTTTCACCGTGCGGCATTCGTCTTCTTCGAAAATCCGGCACGGGTTGGGCCGATAGGTGTGGATGGCGCAGAAACTGCGCCCCCCTCGACGATCGTGCAGGAGAAAAGGGCAGAACCGATGGCCGTCTCCCAGGCCTTGGCCGAAAATAAAGCGCCACGCATCAGGCGGGTTATGCGGGTCCGGAAAATCGGGAAAGCCGCTGCAGATTTCGCAGCACAGCCCGCAATGGTCGCAGTAGGATTCGATGCGAGACCGGTCCGGCCCATTGTCGAGGCCGCGCAGGGCGGGCGCGACCCCTGGCGCAGCGTTGTCTGCAGGGTTTCGCTCCTTTCCGAGGAGCTCTTCAAACCACCCAATTCGTTCGAAGACGACGGCCGCAAATCGGGCTGCCATGCCCCGCCGCGGCCCGTGCCGGAAGCCGTTTTCCGAAGCAAGGACGTCCAGGTTGCGTTCCAAAAAATAGAGCGGGAACAAGGGATGCCGAAGCACCCGAAGAGATCGTCGCAGCATCCGTTGAGACATTTGGTTTTCCTGTAGGAGCGGCCTTGGCCGCCCTCACCCATCCGTTTTAGGAGCGGCCTTGGCCGCGATCATCAGCCCATTGTAGGAGCGGCCTTGGCCGCGATACCATCGCCGGCAAGCCGGCTCCTACGCACCATCCCGCAAACCCACCGTAGGAGCGGCCTTGGCCGCGATCCCTTGGCCGCGATCCCTTGGCCGCGATCCCTTGGCCGCGATCCCTTGGCCGCGATCCCTTGGCCGCCGTACCCTCGCCGGTAACCGATTTCGCCGGCAAGCCGGCTCCTACACACCATCGCATTGACCCACCGTAGGAGCGGCCTTGGCCGCGATACCATCGCCGGCAAGCCGGCTCCTACCGGTGCAATTCGGCTTCCGAAGGGCGGACATACACGGGCATCAGGCGCATGGGCTCCGTCTCAGCGCCGGCTTCCAGCTTTCTCAGGGCACACCGGCCCACAAAACCCGCCCGGATTTCGTGAAACCCGGGCCCCGGGGCCACCACCCGATCCCCCAGGAACCGAGCGAACGCCTCCCGATACACGAACAGCCCGTCCCCGCAGAAAAAGGCCTTTTCCGGAACCCATGCGGCGAGCTTTTCCGGGGCCAGAACGGCTGGAGCCCGTTCTTCCCGAAGGCCCCCGCTGCCGTCGGGTCGGTACAGCGCCGCGTAGACTTCGTTCTTCCGGGCATCGATCACCGGGCACACGGCATGAGGCGCCCAGGCAAGCGGCGCCGCCAGCGCTTCCAGCGTCCCGACGCCCACAAGGGGTTTCTCCATCGCCCATGCCACGGCTTTCATGGTGCTTAGCCCGATCCGAATCCCCGTAAAGCTCCCCGGACCCGTCGTCACGGCGAACGCGTCCACATCTTCCAAAGCCCAGCCGGCTTCGGCAAGAATGCGGTCCACCCCATCCAGCAGGCGCCGGTTGTGGGTGCGGGCGGAAAGAAGCGTCCATTCCGCCGTGAGGGCTTCCCCGTCCAGAAGCGCCACACTGCCCGAGGCCGTCGAGGTATCCACCGCAAGGATTTTCATGAGCTACCATTCGCCCCACCGAAGACGCTGCCCTTTTCCGGCGACTTTTCCCCCGCCTTCCTGGGGCTCACGCCGCGAGCCTCGCCGGCAAGGTATCGCCGGCAAGCCGGCTCCTACGCACCATCCCGCAAACCCACCGTAGGAGCGGCCTTGGCCGCGATCCCTTGGCTGCGGTACCATGGCCGCGATTCGATCGCCGGCAACCAATTTCGCCGGCAAGCCGGCTCCTACGCACCATCCCGCAAACTCACCGTAGGAGCGGCCTTGGCCGCGATCCCTTGGCCGCGATCCGATCGCCGGTAACCGATTTCGCCGGCAAGCCGGCTCCTACACACCATCCCGCAAACCCACCGTAGGAGCGGCCTTGGCCGCGATATCATCGCCGGCAAGCCGGCTCCTACTCTCGCCTACGGAGCCGGAACCCCTTTCCCTGTGGGAAGCAGCCGCATGATGTCGTTATAGAAGACAAAGACCATCAAGGCGAGGAGCACCGCCATGCCCACCTTCTGGGCCATTTCCAGCTGCCGGACACTCAAAGGCTTGCGCCTTACGGCTTCGATAAGGAAGAAAAACACATGCCCGCCGTCCAACACGGGAATGGGCAGCAGGTTCAGTACCGCCAGGTTGACGCTGATCAGACCCATGAAGTGCAGGAAGTTCATGAGCCCCTCCTGGGCCTGCTGGCCCGCCATTTGAGCGATGAGCAAGGGCCCGCCCAGGGTTTCCATGGGCAGTACCCGCTGGATGAGTTTCACGACCGTCATGAAGAACAGCTTGGTCAAGGTCCACGTCTGCTGCACGCTGTAAAAGACGGCCATGAAAGGGTTGACCTTTTCCACTTCAAAGGAGCCCGAAGCCGTAATGCCGATGACGGGCCGCTGGATGGTTTCGCCGAAGATGTTTTTCACTTCGCGAATTTCCGGCGTCACTTGGAAGGTAAGGCGCTGTCCGTCCCGTTCCGCAACGATCTCGAGGGGTTTGAGGCCCTCCCGTTGGATGGTCTGCGATAGCTCGTCCCAGGCTTTGAGGGGCCGGCCGTTGATTTCCAAGACCTTGTCTTTCGCCTGCAGGCCGGCGCGGGCCGCCGGGGAGTCAGCCGTCACGGCGCCGATTTCCGTGTTGAGCCTCGGGAAGCCGTAGAAGGCAAACACCACGGTGAACAGGACGATTCCCAAAACAACGTTGGATAGAGGCCCCGCCAATACGATAGCCAGCCGTTTCTTGACCGACTGGTGCGAAAAGCTTCGCGCCCGATCCGGGTCATCCACGGGCTCTTCGGGGTCTTCGCCCAGCATCTTTACGTAGCCCCCCAGAGGGATGAGGGACAGGCAATAGTCGGTTTCCCCGCGCCGGACACCCACCAGCCGAGGGCCGAACCCCAAGGAAAACCGCAGCACAGTGACCCCCAGTTTCCGAGCGGCGAGGAAATGACCCAGTTCGTGGATGAAGATCAGCACTCCCAGCACAATGACCGTGGAAACAATGGTCGTGACCACAACAGCGTCCTCCTGTCATGCCGAGATCGCCCGCAGAAAGAGGGCGTTTCGGCGTGGGGTTTATCGGCCCCCAAATGGCGCGGTCCCTCCCCTTCATTCGGGCCCGTGGGCGTTTATGGGGCGGGGAGGGATGTTGGGGTTCGCTACGCTCACCCCAACCTACGGCTGCCCTCCCCCGACACCCGATCCTCCTGGGCAAGGGGAAGATGTTGGGGTTCGCTGCGCTCACCCCAACCTACGGGCTACGGACTACGGGCCTGCGGGTCGGGCCGTGCCGGCATCGGCGGCGCCGTCGAGCAGGGCGCAGGCGGCATCGCGAGCCCATCGGTCGGCCTGCCGGATCTCTTCCACGGTCTCCGCCGCCGCGGGGTCGTGGGCGTCCATGACCCGGGCGATGAGCCTGGGAATGTCCGTAAAGCCCAGGCGCCCTGCAAGAAAAGCTTCCACGGCCGTTTCGTTGGCGGCGTTCAACACCGCCGGCATGGTCCCGCCGATCCGTGCGGCCCGATACGCCAGAGCCAAACACGGGAAGGCGTCCATATCCGGTGGATAGAACGTGAGTCTTTTCATGGCGAACAAATTCAGCTTGGGGGCCTCCACCGGCAGCCTTTCCGGGTAGGACAAGGCGTAAGCGATGGGAATTTTCATGTCCGGCATCCCCATCTGGGCGATCACGGACCCGTCCACGTATTCCACCATGGAATGGACGATACTTTCCGGATGAATGTGCACGACCACGGCATCCACGGGCACATCGAAGAGCCAATGGGCTTCGATGACTTCCAGGCCCTTGTTCATGAGGGTAGCCGAATCGATGGTGATCTTGGGGCCCATGGACCAGTTGGGATGCCTCAAGGCCGCTTCCGGCGTGACCGAAGCCAGTTCTCGGGCTTCTTTCCCGAAAAAGGGACCGCCGGATGCCGTAAGCAGCAAACGTTTCACGGCCCCTCTGGGGTTACCCTGGAGCGCCTGGAAGATGGCGCTGTGTTCGCTGTCCACGGGAAGAAGCCGCCCGCCTGCGGCCTTCAGTTTTCGGGTCACCACCGCCCCGGCGATGACCAGTGTTTCTTTGTTGGCCAGGGCGATGTCCTTACCCGCCTCCACGGCCGCCAAGGTGGGCATGAGACCCGCGGCGCCCACAATGGCCGAAACCACCATGTCCACATCGTCTAGGGACGCGACCCGGCAGAAGCCTTCTTCGCCCCAGAGGATTTCCACGCCGCGGCTTCCCGCAGGGAGAATCCTTTCGAGAGCCTCGGCGGTTTCTCGATCGTAAACGGCCGCGCAGCGGGGCTTGAGCCGAAGGATTTGTTCTTTGAGCCGATCGATGTTTCGGCCCGCGGCGAGCCCGAGGATTTCGAAGCGATCCGGAAAGGCGCAGGCCACCTCGATGGTGTTGACCCCGATGGACCCCGTGCTCCCGAGGATGCTCAGCCGTTTGCGTCCTCTCTTCATGGCCCCCATGGCGCGCCGACCGTCAAATCCCTTGCGCATAGACCCACACGGTGGGAAAGGCGAAAAGAAGGCTGTCCAGCCGATCCAGCAATCCCCCGTGGCCCGGGAGAAGGGCGCTGGAATCCTTGCATCCCGCCATGCGTTTAAGGAGCGATTCCATGAGATCTCCCGCCTGCCCCACCAGCTCGGTCAGAATCGAGACGGCGAAGAGCGCCGCTGTGGAGGCTCCGGTTTCTCGAAGAAAAAGCATGCCGAAAACCGTTCCCGCGACGGCCGAAGCCGCCAGGCCCCCAATGGCCCCTTCCACGGTTTTCTTGGGGCTGACGGCTTCGTAGAGCTTTCGCCGACCGAGGTTCTTGCCCGTATAATAAGCGCCCACATCGCCGGAGACGATGACGACGAGGACGAAAAAAACCCACGCCCGGCCGCTTTCGAGGGCCCCGAGGAGCATGATGAAGGACAGGGGCATGGCCACGTAAAACCAGCCGCCCAGGGTAATGAGCCCATGATGGAAGGCTTCCCGGGTGAGGGGGGGCCGGGCTAGATGTTTCGCCCATAAGACGAACACTGCGCCCACCACCGAAGCCAAAACGCCGGCCGGCCCGAAAAACCAGGCCGCCGGGGAGAACACGGCCCCCACGCCCAGAGCGAAGGCCAGTTCCGAGCGGGGCACGGCCCCGCACCGGGCCATGGTTTCGTATTCCCAGAGCCCGACAACGGCCGCAGCGGTCACCGCGACGGCCCAAAGCCAAAGTGGTCCGAAGAGGAGCACCGCCGCCACGGGTGCGGCCAGCCCGAGGCCCGTGACCCATCGTTTGGCGTGGGAACTCCACGGCGTGTTGCCCATATGCCCGGCTTCCTTTCTTTGCCGCTTCAGCGGGCCACGGCTTCAGGGGTAAGCCCCTCTTGCCCGAGCTGCTCGCTGGTTTTCCCGAAACGGCGTTCCCGCCGCTGGTATTCCCGCAAGGCTTCCAAAAACTCCTCTTCCCGAAAATCCGGCCACAGGGTCTCCGTGATGTAGAGCTCAGCGTAGGCAATCTGCCACAGGAGAAAATTGCTCACGCGGCATTCCCCGCTCGTTCGAATCACCAGGTCCGGATCTGGGATGTCCGCCGTAAAAAGATAAGAGGCCAGAACCTCGGGGCTCATTTCCGAAGGGTCCCGCCGCCCCGATTGCACGTCTTCGGCGAACAGCCGGGCGGCTCGGGCGATTTCGTGCCGACCGCCGTAGTTCAGGGCCAGGTTCACGGTGAGTTTGTTGAAATGGGCCGTGTCCCGGATGAGGGCGGCAAATTCGGCATAGACGTCTTCGGGGATGCCGTCCGGGTCGCCCACATGGCGGACTCGGATTTCGTTTTCCATCATCCGGGGACGTTCGGACCGGAGAAAACGGCGGAACAGGTGCCACAGGGCCTGGATTTCCCGCTGCGGCCTCTGCCAGTTTTCCTTGGAAAAGGCGTACAGGGTCAGGTAGGGGATACCGAGCCTTCGGGCCGTTTCGATAACAACCCGAACGGATTCCGCTCCGGCTTCGTGGCCGGCCACGCGATGAAGCAGCCTTTTCTTGGCCCACCGGCCGTTGCCGTCCATGATGACGGCCACATGCCGGGGCAATCGATGGGGATCCAATCCTTCCATGTCATCTTTTAGATCTCGAGGATTTCTTTTTCTTTGGCCGCGCTCAGTTCATCGATTTTCTTGATGAAGTCGTCCGTGATCTTCTGGACTTCTTCCTGGCCCTTGAACTGTTCGTCCTCGGAGATCTCTTTTTCCTTCTTCAAATCTTTGATCATTTCGTTGGCGTCGCGGCGGATGTTGCGCACCGCGACTTTGGCTTCTTCAGCCATCTTCTTAACGAGCTTCACCAGTTCGCGACGGCGTTCCTCGGTCAGGGGCGGCACATGGATGCGGATCACCTTGCCGTCGTTCATGGGGGTCAGGCCCAATTCGGATTTCATGATGGCCTTTTCCACCTCGCCGATGCAGCTCTGATCCCACGGCTGGATCATGATGGTGCGCGGCTCGGGCACGGTCAGGGTGGCCAGTTGGTTGAGCGGTGTCGGGGTGCCGTAGTATTCCACGCGAATGCCGTCCACCAACGACACCGACGCCCGGCCTGTGCGCAGCCGTTTGAATTCCTTTTCCAGGGTCCCGACGGCCTTCTGCATGCGGTCTTTGGCGTCTTCAAACACTTCGTTGAGCATCCGAGCCTCCCTGCACCAGGGTCCCCACGGGTTCCCCCGTGACGACCTTCGTGATGTTGCCGCTCTTCCTCAAGTTGAACACGATCACCGGCAGATTGTGGTCTCGAGCCATGGAAATGGCCGTGGCGTCCATGACCTTGAGGTCCTTTTGGAGGACTTCGTCGAATGTCACCCGATCGTATTTTCGGGCTCCGGGCACCTTGACCGGGTCCGCATCGTAAACCCCGTCCACCTTGGTGGCCTTGAGCAGCACGGCGGCGCCGATTTCCACGGCGCGCAGGGCCGCCGCCGTATCCGTCGTGAAGAACGGCAACCCGGTGCCCGCCGCAAAGATGACGATCCTGCCTTTTTCCAGGTGGCGGATGGCCCGGCGCCGGATGAAGGGTTCGGCCACTTCCTTCATGTCGATGGCCGACTGGACCCGGGTGGCCACCCCGCGCTTTTCCAAAGCCTGCTGCAGGGCGAGGGCGTTCATCACCGTGGCGAGCATCCCCACGTAGTCGGCCGTCGCCCGGTCCATGCCTTGGGACGCGGCGGAAACGCCCCGGAAGATGTTCCCGCCGCCGATTACCAAGGCCATTTCAACGCCCATGCGATGCACCTGGGCGATCTCTTCGGCGATTTCTTCCATCACCCGCGGCTCGATCCCATAGGTGCCGTCGCCCATGAGGGCTTCGCCGCTGAGCTTCAAGAGCACTCGGCGATAAACCGGCTGCGCTGGTCCGGCCATTTTTACGCCCCAAGCTGATAGCGCACAAAACGGCGGATGACCACACGTTCCCCCGTTTTGGCGATGAGTTCGTTCAGGTAGTCGGCAATGGTCTTGTCGGGGTCCTTGACGAAGGCCTGTTCCATGAGGACGTTTTCCTCATAGAACTTGCGCATCTTGCCTTCCACCATCTTTTCCACGATGTTGGCGGGTTTTCCCGATTCCTTGGACTGTTCCACGTAGATGGCCCGTTCCCGTTCCACCACGTCCTGGGGCACATCTTCCCGCTGAATGCCCAGAGGGTTGGTGGCCGCGATGTGCATGGCCAGATCCTTGACGAAGGTCTGAAAATCTTCGCTTCGGGCCGCGAAGTCCGTCTCGCAGTTGACCTCGACGAGCACACCGATTTTCCCGCCCGCATGAATGTAGGCGTGAACCGCCCCTTCCGTGGCTTCGCGGCCTGCCCGTTTCATGGCCACGGCGAGGCCTTTTTTGCGCAAAAGATCCACGGCCTTTTCCATATCGCCGCCGGTTTCCTGGAGCGCCTTCTTGCAGTCCATCATGCCGGCATTGGTCTTTTCCCTGAGTTCCCGTACCATAGTCGATGTGATTTCCACCGCCGATTCCTCCTCGTCTCTTTTCGCACCAACGGCGGATGCCTCATCCGCCGTCGCGATCCACAATGTCCTTTTGGAAAAAGCGCGTGCACAATCCCGCCGCACGGGCAACTCGGACCGTGCGATGTCTGCGCGCCGCCGCATGGCCGGCGGGCCGCTTCGGCACCCCACGGTCGCGTCCCCCGCGTGTCCTTTCACGGGATCCACCCTAAGCCGCACCGGATGCCGGCCCGACCCGCGTCCTAGTCCTCCGCCTCGCCGGCCTCAGAGACCGGATTGATGATTTCCACTTCAGGGCCGCCTTCCTCTTCCTGCAGGAGCATCCCCGCCGGCACTTCTTCCAGTTCCGGCGCTTCCTTGTCGCCCACGGCCTGGCGCGATTCTTCCCAACGCGCTCGGCCTTCGATGCAGGCGTCGGCGATCCGACCCGTGATGAGTTTAATGGATCGAATGGCGTCGTCGTTTCCCGGAATGGGGTAATCGATGACGTCCGGGTCGCAGTTCGTATCGATGATGGCCACGACGGGGATGCCCAAGCGGTTGGCTTCCTGCACGGCGATGCGTTCCTTCTGGGGGTCCACGACATAGATGGCCCCAGGCAACCGGGTCATGGTCTTGATGCCCCCGAGGTTCTGTTCCAGCTTTTCCCTTTCCCGCGCGAGCTTCAACACTTCCTTTTTGGGGAAACGGTTCACGCTGCCGTCTTCGAACATGGCGTCCAGTTCCTTGAGACGGTCGATCCGGAGCTTGATGGTTTTGAAATTGGTGAGCATGCCGCCGAGCCACCGATGGTTGACAAAGTACATGCCACATCGTTCGGCCTGTTCACGGATGGTTTCTTGGGCCTGCCGTTTGGTGCCGACGAAAAGGACGTTTTCGCCCGCGGCCGTGACATCGACCACAAATTGGTAGGCCGTGCGGAAAAGCTTGACCGTGCGCTGCAGGTCGATAATGTAGATGCCGTTGCGAGCCCCGAAGATGTAGGGTTTCATCTTGGGGTTCCATCGGCGCGTTTGGTGCCCGAAATGGACCCCGGCTTCCAACATCTGCTTCATGGAAATGGTGGACATGCGATCTCCTCCTTTTGGTTAGGCCTCCATCCCGCGCAAAAACCCCGGACCCTGGGGTCCGGGCACCAAAAGGGGCGGGATGTGCGGGCTGAGCTGAACCGAGGTTCTTTATCACAAGGGTTATCCACGGGCAATCAAAATCCTTATCAAGGAAAGGGCCGATCTTATGCATCCCTGGGTGCCGGAATTGGAAAAACTCATTCGATCGGCCGGTGAGGCCGTCCTGGACGTCTACCACTCGGCCTTCGCCGTAACCGTCAAGGAAGATCGGACGCCGCTGACGCTGGCGGACCAACGGTCTCATGCCATCCTGGCCGAGGGTTTGCGGCGGATCGCCGCGGACATTCCGCTGCTTTCCGAGGAAGGGGCCGAAATCGGCTACGAAAAGCGGCGTCACTGGCGTCGGTTCTGGCTCGTGGACCCCTTGGACGGCACCAAAGAGTTTGTGAAAAGGAACGGGGAATTTACCATCAACGTGGCCTTGATCGAAGACGGCCGTCCGGTGTTGGGTCTGGTCTTGGTGCCCGATCAGGATCGGCTGTTTATCGGGGATCTGCGAAACGGGTGCGTCGAAAAGAGTCGGGACGGGGAACGTGCGCTGACGATTCAGGCGCCCGATCCCGGAAAACCTTTTGTCGTGGTCGCGACCCGTTCGCACCCGACGCCGGAGATGGAAGTCTTCTTTCGGCATCTTCCGCCCCATGAGCGGCTTCCGCGGGGAAGCGCCCTCAAGTTTTGCGCCGTAGCGGCCGGAGAAGCCCACTGTTACCCCCGGTTCGGCCCCACGTGGGAATGGGATACCGGGGCCGGCCATGCCGTGGTGGAAGCGTCGGGCGGGGTGGTGGTGGATCCTTGGGGTCGGCCGGTTTTTTACAACAAGCCCGACCTTGTGAACGGCTATTTTCTGGTAGGACCGAGCCTTTCTTGGATGGAAGCTGCAGGCGTCTTGGCCGCCGCCTCCAAAGCCCTAGAGCCGTGACAAGGCGTATCGATCGACACGCGAGGTGGGGAGGATGTTTTCGCGCGATTCATGCGGCGTCAGGCGAAACGACGAGCGCGTCACCGTGCAGGCCTCTTCGCCGCACGAGCGCCCGTTAAGATGAGGCATAGGAGCCCTCGGTTGGGGCGAGTGAGCCGTAGGTTGGGGTGAACCGTAGGTTGGGGTGAGCGCAGCGAACCCCAACACGGCCACATAAACCCAATGTTGGGGGTGGGCCCGTAGCCCGGTGGTTGGGGTGAGCGCAGCGAACCCCAACACAAAAACGCTTCCCCGCCCGAAAAACTGCGGGCGCACACAAGGTCCGCCCCGACACACGGCCGCGGTTCCCTCGTGCAGGCCGATGCCGGCCCCCCGGCGATGACCCCCGTGGCGCTGCGGGCGGCAGCGAAACGATGCCACGAGACACAACGCGGCATGTTTGCCGCTTGACAGAAATCCACCGCATCTGCTACTTTCCCCGCCAAGTTTTTAGCCAAGGATTTTGGGTCTGGAACCACGAGGTTACAATGAGGCGCTACGCGGTGCAGGAGAGAACGACCCCCGTGCGGTGGTCATGGTGGTGGCAGGCTTGGCCATGAGCCTGCCCACCGGAGATCTTTGGCACCATCGATGAAGATCGAGAGCCGTGGGTGAGGCTCCCCTCCCCATGGCTCTCTTGTTTTGGAAGACAACGGCCATGGGGCGAACCTCATGGCCGTTTTTGTTGGCATGTTCGTTTCCTTAAACATTCAACGACGACATCAGGAGGCGGTATGGAACAAATCAAGGTGTTTTTGGACGAAACGGAAATGCCTCGGCAATGGTACAACATCCAAGCGGACCTTCCCACACCCCTTCGGCCGCCGCTCCACCCCGGGACGGGTCAACCCATCAAGGCCGAGGATTTGGCCCCGGTCTTTCCCATGAATCTCATCGAACAAGAGGTCTCCACCGAACGCTGGATCCCGATTCCGGAGCCGGTGCTGGAAAAGTACGCTTTGTGGCGTCCGACCCCGCTCTGCCGGGCTCGCGGCTTGGAGCGGGCCTTGGGGACCCCGGCCAAGATCTTTTACAAGAACGAAAGCCTCAGCCCGCCTGGATCCCACAAGCCCAACACGGCCGTGGCCCAAGCTTATTACAACAAGGTCTTCGGCATCAAAAGACTGTCCACGGAAACCGGCGCCGGCCAGTGGGGCAGCGCCCTGAGCATGGCCTGTCAGATGTTCGGCCTGCAATGCCGAGTGTTCATGGTCAAGGTGAGCTACAACCAAAAGCCGTATCGGCGCAGCATGATGGAAACCTGGGGCGCGGAATGCATCCCCAGCCCCAGCGAACGGACTCAAGCGGGTCGGAAGATCCTGGCCGAGCACCCCGATTCGCCGGGAAGCCTGGGCATCGCCATCAGCGAAGCCATCGAAGACGCCGTAGGCGATCCCGAAGCCCGCTACTCCCTCGGAAGTGTCCTCAACCACGTGCTGCTGCACCAGACCATTATCGGCTTGGAAGCCCAGAAGCAGATGGAAAAGCTGGGCCTTTACCCCGACGTGGTCCTGGGGTGCGCCGGGGGCGGCAGTAACTTCGCGGGGTTGTGCCTGCCGTTCGTGCGAGACAAAATCCATGGCAAGAACGTCACCGTCATCGCCGCCGAACCCACCAGCTGCCCCACACTCACCAAAGGCCCGTTCCGCTACGACTTCGGCGACACGGCCATGACCACGCCGCTTCTCGCCATGCATACGCTGGGGCATGATTTCGTGCCCGCGCCCATCCATGCGGGGGGCTTGCGCTACCACGGCATGGCCCCCATCGTGAGCCACCTTCTGGAAGAGAAGCTCATCGAGGCCCGCGCGTTCGACCAGGTGGAAACCTTCACGGCCGGGGTGCAATGGGCGCGTTCGGAAGGCTTCATCCCGGCCCCGGAAACCAACCATGCCATCGCCGCCGTGGTGCAGGAGGCGCTTCGGGCCAAGGAAGAAGGAAAAGAGAAAGTGATCCTGTTCAATTGGAGCGGGCACGGGCTTGTGGACATGGCCGCCTATGACGCGTTCTTGTCCGGGAAACTCACCCGTTACGAGTTGCCGGATGAAGAGATCCAGCGGGCCCTGGCGGCGACGGACGCTTTCCCCAAACCGTAAGCGAATGGAAAACGGGGAAGAAAAACGAAGGAAGGCCGGAGGTTTTGGCAGTCCCGGTCCTTAAACCCGGCTGAATGAGGGAAAGACGCGATGGAACCCCAAGACGTCATGGCCCGGATCGACGCGCTGGAAGCCCGGTGCCCCAAGCTCGGCCATCAGGTCCCTTTCGCCTATTGCCGAAAGGAAGCCGTTTCGCTGCCGTGCCCGCGCAGTCTTGTCTGCTGGGGGCACCGGTTTCCTGTAGAACTCGTGCTCCGGAAGATCCTTTCGCCGGAAGCCTTTAAAGCGGCCTTCGGCACGGAACCCAAAAGCCGGGTCGAAAACCTCATGGAAGCCATCGAGGCGGCCAAAGCCCGCTGCGCCTCGTCGTCGGAGGGGTCCCGGAGGCGAGGTTCGCCTCACCCATGAGGGAAAATCCCGTAGGTTGGGGTGAGCCGTAGGTTGGGGTGAGCGCAGCGAACCCCAACAACTCCCACATGCCTTGGCCTGCCGTAAACCCCGCGTC
>CALGPN010000022.1 GCA_937960435.1 uncultured Desulfosoma sp.
GAGCCCGGTATGGAGGAACGTCCCCGAAGAGGCCATGGTCAGCAGCAAAGCCACCAGCGGCCGGTGGTCGTGACTCGCCGCCGCAACCACCATGGATTTGGTCACAAAACCGCTGAAGAGCGGAAACGCCGAAATGGCGAAGCCTCCAATCATGTACAGGACCAAAGTGATCGGCATGGTCCGGTAGAGCCCGCCCAGCTCAGAGAGCTTCCGCCGGCCCGTCATGTGGATCACCGCCCCCGCACCCATGAAAAGCAACCCCTTATAGAGAATGTGGGCAAAGGCGTGAGAGACCGACCCGTTCAGGGACATCTCCGTCCCGATGCCCACGCCCGTGACCATGTACCCAACCTGGCTGACGATGTGGTACGCAAGGAGGCGTCTCGCGTCGTTTTCCAACACGGCGTACACAACGCCGTAGAGTGCCATGATGGTCCCTAGGTAAACGAGAAGCTCCGTCCCGGGAAACACCCGCACCAGCACATAGACGGCCGTCTTCGTTGTGAAGGCCGACATGAAGACGGAGCCTGTGACGGTCCCCTCCGGATACGCGTCGGTCAGCCACGCATGGAGCGGCGGGACGGCCGCGTTGATGATGACACCGATGAGCATCATGTAGAAAGCGAGGCTGCCGTTTTGTTCCAGCGGCCCAACCAAGAGGCCTCCACCCCCAAGGTAATGGAGGACCACTCCGCCCAAGAGACACACCCCGCCGAAGGCGTGAACCAAAATGTATCGGAAGCCCGCAGCGATGGCGTCCGGTTCCCGTCGCGCAAAGACCAGGTAGACGGAGGAAAACGCCATGAGCTCCCAGAAGACGAAAAGGGTCAGGAAATCCCCCGCAAAAGTGACCCCCAAGGAGCCGCCAACGTACAGGAGCGCAGCCACGTGCTGGCCCGCTTCATCTACATGGAGGGCATAGACCATGCCGATGAAGGACATGATCGTGAACACCCACCCGAAAACAATGCTCAGCTTGTCTACCGACCCAAAGCACATGGATTGGCCGAGAAAGTTCCACGTCCAGTAGGTGCCGTGGGGCAGGCCCATCATGAGATACATGGAACCCATCCCCAGGAACGGGATCAGCAGCATGGCCACTTTTTGGATCCGCCCGCGCAGGAACGGGAGGACGAATGCTCCGGGGATATAGAAGACGGACGGGTGAATCCACTCAGTCATTGTAGTAATCCTCGTCCCTCATGATGCCGCACTGATGCCCGTAGAACTTGGACCCCAAGATGATCACGACGCAGGACAAAAAGCCGTAAAGAGCCCCCCAACCGGGAATCCTGTCCCAGATGTACATGGCGTGTTCACGGTGCACAAAGAAGTCCGAGATGAACGTCACAATGAGCATGGCGATCCCGATCTTCTTGACCTTTTTGGAATTTTTCGGGTCCCCGATAAACAGGACCAATTTTCGGATCATCGGATCACCTCCTTCGCCAGCGTGAGGAAGTAATCGGGAAAGATCCCTATGAGGATGGAAATCACGCTTGTCAGAACCAGCGGGACCACGACGAATTTCAATTCCCGAATTTCCTCATGGTGTTCCTCCCCATGGCCGTGTCCATGGGCTTCGGCACCGTGCGCCTCGCTTTCCTTCTCGAAAAACGCCTTGTAGGTTATCGGCAGGAAGTAGGCGGCGTTGAGAAGCGTGCTTGTCACTAAAACCATCAAAATGGGCACCGCATGCGCCTCGATGGACCCCAAAGCCAGAAACCACTTGCTCGTAAACCCCGCGGCCGGCGGCACACCGATCATGCTCAATGACGCGAGGAAGAACGCCGCCATGGTCCACGGCATTTTCTTGCCGATGCCCGACAGCTGACTGATCTCGGTTTTATGCGCGCTGCAGTAAATCGATCCGGCGCAGAAGAACAGGGTGATCTTGGAAAAGGCATGGTTGGCGATGTGGATCATCCCCCCGACCATGCTGCTCGGCGTCAGCAGCACCGCACCCAGGATCACGTAAGAAAGCTGGCTCACCGTGGAATAGGCGAGCCGCGCTTTCAGGTTGTCCTTCGTCAAGGCGATCACCGAGGCCATGATGATGGTAAAGGACACCACATAGGCCGCCGTGATCCCTAAGTTCATGCGCGACATCAAATCCACCCCGTAGATGTGAAACACCACCCTCAGGATGGAAAAAACCCCCACCTTGACCACGGCGACCGCGTGGAGTAGCGCGCTGACCGGTGTCGGAGCCACCATGGCCGAAGGGAGCCAGTTGTGGAACGGCATGACAGCGCCCTTGGCGAACCCAAAAAGGAAGAGGAAGAAGGAGCCGAACAGGAGCGCCGATCCGGTTTGGCTGCGCAGCAACCCTCCCGGCTGAAAATCTGTGGATCCGGCGGTCATGTAGACGATGATGACCCCGGAAAGGAGAAGCGTCTTGGACAAGCCCAGCAAGTAAAGGAAATATTTGGTCGCCCCTTCCAGAGCCTCCCCCGTTTCCTTGTGCCCGACCAGGGGAACCGTGGCCAGACTGAGGATTTCATAGAAGAGGAAGAGAGTCACCAAGTTGGCCGAAAAAGCCACCCCCATGGTCGCCGACAAACTGATGGCAAAACATGAGAAATAGCGGGTCTGCGAGTGTTCCTTGCCGGCCCGCATGTACCCGACGGAGTAAAACGTCGTCACGATCCACAAAAAGGATGAGACCGTCGCGAAGAGCAGCCCGAAGGCGTCCACACGAAACTTGATGTCGATCCCTTTGTAGAACCCCTCCACCAGGGTCCATTCGATGGTGTGCCCGGAAAGGATCGCTGGCGCCATGGAAATCACAATGGAAAACTTCACGATCCCGGCCAGAACCGACCAGAACTCCCGCAAATTGGGCTTCTCCTCGCCGGTCTTCAAGATCAGGGGCACCGCCAGAAGAGACGCCAGCACGGCCAGAAAGGGTTTGATCGACTGAATCGTTTCCACGTCCCTCTTAACCTTTGCTTAGATTGATTTCGTCCACATCGACGGTCGGCTTGTTGCGGAAAAGCGCAATGAGGATCGCCAACCCCACGGCAGCCTCAGCTGCGGCAACGGTCATGATCATGAAGACGTACACATGACCATCCAAGCTGTTCAAGAACCGCGAAAAGGCGACGATGGTGAGGTTGACCGCGTTCAGCATCAGCTCAATGCACATATAAATGATCAAGGCATTGCGATGCGCCAGCACTCCAACCGCACCGATGGAAAAAAGCACCGCGCCCAACATGAGGTATGCATTCAACGAGACCATAGGCTCCACCCGATAACCCGAAATCCTTACGCCTTCGAGTTATCTATCCTCCTCTTGGCTAGGATCACCGCCCCGACGATTGCCGCAAGTAACAGCACGGACGCGATTTCGAACGGCAGCAAGTACTTGGTGAAAAGCATCCACCCCACCGCCTTCGTCGTCCCAAACGTCTCGTCCACCGCCGCACCGGCCACGGGCGCCCCGATTTTGTTCATCACCACAACCATGGCTACCATGAGTATTCCCACCACCACGGTGCCGGCCAACTGGATGAAAAAGACGTTCTTGGCCAGCTTGCCTTCTTTTTCCTCGATATTGAGCAGCATGATGACAAACAGGAACAACACCATGATGGCGCCCGCATAGACGATCAGCTGGAGCACCGCGATGAGATGGGCATTCAGGAGCGCATAGAGGCCCGCAAGAAAGGACATGGTCGCCACAAGACTCATGGCCGCCCGCACAGGCCGCTTTGTGGTCACCATCAGCAGGGCTGAAACCACCGCCCCCACGCAGAAGGCATAGAAGATCAGTAGTTCCATTTGGAGTATATCCTTCTCACAAAATAAAGACGCGTCTTGACTTTCCCCTCCGGCCTCAGCAGCTGCTCCTTTTGGAACCGCAACAGGTTCCGATCCCCCTGCGCCAGCCCCTGGTACTCATCGCTCATGACGATGGCTTCCTTAGGGCAGACCTCCTCGCAATAGCCGCAGTAGACGCATCGGCCCAGATCCAACGTATAACGCGCCGGGTAACGCTCCCCAGGAGCCTTTTCCGCCGCCACGATGGAAATGGCGTGAGCCGGGCACATCTTTTCGCACAACCCGCAGGCGACGCATTTTTCGGAGCCGTCCGCATGGGCCACGAGCACCGGTCGTCCGCGGTAAGCCGAAGGCAGAGTCAGCTTCTCTTCCGGGTAGTAGACCGTGAAGACCTTGCGTTTCTTTCCGGCCGGCGGGAAGATGAAACCGAGCATGTTGATGAAAAAGTGCTTGCTGGTGATGACCAGCCCCCGCACGATCTCCGCCACATACAGCTTTTCCCACAGCGTGAGATCCAGTCTTCGGCGTACCTTCTTGGCCTTCAGCACCGCCGCGGGAACGCCCACCTGCACGGAGTAGGGACTCTGCCCCAAACCTGTCGTTGTGCTCATAGCAGCAAAACCACCAGCCCGGTAATTGAGAGGTTGATGAGGGAAAGCGGCAGCAACATCTTCCAGCACATTCTCATGACCTGGTCATACCGGAAGCGCGGAAGCGTCCACCGGATGGTCATCTGCAGCCAGATGAAAAACGACACCTTGGCGAAGAAGACGGCAATGTTGACCGCCATGGCCAGGGCGGCGGCGCCGTTGGGCCCCGCAAATCCGCTGAACCAGGACAGAAGCATCGCGTCCGTGACAAAGGGGATGTGCCAGGCGCCGAAAAACAGGGTGGTCACGATGGCGCTGATGGTGACCATCTCCAGGAATTCGGCCATCCAAAACATGACGAACTTCATGCCGCTATATTCGGTAAAGTAACCTGCCACCAACTCCGATTCGGCCTCTGGGATATCGAAAGGAATGCGCTTGTTTTCGGCGATGGCGCACGTCATGTAGATGATGAACCCCACGGGTTGAAGGAAAATCCCCCAGCGGAAGAAGTTTTCCTGAGCGGCCCCGATGTCCGTGAGTCTGAGCGAGCCGTAAACGATGATGATACCGATGATGCTCAGGCCCATGGCCACTTCGTAGGAAAGCATCTGAGCCGAGGCGCGCAGCCCGCCCAGGAGCGACCAATTGCTCCGGGACGACCACCCGGCCAAAACCGTCCCGTACGTCGCCAACCCCGCCAAGGCGAACACGTAGAGAATGCCTACATCCAGATCGGCAATCACCAGGTTGATTTCACGCCCGAACAGTTCATACCGGCCACCGAAGGGAATAATGGCGAAAGCGGAGATGGCGGGCACCAAGGCAATGAACGGCGCCAGCGTGTGGAAAAATTTATTGGCGTTGGCCGGGACGAAATCTTCTTTCGTCAGAAGCTTCACGGCATCGGCAAGGGAATGAAAAAGCCCGATAGCCGTAAAACCCAAGATGTCCGCTCGGTTGGCGCCGATTCGGTCCTGCATCACGGCGCTCTGTTTCCGCTCCACCCACCCGAGAATCGGCGCAAAGACGCCGACATTGACGGTGAAGATGAAGACGATCTTGGCAAGGGATTCGATCAGATCTGCAAGCATGGCTATCTATCGCATTCTCCGCCGATCATGTTGATCATGTCGAATGTGGGGACGATATCGGCGAGCAGCCTGCCCTTGACCAATCTCGGCATGGCGGCGGTCAAGGCGAAGCACGGCGGCCTCACCCGGCACTTGTACGGTTTCCCGCTGCCGTCGCTCACCAGATAAAATCCCAGCTCGCCGTTTCCGCCTTCCACGGCCAGATACACTTCCCCCGGAGGCGGCTTGATGCCTTCGATGACCGTCTTGAAATGATAAATCAGGGAATCGATGCGGCTGTAAATCTTCTCCTTCGGCTCCATGCGCACCTGAGGCATGCGCACGTTGATGGGCCCGTCGGGCATCTGGGCCAGAGCCTGTTCCACGATTCGCATGCTCTGCTGGATTTCTTCCATGCGCACCAAGTACTTGTCGTAGTTGTCGCCCGTCTCCCCAATGGGCACTTCGAAATCCATGCGGTCGTAGACCAAGTACGGCTGCGCCTTGCGCACGTCGTACGGCACCCCGCAGGCCCTGAGGCACGGCCCCGTAAAACCGTAGGCAATGGCTTCTTCAGCGGAAATGGCGCCGACACCGCGTACCCGGTCGATAAAAATGCGGTTCTTGGTGAGCAGCTTGTCCACATCCTTCCAAAGGCGGCGCACTTCCTTAAACGTGTACTTGACTTTTTCCTCAAACCGCTCGGGTAGGTCGTTTTTGAGCCCCCCAATGCGGATGTAGTTGACGGTCACACGGGCCCCGCACAGCGCTTCGATGAGGTCCCAGACCAGTTCCCGAGCTTCCACGAAATAGAGGAAGGCCGTGAAGGCGCCCAATTCTAGGCCGGCCGCCGCCACATTGGTCAGGTGATCGGAAAGACGCGACAATTCGCAGGCGATCACCCGCAGGTACTTGCACCGCTCTGGGACGTCGATCCCCAGGAGTTTTTCCACGGCCAACGCATATCCTGTGTTGTTGATCAGAGGAGAGACGTAATTGAGCCGGTCCGTGTAGGGGATCACCTGCTGCCACGTGCTGTTTTCGCACATCTTTTCAAAACCTCGGTGGAGGTAGCCGATCTCCACGTCGAGGTCGATGATGGTCTCCCCCTCAAGGGTGGCGAGGAACTTCACCGTGCCATGGGTCACCGGGTGGGAGGGACCCATGTTGATGACCATGTGTTCCGTATGGAGGTCTTTGGAAATTTCAGACATGGCTCAGCACATACCCGTTCGGATGTTAGTTGACGGGGCCGATCAAGGGCTGCCTCTTTTTCAGCGGGTAGTCCTTGCGCAACGGATGACCCTCAAAACCTTCGTAAAGCAAGATACGGCGGAGATTGGGATGCCCGATGAATTTCACCCCGTACATGTCGTAGGCTTCCCGCTCGAACCAGTCGGCGGCCACCCATACGGACACCACGGAATCAATGGTCGGGTCCGATTCGGGCACGAGGGCCTTGAGGCGAACCCTCCGGTTGTGCGGCAGGGAATAGAGGTGATAGACCACTTCGAACCGCGGGTCACGACCCAGATAGTCTACTGCGGTGAGGTCCATCATGAAGTTGTACAGAAGGTCCGGGTCGTCCCGAAGAAACAAGCAGATGTCGCGGATCTTGTCCTTCTTGACAACGGCCGTATCGTCGCCGCGGTAACTGTGGGTCCCGACGATGTCGTCCGGGAATTTCTCCATCAGCTTCTTGAGGGTGACGCTTTCCTTCATGAGCCCCATGTCCTCTTCTGTCGAAGGCTTCAGCACCGACTCACCGGCGCCTCACCCCGCGGCCAATCCGTCCACCGTTCCTGTTTGACCTTCTGCTGGAGCAAAAGCAGGCCGTCCAGCACCATTTCCGGGCGCGGCGGACACCCGGGAACGTAAATGTCTACTGGGATGAGGGTATCGATGCCCTGCACCACGGAGTAATTGTCATAGAAACCGCCGGAGACGGCGCATACCCCGAAGGCAAACACCCATTTGGGCTCGGCCATCTGGTTGTAGACCTTCACCAGGATGGGGGCCTGCTTGTGGCTGATGGTGCCCACCACCATGAGGAGATCGGCCTGCCGGGGGGAAAATCGGGGAAGGGCGGCGCCGAAACGGTCCAAGTCGTAACGCGGGCCGGCCACGGACATGAATTCCATGCCGCAACAGGCCGTGACAAACGGGTAAAGGAAAAACGAATATTTGCGGGCCCAGTTGACGGCCGCCTCCAGACGGGTCAGGATGACGCTGCCGTCCAAAAGCCGTTCCGGACCGGCGTCCTCGGCTTTCCCGCCCATGAGATTGCGGGTCACCGTCCACCGTGAGAGCTTCAATCCCATTCCAACGCACCCCTTCGCCACACGTAAATGAGGCCGACGGCCAGAATAAAGATAAAAATCATCATTTCCACAAAGCCGAACCAGTTCAGCTCACGAAAGAGCACCGCCCAGGGATAGACGAACACGGTTTCAATGTCGAAAATGACGAAGAAGAGGGCGACCAGGTAAAATTTGACCGAAAACCTTTGCTTCGGGTTGACGATGGGGCTTTCGCCGCACTCAAAGGGCTCCATCTTGTCGGCAAACTTTTTCTTGGGGCCGATCCAGGTGGTGGCCGCAATCATTCCCGCGGCCGTGGCGGCCGCCAGAAACAGCATGATGAGTACCGGAACGTATGGGTTCATGAGCGCGATCCGCTTGTCGAATGTTCTTGATCTCCCGGAACCGTCGCCCCCGGGATTGTGATCCTTGTCACGCACCGCTCCCCTCGGGGCCTGCCGCCTGAGGCGAAATCAGCCAGAAGCCGGCCAGGATCCCCTATCTGGGGTGACACCTATAGCGCCTCTGCGCCAAGGGGTCAAGAAATATTTCACGAATCCGTCCACCTTTTCTCCCAAAACACCCCCACAGACGGCAGAAAGACCATCCGGGCCCTTCCCGCCGTAGCGGGAACAATCCCACGACCGGCGTGCGGTCGCCCTGGGCATTCCGCCACGCCGGCCGCTCCTTATCCCGTGAAATCCCGACCGGCTCTCCCTTTGACGCGGCCACGAGCCTCCCGAGCTTGCCGTTTCAGGGCCTCCAGGTCGTCCACCGTAAAATCCGCCCGCCTGCAGGCAAAAAAGGAATTGTTGTGGGTCAAAGGCTCCTCTTCCAGGGGAAAGCCGCTTGAAGCCACGGCCTTTCTCCACACGGCGGTTCCAGGAATCGGAGAAAACTCCGCCACATAAGGCAAAACGCCCGCCTTTTTCACAAACTCGATCCCCTCCGCCACCTCGTCAGGCCTCTGGTCGGGAACCCCGGCCAAAAGGTAAACGCCGACCTGGTCCGGAGTGAAACCCGCCCGGTCGAGCGCCTCCACGGCTCTGGAGAACATGTCCAGCTCCACTTTGCCGCCCCACTGTTTCTGCCGCTCCGAGCGGGTGGTTTCCAAGCCCAGCCTGAGGGTGACAAAGCCGCTTTCGAACAGCAGACGGCACCATTGAGGATCCACAAGGGCGCGCACATGAAGGGCGTTCGGGGTGTGAAACCGAAAAGACAAACCGGCTCTGCGGAGCTTTTCGGCAAAGTCCCGAAGAACCCCCCCGCCCGTCAACAGGAGGGCGTCGTCGTAGAAAGCGAAATCCCGGATGCCGGTCCTTTCGTGAAAAGCGACCACGTGGCAAAAGAGGCGTTTCGACGAAAAACGGATTTTTTGGGGCTGGAGCACCCCTGAGGCGCAGTAGGGGCATCGGTACGGACACCCAAGGGTCAACAGCATGACCCCGTAGGTGGGGTGCGGGATAAAATCCAAAGCGGGCGGCGGAGCTTCCGATAACTGAAACCACGCCGTCTTGTTTTTGAGCGAAAAGTCGAAGGTCTCCTCCAAAGCAACGGCCACCCGGCCCAAGGATCCGGAAAAGACGCGATCGGCGCCGGTTCGGCGCCGCGCATGTTCCGGGCACAAGCGGGCGTAAATTCCCCCGAGCCATACGGGAACCCGGGGGAAAACGTCCTTGACTTGGGCGATGGTTTCCTGCACGCCCGGATACCAATAGGTCATGAGGCTCGTGACACACACCAGATCCGGCTTGGGTAAGGCGGCGAGCTTCTTTCGAAAACTATCCGGATGAATGCCGTAACGAAAGAAGGGGCGATTCATCCCGGCCAGAACCTCCGGGACGGGGATGGGCGTTTTGGGATATTTCCCCGTGCCGAAGGCGTCATCCCGGCCCGGCATGACGCCTGCTCGTCCTTCGGTGTCCGGATCATGCCGATCCAAACAGTCGATAAAAAACACCCGACACCCGCCTTCCCGCAACAGAGCGGCGATAAGCAACAGTCCCAGCGGCTTGGCCCACAGGTCGTAGGCCGCAAAATCCGTGATCCAGGGGTTGATGAGGAGCACCGACGGTTTTCGAATCATCGGAAACTCTCCTTCCCGTCAAAACCGTTTGCCAATGGAAGCGCGGCTTATATATCTTGGTTGCGTGGCCGAGGTCAAAAATGCGGGAAGGAAGTCTCATGCGGGCTGTCGTCCAAAGGGTTTCCAAAGCCTCCGTCGAAGTCAACGGGCTCACCGTCGGATCCATCGGGCCCGGCCTTTTGGTCCTTGTGGGGGTGGGACAGGGGGATACGGAAGAAGACGCCCGCTATCTGGCGGAAAAGATCGTCCATCTTCGGATCTTTCCCGACGCCGACGACAAGTTGAATCGCTCCGTCCTGGACATCGGGGGCTCCGTTTTGGCCGTGTCCCAGTTCACCTTGTGGGGCGATTGCCGCAAAGGCCGGCGTCCTTCCTTTGTGGACGCG
Organism: uncultured Desulfosoma sp.; assembly: GCA_937960435.1. Lineage (GTDB taxonomy): Bacteria > Desulfobacterota > Syntrophobacteria > Syntrophobacterales > DSM-9756 > Desulfosoma. The sequence continues at coordinate 10,222 of CALGPN010000022.1, forward strand.
GCGCCCCCCGATCGGGCAAGAGTCCTCTACGAGGCTTTCCTCCACGCCCTGCGCGACCGTGGCGTCCCCGTGGCCACAGGCCTTTTCCAGGAAACTATGGCGGTGCACTTGACCAACGACGGTCCGGTCACAATCCTTTTGGACAGCCGCAAGAGCTTTTGAACCAAACGCGCACCCTCTCATCTTCAGGAGAAACCATGAACGAGAAAAATCAGCACACGAGCCAAGAGAACACGCCGAAGCCTGCGGTCACCGGGGAAGAAACGGGGATATTCGTGGACCGTGAAGGAGACTGGTTTTACGGTGAGCGGCCCATTTTCCGAAAAGAAATTCTGGAAACCTTCTACGCCTCGCTGCGCCTTCTCGACGACGGCCGTTATGTCTTGGAATGGCAAGGACGGCTCTACCCTATCGCCGTCGCCGACACTCCCTTTGTCATCACGCGGGTCGATCGTATCACCAACGGCGCCGAGGAAACCCATATCCTGCTGACCTTTAAGCACCTCGAGGGCACGGAGCCCCTGGACCCGTCCACCTTATGGGTCGGCCGAGACAACGTGCTCTACTGCCGCGTGAGGCACGGCCGCTTCCCCGCCCGATTTTCGCGGCCGGCATACTACCAAGTGGCGCAATGGATCGAGCCGGTGGATAATGATCGGTTCGCCCTGCGCCTCGGCGATCGACTCTACCCCATCGCCCAATCGACCGAACACGATGCCGCCTTTCGAAAAGACGGTGCAGCCTAGCGGGGCGCCCTTGGCGGATCTCCATCATGCGTCTTTTGACCGTTTCGGATGTGACGTCACCGGAACTCTTTCCGGTGGCCCACCCAGAGCTCTTCGAACCGCTGGATGCCGTTTTATCCTGCGGGGATGTTCCGCCTGAATACCTGACGTATCTCGGGCATTTCTTCCGCGTGCCCGTCTACTACGTCCGGGGCAATCACGACATTCGGTATTGCCGCCGGCCGCCTCAGGGCGCCGTAGACGTCCACGCCCGCCTGGTGAACTTCAAGGGCCTTCGCCTCCTAGGGTTCGAAGGATCCATGTGGTACAACGGCGGCCCGATGCAGTATACGGAAGCCGAGATGCGCCGGATCCTTTGGAAGACGCGCCCCATGATCTGGTGGCATGGCGGTGTCGATATGGTCATCGCTCACGCGCCGCCTCGGGGCTTCGGCGATGGGGACGATCCATGCCACCAAGGGTTCCGGTGCTTTGTCCGCTTAATTCGCACCCATAAACCCCGATGGTTCATCCACGGGCATGTGCATCGAGCGTTTCACGATCCGTCTCACAGGGTGATGCGGCTTGAAGAGACGAACATCCTGAATACTTTCGGCTGGCACATTGTGGATATCGACGATGCGACGATTCCTGGAAAAGATCGGCCTTTGGACGGCCCGGCCCCCAAAGGACCATGGCGCCGCTTGTTTTCATGAGCTTCAAGAAAAAAACGGCGCTTTTGAATGCCGCGACCGCGGAGTACGCACCGTCCCTCTGGCCAAGATCGTGGGCAGTGTGGGACGATACCATGACTTCGATGAACGATTCCACCTGAGAAGCCAAGCCTCATCGGAACGGTTCGAACAGATCAAGAACGCCATGCGTCGCGGGACGGTCTTCCCACCGGTCAGGCTGTGGCAGATTCGTGACGCGTATTACGTGGAGGATGGAAACCACCGCGTGGCTGCGGCCAAGGCTCTGGAGCACGACGAGATCCTCGCCCATATTGTGGAATTTATCCCCTCGGGCGACAATCTCCAAGACGCCCTCTACCGGCAGAGAGCTCTTTTCCTGGACCAAACCGGCCTCCACGCGGACATCACCCTCACCGAACCCGGCCAATACGAACGGCTCTCCGCCCAAATCCGGCGCCACCACCATCATCTCCAGGCAACGGAACGCGCCGATATTACTTTTCAGGAAGCGGCCAAGGACTGGTACCAGTATATTTATCGGCCGCTGACGACGCTCCTGTCCAGAGCGCGCCTCACCCAAGGGTTTCCCGGCCGCACCACGGCCGACCTTTACGCCTATGTGTCCGTAAGGTTGTGGGAAAAAGGCGAGAGACGTCACTACGGGATCGGCCTTAACGAAATCCTGCCCGACGATATGGAGGCCTTTCGGGAAAAAATGAAAAACGCCGACGCACAGCATTACCCCGAAATGCAGCGGACCATCACGGCCTTTGTCCTCATGAACGTTCAGGCGAAAAAGGAAGAAAAAATCGTGGAAAAGCTGTTTCGGCTGGATGAAGTCCACGAAGTGCACAGCGTCTTCGGCGATGTGGACCTCCTGGTCAAGGTGCAGCTCCGGCGAGATCTTCTCAGTTCCGACGCCGAAACCATCTCGCAGTTCGTCCACGAAAACATCCGCCAGATCGACGGCGTCATCGCCACCAAAACTTTGATTCCGGGCACATCCCGAATCAAAGAGAAGTAAGGAGCCGCCGTGGAGGCCGGCCACGTGCAGCCCCATAATCGCCCATGGGTTCGAGGTCCTGTCTCGAAAATAAGAAGACGTGTCCGCGAGGCTAGGGCTCCGCGAGCACTTCCTGAGGAATGGTCACGTGAATGACCCCCCGAAAGTCACCGGCCCCGTATCCCCGGGCGCGGTCTCCGGGGTAGAGCGCGTTTAGAGCGTTTCTGACATTTTCCGGCATTTTCTCTTCCGAACCATGGCAGGTCAAGCAGAGTCCCCCGGTGCGGATCGGTTCGAAATAGTGGTAGGCTTTGTTTTGTAAAAGCAACACAGGCTCCATGGGCGCTTCGGCCTTCACCCGGGCCTCCAGATCGGTGAGAATTTTCTCCTCAAAGGCGTCGGGACGATTCATTTCGTTGCGCCACCGGAGGCTTGTGCGTTTGATGGTCATGGCCGGCAATTCCATCTTTTGAGGGATGTCCCGAGTCAACAACAACGCTTTCTGAGAACACACCCGGATGGCTTGCCCCGGCCCCCCTGCCTGGAGGGCGGCGGTCAGTTCTTCCTTCAAGACCCGCTGCAACTCCGCCGCGGCATTGGCTCCCAACTGCCGGGCTTTCTCATCTTGGGGCACACTTTCCGCTGCCCCAAGGGTCACCACGGCCACAAAACCCAGCCCAAGGATATGTTTCACTAAGCCGCTGAGCCTCATGCCGATTCCTCCGTATAAAGAGTCTCCTCATCCAGCATGTTATCCTCATTCAATTTTGTCCGATGATTGACAGGAGCAAAGTTCTTGTCAATAATTCTTTGGGCGTGCGGGGAAAAGGATCCACAAAGGAGGGAACAATGAAACGACGCGCGTCGATCTGGGTTTCCATGTTGGTCCTTGTGGCTTTTTCGGCGGCAGCTTTGGCGGCGGACGTGCCGTCCGATGAAAAGAAGAGAACGAGCCTCAACAAATACGTCACCGCCTTGGAAGCCTACGAAATGTGGAAGGCCGATCCTCAGAAGGTGGCGATCCTGGATGTGCGAACCCCAGAAGAATATGTTTTCGTGGGACATCCTGCCATGGCCGTGAATATCCCCTCGGAAGTATGGACCGGCAAGTGGAGCGATGAAAAGAAAGATTTTCCTCTTGCCCCCAACCCGGACTTCGAAGCCCAAGTGAAAACGCGGTTCAAAACCGACGATACCCTCCTCGTCATTTGCCGATCAGGCCATCGCAGTGCCGCAGCCATCGAGCGTCTGGTCGCCGCGGGTTTTACGAATTTGTACAATGTTGTCGATGGATTCGAAGGGGATAAGGTCGCCGATGCGGAAAGTTACTTCAAAGGTAAACGAATGAGGAACGGATGGAAAAACTCCGGGGCTCCTTGGACCTACGACTTAGACCCGAATCTGGTTTTTATGCAAAAACCGTAACCTCTTTTCTTCCCCCCACGCCTCTTCATCCATAGCCCAGCTCTTCGAGCCGCTCATCGCTCAACCCCAATGCGTGGGCCACTTCGTGAACCACGGTCAGTTCAATTTCTTCCATGAGTTCTTCCCGCGTGGAACAAAGTTCCTCCAAAGGTTCTTGAAAAAGATAAATCGTGTCGGGATAGAGCGGCGGATCCGTCACATGGCGTTCGGTGAGCGGGATGCCGTCATAAAGGCCCAGCAGCGTCTCCCCGGGAGGCACACCGACCTCTTCCAACATCTCGCGAGTCGGCCGCCGTTCCACCGTGATCACCATGTTCTCTAAATGCCGCCGGATCTCCCAAGGGATGCGCGCGACGGCCTGTTCCACCAAAGTGTGGAACTCTTTAGGGCTGAGCCGGATTCTTTTTGGAGCCATGAGCGTTCCTCCAGAGGAAGCGTACGAAAGCATGGTCCGGGGGATAACCCCGCAGGTCAATGCACCTGGAAAAAGGCCTCGTCGAATTCAGGGCGTCCGGCGTACCTTTTCAGGAACCGCCCGGGATACACTGCATGGCTTTTCAGCACGGCCGGATCCATGACAATGCCGGCCTCGTGAAAGGCCCGCGCGATCTGTTCGGGCTTGGGAGGACAGCCGGGAACGGCGATAGGGTGCGCAATGGACGGGTTGTCCCGATGGCGTTGCGTCATGCATCTGCCCAAGAGGATGGTGTGCTTTTTCCCGGGACTCGGATTCATAGCCTTTCCGGTGAGCACCTCCACATCGTCCCAAGGAGTCCCTTGCCACGCGCGGGCGATGGCCGTCAGCACCAGCCCGTTCATGAACGAGCAATAGGTGCACAGGGTGTCGTCGTATTTTCGGTAGTGGACGCCGCGAATGCCCATTTTGGCCATGGCCTCCGGAAGGCTCCCGTCGGCGTTATAGTCAAAGCCGTAGGCGTGGGGACGCCGCAGAGCTTCCGGGGATTCTCCGACGACCCTGATGTCGCTGAGATCGGTGGGGCGACCGGCGTCTTCCGCCGCGTAGACCAGATGGGGCACGTCACGGACCCCATACCCCAAGAGAAAGGCGCCGACCATATCCGCCGAAAGGATGTCCCGGGAGGCCGTCAGGACCTCCATCCGATGGGCCGTGCCATCAAAGGCGGGCCCCCTTTCGTTGCTGAAAATGCCGTCTATGACGGTGAAGATCGGGGGCAAGGCTTTCGGCAGAGCGGCCACCATACGGTGCAGATTCCAGTGGGGATCGGGGCTGTGGCAACGTTTGCGCGAGGGGATATCGATGAGTCCTTTGAGATTCTTGATGCCGAGGCTCACCACGGTTTGGGCATGGGTTTTGAGCACCGGAAGATCCACGATGAGGTCGCTATCCAAAGCGTCCACATTAAAAGAAAGCTCCACCCCGTCGGCAACGGCCGTCTTTCGAAAAGGCCTTTTGAACACATCCACCAGCGTGACGCCGTAGCGTCGAACCACGGTTTCATACCCTAGGGCGCGAAAGGCGTCGTCGGCCAACGTTTTGTCCTTGGGATCCAAACGGACCATCCCTTCCCCGATCCGGATGGTACCCACCCCCGCATCCCGAAGGCACCGCACCACATCTTCCACCACCCGGGAGGTGGTGATGACCCCCCATTTGGGAAACACCGTCGCCGACGTCCAACAGACAATATTCGGTTTGATGAAGACTCGGGTATCGGGTCCTACGGATCCCCACCCGCCGGCGGATTCCACCGCCGCCGCCACCGACGCGTAGGGTTTCTCATACCGTACGAGCCCTACCCGAAACGTCCCGTGCATTCATCCTCCTTCGCGTGAGCCGCTTGCCTAGGTATCCTCAAACTCGGTCTTGCGGCGCTGCGCCGCCTCTATGACTGAGGGACATTCATGAGGGAGCCTATGGGCTTCACCGGATCGCGGCGTGGTATTCCTGCAGCGACTTCACCTCACCGTGGCCTCGGCGCCACGCCTCGATTCCCCGAACCGCCGCTTCCGCCGCCGCAATGGTCGTGATGTAAGGGATTTTATACTTTACGGCGGTTTTACGGATATACGAATCGTCATACTCACTCCATCGGCCGCTTGGGGTGTTGATGACAAGCTGGATTTCACCGTTTTTCACCGCGTCCACGATATTGGGCCGCCCCTCGTGCATCTTGTCGATGCGCTGGCAGGAAAGGCCGTTTTCCTTAAAAAAGCGGTAGGTGCCGGCCGTCGCCCGGACGGTGAATCCCATCTGAGCGAAGCGCTTGGCGACCTCGAGAGCGGCCGGCTTGTCCTTGTCGGTCACCGTAAAGAGCACGCAGCCTTCCTCCGGAAGTCGCTGCATGGCGGCTTCCTCGGCCTTGTAGAACGCCAACCCGAAGGAGTCGGCCAGCCCCAAGACCTCGCCTGTGGAACGCATCTCGGGCCCCAGGACCGGGTCCACCTCCGGAAACATGTTGAACGGAAAGACGGCCTCTTTGACGCCGTAGTGGCCGATGTGGCGCCTCTCCGCCAGGCCCAAATCAGCCAATGTTTTCCCGAGCATGAGTTCCGTAGCCAGCCGCGCCATGGGAATGTTGCAGACCTTGGAAACCAACGGCACGGTGCGGGAAGCTCGAGGGTTGGCTTCCAGCACGTAGACCGTATCCTTGGAAATGGCGTACTGGATGTTCATCAGACCCACGACGTTCAGTTCCACGGCAATCTTTCGCGTGTATTCTCGAATGGTTTCCAAATGTCGCGCCGGGATGCTGATGGGCGGAATGACGCACGCCGAATCCCCCGAATGAATTCCCGCCCTCTCGATGTGTTCCATCACGGCCGGGACGAAGGCGTCCACCCCGTCGGAAAGGGCGTCCGCTTCCGCTTCGATGGCGTCTTCCAGAAAGCGGTCAATGAGGATAGGCCGATCGGGCGTGACCCCAACGGCCGCACGGACGTACTCGCGCAGCATCGCCTCGTCGTAGACCACCTCCATGCCGCGGCCCCCGAGCACATACGATGGGCGCACCATCAGGGGGTAACCGATGCGCTTGGCCACTTCCAAAGCTTCTTCCAGGGTGCTCGCCATGGCCGATTCCGGCATCGGAATCCCCAGAGCCTCCATGCGTTTTCGGAACCGGTCCCGATCTTCCGCCAGATCGATGGCCTCGGGGGATGTCCCCAGGATCTTCACGCCCCCTTCCGCCAACTCCCGAGCGATGTTCAACGGCGTCTGGCCTCCGAACTGGACCACGACTCCAATAGGTTTTTCCTTTTCGTAGATGGCCAGCACATCTTCTACGGTCACGGGCTCGAAATACAATTTGTCCGAGGTGTCATAGTCCGTGGAAACAGTTTCCGGGTTACAGTTGACCATGATGCTTTCATAGCCCATGTCCCGCAGGGCAAAGGCCGCATGAACACAACAGTAGTCGAATTCGATTCCCTGACCGATGCGGTTGGGGCCGCCGCCCAAGACCATCACTTTGGGCCGATCGCTTGTCTGCACCTCATCCGGCGCATTGTAGGTGGAATAGTAGTAGGCCGCATTCTCTACCCCGCTCACGGGAAGAATGTGCCACCCCTGAACAATGCCCAGACTCTTTCGGCGCTCCCGGATGGCCGTTTCGCTGATCCCCAGGAGCTGAGCGAGGTAGCGGTCGCTGAAGCCGTCCTCTTTGGCCCGGCGCAACAGCGCTTCGGGAAGATCACGGCCTCGATACGTGAGGATCTCTTCCTCCAGCTGGACCAGTTCCCGCATCTGTTCCAGAAAATACGGCTTGATAAAGGTTTTTTCGTAAAGTTTCTGGATACTCGCCCCGCGGCGTAACGCCTCGTAGATGAGAAAATACCTTTCACTGCTGGGTTCCGAAAGCATCTCCAGAAGTTCTTCCACAGACTTCGTGTGAAAATCCTTAGCGAACCCCAGACCATAGCGACCGATTTCCAGGGATCGCACGGCTTTTTGCAGGGCCTCCTTGAAATTTTTGCCGATGCTCATCACTTCCCCTACGGCCCGCATCTGCGTGCCCAGCCGATCCAATGAACCGGGAAATTTTTCGAAGGCCCAGCGCGCAAATTTGGCCACCACGTACTCCCCCCACGGGGCGTACTTTTCCAGGGTGCCTTCCTTCCAGTAAGGAATCTCATCCAGCGTGACCCCGGCGGCCAACATGGCCGATATGAAGGCGATGGGAAACCCAGTGGCCTTTGAAGCCAAGGCGGAAGATCGCGATGTTCTTGGGTTGATTTCGATCACCACCACGCGACCGGTCTTGGGATCGTGGGCGAACTGGATGTTGGTGCCGCCGATGACCTCAATGGCTTCCACAATGGCGTAGGAGGCGTCCTGAAGACGCTTTTGCAAGGCCGGGTCGATGGTGAGCATGGGCGCCGTACAGAAGGAATCCCCGGTATGAACCCCCATGGCGTCCACGTTTTCGATGAAACACACGGTGATCCGCTGGTTCTTGGCATCCCGGACCACCTCAAGCTCCAGCTCTTCCCAACCGAGAACCGATTCCTCCACCAGGATCTGGCCCACCATGCTGGCGGCGATGCCGCGGCTCGCCACCGTGCGCAGCTCTTCCACATTGTACACGAGCCCGCCTCCCGTGCCGCCCAAGGTGTAGGCCGGGCGAATCACCACAGGATAGCCCAACTCGGCGGCGATCTTTTCAGCCTCTTCCACGCTGAAGGCGGGACGGCTCCGGGGCATTTCAATGCCCAAGCGGTTCATCGTCTCCTTGAAAACGATCCGGTCCTCCCCTCGTTCGATGGCGTCGGCCTGTACGCCGATGATCCGCACGCCGTAACGATCCAAAATGCCCTGCCGGTGGAGTTGGGCCGTGAGGTTCAGCCCCGTTTGGCCCCCGAGGTTCGGCAAGACGGCGTCGGGACGCTCCCTGGCGATGATCTTTTCCAAAGATTCGACGGTGAGGGGTTCCAGGTAGGTGACGTCCGCCATGCCGGGATCCGTCATGATCGTGGCCGGGTTGGAATTCACAAGCACGATCTGGTAACCCAGTTTGCGCAACGCTTTGCAGGCCTGGGTGCCCGAATAGTCGAATTCGCACGCTTGGCCGATAACGATGGGACCCGAACCGATGATCAGCACTTTGTGGATGTCATCTCTTCGAGGCATGAGCGAACCGCCTTTCCGTGTGAAGGTTGTGGGCTCAATAAGTTTTCCTGAAATCTCAAGGCAAAGAGCCGGGCATTCGGGGGGCGACTATAGCAAAAAACGGAGGACGGTGTATAGCCTTGGGAAAAAACCGCGCGGGGGAAAACCCCAAGCGAAAAGATCGGGGCCCGACGCCGATGCGCTGAGCCCCTTTTCAGTTTCACTAATTGTCCGTTCCCAGCTTACACCCACGCGCTAGGGCTGAAGCGACATGGGTAAGGAAGGCCCTCCCGCAGACACTCTAGGCGGCCACCTGCTGGATGCCTTCCACGATCCAGCCATGGCCGTCACCTTGGCGGCGAAAATGCCACAGCTCACGGACCTGCTTGGCCGTTTCCTCTTCGGTTTCACGCATCATGACATCGAAGAGCACGGACGCCACGGTATGCCCGTCGAGGTTTCGAACCTCGAGAAGCTCGGGGTTGATCCACAAAAGGGCCGTCCGACTCGGCTCAGGATCCTCCTCGGCTTGGCGGCGGATTTCGTCGTACACTTCAGGAGACACCGCAGCCTCAATCGCCCGGAGATCCCGCCGGTCCCAGGCGCCCTGCAACTGCACGTAGAGGGCTTTGGCCTTTTCCAGAAAGGTTTGAGGATCGAAGTCTTCAGGCCACGGCGAATCCTGTCGGCCCCCCGATGCCGCCCCACTCCCGGCCCCGAAACGCTCCGCCTGGCCCGCTCCGAAGGGATTCCCTCCCGAAGATTCGAATGGCGAGGCTCCATAGCCGGACGCCGATTGCGTCGCCAGGCGGCGGGCTTTGAGAAAGCGAAAGAGGAGAAAGAGCCCACCGCCGATGACCACAAGATCCAGGAGGCTCGGCCCACCCCACGCATGGCCGCCGCCGAAAAGCATGGATCCGATCAAGCCGCCCAATAGAAGTCCGCCCAACATGCCGCCCCAGGACCGAGTTGGGGAAAATGCGGAAGGGCTCGGCGTCGTCCCCAGAGCCGTCCGCCCCGCGTCCCTTTCCGGGGCGCTGTAGGACCGGGATGGCGCCGGAGCGCTCCGCTGATAACTCGGGCGGCTCCCGAAAGATTTGCCGCCGCCTAACCGGGCCGCTTCCGCTATCTCCCCAAGAAAGTTTAAAATAAAAAATCCCATAATGAACATCGCCAGCATAAAGACAAAACGCTTCCGATCCATGGCTCTCCTTTTTCCTGTTGTCCCCCACCGAGGGGGGCATCGTTCCCCTAAAATATTGCTCAAATAAAACTCATTTCGTAAGCTGAAAAATAACCAACGTGGGAGTCTAGGGCAACAGGAACAGGAAGGAGTCGAAACGATGATCCTCACCACCACCCCAAACATCGAAGGGCGTACGGTCGCGGCATACCTTGGCATCGTCACCGGTGAAGCCATCATGGGGGCGAATCTCTTTCGGGATCTTTTCGCCGGCATCCGCGATATTGTGGGGGGACGATCCGCAGCCTACGAAAAAGAATTGCGTCGGGCTCGGGAGACCGCCATGGAAGAGCTCAAGGCGGCCGCTTTGAGCCTGGGGGCCGATGCCGTGATCGGCATCGACATCGACTACGAAGTCCTAGGGGAAAAGAACGGGATGCTCATGGTGAGCGTGAGCGGCACGGCGGTGCGCCTCGGGTGAGAGCCTTCCCCACGCCCTTGTCGCCCCCCGTGAAGCGAGAGCGCGGGGTGAGAGGAAAGCTCTTTAGGATGTGCCTTCACGGGTTTTGAGGTAGAGGCGCAGCCGCGCCAAATCGAAGTAGGCTTCGGCCAGCCCCAGCTTTAAGCAGGTGATGAACATCTCCCCGTCCTCCACGCCGATCTGCTGCGCCATGTACTCTTTGACCAACTGCAGACAGGCCAAATTGGCGGGAAGACCGTTCCAGAGGTTCCAGCTTCGGAAGTGGACACTGAAGTGGAGCTTGCCGTACTTGATGGCCGTGTCCACCCCGCGCAGGCACTGGGTTGTTCCCGGTTCGTTTTTGTTGAACGCGTTGGAGATGATCCGCGTTCGGATTGCCTTCCCTGTGGCGCGATCCGTCACGCGGATCACCTCCTCGTAGTCCACCGATTCATCGTAGAAAAGAAGGCTTTCGGGACGTCCCACCGTCATGTAGCAGTGTTTGGTGCCGGGGCCGTGGGTGCGGTAATAGTCGATGACCCACTCAATCTGCCACGCCAGGTCCTGCCCGTAGGTATAGTGCTCGCCAGGCTGGGCCACATCGGTCATGTAATAGGGGAGGTATTTTTCCGCGTAACCCGGCTCCACCGGGTTGGGAATGCCCACCCCCGGCGGGATGTCCGGCTCCAAAGGGCGCGTCCCGGGATGCGTAATCTGGGCCGAAACGAAATCCAGTTCCCAGCGCTTGGTCGGCGTGCTGCCTTTGTCCACCTTGTATTCCCGGCCCTCCTCCACGGCCTTGCGCACGAGTTGGTACCACAAATCCGGAATGTCCCGCGCCGTCACAAAGACCGCCTTCAGCATGTTTTAGCCCTTCCCGTCCCCCGTCGGCTTTCTTCCTTCCCATGCCCTGCCTATACATCTTAGGCATGCCGAAGGCAACCACCGAAGTGTCCGTGAAGTGAGGTGCACAGCCGAAAAAAGCGGCCGCCGCTTCTCGTCCGTTTTGGGAAAAAGCCGCCGTCGGGCCGGCTCGATAGAGATTCTAAAAACGCCACGAGAAGCCGAAGTCCAGGCTGTTTTCACTCAAAGTCGATTTCAGCCGTACCGGTTGCCCGGTGATGTCCGTTCCCGTCTCATCGATACTCTTTTCGAAGGCATGGACAAACCCGGCATGCACCGAAAAACGCGACGTGAAATCATACCCGACACCCATGGTGAGATGATGTTCCACGATGGCCGGAAATCCAACGATCCGGAAGGTTTCATAGTAATAGGTCGGCATGGTCTTTCCTTGGACGGAAACCAGCAGCGGCCCGTTGAACCCGTCGTGGGTGTTCAAAGGGTTTTTTCCGTAACAGTATCCGGCACGGAGAGTAAGCTTGGGGAGTGGTTTATACTGGGCGCCGAAACCCAAAACCCACTGGTCATCCCAGTCGAAATCCTCATAACCGTTGGCTTCGGACCAATTGAGCCACTTCACGTCCGCTTCCAGAAGCAATTTGTCATTGAAACGGTAGGCGACGCCAAAGGCGACCTGATGCGGGGATTCCAATTTCAGTCGATCCAGGCTGCCGTCCCCGTCGAAGTCGGCCACATCGTCATGATTGACGTTTTGAGGCGAGGTGTAGCTGAGCCCGAGAGCGATGTTATCCGTCGCTTTGTAGATCGTGCCCAGTTGGATGCCGATCCCATAGCCGGACGAGGATCCCTCACGGAGGTCCAAAGTAGCGTAATCCACGTGGAGCGCCATGCCGAAGGAAACTTTTTCAAAAGGCTGAAAGGCCACGGCCGGGGCGAATTTCATAATGGCCAGTTCGGTGTAGGCCCCGGCGACCAGAGGGAAAGAACCCATGGGTCCAAAATTGTAAAAGCCTGCTTGGTCCACCGCCGTGCCCTTGTAGTCAACGCCCAGTCCGGAAACGCCATAGGCGGACAGGCCGAAGCGCCAAAAAGGCGGCCGATCCGTGATCGGTACCGAAAGACCGATGGCCGGAATAGGGTACACTTTTTCTTCGCTATCCGCGGCAATGGCCGTGCCCGATGCGGGAAAGCTGATTCGGGTGTCCACCTTGGGCATGAAAAGCGTGCCGCCGAAATTCATCTCAGAAGAAGGACAATAGGGCCCAAAGCACATGGCCGCAGGGTTCACGAAAACGGCGCTGATGGCATCCTGGGGGGCGGCCACACCCACACCGCCCATGGCGCGAGCCACCGGTCCGACGGCGATCAGGTTATCCCCGTTGGTGGCGGAAGCTGATCCTGCCGTTGCCAAAATTCCCAGAACAATGACGAACGAAATCAGCATCTTTTTCATCGTTGCTCCTTTTTGTGTACCTTTAATTGAATGGTCTCCAAATCCCGCGCCGCCTTCAGGATCATCAAGGTCCCATCCACCTCCTTTCCCATCTTTTTCTTCCCGACGCCAGGCTCTCAACGCTCTGCGGTCCTTTTTAGGGACCACTCCCTTTGTCCTTCCTGTAACCTTTTCCAATGGGTGTTTTATTGCCTAAGAGAGCACGATCCGAAAATCTTCACTCGGCGTCCACTTCGGGTTAATGGCCCCCACAACTGTCAACAGCCCGAGAAGGGAAATCGTCGCACATTTTTCTAGGAAACGACCAGGGCGTCGGCGACCATGGAGGTGAGAAACTGGACGTTGAGACCCAGGCCGTAATGTCGGTTCAAGTCGCTCAGCTGAGTATGGCAGTTCTCGCAGGCCGTCGCCAGCACCGTCGCCCCCGTCTTCTGGACTTGTTCGGCTTTGACCTTGGCCGATTTCATGCGAAAATCCAACGTGTCCTCCCCCAAGGCCACCAAACCGCCCCCGCCGCCGCAGCAGTAATTGTAGCGCGGATCGGGCGCCATCTCTCGAAAATCGTCCGTAAGGTGCTGCAAGATAAAGCGCGGCTCTTCCAAGACGCCGCCGTTTCTCGCAATTTGGCAGGGGTCGTGATAGGTCACGACCTGCCCCTCGAACGCCTTTTTACTCACTCGGATGCGCCCTTCGCGCAGATACCGCGCATGAACTTCGGTCACGGAAGAAACCTTGAAGGGCTGGGTGCCCGAAAGCTGCTTCATCACCCGATAGGCCGTGCCGCACTCGCAGATGCACACCTCCTTGACCTTGAGCCTCAGGGCTTCATTGACGATGCGATCGAGGATCAGCTTGGTTCGGGTGGGGTCCCCCACAAAGGCGCCGAAATTGACGGCTTCGAAGAAACTCAGGGTCCAGTTTTCTCCGGCGGCGTTAAAGACCGCGGCGGCCGGAATAATGGAATGGGCCCCCGCCAAGGCCACATAAAGGAGCTCGGCCCCTTCCACATCCACGGGAATGACCGTCTTGCCTTCGGCCTCCAGCTTCCATTTTTCGACAACCTTTTGTTCCAGGTTTTTAACGCCTTGGAGGAAGCCCTCCTTGAAAAATTCCAAGGAGCGACCCTTTTCGATGGACGTGTCTGCAAGAAGCGTCAGGATTTCGGGTTCCGCATGAGCGCCCACCAAAAGCAGTTTGGCAATGGACATGAGCATTTGCGTGTCAATACCAAAAGGACAATAGACCATGCAGCGCCGACATCCCGTGCACGAATAGGCCGCGTCGTAAAGCTCCTGCAGGGCCGCTTCGGTCAGTTCCTTGGCCTCCCCGTACGAAGGCCACAACTTCCCTTGGCCTTTAAAGTGCTTCTTATAAATACGCCGAACGATTTCCGCGCGATAGGCGGCGATGTAGCGGGCCTGAGGCATGGATTGATACACATGACAGGCGGTGGTGCATACCCCGCACCGCGTGCATGTTTCCAAATAATACACCATGGCCCGGTTGAGTTTCGTCTGGAAAAGTTTGAGGAGATCCTCTCTCATTTGCTGGTCCATGGCTAACCTCGCCTTAAGAGGTTCATGGGCAGGGCCAAGAAGGTGTGCATCATTTTTGTGAACGGGAAAACCATGAGGAACAGATTGGCGAAAAAGACGTGGAGAACCAACATGAAGGCATGGCCCGAATAGAGGATTTCGTCCGGCACGAAAGGCTTGAGCATAACCAGGCTCCAGAGGTAGGCCCGGTAGGCGCTTACCCCCATGACGTCGTAGTCGTACCAGCGGCGGGCCCAATCCATCTGACTGCCGAAGATGATCGTGAGGAAAAGGAGGATCAGGAGGTAATAGTCTTCAGGAACGGAAAGGTCTCGCACGGGAGCATGAAACCGACGGAAAAACAAATACAGCACGGACACGGCCGCCACCAAGCCCACAAAGCCTCTACCGAGAAAAACCTCGTGAGGCACCAGTTGAAAAATCGGCCAGTCGCCGAACAGCTCCAAATGCCCGATAATGAGCAAGAGCACCGCGACGTGGAAAACGGCCAGAAAGAACCACAAGACAGGGCTATGCCGAAAAATCGACGGCATGAGAAACGTGTCCCCTACGGCATAAAGCCAAGCCGGCTCTTTTTTGGGAAAAATCTGCAATGTGGTCGGATGCGCAGGTCGGCGGGCCGTCTGCACGAGACGCCACACCGTGCCCAAAACAAAAACGGCAAAAGCCGCGTACACCATGGGCACCAAGACCAAGTAATAGGCCGTCTGCATGAATTCCCCCCGGCTCACGGAAAGCGAACGCTGCGGACCTTAGGCCCGGCTCACGGCCCCCGCCGATTGGGCAGGGGCCCCTGACCGGACGTCAAGATCTTGCCGCAGCTCACACTTTGCGTCTGATGAATATCCGGATAATCCCGTTTTCTTGGATCGTCTCCACGATCTCATTGCCGCTGGTGCGGGCCCACGCCGGAAAATCCGTTAAGGACCCCGGATCCGTCGTCTGTGCCTCCAGAATCTGGCCCACGGCCACCTCCTTGATCCCCTTGCTCACTTTCACCACCGGCATGGGACACGGAAGCCCCTTCAAATCCATCACCTTGTCTGCATGAATGGCCTCGCTCATGACTTGTCCTCCTTTCTCCGTTGCGGGAACATGTCCCCCTTTTCCCCCTCGGCCATCAAGGCCAGGAAGGTTAGATGAAAAGCTGAATGCGGCTGTCCATGGCCTCTTCGAGAAATTTGGCTACGCCGCAAAAATCCATGGCCGGATATTGGATCATTTCCTCCCGCTTGAACCCCATGAGTTCCATGGAAAGCTCACAAACATAAATCTGCACGCCCAATTCGCCTGCCAAAGCGATCATCTGGTCCAGACTCGCTACGTTCTTCTGCTTCATCAGGTTCTTCATCATCGCCGTGCCCAAGCCGCCCATGTTCATCTTGGACAACTTCACCGAACAGGCCCCTTTGGGCAGCATGGTGCCGAACATCTTGCCCATGAAATCTTTGTCTTCCACCTTTTTGGCCGGATCGCGCAGAATCGGCGTGGCCCAAAAGGTAAAGAACATGACCACGTCCATCCCCATGGCTACGGCGCCGGTAGCGATAATGAACGCCGCCAAAGCGCGGTCCAAATCGCCGCTGAAAACAACCATGGAAAGTTTGTTGGACGGCACCCTTCTTTCGATCCCCTCCAACTTCGCGCGCAAGTCCGCGACCTGCTTTTCCAACGTTGCCAACTCGTGTGTCATGACAGCCTCCTTTCTTGGGCCGATTTTGTTAACACTATGAACCATTGAGGCCAAAAAATTTTTTTAGAACATCTTTTGTTTCACCGCTTCCATGCTGGTGCGTAAACATTCCAGAGCTGTGAGAACTTGCTTGCGCTCTTCCGGGCCCATTTCCAGGAGGATCATCTGGTGGAGGGTTCCGATGAAGGCGGCGATCTCATCGCAGGCGACCCGGCCCTTAGGGGTGAGACTGATGAGCTTGATGCGCGCGTCCGCCGGATCATCGATTCGAGCCACCAAGCCTTTTTCCAGAAGACCCGAAATGATTTTTGTGATGCGGCTTTTGGCCACGTCCATTTTTTGGGCGATCCCTTTGACGGTCAGGTACTTCTCATCGCGAAAGAGCATGAGGCAGCGCAGTTCGGCGTCAGGAAGGCGAAATTTTTTTGAAAGATGAGCCGCCCGCGTCTCACAGCAATGCACCACCTCCTCCATGAGGGTTTGAAAGCGCCGCACTTGATACCCAAAATAGTCGTCGGATCGATTGGCCTTTTCGTTCATAGTGTTAACTATAAAACCCGAATTTTTCGGCGGGTCAAGAAAAAAATTCAGCCGCCTTAAAAAATGAGGCGCTGAAGGCACCCTGGGGACATATCGCCCGATGTGGCCTTTGCGTCCTGGCGCGCTTGGCTAAAGCTTTTGAATAAAGTGACTCCAAAAGTCCTTGGCCCCTCCTTGGAGCGCGGTCCGAGGGATGATTGCCTCAAAGGTTGTCTTGCTCTTTATTTTTGTTATCCTTTGGCCAAAAGAATGATGATGAATCCCCGGTCAGAGGAAAATCCCCAAATGGCTTCCGTTGCTTTGATGAAAAAACTCAGTGCCTTAGATCCACCGGTTCGAGACGCCCTTCTTGCCGTGATGGAGGAAGTGGAAAGTCGCACACGGGCGGCGACGGAGTCCGTAACGCGGTCGGCATTCGATGAGCTGACCAACGTGGTCAAGAGATTCGCAGAGGCCCAAGAGTTTACCGCAAAATCCATACAAACCCTCGCCGACGCTCAAGTGCGGACTGAAGAACGCCTCGCCGCCTTCAGCCAACAAGTCGGAAGCCTTGCCGAAGCCCAGATCCGAAACGAGCAGAGCCTCAGCGCCCTAACCGAACGCGTCGACCGCCTCACCCAGCACGTCGAACGCCTCACCGAAGCCCAGGAACGCACCGAACGGCAGCTGGAAAAATTGGCCCAGGCCCAGGAACAAACCGAAAGACGTCTCGAAGAACTCGCCCAGGCCCAGCAACGCACCGAACGGCGTCTCGAAGAACTGGCCCAAGCCCAGGCCCTCACCGAACAGCGCCTCGGCGCCCTGACCGAACGTGTCGACCGCCTCACCGAACGTGTCGACCGCCTCGCCGAAGCTCAGCAACGCACCGAACGGCGTCTCGAAGAACTGGCCCAAGCCCAGGCCCTTACCGAACAGCGCCTCAGCGCCCTGACCGAACGTGTCGACCGCCTCACCGAAGCCCAGGAAAGGACGGAAAAACGCTTGGACGAACTCGCCGCCGCCCAAATTGCCCTGCAAGAAACCGTCGAACGGCTAGGGTTTGGCTTGGGAGCCGTCCGCGACCAGGTCGGGGGGCTTTCCCGCACCATGGCCTATGCCTTGGAAAACGAAGCGTACCGGCATCTACCGAATTTTCTCAAAGAAAGGTACAACATCGACCTCCTCGAGCGTCTTGTGCGGACGGAAATCGCCGGCAGGGAAGTGAACTTCTTCGGCCGTGTGCGAAAAGACGGGCAAGACGGGCATTTGGTCGGCGAATCCGTGCTTCGGCTTGACGACCGTGCCAAGCTGGCCCAGCTCCAGGCCACGGTGGACGCAATGGAAGAGGCCCTCGGCGGTCCCGTAATTCCCGTGATCGTCACCCATTTCGCCAAGAAAGAGGTCCTGGAAAAAGCCCAGCAGCGGGGGATCCTGGTCATTCAAAGTTTTGAGTGGTGATTCGCCGTCCTTGGGGTGATGAGAGGGAAAAGATGGCCGGCTTGGCATCCGATGCCGCCGTTCGGGCGGTGTATTTCGTAGGGGTACTGACCCTGATGGCGGTGTCGGAGGCGGTCTTCCCCCGCCGCAGCCGCGTTCAGCCGAGAACCGGACGATGGTTCGCCAATCTCGCCATGATCGGTTTAGGCAACATCCTCACCCGCGCGGCATCCCCCGTGGTGCCGGTGGGCGTGGCCGCCCTGGCGGCGGAACGAGGCTGGGGCCTTTTCAATGCGGTCGATTTTCCTCCCGGCGTCGCTTTCGCCCTTGCCCTGATTCTTCTCGACGGGCTCATCTATTTCCAGCATGTCCTCACGCACGCGCTGCCCACCCTGTGGCGCCTCCACATGGTTCACCACGCGGACTTGGACCTGGACTGCACGACAGGCGTGCGTTTTCACCCCGTAGAAATTTTCCTCTCGGCCGTTCTCAAGAGTGCCGCCGTCGCCGCCCTGGGCGCTCCCGTGAAAGCGGTCGTGGCTTTCGAAATCCTGCTCAACAGCTGCAGCGTCTTTAATCACGCCAACGTGAAGCTGCCCTTCCTTTTGGATCGTTTCGTCCGGACCCTGCTCGTCACCCCCGATATGCACCGCGTGCACCATTCGGTCATCATCCGGGAAACGCACAGCAATTTCGGTTTCTGCCTGTCCTGGTGGGATCGATTGTTCGGCACCTACAAAGCACAGCCGGAAAAGGGGCACGACGGCATGACCATCGGTCTGAGCCAGTTCCGGAACCCCGCACAGCTCGGCTTCAGGCACCTGCTTATCCTGCCGATCGTGGGGGATCCCGGCCGGCAACCCATCAACCGGCACTGAGGTTTTTCGCCGCAAAGGACCAATCGATAAGGTGGTTCAGGACGGCGTGCACATAGTCCGTTCGGCGGTTTTGATAATCCAGGTAATAGGCGTGTTCCCACACGTCCACGGTCAGGAGAGGCTTTTGGCCGTGGGCGATGGGGGTGTCGGCGTTGGACGTCTGGACAATCTTGAGCCCCCCGGCATGTTCCACGAGCCACGCCCAGCCGCTTCCGAAAACCCCCACAGCCGCCGCAAGGAACTGCTCCATGAAGGCTTGAGGACTGCCGAAGTCCTTGATGATCCTTTGCGTCAGGGCCACGTCGGGTTCTCCCCCGCCCCCGGGTCGCAGGGAACGCCAGTAAAACGTATGGTTCCACACCTGGGCCGCATTGTTGAAAATGGCTTGATGTTCCGCCTTGCCGGCTGTGGCCGTGATGATTTCATCAAGGCTCATGGTTGCAAACGGCGACCCTTGGACCAGCTCCTTGAGTTTCGTTGCATAGCCTTGATGGTGCTTGCCGTAGTGGAAAGACACCGTCTTGCCAGAGATGTGGGGCTCCAAAGCATTTTCCGGATACGGCAGCGACGGCACCTCCCAAGCCGGGCCTCCGGAGTCCTTCTTCCCCCATGCCGGATTCAGAAACCCCGGGTGGGCCAGAACCGCCGCCCCGACCATCGCGCCTTGGACGAACGCTCGCCGGGTGATCCCGCCTTCTCCATGTGCTCTCTCCATCCTTGACCTCCTTCGCTATCCTGGACCGCGTCTACGGAAAAATTTATATTACGTTAACGATCCTGGTTGCTTTTGCCCACCCCTGAAAAGGAAAAAACCCCGCGGTCAATGTGCTCATCTCGTAAAAAGCAAGCTCGTCGGCGATTCACTCGCCCCTAAGTCCGTCTTTACCGTGTGCGGAAAACCACATTCCTTTCCACCGCTATCCTTGGGATGCCAGGTGCTCGGGAGGCCGTCGACGCTCTATGGAAGGCGCAAGTCATTCTGTCTCGCTCCCCATCCCGTTCTCCTCTTCGGCGCCATCTCCCGTGACCAGACTCCGCGGAACCGTCGCCACGGGCGTCAACTCGGCCATGGGCGTCCCCGGGGGAGCGACGCCCAAATCTTGGAACTTTTGGGCGGCGGGCAAAAGGCGACTTTCGAAAGATCCCACCGCGGCGTTGTAGGCTTTGGTGGCCTTTTCCAGCTGACGCCCCATGTCGGCCATGTGGCTTGCCATGGTCCGCAACCGCTCGTAAAGCTGCTTGCCGAGTTCGCTGATGTGCTGGGCGTTCTTGGCGAGGCGTTCCTGCCTCCAGCCATAGGCTATGGCTCGAAACAAGGCCATCAAGGTGGTCGGTGTGGCGAGGATCACCCGCTTGGCCAGACCGTCTTCAATGAGGGACCGGTCGGCATCCAGCGCTGCACTGAAAAAAGATTCCCCGGGGATGAACATGACCACGAATTCCGGCGCTTTCGTAAACTGCTTCCAGTACTGCTTGTCGGCCAACGCGTTCATGTGCGCGCGCATCTGAGCGGCGTGCCTCGACAGGGCCGCCTGCCGCTTTTCTTCCGATTCCGCCCCCACAGCATCCAAATAGGCGTCCAGAGACACCTTGGCGTCGACGACAATTTCACGTTCCGCCGGCAAGTGCACAATGAGATCAGGCCGCCTGCGCCCGTCTTCCCCGGACAGGCTCACCTGTTCGGCAAAATCGCAGTGATCGCTCATTCCAGCAAGTTCCACGACGCGGTGCAGGGTCATCTCCCCCCATCGGCCCCGAACCTGCGGCTTCCGCAAGGCCGTCACCAAGTTGGCGGTCTCTTTACGCAGGTCCTGGTATCCCTCATTCAAAAGCTTGAGATGCGCCGTAAGCCCCGAGTAGGCTTCTTGGCGGGTCTTTTCCACAGCCCGCAGCTGCTCCTCAAACTTCGCCAGGGTCTCTGCCAGAGGTTTCACCAATCCCTGGATGGCTTGTTCGCGCCGCCCGAAATCGCCGCGCGCTTCGGTCAGGACCTTTTCGAACGTTTCCTTGGCCAATTGCAAGAAAGCTCGGGAACTGTCCTGGAGGGTATCCCCGGCCAAGGCCCTGAAAGTGTCCGTCAGGCGTGTCCTGGCCTCACTAAGAAGAGTTCGTTCTTCGTCCAAGCGATGCAGGGTTTCCGCAAGCCGGGTTTCAGCCTCGACTCGCGCCGTGCGTTCGGTCGTCAGTTCCTTTTGCAGCGCCCCCGCCTGCTCCAGCAGCTTTTGGCACTGGGCCCGAAGCTCCGCCGTGGAACCTTCCAGGGTGGATGCTCGATTTTCAGCCTCATCGGCCCGCCTTTCCAAAGCTTCCAGCGCCGTCCTGAAGGATTTTCTTCCATGGGCTGCCCCGACAAACCAAAAGATCACTCCACTTGTGACGAACCCTACCAAAGCAAACACCCCATGAGAAACATCCATAGTTCTGCCTCCAACGAACTTTCAAAAACTTGGCTCCGGGTGCAGCTATAAAAGATTTTGCGTCAAAGCCTGAGACATCTGCGGCCGCCGATAAACTTGAGCAGGAAAGGAGTTTTTACCATCCCCGGCGATATCAAAACATCAAAAGAACCATCGGTGGCAGACCCTACAAAGCCAACCCGTCACCCAAAAGATATTCAAGCGACCCCTCGGTTGTTTTGCGAAAAGACCGCAGCGACACGTCAGCCGATGGGAACAGGGAATCTCATGAACTTGGGTTATAAGTCATGCGGCCGCCCACCGATCAAATTTTTATGGGCTCTGTCTGACGATCAGCCATGTGAGGATGCCCCGGGTGAGAATCGCCGCAAAGGATGACCTCTCCCAGATCTATGCCGCCGACTCCAACTGGGTTCACTTTATCGGAAAACCTCATCGGCCGTGTAAAAACCAATGGGGCATCAGACTTTTCTTGATGATTCCTAAAAAGCTGCTGTAGGGTCTTAATCGGGCCGGTGCCGAGCGTCCTCCTCACGTCCATGGAGGACATGCTCGGGAGCAGGTTATGATCGACGCCGGTCTGAGATTCGTTCACTCTTTTTGCCGTTCTTGTGTTCTCTTTTTAATGTGGTGAACACAGGATTTCCCACTAAGCTCACCTATGCCCATAGAGAATTACGGCGCCCCCCAGAAGGCTGATTCCCACCCCTATGGAATCCCATTTGTCGGGAACCTTGGCTTCGACAAGCCACAACCAGACGAATGACGCGGCGATATAGATGCTGCCGTAAACCGCATAGGAACGACCCGCAAAATCTGACTCAACTTTGGTCAAAAAATATGCAAACGCCACGAGAGACACCAGCCCCGGGAAAATCACCCATGCCGACTTTTTCAGACGCAGCCAGGCCCAGAATGAGAAACAGCCGGCGATTTCGGCAAAAGATGCCAGAACATAATAAAAATAACTTTTGACCATGGAAAGTTCTCCTCCCATCGTATTATCGAGAGCTTAAAAAACGATATCCATAATTTGAATCGTATCATAATGCCTTGAAAAGTATCAGGTCAATGAAAAATAGACAGAAATGCGGTGCATGGAGAAGTCGACAGCTGGAATGCAGAAATACACATGCAGCGACGTTGAAACTCTCGGCTTCTTGCCTTGGGAAAGATTGAGCTCGAGACCGTGCTGCAAACCCGCCCGGCCTTAGGAACGACGGTCATTGGCGCCGTCTTGCCCGCGGAACCATGGTGTGGTCAGTGAGACCAATCCGATGCAGGTTTTTGGTTTTTTAGCGATTCTCGTCGTGGGCATCGAACACCCTCTGCGCGTAGGCGTCGAGCAACGCCTCACAGTTTCGGAGGCGTTTTTTCGCTTCCGCGACGAGTGTTGCCCCATAGAAGTCGATCTTTCGAATTTTTTCCAACCACGACTGCAGCTTCTTCAACTCCACATCGTTTTCTTCAAGCTCGGCGTAGGTAAAGTGAGAAGCCGCCGTTTCCTTGGCGATTTCGGCTTCGAAGTCGGCGCACTTGGCGATAAACTCTCGGTATTCCTCGTCTCGATCCGCATTGAAGCGCGCCACCACCTTTTCTTCCTGTGATCGGTCCAACGCCACCGTTTCCAGGATCACCGACTCGCCGCCCATCTGGGCGATTTCGTTTTCCAGCATCTTCAAGCGGCGGGCATGATCGTCGGTTTTCGGCAGCACGCAGACTCCGTTTTGGAGGTAGACCGCCCCAAGGCCTTTAAGACGTCGCCACAAGGCGACCCGCTTCCGGGCCGGTTCCGGCGGGACCTTGTAAACGAGGAGGAGCCAGTTTTGAAAAGCCACGACCTTCTCCAATGCAACGACTGTAAAAATGTCGAACCGAGCAACATGTTCCGGCCGTGATTTTCACCGCATCGAGTTTTTGGTTTCCATCGCAGCTTATACGACATTTTTGAGCGCTTGTTGCTTGGAATCGTCAGTCCATGTGAGCCACTTGAGAATTTCGAGCCAAAAGGCGCCGGCAAGGGCGAGGGACATGGCCAAGGCCCATTCCTTTCCGGAAAGGGGCACGGTGCGGGTGATGGTCCGGACAATAGGCGTCGTCGCCACGAGGACAAGCAGCAGGCCGACCCCTGCGCCCCAAATGTTGAGCACGCGATTCGAGAAAAGACCCTGCTTCATCAAAGGCATCCGTCGAGAACGGGCGTTGAAAGCCATGCCCACGTGACCTGCCATCCACGTGATGAAGGCCATGGATTGGGCTCGGGCGAGGTCGCCGGTCTGGTACCAGGTCACGAGATAAGAGAGGCTCACGGCCGCGAACAAGCCGACGGCGGAAAGCACTATGGCGCCGATCATGCCGCGGTTCAAAAAGCGTTCCCGGCGGTCCCGAGGGGCCCGGCTCATGATGGCGCCTTCGGCTTTTTCTCCCAAAAACCCGGCGGAAGCCGCCAAATCCATGATCAACTCCATAAGGAGGATCTGTGCCACCACGAAAGGGACCGGCACGCGTAAGAGTGTGGGCAAGAGCACCGAGGTGGTCAGGGCGACCTTGCAGGCCAGGTAGTAGCGCACCCCCTTGGTCAAATTGTCGAACAGGACGCGGCCTTCGTGGACGGCCTGGGGAATATTGGCGAAATTGTCATCCACGAGAACCATGTCCGCCGCCGCACGGGCGACATCCGTGCCGGTGGCGCCCATGGCGATGCCGATATCGGCCGATGAGAGCGCGGGGGCATCGTTGATGCCGTCGCCGGTCACGGCCACACAAGCGCCTTCCTTTTTCAGGTGCTGCACCAAGCGCAGCTTATGTTCGGGAGAGACCCGCGCATAGAGGCTGACTTTTCGCACGGTCTCCGGCCACTGTGCTTCGGCGAGACGGTCCAGCTCCTTTCCGGTCAACATGGGAGCGTTATCCTCGAAACCGACTTGCCGGGCCACGGCTCGCGCATTCAGCGGATGGTCCCCGGTGATGAGGATCGGACGGATGCCGGCCGCGCGGCACTGAGCGATGGCTTCGGCCGCTTCCGGCCGCAATGGATCGGCCAACACCGCAAGCCCGATGAAACTGAGCCCGTCTTCCGCGTCGTCGATTCCAAGAGGTCTGGTCGCCACGGTTTTTCTCGCGAACGCAAGGACGCGCATGCCTTGGGCCGCGAAACCCGCCGCGTGCTCAAGGATCTCTTCCATGCCCTCGAGGGTCAGCGTTTCGGTTTGCCCATCGGAAACCTGAAAACGGCATCGCTCCAGCACAGCCTCGGGAGCCCCTTTGACCCATACCCCGAAGCCATCCTTTTCTCGGGTCGTCACGGACATGCATTTGCGGGCGCTGTCAAAACTGTATTCGTCCAGGAGCGGGTGGTCGGCCCGGATCCCCTTCAGGTCGATGCCATCCTGCACAGCCGCCCGAAGCAACCCGATGTCCAGGGGATCTCCGAAGGATGAGGACTCGTCCCACGAGGCGTCGCTGCAGAGGATTGCCGCGCGCACGACATCCTCCTTGCGCGTCGCAGGCCAAATTTCCCGCAGAGTCAGGCGGTTTTGGGTGAGGGTTCCGGTCTTGTCCGTCGCCACCACGGAAAGGGCGCCGAGCATTTCCACCGTCCTTTGCCTGCGGGCGATGGTTTTTTGTCTGGAAAGCCGATAGGACCCGAACGCGAGAATGACCGCGATGATCACGGGCAGTTCCTCGGGGACGCTCGCAAAAAACAAAGCCAAGCCCGTCAGGAACATGTCAAACGGCTTTTGTCGGGCCAGCAGCCACCCGCCCAAGGGAATGAGAACGCTCGTGACCAGCGCCACCCAGACCATCCAGCCGGCCATCTGAGCGAGGGCTTCCTGGATTTGAGTGCGCGGCTCAGCCTCCATTCCGGTCAATTCCGCCACACGGCCCAATTCGGAGTCACGGCCGGTGGCGACCACCACCGCCAAGCCGCGACCGCGCAAAACCGTGGTTCCGGCAAAGACCATATTGACCCTTTCGGCCAAAAGGGCGTCAGCGGACAAAATCTTTTCTGCGTCCTTGTCGCTGCCCACGGCCTCTCCCGTAAGCGCCGATTCATCCACCAAGAGGCTGTAACTTTCGATAATCCTCCCATCGGCCGCTACCCTACGCCCTGCCTCGAGAACGAGGATGTCTCCGGGCACGACCTCCTCCACCGGGATCTCCTGGGTGCGGCCATTTCTGCGAACAACGGCAAACGGCTCGGCAAGACGGCGCAGCGCGGCAATGGCTTTTTCCGAACGGCGCTCGTTGACGATTTCAATGGTCGCGATGACCAAAACCACGCCAAAAACAATACAGGCGTCCACCACGTTCCCGACCAAGAGGTAAAGAATGCCGACACCCAAGAGCATGAGCAACATGGGTGCCCGGATATGATCAAAGTACATCCGCCAAAGCGGCGTTCCTTTCTCTTCCCGGGGGCGATTTGGCCCGTACGCCTCGAACCTGGTTCGTGCTTGGTGATCGTTCAAACCATCCGTTGGTGATGTTTCCAACATTTCCAGGGCCTGCGCGGCGGACATCTGGTGCCATGCAGGGCGGGTTTTCATCCGAGAAGGATCAAGATCGTTTTTCATGAGCCTCTCCTCGCCCTCTATTTCGGTTCGTGAATTTCACCCGGCCGCGAAGGCGGCTTTCCCAAGTCCATGGCTTTTCGCTTCCAACGCCGCATCATTTGAATGGAAAGCGATTGTCTTTCGGGCGATTTCATTCGGGAAATCGGCCCATTTGGGGCAAACCTTCCAAAGGTGTTCTGAGCACCCCGCCCCGAAACCCAGAAAAGCTTGTCTTGCTGAAACCCATCCCGGACCGTCGTTTTCAAGAAATGATTGCCCATGCCGAAAGAGGCGATCCCCGGCACATGAAGACGGCGGACATGAGGGTCTTTTTCCGGCATGATAAAAACCCGCTTTTGCGTTGCAACGGCCCCACGCCTACGCCGTAGGGCCTTCTCCTCTGGGCGTTCCCGAGAAAACATTGTCAAGGCCCCCCGTCGTCATCTTACAGTCGCTATACTTGTACTGTAACTGTGGTTACAACTCAAGAAAATTTTCTTTGGGCTCCTTCTTTTTCCCGGTGCCCGCGATCCCCGGAAGGGAGATTTCAACAAATGCGGCGTGCACCTCAAGACCAGGCCTTTACCCTCCGCCGGAAAGAGGTTTCGCGCGAGGCGAAGGCGTCGTCGGAAAGAGCGGCCAAACGGCTCAGCTCCCGTTTACGATCCTCGTCGCCCTTGAATATCGGCCCCGTCTTTACGGCATATCGGCCTGATCCCGAACGGTCGAAAATTTTCCTATTTGCGGCGGCAAACTGATTGAGGCAAAAACCGGAAAGGCAAGGGGTTCTTAAGTCTCAGCTGATAGGTCAGACCCTCGGAAAGGCTTTTGGAAGCTTTGCTGCTCCAGGTGATTGACACCGTTCGAAGCGAACGGTCTCTCATAGAACATCTCGACTTTCGTTTTCTTTTTCGCTGGTTCGTCGGTCTTTCTCTGGATGAGCCGGTGTGGGACCATTCCACCTTTTCCAAAAACCGGGACCGAATGATCCATGCCGGGTTTCGTTTCTGCACACTGTCTTGGAAGATGCCCGATCCCAGGGAATTCTCTCCGAAGAGCATTTTTCCGTGGATGGGACGCTTCTGGAATCGTGGGCCTCGCTCAAAAGCTTTCGTCCCAAAGGCGAGCCGCCGAAGGATCCTTCCGGTGGAGGGAGAAATCCGCAGGTGGATTACCACGGGCAAAAGCGCTCCAATCCAACCCATGCTTCGACGACGGATCCTGATGCCCGGCTCGCCCGCAAGGGAAAAGGCAAGGAGGCCAAACTCTTCACCGCCGGACACCTTCTTACGGAAAACAGGAATGGAGTGGTCGCGGGTGCGCACGTGAACCCTGTGACGGGAACCAGCGCAAAGGCTCGGCCATCGATGGACGCACAACACGCCACGAAGGTTACGGCATCAGCCTTCGGAAACGCAAACGCATCGAGGAAGTCTTCGGGTGGATGAAAACCTTCGGCGTGAAAGCTCAAGTGTAAAGTCATTTTTTCGACAAATTTTAAAAAAGTCTGTTCGAAATCCAGGGGGGGAGGCACAACCCCCTATTTGAACATCCTGATAGGTCCTCATCGCAGAGACGCACCTTGTCGTTCTCGATGATCGCCCGGGCCGCGTGGTGGCAGTGGTGCAGCCGTTCGTTGGCCGGGACCCGCAGGCCCTTGGCCTTGTCCATGGAGTTTACGACCGCCGAACCAGAGAAGGCTTCGGCCGCGGATTCCACTCCCTCTGACGTGTGTTTCCATATCCAGTCGTCCAGCTTCTGCTTCCAGCCGATGGAGTTGGTGATGTATTTCGGCCGCTTTTCCGGCCTCGGCTCTACGGTAGCCGCCTCGGCCTGGGTCTCGAGCGCCTCGAACTCCAGGTCCAAGGCGGCGCCTGCCTGTGCGTCGCACGCAGACAGGTCCGTTTCGAGGGGGAACGCCGGCCGTTCACGGTCGGTTGCGAAGAGCTTCATTCGGTTCTCCGGTCACCTCCCGGCAAATCCGGTTGATGCCGGTGGCCGGTCGGCCCGCGTTCGGGGTGAACCCCGAAATCAGGCTGAGAGCCCTGTCGCATGGATACCTACCGGAGATCGTCGGAAAGTGTCGGAGGGGGTTCGGGTTTTGGACGGTTCTGGAAAAGCGAAGTTTGGGGGTTGAGACAAGACCTCCTTGCTTGTATTTTGTTACTTAAAATGACCTGATTACTCGACGGACGAATGGGTGTGTAAGTTAGAGCGCATGATAAGACGAATCGCCCGCCTAACCCGCGCATCCACCCGACAGGCTTCGCCTCGCTGCGCTCGCTCGCGGCGTCTGAAGCGCTTGCCGTTCCGCTTTCTAACCCATTTTCCTTCTTGGCCTTTTCCGCCAGTTCCTCATTGGCCGACAGAAGAAAAACACAGAGACGGTCTACTGTTTTTTCGACGAGATTCAGGCCGTCCCCGGTTGGGAGCCCTTCGTGGACCGTTTGTTGCGCACGGAAAAATGCGAGGTGGATCTCACCGGTTCGTCGGCCCGGATGCTGTCTCAGGAGATCGCGACCCAGATGCGCTGCCCGGCTCTCTGATGGAAGATGTTTCCCTTTTCGTTCAGGGAATTTCTGGACTACAAGGGGATCGAGGATGAGCGGATCGATGCCGGCGGCGGGACCATCGAAGTGGTCCCGGCATGGCGGTTCCTCCTCGAACTGCCGGAGGCTTCGGAATAGCTGCACGACATTTCCGCCCTATGCTGCCTGCTGTGAAACGAGACGACTCGAAAACGGACCCGCTACCTGCTCGGCAGAGCAGGCAGGGAACGGGAGAATCCGGAAAGGACATTTTCGGAGAGCGTGCACAACCCCCAGGGTTGCACCCGGCCCCTGGACTGCGGGCTTCGAAACGGAGAATCAGGGTAAATCTGCGGGCCGGGCGCCTGGCTGTGCCGGTCACGGCGGACAGGTGAGAGGGCCGTGGACACGCCGGAAACGACGAGACCCCGAGGGGGTCAACCCACGGAGTCTTGCGTTAAACAAGAGCCGCTGAAGATCAGCGGATTAAATCCGGCTCCCCGTGTGCAACCCTCTTCATAACTATTCTGATTCTCCGGCTGTTAACCGAATACCTTCAATATCAACTGGTTACCAAAGAGTAGGCCGTTCCCGGCGGACCGGAAGCGGCGTTGAATCGCATTTCCCCATCTCCGCCGGATGCCGAAACTCGTCACCGCGTCATCAGCGCAAACACACCCCAGCCCAGGTATTCACGGGTGTAAGTAGCGTAGCGCTCGGGTTCCGAGGTCAGTTGGGCTCGAACCTCTTT
This sequence comes from uncultured Desulfosoma sp., assembly GCA_937960435.1. Taxonomy (GTDB): domain Bacteria; phylum Desulfobacterota; class Syntrophobacteria; order Syntrophobacterales; family DSM-9756; genus Desulfosoma. Next base: position 39,451 of record CALGPN010000022.1, read on the forward strand.
CGCCAACTCGTCGTCGGGATTGGCCTCAAGCCATCGGCGCATGGTGAGCCATTTGGCCGCCTCGTATCTGTCCCAGCTATCTTCGTCAGCCAGAACCATTTCAACGACGTCATAACCA
>CALGPN010000023.1 GCA_937960435.1 uncultured Desulfosoma sp.
CACATGTCGGACGGAAGGGGGAAAGATTATGTCACAAATCCTGGTGTGTCGGAGCAAGGAAGGCATTGTGCTCGGTGTGGATTCCAAAGCTGTGGACGTGGATCTTCAAGGCAATGTGGTACACAGCGTCGTAGAGCGCCTTTTTCCCCTTGGCACCCATGCCGCCGTCGCGGCGGGCGGCGCATCCGAGGGGGCGGAGATGGCAAGGATGCTGAGCCGATTTGTCGCCGAGGAGAATCTCAGCGATGTCACGGAAATTTACACGACCTCCTTGGCTTTTCTCTCCTCCCATTTTACGGAATTCATGCGCAAGATGTGCCGCGTCGTTCCGGTGGATCCTCTCCATCAGGTTCATTTCATCCTGGCCGGCCTTTCCGATCAGGATCCCCAAAATCCTTTTAAAATGTACCTCCTTTGGACGAAGAAAAAACATCCCCAATTGGATGGGGACGAAATTCGCCATGCCTTCACGGTGCCTCGGCGCATGGCTTTAGAATACCGGCTGAACATGATGGCGCAGCGCGGGGCCTCCACGGAGGAGGTCCTCAAGGAGGTGCGTTCCGCCATGGAATCCCTGACCTGGTACAAGGAAGAAGTCGGCCCGCCGTATCGTTTCGCCGTAATTTCTCAGGAACAGGGATACCAAGAGGTGTCCTCGTAGGGGCTTATGCAAGGGCGCCCGGTCGTGCAATGCGGCGCTCCAGGCTCGACGGGGCAGGGGGGAATGCCGTGAAATACTGGATGTGGATCGCCCTCGGCATGGTTTTGGCCATTCTGGAAATATTCGTTCCCAACTTTGTGGTCATCTGGTTCGGTCTTTCCGCCGTGGTTGTGGGTGTGGCGTTGCTCATGGTCCCATTGTCTCTGACGGCCCAGCTCCTGCTGTGGGCTTTGGGTTCGGCGTTTTGGGTCATGGTGTGGTTTTTGTGGGTGAAGCCGCGCATGGCCGATCGCACCACCGCCGGCCAAGCCCGGGAAGCGCTTCTGGGGGCCGTGGGCACGATCATCGACCCACCTCGGGAGGGCCACCGAGGGAAAATCCGTTTTCCGGCGCCTTTTTTAGGGTCGGACGAATGGCCGTGCATTGTTGAAGGCGAGAAAACCCTCGCGGTGGGGGACCGCGCCGTGGTGGTTGAACTGGCGGGGAACACCGTGATCGTCAAACGCAAACCGTGAAAAAGGGGGCGCCCATGAGTCCCGGCTTGATTCTCGTTGTCGTTTTTTTCGTTCTCGTGCTCGTTACCATCGTCATGGGGATCCGCATCGTGCCCCAAGGCTATAAGCACGTGGTCCAACGCCTCGGCAAGTATCATCGCACTCTTTCACCGGGCTTGAACGTCATCGTTCCTTACATGGACAGCGTCGCCTTCAAAGTGCCCACAAAAGACCTGGTGCTGGACATTCCCACTCAGGAAGTCATCACCCGGGACAATGCCGTCATCAAAGCCAACGCCGTCGCTTACATCAACATCGTCTCTCCGGAAAAAGCGGTCTACGGCGTCGAAGACTACCGGCTCGCCATCCAAAACCTGGTGCAAACGTCCTTGCGCTCCATTATCGGCGAGATGGATTTGGACGACGCCCTCTCTTCCCGGGAGCTCATCAAGACCAAACTGAAGACCGCCATTTCCGATGACATCGCCGATTGGGGCATCATGGTCAAGACGGTGGAAATTCAGGATATCGCCCCGTCGTCGACCATGCAGCAGGCCATGGAAGAGCAGGCCGCCGCCGAAAGACAGCGGCGTGCGACGGTGACCCGAGCGGAAGGGGAGAAAACGGCGGCCATCCTCCAAGCCGAAGGACGCCTGGAGGCGTCCCGGAGGGATGCGGAAGCCAAAATCGTCCTCGCCCAAGCCAACCAGAAAGCCATTCAGCTCGTCATCGAAGCCGCCAAGGACAACCCCTTGCCGCTCTTGTTCATCCTCGGCGAGCGCTACGTGGATGCCGTCAAGAGCTTGGCTGCGTCGGAAAACGCGAAAATCGTCGCCCTTCCCGCGGACCTTCCGGCCGCGTTGAAAGGGATTTTGGGTGCACGGTGAAGCCTGCGGCGGCAAAGACTTTCGGGTTGGAATCAGGGCACTTCGGTGCGCGTGTTTTCCGCCACCCAAGCCAGATAGGGCGGGAAGCCGCGTTCTACCGGCACAGCGATGATTTCCGGGACTTCATAGCTGTGCAGCGCCTTGACGCGGGCTTCCAGAAGCGGGAAAGCCGCCCGTGTCGTCTTGGCGACGAGGAGGCATTCGGGATCGTCGCAGATCTCCCCTTTCCATCGATACACGGATCGGACGGCGGGGACGATGTTGACGCAGGCGGCAAGGTTCTCTTCAACCACTGTTTTGGCGAGGCGGTAAGCCTGATCCTGATCGGGCACGGTGATCAAAACGACCAAGACATCGGACGCCATGACGAAACCTCCATGGGCACAGGGTTCACCATCGGTCTGGGACGCGTGGAACCACGATCACGATAGCGAAAGCCATGAGCGAATACAACCGGGAGCAATGGCAGAGCTTTACCGCCGTGAAAGCGGCCATAGAAAAGATGACGGAAGAGGAGCTCGCCGCCTTGCGTTTCGCCGTGGAACCTTATCTCGCGTTTCGCCGGCAACTGCACGCGTTCCATGAAAAATATTTCACCCTGCACTGTGCAGGTCGGTGTTTCGAAACCGGCCTGAGCGCCTGCTGCGGTTTCGAAAGCATCTTTACCTTTTTCGCCGACCAGGTGGCCACCTATCTTGTCTCAGACCAAGAAGCCAGGGATCGGATTTTTCATGCGCTTTTGCGCCCTTACCGTTCGGACCGCTGCGTTTATTTGGGCCCGAAGGGCTGTGTGTGGAGCGTGCCGCCGATTTCCTGCGCTTTTTTCTATTGTGAGGCGTTAAAAGAAGAAGTTTTCGCGGCTCATCCGGAAGCGGCCTCGGTGTGGCAAAGGCTTCGGGAGGCGGAAAAGGCCTTCACCTATCCCGACCGGCCGGTTCTCTTTGATACGCTGGAGGCATTGTTTTGCGAAAAAGGAGTGGATTCGCCCCACATGTATTTTCACAAGAGTCCAGGACTCCTTCGTATCAAAAAGGAAGCCGGGCTTGTCGCGGGTTCTGTCAACCGGCGCCGCTGAACCTGAAGCAGATTTCGGGCGGGCACAAGGCCCGCCCCTACAGTGGGTAGAATGGCCGGCGGACGGGGCGGGCGGGCAGGAAGGTGCGGGCGGATGCGGGCGGGCCCAAGGCCCAAGGAAACAAAGCGGGCCCAAGGCCCGCCCCTACGGGTTTCGCGAGCGCGGTGTTGCGGCGAGCAAGGAGTGCCGCCCCGGTGTTTCGAACGGCCCAACATAATCCGAATCTGGCACCTGGAATCTCTCTGAGACACTTGAACGGCTTTATTCTGGAGATTGCGCCATGGGTCCGGAGCTTCTTTCGCCCGATCGGGTGGTTTTGGGGAGCGTCAATGCTTCCGTGCCCCATGAAATTTCCATCGAGGTTCTGATTGAAGCCATCAAGGGGACCACTGCCGCGGATTCTTGGCGGCCCCACCTTGTGGCGTTTTTTACCGAGGTTTCGTTCGATGTCTTGGATCGGTTTCTAAGACGACATGGGATCCGAGCGGAAGAGGCTCTGCAATGCTACCTCAGGTATGTCAAACCCACCGATGCCAAGCCCCTCGTCGAGGAGTGGTTGCATGAGCGACGAGACTTGGAAGATTCTGTTGCGTGAGGCTTTAGCATGCATCGACACGTTGCCGCGAAGCCTTGAGCCGGTCTGGAGTTTTGGGGGCGGAACGGTGCTCATGCTCCATTACGAGCATCGAATGAGCAAGGATATTGACATCTTTATTCGTGATGCCCAATACCTAACATTTCTGTCGCCTCGGCTCAATGATCGCGTCGCAGCCCTTTCGGAGGACTACGACGAACAATCGACCTTTCTGAAACTGCGGATATCCCCTGGAGAAATCGATTTCATCGTGGCGCCGACTTTGACGAGCCCGGGGTGGGAAAAGTGGTGTTTCGAGGGGCGGGTTCTTCGCAAGGAAACCCCCGCCGAAGTAGGCGCAAAGAAAGTGTTTTATCGGGCCTCGGAACTCAAGGTGCGGGACGTGCTGGATCTGGCCTTCGTTCTGGAGCACAACCTCCCCGAAGTCATGGCCAACAAGGAGGTTTTTTTTGCCAAGGCGGACATTCTGCGCTCCCGTCTCATCCTGCTGGAAAAGAATTTCGAGAAATTGGCCTTGGAGCAGATCGCGTTACTCCCCCGGGGAATGACGATGCTGCCCTCGGCCTGGGCGAGAGTCTGGTCGTTTTTCGCCGGTGGAAAAACACGAAAGGGATAAGAAACCCCGCCTCATTGTCAGGCCGGTCATGCGGCACCGTTGATTTTGGCCAAATTGGGGGGAGGTGGATGAACCCAGGAGCTCTTGCCATGAAATCCGCGCGGGTGTTCGTGAAACGGGATTTAGTAGGCGTTCTCGCTTTTCCAAACTTGAAACACGGTGAGGAAAAGGATCTTGATGTCAAGCCACAAAGACCAGGAACGCAGGTATTCCAGGTCGAATTCCACCCGTTTTTGCATTTTTTCCAAAGTATCTGTTTCTCCGCGCCAGCCTTTGATTTGCGCCAACCCGGTGATCCCGGGGCGAACTTTATGGCGAAGCATGTAGCCGAAAACTTTCTTCCGGAATTCCTCGTTTAAAGCCACCGGGTGCGGCCTCGGGCCCACAAGGGACAGACGGCCTTGGATGACGTTGATGAGCTGGGGCAACTCATCGAGAGAGGTCTTGCGCAAAAACCGCCCCAGAGGGGTCACACGGGGGTCCCCTTTAGTGGCTTGCTTGAAGGTGTAGCCGTCTTCGCAGACGCTCATGGTTCGGAACTTGTACACCTTGATGGGCTGTCCGTCCAAGCCGTAGCGCCATTGCTTGAAAAGGATCGGCCCTGGGGAGGTGAGTTTGACCAAGACGGCGATGACCGCCATGACGGGCGCGGCCATGAGGAGCGCCAGGCTGCCAAAGATAAGGTCTTCGGCGCGTTTGAGCAGGTTGTTGACTCCGATATGCGGGGAATCCCAAAGCCCCACGAAGGCCATATTGTCCAATCGGATAATGTGACCGCCGAGGAATACGTCCAAGAGAAAAAGGTCGGGCACCACAAAGACCGAAGCCGTGGTGTCGGCCAATTCCCGCACCAGCCATTCCGTTTTCTCATAAGCCTTGGTCGGCAAGGCCAAATAGACCTGGTGAACGTTTTTTTCCTTCACGTACTGGGGAAGGTCCTTGAGCGGCCCCAGATAGGGAAGAGTGTCCAAAGGCGCTTCGCTCTTATCGTCAAAAAAGCCCACGATCTGGGCGCCGATCCATGGATTTTCCTTGAACCACGCGATGAGATGCTCGGCCAGATGACCGCGGCCGGCCACCACGGCGCTCCGGATGTTCCAGCCCTTGGCACGCAAGCGGCGCACGATGGTGCGCAAAACGATTCTTTCGGAACACAGGAGAATCGGCAAAACGACCATCCACGACAAGACGACTTCCCGTTCGTAGATGGCACTCAGTTTAAGGGCGTAGGCGAGGATGAGCGAGCTGCTGAAAAGGATCAAACAGCCCAGAAGCACGCGGTAGAGCTCCTGGCGCAAAGGGGTGCCCCGCCAGGAACGATAGATTCCGGCAAGGTGGAAGATGCCGAAACCTTGAAGAAAGATGACGCTGGCGGCCGCCGGGTACAGGGGTTCATGATAGGTGCGGTAATAGATGCTCAGGACCAGAAACACGAGAGCGGCCCCCAGGGGATCCAAAACCCGGTGCGTGGAGATGAGCAGCGGTTCGTAAGAGCGAAGGCGTCCCTCACTCATAGGGTTTATCCTCGACCAATGGGCCGGCGAAGAATCCGACGGGACGTGAATTCCGCCGCCACAAGCCCGGTTAGGTAGAAAGGTTCCACAAGGTACCTTTTCCACAAACGCTTCGGCTCGCTCATGAGCCGGTAGAGCCACTCCAAACCCAAGCGCCCCAACCACCGGGGCGGCATGGGCACGACCCCGGCCACAAAATCGAAACACGCCCCGGAGTTCAAGATCACGTGGGTGCGCAACGCATGGAAATTGTCCAGAACCCAGGACTCCTGCCGGGGCATTCCCATGCCCACCATGAGGAGATGCGGACGATACCGAGCGATGATGTCGAGCACGGCGTCGTTTTCCGGGCCGGTAGGGTCGAAATAGCCGTGATGGGTTTGAATATCCAACCCGGGAGCCGCTTGTCGCAGCACCGCCGCGGCCTTTTCCCCCACCCCGGGGCGGCCGCCCAAATGGAAGACCCGATAATGTCTGCGGGCGGCCTGTTCCATGAGGGGGAAAACCCAGTCCACATAGGTGGTGCGGTGAGCGGCGGTGAGCGGCACACCTAAGAGCTTGGCCAGCATGACCAAAGACATGCCGTCCACATGGATGATGTGGGCGGCATCGCAAAAGGCGCGGAATTTCGGGTTGTGGTGGTAAAGGTAGACACTGTGAAGGTTGTGGTTGGCCACCACGATCTTTTGCCCGTCTTCCACCGCACGAATGACGCATTGGGTGAGTTCGTCGGTTGTCAGCCGATGCACCGTCACACCCAGAAAACGAACGAATTCCATTACGTATTCCTCTGAGACAAGATCCGTTCCACCTCTTGAATAAGGTGGGTGACACGCACCTCCCATCCATGCCGGCTCAGCACCTGGCGACGGGCCGCGACTCCCATAGCTTCCCAACGATCGCGTCGGCGCAGGGCTTCGGTCAAGACCGCTTTGAGCTCGCCCATGGATTCCGGAGCGAAAAGCCAGCCCGTCTCGCCGGGTTCGACGGCGCGCAACGCGTCCTCATAGGCGGCGGCGATCACGGGCTTTGCCATGGCCAGGTATTCGTAAAGCTTCAGCGGGGAATGATACATCGTGCCGATCTTAAGGGGCACCTGTCCCGAATAGCCGACATCGACGCGCCCGAGCACCGTGGGGACCTCTTCCCAAGGGACACTGCCGAGAAAAAAGACTCGGTCCGCTACGCCTCGTTCCCGAGCGAGCTTTTCCCATGAGGCACGTTCGGGGCCGTCACCGGCGACGACCAAGGCCCAATGGATCCCCTCCTCTTTGAGTTCGGCGAGGGCCGTGATGAGTCGATCCAAGCCCTGCCAGGCAATGAGGCTTCCCACGAAGCCCAAGGTCGGCATGGCAAAATAGCGAGACCCGTCGGCTTTGGACGGGTCGAACCGTTGCGTATCCACACCGTTGGGGACAAGGACGATCTTGTCTTCCGGCACGCCGGCTTCCCGGACAATGATGTCCCGAAGAGGGCTCGTGATGCACACCAGCACGTCGCAATCGCGGTACGCCTGGATCTCCAGACGGCGCGCCACGGCGCTCAGCGCAATGCTTCGCCGCTCCGTTTTGGCTTCATAGAAGAAAGGTCCGTTGGTTTCCAAAATCCAGGGGATGCCCCTTTGCTGAAAAGCGCGCCCCAAGGATTGAAACACCCCGAACCGTTCGTAGACCCAATCCACAGAGCCGATTTCTTTCCAAGCGGCATGCCGGTTGCGCCATGCCAAAACCAGGCGCACCATATCGGCGGCGCTTCGATGCAAAACCCCGCGGCGCAATCTCTGTTCCGACCCCGAAGTCACCCAACCGGCGGGCATGCGGTCGCCGACAATGAATGGGCGGACCTCCCAACCGAGCTTCCGAAAGGCTCCGATGAAGCCGAGAATATGCGACTTGGGGCCGCTCGCTTCCGCCTCGGGCCTGGTGGAAACGCGCGGGGCTCCTGAAAGATATCCCAGTGTTCTGCGCCTCATCGCGAGCCCCCCTCCCGGCAGACCCGCCGGTAAAGATTTTCCAGCTCTTGATTTTGTCGCCGGCGGTCGAAATGCCTTTCGACCCACGAACGCCCCGCTTGGCCCATGGCATTCCTTAAATCGGGATTTTCCAAAAAGGTCTTAAGAAAATCCGAAAGAGCCCCCACATTGCCTTCATCGGCAAGGAAGCCCGTTTCCCCGTGGACCACCACCTCCGGAATGCCCCCGACGGCATAAGCCGCCACAGGCACACCGCAGGCTTGGGCTTCAAGAAAAACCATGCCGAAACTTTCCGCTTCGCCGTTGGGCATGCTGATGCTCGGCATGGAAAACACATAAGCCCTTTGCATTTCTTCGCGCACCACGTGATGCGGTTGCGCCCCCAGGAACGCACAGGCCCCGCCGAGTTTTCGCTCGGCCAAGCTTTGGTAGAACGTCCTGTCCGGGCCGTCCCCCACGACCACCAGCCGAGCTTGAGGAAAAGACTCCCGTATCCGGGAGACGGCTTCGATGAGATGGTGGAGCCCCTTGAGTTCCACAAGACGACCGACGAAGAGAATTCGGCCGTATTCCGGCTGCGAACCAGGTCGGAACCGCTCCACGTCGATACCATGCGGAATGACGACGATTTTCTCTTCAGGGATCCCTTGGCGTGCCGCAGCCATTCTCTTCACGAACCGGCTCGGAGCCACGAAAGCCCGAGCCGTGCGGGCCAGTTTTTTGCGCCGAAGCCGGTAGAGCCGATGGCCCACGTAAGATCCCCAGGCGTATTCGTCCTTCACGGTGGCGTCGCTTCCGTGATAACTGACGATGAGCGGCACGCCGAGCCTTCGGGCCAGAGGCATCGCCAAAGATCCGTCCGGGCCGAAATGGGCGTGAAGAAGGACGGGTCGCAGCGACCGGCACCATTCCAGAATGTCTTTGGGAATCCAGCCGAAAAATTTGAAAAGGATTTCTCGAAGAAGGCCGCGGCGGCCCCCCGAGTTGATAAGGCGCAACCTTTCTTGAGGCAGGACGATATGCGGAGGGGGACCGGGCTTGGATCCGACCAAGAAGGCGTCGAAACTCTCCAGACCTAAAGTCTGGTTCACGACAAAGGTTTCGCTCAAAGGTAAAAGGTGGTCTCTGTAGACCAAAACACGTGGCCGATGCATCATAGGCCCTTTTCCTGCATCTCCGGCGCTGTGGCCGCGGCGACGGCCAAGAGCCAGAGGATGCCGTTGGGTCTCATGAAATACGATTCCGGTAGGTTATAGAGCAAAACGAACAGCCCGAGAAGCACCCAAAAAACCGCCAGGGGACGTCCTTGCATGGCGGCTCGCCCGTGAAAGGCCAAGGGACTGAGCAGCACCCCCAGGCCAAGGAGGACGCCGACGCAGCCCAATTCAAGCCACAAGTCCAAAAAACCGTTGTGGGCATGTTCCGGAAACCACGTCATGACCTTGTACACTTCGGCGGAGGGCCCTTCCCAGCCCAACCAGAAAGCGCGAAAGCCGTACCCGGTCCAGAAACGGTCGTGGAGGATGGGCAAAAGCGCCGCCCAGAGGGGGGTGCGTCCGGTCAAAGTGACGTCCCGCTTCAGAAGCTGCAGGATGAGATCGAAGTTCAACACCGCATAAAACCCCACCGTGGCCAGGCCCAAGGCGACAACAAGGCTTACGGAACCGCTCAACCCGCCCCTTTTCGGCAGTTCCCGAAGGGCGATTCCCACCCCCGCAAGAACACAGACAAGCACCAGCGACGAGGCGGATTCGGAGCGCCACAAGCACACCGCCGCCAAGACAAGAGCCCCGATCCACAGAGCCCGGCGGTCATCGATCCAGCATAGAAAAGCGAAAAAGAGAATGCCCAGAGCCGCAATGCGGCCGAGCACGTTCTTGTGGAGAAAAGCGCCGTTCCATGCCCCTTCGTGAGGAAACTCCATCACGGCCCAGTGGGGCGCCACACCCACAAGGACAAGGCTCGTTCCCAAAGCGACCAAAACCGTCCACCCCAGGAGTCGCGAGAAATCCGTATCGGAAAAGCGGATGCGCAAAGCGACGGCGTAAACCGCGGCCAGCGTTACACCGACGGTTCGACGAAGGGTCATCTCCGGCGCCTCGGACCAAAAGAACGATAAGGCCGCCCAGAGGAGAAGCGCCCACAAAAGAAGCGTGCGCCGCGCCGTGCGGACGGACTTCCACGGGGCCGTGACCCCGACGAAAGTCGTAAAGGCGAGGATAAACCCCACCATGAAGACCTGCTCGGGCTCCATGCCCGGTGCGTCCTCGATGCCCCTCATTTCGTTCCATAAAGGAAGGAAAAAATCCATGAAGAGCAAAAGCACGACCATGTGCAGGATTTTTTCAGCAACTTCGAAAAGACGCTTAACCATGGCGTTTTCTCAGGAACCCAGCCAAGACCCATAAGCCGACGGCCAACGCCCCGTCGGAAACGAGACTGCTCCAGGCGGCCCCCAGCCACCCGTAACGCGGAATCCACCAAAGGTTCAAAGCCAGGTTGAGGGCGGCGACGCCCACCTGGGCGGCGCTCCGATGTCCCTGGTAGCCCGACCCCGTCAAGGCGTCTGCGGCAAGAAAATGGACCGTGCGGATCAAAAGAAGCGGTGCCAGCCAGGGGATCATGCTCGGCGTCATGGCATAATCTTTCCCCAGAATGAAGGGGAAAAGCGGCGCACAGACCGCGAGGCCCAACCACGCCACAAGACCATAGCCGCAAGACCAGGGCACAAGCTTTCGCGAAAACTGTAGCGCCGCTCCCAGCCCTTTGGCGCCTTCCTGAAAGAATCGGGGATAAGTGGAAGCGAGCAGGGCCTTAATGGGGGTAAAGCCGGCATCCACGAGACGATAACAGGCCGCATAGGCCCCGGCCGTGTCCCCCGTGCCGAATCTCAGCAAAAGTGTTTTGTCGATGTCGTTATAAGCCCCTTGGGCCGAAAGACTGATGGCAAAATAAAAGCCCTCCCGCCACTGTCCCCGAAGGGGTTTCAGCGACCACGGAGAACTCCCCCACAAGGCGCGAACCCAAAACACGCCGAAAAGGCCCGATCCGAGCCCGCTTAGCATGTAAAAGAAAGACCACAGAGCCGCCGTTTTCTCCAGAGGAAGCAACCCTAGGGCGACGGCGCCGGCTAGGCGCAACACACTGACGGCGCTCCAAATGACCGAGGTCCCGGAAAGCTTTTGTTGGGCCTGAAAGGCTTGGCTGGCAAGATCGGCACACCGCGTGCCCAACAGGTCGGCCACGGCAATAGGGGCCATGACCGTCAAGGCGAGTTGAGGGGAAAACAGGAGAAAGCCGATACCGACGGCGCCGGCGATGAGAACGAGGCCTGAGAGGAGCGCCGTCAGCAGCGCCGCCCCCCAATAGGCCGAAAATAAGGCGGGGGTCCGGGCCGTGTGCTTGATCAGAATGTTGCCCGTGCCCCATGTGGCGAACGGCACCAGCACGGACACCACGGCAAGGCACCCCGAAAAAACCCCGAAGGCTTCCGGTTTCAGCACACGGGCCACGACGACGAACGTGGCGAATTGCACACCAAGTCGAAAGCCGAAACCGCCCAGCATCCACAGTGTGTTTCGAATCAGCGACCCAGACGCCGACGTTCCCAAAGGCTGCCTCACCAACCCCTAGCCGGTTTCCCGTCCCGAAAATTTCCTCGAAACCCCGTTGACACCCCTCTTTTCTTCCTCGCGCGGGCCACCACGCACCGAAGCCCTGCGCCCCGGTAAGCCCACGCCTCCGAGCGGGACCGTCATCGACGGGAAAACCGTTAAAATCCTGCGGAACTCTTGCGTTCGGCCTGGGAAACGTCCCCCGTCAGCCCCCGTTCCCGAAGAAAATCGTCAAAATAGTCGATGGTCTTTCGGAGCCCTTCTCGCAGGGGCACCGTCGGGGACCATCCGAGAAGTTGTCGCGCTCGGGTAATGTCCGGGCGGCGCCGCACGGGGTCGTCCTTGGGCAGAGGTTCAAAACGGATCTCGGATCGGGACCCGGTGAGTTCCAGGACCAATTCCGCGAGTTCCAGAATGGTGAATTCGTCGGGATTGCCCAAATTGATGGGACCGGTGACGTCTTCGGGGGACTCCATGAGCCGGATGAGGCCTTCCACCATGTCGTCCACGTAGCAGAAGGAGCGCGTCTGCGATCCATCGCCGAAAACCGTCAGGGGTTTATGGAGCAAGGCCTGCACGACGAAATTGCTCACCACCCGCCCGTCGTTGGGATGCATGCGGGGCCCGTAGGTATTGAAAATCCGAGCCACTTTGATGGAAAGCTTGTGTTGGCGACGGTAGTCGAAAAAGAGGGTTTCGGCACACCGTTTTCCTTCGTCGTAGCACGACCGAGGCCCGATGGGGTTGACGTTGCCTCGGTAGTCTTCGGTTTGGGGATGGACCGTAGGGTCCCCGTACACTTCCGAGGTGGACGCCTGGAGGATGCGGGCCTTGAGCCGCTTGGCCAGCCCCAGCATGTTGATGGATCCGTGGACGCACACTTTGGTGGTCTGCACCGGGTCGTTCTGGTAGTGCACAGGAGAGGCCGGACAGGCCATGTTGTAGATTTGATCGACCTCCACGAAAAGCGGGAACGTGATGTCGTGCCGGTGAAGTTCGAAAAAGGGATTGTTCAAAAGATGAACGATGTTGCCCTTGGTCCCCGTATAGAAATTGTCCACGCACAGGACATCGTGGCCCATTTCGAGCAGCCGTTCGCAAAGATGCGAGCCGAGAAAACCGGCGCCGCCTGTGACAAGCACGCGTTTTTGCAGATGCATCAAGGTCCCTCCTGATTTCACGATTCGGGGCTAGCAGGTCGGCGATTTTCGAAGCCGCCGTTCCCGCAGGACTACACCCGCGAGAAGCCCCACAAAAGTCCCCGCGAGGACAGCGCCGATAAGATGCCATTTCAACTTCGGGCGAACGGGAAAGGCACTGGCCGCGGGAGGAACGACCTGCTCCAGAGGGGTCAGAGCGGCCAGCTTTTGCTGTTCCAGAGCCTTTTCTGCTTGCAACTGCCGTTTTTTCATGTCCAGACCGTCTCGAGCCAGGATCAGGCTCTCGATCACACGCTTTTCTTCGGCGATTTCGCTTCGGAGCACCCCGGCGGTTTTTTCATGTTCCAAAAGCACGGTGAGCAGCTGGGGATCGGGATTTTTGCCGGTCATGTCTTGAATGCGCTTTTCCACGGTTTCCAACACGCGGCTTTTGGCCGCAAGCACTGCGCGTCGTCCTTCGATTTCCCCTTCCAGACCGGGCTTTTCCACCGTGTCCACGTGATTCAAAAGGCCTTCCACGGCCTGGATCCTTTCTTGAATCTTTTTTGTGGAAACGGCGATGAGGGGTTCTTTTCCCGACGTTTGGTAGTGGTGGAGGAGATTGTCGTAGAACTTTTGCAAGATGCGGACTCCCTCGGCGGGATCCGGGTGATAGAGGGTCAAGGTCACCGTGGTGGCGCTTCGGCCCTGCGCCGGGTAAAGAGAGAGCGTTTTCGTGGAAGACCCGCCCGCTTCGGGAAGAAAGGCCCGGTAGGCGTCTTGGCGGAAAAAGTCCATAACGTCGCCCACGTTCCAGCTTCGGATTTCCTTTCCCGTCTCATCGAAGGCCGTGATCCCGGGCCGGACCTGCATTTTGACGGCGTAAAGGGGCGTCGCGCGCCAGACATACACCACGGACGCCCCAACGGCGACGAGAACGCACACCGCAAGAATCTTCCAGGACGACACCACAAGGTCCACCATATCCGCCACAAACGCGCTGCCTTTTTCAGGGCTCATGGCACACGATCTCTCCCGCCGGTTTCCAATACTCATCCTTCCCTCAGGCCCTGCGACGCTCCGAACCTTGGGCGCCGCCAAGCACCTTTGCAGCCGCACCATCCGGGCACGGTTCACCGCCGAGGCGCAAGCAGTTTTCCCCGAAGTCCCTGACTTTTGGAAGCAGGGCTAGGGCGATCGGGCGCCATATCTACACGAGCCCGTCTGACGGGTCAATGGGAATCCCGGAGGAAAAAAGGAAAGAGGAGTCGAGATCCTTAGGCGGAGGGGCGTTCAGATCTTTTTCTGCTGGACGAGGCGGGCAAAGTGTTCAAAAGACCGGTCGTAGGTTTTTTCGGCATCCTTGGGAAAGCAACACCCGGGAAGTTGTCGGCTCTTCAAGTGATACTGGAGGCATTCGCAGCACAGGCCTTTCTTGGCGCACGGTTCGTAGCTGCACAGGCAGACTTCCAGGTTTTTCTCCTTCCGGCATTCCATGGCCTTTTCCTCCCAGCGGTGCCGATCAATGATGAGCCTCTTGGGAAGCGTTCTTGTCTCCCTTGGCGATGATGAGGCTCAAGATAAAGAGCAACACGATTTCCCACACGATGACGGCCGTCCATTTTTCGAAGAAGTGCCAAAAAAGCCCGCCGCCGATAATCGCCGGAACGACGCCCACCACCAACATGCCGATGCGCCATGCCCACCGCGCCATAGGGACCTCCTTTGCGCACTTTATTTCACAACGGCGACCTTTATCAAATTCCATCCATTCTTGCAAGAACTTCTCGGCCGGGTTTGTTGCATCCCTCGGCGGCCTTTGCTAGTAGTAGACGAGTTCACGAAGAGCCGATGGCTCGAGAGGGTTCGCAGGAGGTGGCCTTTGAAGCTGATCATCGTGGGAGCCGGAGAAGTGGGGTTTCATATTGCGCACCGGCTGTCGCAGGAAAACAAAGAAGTTGTGGTCATCGACAAAAACCCGGAGGCGCTCAAACGGCTCATGGAATTTTCCGACGTGCAAACCTTGGAAGGTTCCGGAAGCGACCCTCGCATGCTCCTGGCTGCGGGCATCGAGGATGCCCAAACTTTTCTCGCCGTTACCGATGCCGATGAAACGAACCTCATCGCCTCCTTTTACGCCAACCTTCTCGCGCCCCAGATCAAGAAATTGGCCCGGATCCGCCATGAGGCCTACACGCAGTTTCGGCCCGGCCTGCTGGAAAAGCATCTCAACTTGGACAAGATTATCAACCCCGACGAGGAATTGGTCCACACCATCGAAAGACTCATCGCCGTGCCCGACGCCGAAGACGTCCGGGAGCTGGCCGAAGGACGCCTCCAGCTCATGGCCATCCGTGTGCCCTCCGGATCCCCGCTTCGGGGCAAGTCCCTTATGGACTTGGGGCGAATGGCCGAAGGCCTGCCCTACATCATCGGCGCCATTTTTCGAGACGAAACCTTGATCGTCCCCACCGGAAAAGACGTGCTGAACGTCGGGGATCTGCTTTACGTGGTGACCGACAAGGACCGCATGGGCAGGGTGCTGGCTTTTTTCGGGTGCCGAGGTAAACCCCCGGAAAACATTCTCATCATCGGGGGAGGGGATATCGGTTTGAGGCTGGCCCGAAGGCTGGAACACCGGACCCTACACGTGAGGCTGTTGGAAAAGGACCGAAACCGCTGTGATGCCCTTTCGGAAATGTTGGACAAGACCATCGTTCTTCATGGGGACGGAACGGATCAGACGATCCTCATGGAGGAAAATATCGCCCAGATGGATCTGGTTCTTTCGCTCACCGGCGATGAAGAGACCAACATCCTGTGTTCCCTTTTGTCCCAGAGGTTGGGAGCCCGCAGACTCATCACGCGCATCAGTAAATTCGCCTACATGCCCATCGCCCAGGCCATCGGCTTGGGGCGGGTCGTCAACCCCAGGCTTTCCGCCATCAACAGCATTTTGCAGTACGTGAGACGCGGGAAGATTCTCTCGGCGGTGTCTTTGAAAGGCGAGGAGGCGGAGGTTTTGGAGGCCGAGGCCATTGCCGATTCCCCGATGGTCGGTCGTCCCCTGAGAGATGTCAAATTTCCCAAAGCCGCTTTGGTGCTGGCGGTGGTCCGAGGCGAGAAACTCGCCATCGCCACGGGCCAAACGGTCATCGAGCCGGGGGATCGCGTTGTGGTCCTCTGCGCGCGCAAGGCCGTACCCCAGGTGGAAAAACACCTTTCGGTGCCCGTGAGGCGCTCATGATGCCGTGGAGCTTTATCAGCCGGGCCCTGGGCGCCCTTTTGTGGTGCATTGGGGCGACGCTCGCGTTGCCGCTGGGTTTTTCCGTGGCCTACGGGGACGGGGCCCACGGGCCCATTCTCAAAACCATGGGGATATCGGCGGCGGCGGGGGCCATCCTTTTCTTCCCGGCGCGCAAGGCAGCGCCTCCGATTATCGGACATCGGGAAGGGATCATGGTCGTCGCCTTGGGCTGGATGGGGGCGGCTCTCTTGGGGGCTTTGCCTTTTTGGTTCGGGAAAACTTTTCCCACCTTCACCGACGCCTTTTTCGAATCCATGTCGGGCTTTACCACCACCGGAGCGTCCGTCCTGACCGACATCGAAAAGGTCCCTCGCGGGCTTCTCCTCTGGCGGGGCCTTACCCACTGGCTGGGCGGTATGGGCATCATCGTTTTGTCATTGGCCATCCTGCCCTTCTTGGGCGTCGGCGGCATGCAGCTCTACAAGGCCGAAGTCCCGTCGCCCGTCCCCGACAAGTTGCGCCCGCGCATCAAAGACACCGCCTCCCTTTTGTGGAAGGTCTACATCCTTTTCACGGTAATACAGACCGTTCTTCTTATGGCCGGCGGCATGGACGTTGTGGACGCCCTTGCCCACACTTTCGCCACGTTGGCCACGGGGGGCTTTTCCACCCGAAATGCTTCCGTGGGCCATTATGAGAGCGCCTATCTGGAAGGGGTGATCATCGTCTTCATGCTCATTGCGGGAATTAATTTTTCGCTCCATTATCAATGGCTGAGAGGAAAGCCCCTGGCTTTGTGGCGGGACCCCGAGTGCCGGTTTTTTCTCTTCGTCGTGCTGTTGTTTGTCATTCTCTGCACAGGCAGCCTTCACGGCGCGGTCTACGACACCCTCTCCACCGCGTTCCGGTATGCCGCTTTTCAAGTGGTTTCCATCC
This sequence comes from uncultured Desulfosoma sp., assembly GCA_937960435.1. Lineage (GTDB taxonomy): Bacteria > Desulfobacterota > Syntrophobacteria > Syntrophobacterales > DSM-9756 > Desulfosoma. Next base: position 16,751 of record CALGPN010000023.1, read on the forward strand.
TCACCACCACGGGTTTCGCCACGGCGGATTATGAAGCGTGGCCGCCCTTGACCCAGGTGATTCTCTTTTTGTGCATGTTTTTGGGAGGATGTGCCGGGTCCACGGGAGGGGGAATCAAATGTTTACGGATTCTCCTGCTCATGAAGCACGGCTATCGCGAACTGATGCACCTAGTCCATCCCCACGCCGTCTCTCAGGTGAAATTGGGCGGCCGCGTGGTGCCCGCGGAGGTGCTCCACAGCGTTTGGGGCTTTTTCATTCTCTACGTGGGACTCTTTGTGGCCTTTTCTCTGCTCATGGCCGCGTTGGGTGTGGACATGGTCACCGCCTTTTCGTCCGTGGCGGCCACCCTGGGCAACATCGGACCGGGATTCGGCCTGGTGGGTCCCGCCGAAAACTACGCCGGGCTGCCATCTTTGGCCAAATGGCTGTTGTCCATGAGCATGCTCTTGGGGCGTTTGGAAATCTACACGGTGATCGTGCTGCTGATGCCGGAGTTCTGGCGGCCTTGAGGGGGCTTTGAGAAGAGGGACGGGTCACGGCGTGCCGCGCCCCGCCCGATCCGTTTTAGCGATACTGTTGGCGCATCACTTTCTTGTCCAGTTTGCCCACGCTGGTCTTAGGCAACATGTCCAAAAAACCGATCTTGTCGGGCACGGACCACTTGGTAATGGTCCCTTCGTCCACAAAGCGCATGAAATGGTTGCGGATTTCCTCCTCGGTCACTTTCCCTTTGTATTCTTCTTTGAGGACTACCAAAGCCATGGGGCGTTCTCCCCATTTTTCATCCGGAACACCGATGGCCGCCGCCTCGCTCACCGCAGGATGCTGCATGAGGATATCTTCAAGGATCAGCGTGGAAATCCATTCTCCACCCGTTTTGATGACGTCTTTGATGCGGTCGGTGATCTGGAGGTAACCCCGTTCGTCGATGAAGCCCACATCGCCCGTATGGAGCCAACCGCCCTCCCACAGCTCTTCGGCCCGGTCGGGATCCTTGAAATATCCTTGAGTCAGCCACGGGGCGCGCACCACCACTTCCCCGGTGCTTTTGCCGTCGTGGGGAAGCGCCACCCCGTCCGGGGTGACCACCCTGAGGTCCACCAACGGGATGGGCTGGCCCGTTCGACACCGCACGGGGATTTGATCATCCTTCGGCCATTCCATCATGTCGGGTTGGGGCTGAGACATGGTTAAGATGGGACACGTTTCGGACATGCCGTATCCTGTGGTGAGGTCGATGCCGCGGTCCATGGCGGCTTTGCACAGTCCCTTGGTCAGAGCCGACCCGCCGATGATGACTTTCCAGCCGCTAAGATCGACGCTCTTGGCTGCCGGGCTGGACAGAATCATGTGCAGGATCGTCGGCACGCAGTGGGAAAAGGTGACTTTTTCCGTGACGATCAGTTTGAGGATCATGGCCGGGTCATATCGGCCCGGATAGACCTGCTTCACACCCAATTGGCCGGCCACAAAGGGAATTCCCCAGGCGTGCACGTGAAACATGGGGGTCAGCGGCATGTACACGTCGTTGGAGCGGAACGTGGCCGCCGTGTGATAGGACCCGGCGGCGGCCAACACGCCCAGCGTGTGGAGCACCAACTGTCGGTGGCTGAAATAGACCCCTTTGGGAAGTCCCGTGGTGCCCGTGGTGTAAAAGGTGGTCGCTTTGGCGTTTTCGTCGAAATCGGGAAAATCGTAGGTGTCGGACGCCAGCGAAAGCAGCTCTTCATATTCGCCGTCCAGGCTCACGGCACTTTGGGGAGCGTCGCCGCCGTCCTTTAGGAGGACGATCTTTTTGACCGTCTGAAACTGATCCTTGACGGCTTCGACGATGGGCAAAAAATCGGTATGGACGAAAAGCACGTCGTCTTCGGCGTGGTTGATGGTGTAAAGGATTTGTTCGGGCGAAAGGCGGATGTTCACCGTGTGGAGGATGGCTCCCATCATGGGCACGGCGTAGAACAGTTCGAGGTATCGATGGCTGTCCCAATCCATGACGCCCACCGTGGCGCCTTCCTGCACTCCGAGGGATCGGAGCATGTTGGCAGCTTTGTGAACTCTCTGGTACATGTCGGCATAGGTGAAACGATGCAGGTCCCGGTAGACGATTTCCTGGTTCGGCGTGCAGCGCATGGGCTTGTGCCACAAATGTTTGATGAGCAGCGGGTACGCGTAGGCGGATGGAGTTCGGTCGATGAGCTTGACTGGCATGGATCCCTCCTTCAGTGGTTGGAAAAACGGCACGCGGGCTCACTCTCCCTTGGGGCAAAAGGCTCCCCTCTGGGGCTTGTAACAGATGGCATAATAGACCATTTGGCACGGAACGGTCAATTCTCGCTTTGACGTAAACGGTAGATGTCTTGGGCTCGGCGCAACGCCTCCGGGGTATCCACCCCCAGGACCTCCCAGGGTTCGGCCATCCTGAAGGTGATTATAAGATCTCGGTTTCCAAGGATTTCCACCAAATCCGTGAGGAAATATTCCCGAATGAGGACCATGCGGCCGTCGCGTTCTTTATAAACTTCATGAGGCTTCTCGGCCAATTGGTCTAGCCCGAGAAGAAGGCTTTCGCGCCGCACCGCATAAACGCCCGCATTGCACGGAGAACCCTCCATGCGCCCGGGCACGCGGCTCCAATATTTCCATTCCACAATGCGCCGCACCCGGTGGTGGTCGATGTCCAGTTTGCCGTATTGGGCGGGATCGTCAGGATGGAACGCCAAGACCGTCATGTGGGCCTCGACCAGCCCCTGCAGCAGAAGATGGTAGGTTCGACGGCGGATCAAGGGCACATCGCCCATGGTGAGGATCACGGCCTCCTGCGAAACATTTTCCAAAAAGGATCGGGCGGCCAAAACGGCGCCGCCCGTGCCGTCCGTCACAGGCTGCTGGATATAGGTGCAGCCGGAGGCCGCCGTTTCACGACGCACATCTTCCGCTCGATGATGGACGACCACGCCCTTGGGGCCCGGCGGCAGGTTTTCCAGCACTTCCACGAGCAAGGGGCGGGAACCCACGGTGGGGTCTGGGCCCGAGGGGATGAGGGGCAAAAGGGTTTTGTTTCCCTCATAGCCCGTCATGCGGCTGCCTTTCCCTGCGGCAAGCACAAGGCTTGCCGCCGTCTGGAAAGTTTCTTCGTTTTTCTTCATGGACTGTTTGTGGCCTCCGAATCGTCCGGCGGGGTCGAGGCACCGTTTCGCCGCTCTTCCTTCAGCGCCCGAAGACGGGCCACCCCCCGAAGGTGCTCGTCATAGCTCGCGGAAAACGTGTGGGACCCGTCGTGGTTGCTGACAAAATAGAGATATGCGTGCGGTGTGGGATCCAAGACGGCGCGCAGGGATTTTTCACCCGGGTTGCAAATGGGGCCGGGCGGGAGCCCCTTGTGAAGATAAGTGTTGTAAGGGCTTTCACGGTCCAAGTGTCGGCGCCGGATGGGGCCCTCGAAATCCTCCAAATCGTAAACCGCCGTCGGGTCGCTTTGGAGCGGCATGTCCCGCCGCAGCCGATTCAAGAACACGCCGGCGATGACGGGCCGTTCCGCATCCATCACCGCTTCCTTTTCCACCAAGGACGCCAAGGTGAGCGCCTGGTGGACCGTAAAGCCCAGTTGTCGGGCTTTGGCTTGCCGTTGCGGGGAAAAACGCCGCCAAAACTCCAGCACCATGCGCCGCACCATATCCCGGGGCCGATCCGTGCGCCGGAAAAGATAGGTTTCCGGAAACAGGTACCCTTCCAGGGATGTGGCATCCCGCACGTCCAAAGACGCCATGAGGCGTCGATCCTGAGCCAGAGCCACGATTTCGTCGGGTTCCACCAGACCCGTTTTGGCCATCAGCCGGGCCACTTCCCGAAGGGTGGCGCCTTCCGGAATCGTCACCTTGTAAACCATGACCTTGCCCTGAACGAGGGTATCGAGGACGACGCGCGGGGGAACCCCGACGGGGAAGCGATATTCGCCGGCTTTCATCTTGTCGGCCAGCCGGTGGGTGCGCGCGTACCAATAGAAGAGCGTGCCGCTGGAGACCACCCCTTCCTTTTCCAAAGTCGCCGCCACGGTTCGAGCGTTCATCCCGGAAGGTATGACGACGGTCGCCGAAGGCCGAACGGCGTTTCCCGGCGTCATGGAGAAAAGGGCCAATCGGATCGAAAGGGTCGTCGTCACGGCAAGCGCCGCCAGAACGGCCCAGAGCCCAATGACCGCGATCCCGAATGCGTATCCTTTGCCACGACCCATCGACACACACCTCAGACCCATGTGGCGCATCGCGCCACGCTCCTAACACAGCCGCCCGTCTTTCTCAAGCGCTCTTCACGGCGTCCCCCGGCGTTGAATTCCCTTCGTGGATATGTCACTATCCCGTCGGTCGGCCTGATCTTCTCGGAACACCGGGGCAAAGGGCCCAGCGTCCACTTTCGGCTTCTCGGCACGCGACGTCGACGATCCGCGTGAGGAGGTAGTGCACCATGCACCAGGTTGTGCTCGGCACCGCCGGCCATATCGACCACGGCAAGACCTCCTTGATCCGCGCCCTGACCGGCATCGATACCGATCGGCTCAAAGAGGAAAAACAGCGGGGCATCACCATCGAACTGGGGTTCGCCTACCTGGACCTCCCTGACGGCACCCGCCTGGGCATCGTCGATGTTCCCGGACACGAACGGTTCGTCAAGCACATGGTGGCCGGTGCCACGGGGATCGATTTGGTGGCCTTGGTCATCGCCGCCGATGAAGGCGTCATGCCGCAGACCCGGGAACATTTGGAAATATGCCATTTGTTGCGCGTCAAAGAAGGCCTCGTCGTGCTCACCAAGATCGACCTGGTGGACGATCCCGAATGGGTCGACATGGTGGAAGAAGACATCCGCGAGTTCCTCAAAGGTACTTTTCTCGACAATGCCCCTGTGGTGCGGGTTTCGGCGGTGACCGGAGAAGGCTTGGACGCCCTCAAGGACGTTCTTTTTCAGATGGTTCCGAAAGTGCCGCCGCGCAGCACCTCGGGCCCCTTCCGCCTGTCCATCGATCGGGTGTTCACCATGAAGGGGTTCGGTACGGTGGTGACCGGCACAAGCCTTTCGGGGCGGCTTCGCGTGGGCGATCCGGTCACCGTCTATCCGTCGGGAATCGCCACCAAGGTGAGGGGCCTGCAGGTCCATAACCAGGAAGTCCAGGAAGCTTTCCCCGGTCAACGCACGGCTATCAATTTGCAAGGCGTGGACCGGGATGCGGTTCAACGGGGCGAGGTGGTCGCCACACCGGATTCTTTGCTCCCGAGTTACATGCTGGATGTCTCCCTGGAGCTTTTGGGCGATGCGCCCCAGCCGCTCAAAGATCGCCAGAAGATCCGGTTTCATACGGGAACCACCGAAACCGTGGCGACTCTGGTGCTCCTGGACCGGGAACAGCTGGCCCCCGGCGAGAAGACGTACGCCCAAATTCGTCTGGATCGGCCTTTGGCCGTGCTTCGCGGGGATCGATACGTGCTGCGGTCCTATTCCCCCATCCGGACCTTGGGCGGTGGCGCCGTGCTGCACCCGGTGCCGAAAAAACATAAGGGAAAGGACAAAGCGGCCGCGGCTTTAACCCTCGGAATCCTTGAAGACGGTGAGGCCGCGGCTGTGATCCAGTGGCATCTTCGCGATGCCGGATGGATGGGTGTTTCGGAAAAGGAGCTGCAGATCCGCGCGAACCTTTTCGGCAAGGCCTTTTCCGAGGCGCTGGAGAGGCTGCTGAACCAAAAGAAAGCCGTGCTTTACGATCGAGAAAACCGGCGCTTTATCGACCCCGAGGCCCTCGAGGCGCTTCAGGCCAACGTGACGGCCGTTTTGGACGCCTATCACGCCAAGAACCCTTTGAAGCCGGGGATGCCCAAGGAGGAGATCCCGGCCCAGATGGATCGGCCCGTGGATCCCAAATTGCTTCACTCCGTCTTGCGGCGCTTGGCGGAAGAGGGCGTCGTGTTCATGGAAAAGGAATGGGTGCGGCTGTCGGGGCATAAGGGCGATCTGGGCGCCGCAGAAAAGGCGATTCAGGAAAGGCTCGAAGAAATTTACCGTAAAGCGGGGCTGCAACCGCCGTTTTTCAAGGATGCGGCTGCGGATCTTCCCGGCTCGCCACGTCAGCACAAAGACGTGCTGGAGTGGATGCTGAATCAGGGACGCTTGGTCAAGGTCAAGGAAGATCTCTTCTTTCACGCGGACGCCATCGCCGACTTACAGAAGCGGCTCGTGGCGTTTTTGAACGAGCATGGGGAAATTTCCGCGGCCCAGTTCAAGGACATGACCCAGGCGAGCCGCAAGTACACCATTCCGCTCTTGGAATTCTTCGACGGGCAGAGGCTCACCATTCGCATCGGGGATGTGAGACGCCTGAGGGAGAGCAAACCTGCGGGCTGAAGGCGTTCTCTTCGCAGGGGGAGCGGGCGATGGGGATTGCCCCGAGAGGGCTTTCATTCGAGAATAGGAAACAACGGAGGATGGGATGATCAAACACGTGGTGGTGATGAAATTCAAACCCGGCATCAGCGAAGCGGACGTCACCCGATTGGAACAGGGGCTGGATCGGCTTCCCGGGGCCATCCCGGAAATCCTTTCCTACGATTTCGGCCGTGACATCGTGCACTCGGAAAGATCCTTCGACTTTGGGCTGGTTTCGAGTTTCAAGGACTTGGAGGCTCTCAAACGCTATCAAGGCCATCCGGAACATGTAAAGGTGCTGGAATTGGTCCGAGCCATGTGCGATCAGATCATCGCCGTGGATTTTACCTTTTAAATTCCGGCGCTTCGCAAAGCGGGCGCGGCATGGCGGAGCAGAAACACCTCTACGATTATTACATCGACGCTTACGGGAACTGGTTCTGTGAAGGGAACCCGGTGAGTGACCCGGAGCTCTTCCGGATGCTCAGCCGGTCCCTTTTCGAAAAGGACGGCCGATACTACCTGCGCTGCGAAGGGGAAGTGCATCCCGTGCGGACCGCCGACGCCCCGCTGTGGGTTCGCTACGTCTTCATCCACGAGGATCCCGGCGGCGCCGTTCAAAGCATCGATATCCAACTGGAGGACGGAAGAAGGGAGCCGCTCCGCCCGGAAACCCTGACCGTAAAAGGCGACAACGCCTTGTATTGCCTTGCGACCCGCAAAAACCTCCTGGCCCGGTTCGGCAAGTCGGCCTATTACGAGCTGGCGTCGCGATTGACGTTCGATCCGGAAACACAGAGATACACGCTCATCGTCTCCGGGCAGATCTATCGGCTAGCGCCTTTCAACGACACCTTGCCCGGAAGGCCGGCAAAGCCCGCCTCGGACATCTAGGCAATCAGAGGATCCACGGGAAGAATCCCACGGGGCGAAGCATCTGCCGCCCCGTGGGGTGAACGTTCGGGTTACATGGGGATGTTGCCGTGCTTTTTGGGTGGCAGGGCTTGGCGTTTGGTCGCCAAGAGCTCGTAGGCGTCCACGAGCCGTGCCCGCGTCTCGCTGGGGACGATGACGCCGTCGATGTATCCCCGCGATGCGGCAATATACGGGTTATAAAGGAGATTCCGGTACTCTTCGATTTTTTCCTTCCGTTTGGCCGCGGGATCCGGCGCACTTTGGATGTCCTTACGGAAGATGATGTTGGCGGCCCCTTCGGCGCCCATGACGGCGATTTCCGCCGTGGGCCAGGCGAGGGCGATATCCGCCCCCAGATCCTTGGAACACATGGCGAGATAGGACCCGCCGTAGTCCTTGCGGATGATGAGCGTGACCTTGGGGACCGTGGCTTCCGAATAGCACCACAGGAGTTTGGCGCCGTGGCGGATGATGCCGCCCCATTCCTGCTGCTTTCCCGGAAGATAACCGGGCACATCGGCCAAGGTCAGCAGCGGGATGTTGAAGGCGTCGCAGAACCGGATAAACCGCGTGGCCTTGTCTGAAGAGTCCACATCCAGACAGCCAGCCAAAACTTTGGGCTGGTTGGCGATAATCCCGATGGGGCGTCCGTTCAGGCGCGCAAACCCCACGACCATGTTTTGCGCATAGCCTTCGTGGACTTCGAAAAAGTCGCCGCGGTCCACGATGGCGCGAATGACATCTTTCATGTCGTAGGCGCCCATGGGGTTGTCCGGCAAAATGGTGTCCAGTTCCGGCGCCAACCGATAGGGGTCGTCCCCTGTGTCCACGATGGGAGGATCTTCCATGTTGTTGTCCGGAAGGAAACTCAAAAGCCGCTTGATTTCATCGATGGCGTGTCGATCGTTTTCGCAGGCGAAATGCGCCACCCCGCTCTTGGTGCTGTGGGCGATGGCGCCGCCCAGTTCTTCCTGGGTGATTTCTTCACCGAGAACGGACTTGATGACGTCCGGGCCGGTGATGAACATGTAGCTCGTGTTTTTGACCATGAAGACGAAATCCGTCATGGCCGGCGAATAGACGGCGCCTCCGGCGCACGGGCCCATGATGGCGGAAATCTGCGGAATGACCCCGGAACTGATGGCGTTGCGGTAAAAGATCTGGCCGTATCCGGAAAGGGCGTCGACGCCTTCCTGAATGCGGGCGCCGCCCGAATCGTTGAAGCCCACGAAAGGTTTTCCCGCTTTTAGGGCCAAGTCCATCACCTTGCAGATTTTTCGGGAATGCATTTCGCCCAAGGTTCCGGCCCGGGCCGTAAAATCTTGGGAGAAAGCGAACACCTGCCGACCGTTGACCAGTCCGTAGCCCGTGATGACGCCGTCTGCGGGAATGTCCATCTTGTCCAGACCGAAGAGGGTGCCGCGGTGCTTGACGAAGATATCCAGTTCGCGAAACGTGCCGGGATCAAAAAAATATTCCAAGCGCTCCCGCGCCGTGAGTTTCCCCCGTTCGTGCTGTGCGGCGACGGCCTTTTCGCCGCCCATCTCCTTGATCTTTGCTTCCCTCTCTCGCAGTTCCTTGATCTTGTCCGCCACCGTCTGCATAAGTGATTCTCCTATTGATGCTGGTCACATGGAGGGTTCAGGGCCGTAGCCGTCTTGGGGCTCCGGGCAATTCTATTGGCTTGCCCCGCGATGTCAAGCGCTTTGCCCTCAACGACCCCTCGCCCCGTGACGCCTTCTGCCTCTCGGGTTTGGCCCCCCTGCCGCCCGCCGACGCCTTAAGGCGACAGACGGGGGCAAGAAGGCGAGCTTAAGAGATTGGATTTTCCCTTGGGAACACATACTGGCAGGCCCGGCCTTTCCCCATGCGCTTGAGCACTCCCCGGTCCACCATGTCCGTCAGTTCGCGAAGGGCCTGCCGTTCCGAAAGTTCGTTCAGGCGGGCATAGTCACGGTTGGTGATGTATCCGCGGCTCTGGATGAAATCCAAGGCCCGCAGCTGGCGCATTCGCTGCGGCCCGGGCGGAAGGAGCCGTTCCGCCTCGGTGCGGCGAAGGCTCCCGCTTGCATGACCTTGGGGCCGCTCGTGAAAAGATGGTGTCTCAAATTCCGAAGACGCCACGGTGGAAGGGGGCCGAAGCAATTCGCTCGGCAAGTCATCTAAGGAGATTTCTCGGCCCGGGCACAGGATCACCGCCCGTTCCACCACATTTTCCAGTTCCCGGACGTTCCCCGGCCACGAATAGTCCAATAAGGCCCGCAAGGCCTCGGGGCGGAAGCCCATTTCGTCGCGCCCGGTCTGTTTCTCATATTTTCGCAAAAAATAGGTTGCCAGAAGCGGGATGTCCCCGGGACGGTCCCGAAGAGGCGGCAGCTGAATGTGGACCACATTCAGCCGAAAGAAGAGGTCGGAACGGAATCGGCCGGCCGCCACTTCCTCTTTGAGGTTTCGATTGGAAGCGGCGAGGACGCGCACATCCACATGGAGGGTTTCCGTGCCGCCGACACGCTCGAAGCGCATTTCCTGCAAAGCCCGCAGCAGCTTGACCTGAAGCGGCGGGGACATCTCGCTGATTTCGTCCAAAAAGAGCGTCCCGCCGTGGGCCAGTTCGAATCGGCCCTTGCGCAACCCCACGGCGCCGGTGAAGGCGCCGCGTTCGTGCCCGAAAAGCTCACTTTCCAAGAGGTTTTCCGGCAGCGCGCCGCAGTTTACCGAAATGAAAGGGCCCGCCTTTCGAGGGCTATTGAAATGGATGGCCCGGGCGATCAACTCTTTTCCCGTGCCCGATTCTCCTGTGATGAGCACCGTCGCCTTGGTGGGCGCCACCTTGCGGATAAGGTCGTAGATCCGCTGCATGGGCTCGCTTTTGCCCACAATGTTATGAAAGTGATGGCGCTCTTCCAAGATGCCTTTCATCTGCCGGTTCTGGCGAATGATCTGGTGGTGTTCCACGGCCTTTTGGACCAGGACCTTGAGTTCCTCGTTTTCGAAAGGTTTGAGGATGTAATGGAAAGCCCCCTTTTTCATGGCCTCCACGGCCTTGGCCACCGTGCCGTATGCCGTCATCATGATCACCGGAAGATCGGCATCGATCGTGCGGATCTTTTCCAGAACCTCCATGCCGTCCATTCCCGGCATTTTCATGTCGGTGAGGACCACGTCCAGGTCACTGTCTTTCACCAGTTCCAACCCTACCGGCCCGCTTTCCGCCGTGAGCACGTGGTGCCCCTCTTCGGAAAGAAGGTCTTCCAGGATAATGAGATAATTTTTTTCGTCGTCGATAATGAGAATGTTTCCCATAGGACTCCCTATGGCTTTGGCGGCACCAAGGTATCCGCTTCGCGCCGATTGTCGTCCACATGCTCCGAGGAGCGCGGTTGACGCAGCGGCAAACGCACCACGGCGTTCGTCCCCCCTTCCGATCGGGGTGTCAGATCCACCGTGCCGTGATGGCTCTGGATAATACTCTGCACAATGGGCAGCCCCAAGCCCGTTCCTTTTTCCCGGGTGGTGAAAAACGGGTTGAAGATTTTGTTTAAATCCTCCGGCGGAATGCCGGACCCGGTGTCGGCGATGCGCACTTCCACCACGGGGTCTCGGCGACTGTCCAGGCAGTGAAGCGACGTTTCCACGCGCAGCGTGCCGCTTTCGCCCATGGCCTGGACGGCGTTGACCATGAGGTTCATGAAGGCGCGGTAAAGCAGGTTGGCGTCGGCTTCCAACTCATAATCCCCGGTTTGGTAGTCCCTTTCGATGCGGATGTTGCGTTTTTGGCATTCCGCCTCGATCACCGTGAGATTCCGCTCCAAGATGTCTTCCACCCGGCATGGCCGCACCTGGAGGTCTTTGGGCCTGGCGAAGTCCAAAAACTCGGTGACGATGTGATTCAAGCGCGTGGCTTCTTCCACCACGATGGAGGCCAATTTCTTCCGACGGGGGTCTTCCAGGCGCGTTTCCAACAATTCCGCCGTGCTGCGGATAATCCCTAGGGGATTTTTGATTTCGTGGGACACCCCGGCGATCATTTCGCCTAAGACCGCGAGTCTTTCCGCCCGGTTCAATTCCTCCTCCAGCTTTTGCCGCTCCCGGGCTCGGGCCTCCAAGATTTTTTCGGCGCGGCGCACAATCGCCACCAGCGCCGCAAACAAGATGCCCACGAAAGCGGCCACACTGGCAATGATGAGGATCTGAAAACGGGTGATGTTGGCTTGGTCCGCCGTGATGTCTTGGGTAATTTCAAAGACGCCGATGACGCGCCCGCGCTTCCAACTGAGGGGCATTTCCACCCACATGGGCAGATAGGTGCGCATTTTCTGCGGCCCTACGGCCCAGGAAACCCCGAGGAAGGAATGCCGGCGTCCTTCCATGACGGAGACGGCGTCCCCCTCCAAGGCTTTCCGGAACGGTTCGCCCAAGTCTCTTGCTTCCCCCAGCGAGACATCCTCGGTGCTGTAGGTGAGAATCCCTTCGGTGGTGTAAATGTCCACGCGTTCGACGGCCAACCCGTGGATGGCGCTCTTGACCACCTTGTCCAACCGATCGTATTGGTCTTTTCGGCTCAGGCGAATTTCCCCATCAATCATGAAGGTTGGGGCCGTGAATTGGTAAAAAACCTGATGGTTCAGGTTTTCCGCCGTCAGGAAGGCGTATTCTTCGCTTTTCTTGACAAGGATTTTTCGAACGCTGTGGGACAGAAACCCGGATAGAAACACCGTACTCACCAGAATCACGATCAAACTGGAGACGGCCACATACTTCACCAGTCGGAAGGGTTTGGCCTGAGGGACAGAGGGCATCGTCGGGGACGGAATGGTTCCGTTCAGCCGCCATGATCGCATAGAATTCGGGCCTCCCAAAGGCACCCCCTGCCCAGGCTCCGGTTTCATCCGCACCCCCTCAAGGGTTTTCACGTCCGACGCGTTGCCGCCGCCGAGCCAAGGCTTCCTTCCACTTGCCCTCCCAACCTCGAACTTTGGGTTCGTAAAAAACAGTACCCGTCAGAGGCTCAGGAAAATAGATCTCCGGTACCCAGCCTTCCGGGTCGTCGTGGGGATACCGGTAGGCTCTGCCGTAACCCAATTCTTTCAAGAGGGCCGTCGGCGCGTTCCTGAGATGCAGGGGCACGGGTTCGAACGGCGTCTTTCGAGCGGTTTCCCGAGCCGCCTTCAGGGCCTTGTAGACGCTGTTGCTCTTGGGCGCAAGGCTCACATAGACCACCGCCTCGGCCAGAGGAAGCTCACCCTCGGGGCTTCCCAGGAGTTCGTAGGCCCGAACGGCGTTCATGGCGAGCACCAGGGCGAACGGGTCGGCCAAGCCCACATCCTCGGATGCCGCCACCACGAGCCTGCGGCCGATGTAAAGCGGGTCTTCGCCGGCCTCGAGCATCCGCATGTACCAGTAAAGGGCCGCGTCGGGATCGCTCCCCCGAAGGCTTTTGTGGAAGGCGGAAATGAGGTTGTAGTGCTCCTCACCGCTTTTGTCGTAATGAGGCGGCCGCTCCATGACGTCCAGTACCGTGGATGCTTCCACCCGGCGGAGTCCGTCGGCCTGGGGCGGCGTGCTGAGGACGGCGGTTTCCAAAAGATTGAGGGCCACGCGGGCATCGCCTCCGGCCGTTTCCACAAGAAGCTTGAGGGCCTCGTCGGTCAGGATGGGACGAAGCAGCCCCAGGCCGCGCTCGGCATCGCTCAGGGCCCTTTCGATCACCGTTTTGAGCTCTTCCGGGCTCAACGGTTCCAACACCAGCACATGACAGCGGCTCAGCAACGGGCGGATGATTTCGAAAGACGGGTTTTCCGTCGTCGCCCCCAGAAGGAAGACGGTCCCTTTTTCCACATGAGGAAGGAGCACATCCTGCTGGGCTTTGTTCAGCCGGTGGATTTCGTCCATGAATAGCCAAGTGCGTTTTCGGGAGGCGGCAAAAACCCGGGTGGCTTCGTTGACGGCGTCGCGAATCTCTTTCGTCCCGGCCGTGACGGCCGAAAGAGCCATGAGGTGGCCCTGGGTGTGAGCGGCGATGACATGCGCCAAGGTCGTCTTGCCGCAGCCGGGCGGCCCCCACAGAATCAAGGACTGAAAAAGCGGTCCGCTGAGGAGCCGATGGAGTATCTTGCCTTCGCCCAGAAGGTGTTTTTGGCCCACGAATTCCTCCAAAGTCCGCGGGCGCAACCTTTCGGCCAACGGGGCGCTCAGAGGCGGGCCGTCCAACGATGGGGGCTGACGAAGGCTTTTGGGCAAGGCGATGTTCCTTTCGAGAATTTTTTCGTGCCGATATTTTATACGGGAATTGGTCGAGCTTTCCAACTGGGCAAAGGGAGGAAAGGGTTCTGGATGCACGAGATTACCTTCTTTGGTCAAAACGACGGCCTAAGACCAATGACGATCCTAGAAGGGTCGGTGTCGGTTCGAAGTGAACTTGGTCGTTTTGATTGTTGGAGAGAAAGACCCAAACTAGGGAACATCGGACATCGTGGTGCAGCGGCCCTACGCCTTTATTTGAACCCGTATTTTTTTAATTTATACCGGAGCATGCGTTCGCTCAGGCCCAGTCGTTCGGCCGCCCGGCTTTGATTGGACTCCGACGCCATCAGGGCCTCTTGAATCATCTGCCGTTCGAGCTCGGCGACCGCTTGCTGCAGCGAAGCTTTCGGCTTACTCATCCCTTCGGCTCCGTCATGACTTCCTTTGGAGCCTCCAGCAAAAGGCAGTTCAGCGACCGTGATGAGCGGGCCGCGACTGATCACCACGGCCCTTTCCATGATGTTTTCCAGTTCCCGGACGTTGCCCGGGTAGTCATAGCGGATCAGGAGGTCCCGAGCTTCCCGCGTGATGCCTTCGACAGTTTTGCCGTTGGCTCGGGCGAAACGTTGGAGAAAATAATCCATGAGCACCGGGATGTCCTCGCGACGTTCGCGAAGCGGGGGGACCTTCAGGCTCACCACATTGATTCGGTAGTAGAAATCTTCCCGGAAACTGCCCTCACGGATTTTGGCCTCCAAATCCCGATGGGTGGCGCAAATGATCCGCACGTCAGCCTTCACCATGCGGTCGCCGCCGACCCGTTGGAACTGGCGCTCCTGGAGGAAACGCAAGAGCTTCACCTGGACGGCCGGGCTGAGTTCGCCGATTTCGTCCAAAAACAACGTTCCCCCGTCGGCCTGCCCGCACAGGCCGATGCGACGCTGTGAGGCGCCGGTGAACGCCCCCTTTTCGTGGCCGAAGAGCTCGCTTTCGATCAGCGTTTCCGGAATGGCGGCGCAGTTGATCGGCACCATTGGACGGTCGGCGCGGGGGCTTAGGTTGTGGATCAACCGGGCCAGGAGTTCCTTGCCGGTGCCGGTTTCGCCCTGAATGAGCACCGTGGCCTCACTGGCCGCAACCCGTCCGGCGAGATTGATCAGCTCGGCCATCTGCCGGCTTTGGTATCGCAGGGCATCGCTAGAGACCCCCTTGGCCTGCAAGTGCTCTTTCAGCAACCGGTTTTCCCGGATGAGCCGGCGGTGCTCGGTGATCCGTTCAATCAGCAAAGTCAGTTGGTCGAAATCGATCGGTTTGGTAATGAAATCCCGGGCGCCGGCCTTCATGGCGGCCACAGCCGTTTCAATGGTGCCGAAGGCGGTGATGATCACAGCATCGAGTTCGGGATTGAGTCGCTTCAGTTCCTGAAGGAGTTCCAGGCCGTCCATGCCCGGCATCCTGAAATCGAGCAAGACCAGGTCAAAGAAATGTTTGGCCACCAGCTCAAGGGCTCGCCGGCCGTTTTCCGCCGCCATCACGTGGTGGCCTTCCTGGACCAAAAAATCTGAGAGGATTTCCCGCTGAAAAGCTTCGTCCTCAACGATCAGCACATCGAGTCCGCTCATCCCCTTAAGGCTCCTCTCCCGCCCATAGCATCCCGCAGAGGCGCTTACGGCTGCGGAGTTTCCCCCGGCCGCGGCTTTTCGATGTCGGGCATGGGGCCACTGGAGGCCGGCACCGTTGGAAGCAGGACGGTCACCGTCGTTCCGGCTCCTTCCCGGCTCGTCACCTGAATCTCCCCGCCGTGGGCCGCAATGATCTCGTGGGCAATGGCCAACCCCAATCCCACCCCTTTCGGCTTGGTGGTGTAAAACGGTTCGAAAATCAGCCCGATTTCCTCTTCCGCCATCCCTGTGCCGGTGTCTCGCACTTGAATCCGCACGCGGTCCTTGCCCTCCGCCTTCCAACTCAAAGTCACGCACCCTTCACCGGAAACGGCCTGCATTGCGTTGCGGACAATGTTCAGCAGCGCTTGTTCCATTCCGGCCGGATCCATGGAAATCAACGGGGCGGGCTTTTCTCCCTCGGTTTGGATGCGGACCCCCGCCGCGTGCGCCTCATCGTGCAACAGGTCCGCGATCCGCTCCAGCAATTCTGCGGGGGAGCCGGGCCGTGGATCGATTCGAACGGTACGGGCAAGGCCCAGCACGTTTTCCACCAATCGGTTCAAACGTCCGACTTCCTCACGCAGGACCCGCGTGAGGCGCTGAAAATTTGCTCGCTTCGGTTCCGATTCCGGCGCAAATTCACGCTGCAGTCGTTGGACCGCCATGCTGATGGCATTCAGGGGGTTTCTGATTTCGTGGGCCACGCTGGCAGCCAGGCGGCCCATGCCGGCTAGTCGTGAGGCTTGTTGCAAGCGATCCTGAAGGCTCTGAAGCCGGGCCAGGTGACGGTTCTGGCTGTGATAGAGCGCCAGCATGGCCAGGAGCCCGATCAGGACCATGACCGAGGTCCAGAGGAAAATATGGCGGCGGTTATGAAGCAGCAACCGATCGCTTTCGTGCGTGTTGAGACCGATTCGGATGGTGCCGAGGGTTTTGCCTTCCGGTCGGAAAGGGTAGGAAATCTGTAACATTTTTAAGTCGCCGATACGCACGCACTGCTGGGAGCCGCCTCGGGCGTCGAGGGCCGCCTCGGCGGCCAGCAAACACTGTTCGATCGTATCCGCCTGGGCCGTGCCGGCTCGGGCGTAAATCCTGCCCCGGGTGTCTTCCAACGCCACATAGGCAAGATCGCTGCTCCAGCGAAACTCCCCCAGAGCCGCCTCAATGGAAGTTTTCCAGGCGTAAAACTCCAGTCCGTGACGGTCCAGGATCAAAACCAAGACCCCCTCCCGGGACTGCCTGCGCACCGCCAGATAACCCGACGCACCGTTTCGACCTAGGGCATGGAGCAGGTGAAGGGCGATTTCGTGGGGCCCCGCGATCAGAGCGGCCACCGCCGGGCCGATATCATCCGGCACGGGGGCGGTGGCGAACATGAGATTGCCTCGGTCGTCATACAGCGCGATCGCCGCGAGGTCCAGGGCGGCGGCCGTCTCCCGGAGCGCCTGTGGATTCGCGCCCTGCCGGGATGAATCGTGATCGATTCGGCGTGCCGCTTTGAGCAAGCCGGCAACCAGCCGTTGCTGCAGGGAAAAGGCCGGGTCCTGAAAAGTCGGCTGGCCGTAGAGGCCGGCATCGTCGTCGTGCTGCTCAAGCAACTGTCGATAGTTGGCACCGGCCATTTGTTCGATCCATTGGACGGCTTCAAGCGACTTGGTCCGCAGTCCGTCCAAAAGCAACTGCTCGATTCGCTTGAAGTCGAGCGTGGCCATGACGAAAAAAAGCATCCCAAAAAGGACGAAAACGGCGGCTACGGCCAGGGGCTGCAAAAAACGCCGCCCGAGAGAAGGTCGGGCGAACCGCATCGTCTGAGGCATGGTTTTTCCCCTGATCGGTGTTTTGCTTTCACGGCCGGGTGGCACAAGATTTCCAAGGAGGCCGTTAAACTACGGTCGTTTTGTTCTTTCCTCGAAAGTGACCTCGACAATAAATATCCGCCTCCACCTATCACGGCTCACCGACAAAAACAACCCGCCATCGACAAAATTGTCGAATTGCCCTTCGGTCTGGGTCATTTATTTCGCCACCGTCGGGCGCCTTCAATTAGCGGATCTCCTTTCTTCTGCAGAAACTCCTTCGACATTTCTTGCCACTTCGATGCTTTCACCAGGGGTGGGCCTAGCCGCACAGGCCGAAAACAGAAGGATTCGAGCCCGCTAAAACTTGGCATGGCCTTTGCCCTCAATTACAGCGGCTGGGCCGAGTACCGCCGGCCGGGGAGGAAAAACGATGAAGCAGCTGTTTTTATTGATCATAGTTTTTCTGAGTGCAGCGAACGAGGCCCATTCGGGCGATGCGAGACCGGGGACCCCGGGCCCGCTCACCAATCCCACCATTGCCTCCGCTCTGCAGCTGACTCCGGCGCAGAAGGCGCGCATGGAAGCTCTTCGGCGAGCTTTTCGGGAGGAAATAAACCCGCTGCGCGAGCGTTTGCTCAGTCAGCGCCTGGAACTCGACGAGCTGTGGGCAAAGAGTCCGCTCGACGACGAGGCGATCCGAAGAAAACAGGACCAGATTCAAGCCATCGAAAACGAAATGCGCGACCGAATCACTCGGTATCATTTGGAATGCCGAGGGGTGTTGACCGCTGAACAGCAGGAAAAGCTTGGCGCGTTGCTGGGTGGACACCACGGGGAGCCCGGCTTGCGGGGGGATCCTCAACCCGCTTTGGCGGCACCGCAGCAGTAATTTGGGGGGGGACGGCATCGCCGGTGCGTCGGCCTGCAGGCGTGACGCTTCAAGGTGGGAGTCGGAAACGGCGGAAAAGAACGCAGAAAGAACAGGGGAGGGAAAACAGGTTGAGAAGGGAAAGCGGTTTGCCGTTGAAAGGCGGCGCAAGATGGAAGCGGTCGGCCTGGCTGCCGCTCCTTTTGATTCTGACCGCATTGGCCGGCTGTGCCGTGTGGCAGCGGACGGATCCCTATGCCCCGGTCCGGGCGGGCGCTCGCACGTCCGCGATCGGTGGTTATCCACCGGGCGGCGAGCCGCGCGCGGCCGCGGCCCCGCTGGAGGGGCCTTTGACTTTGGAGCGGTGTGTGGAACTGGCGCTGGCCAATAATCCCGAGTTGGCGGCCACGGTTTGGGACGCCGCCGCTGCCGTCGGACGCCTGGATCAGGCTCGAGCCAGCGAGTGGCCCACGGTGACCCTGGAAGGCAATACCAGCCGCTTTCTCGACCCGCAGCGGCTGATCCAGGCCCGTTACAACGGCGAACGCGGCTCTTTCGATCGCGACATCCACCGCGCCGATGTGGTCCTCAAACTGCCGCTCTTTGCCGGCGGGCGCATCGTCAACGAAATCGCCGCCGCGGACCTCATCCGGCAAGCCGAGGAACACCGTCTCGGGCGGACCCGCGAGGAGCTTATCTTCAATGTCTCCAGCGTGTTCTACGCGATCCTCGGGCAGCGCAAAGTCATACACTCCTTGGAATTTTCCATCGAAGCCATGGAAGAACACCTCAAGCAGGTTTCCGCGTTATTTGCCGCCCAAAAGGCGGCGAAAGTGGATGTTTTGAGGACCGAGGTGCGGCTTGCCGATTTGCGCCAGATTCTCGTCAAGGAGCAGAACGTGCTCGCCGTGCAGAAGCGGGTCCTGGCAAACCTCATGGGCCTGGATTACGTCACCGAGCGTTTTCCCATCGAGGGAAAGCTGACCTTTGAAGGTCGCGCGCTCGATGCCGCGCCTCTGATCGATCTTGCCATGAATCGGCGTGAGGACTACCTCGCTGCTCGCGCTCGGCTGGAGGCCCAGGCCCGGAAAGTGGATGTCGCCCGCGCCGGGCACTGGCCAACCGTGTCGCTCCTCGGGACCTATGGGGTCCGGGCCGATTCTTTGGGCGATGAGGAAGATGTGGGTTCCATCGGCCTCGGGGTGAGTGTGCCGCTGTTCGAGGGTGGTCGGGTCATGGCCAAGGTCGATGAGGAGCGTCGGTTGCTGGCGGCCGCCCAGGAGCGGTTGCGGAAGCTGGAGCTCCAGATCCGGCAAGATGTGGAAACGGCAGTGTTGGACGTGCGCTCGAGCGGTGAGCGGGCACGGGCGCTCGAAAAAAGCATTGAACAGGCCAAGGAAAGTTTGCGCATCGAAAGGCAAAAATACGATCTGGGTATGGGCTCGATGATGGATGTTCTGGATGCCCAGTCCGCCCTGCTCGCCTCGGAAACCGCTTACTATCGAGCCCTGGCCGATTTCCGTACCGCCCTGGCGCGGCTCGATCTGGCCACAGGAGGAGCACGATGAGGCAGAGGATGATCCGCTTTGGGGCGGCCGTGTTGGTGGCCTTCCTCGGCTGCTGCGCCACGGTCACCGCGCACGCGCAGAAGACACCCGAATCCGATCCCGGCCGAGCGGACGGCTCGGCGCCCTCGCCGGCACTAAAACCGGAAAAGGGCACCTCGGGCGTGGCCGAAGTCGATAAGAAGGCCGCGGTCCTGGTGAGCACGGAACCCGTGGTGGCCAAGGCGCTGAACAAGACCCTGGAAGCTACCGGTTCGGTCGTGGCGACCCGGCTGGCGCGTCTGGCTTCGCCGGTGGAAGGCCCGGTGATGGACTGCCGCGTGCGGGAAGGCGATTTCGTCAAACGCGGCCAAAGGGTCCTCAGTATCGGCCGCAACACGGCGGCTCAGGCGCAACTGGCCGCTGCCCAGGCGGCTTTCAAGGAACAGGAGCAGGAGCTGGCTCGGATCACGCAGCTCGTCCGCAGCGGCGCCATTCCTGCGGCGCAGCTCGAGACCGCCCGGTCCAAGTTCGAGAACGCCCGGGCCCAAGTGGCCAAGGCCAAGGAAAGCGCCAGTGACTACTCGGTGGCCGCGCCATGGGACGGCATCGTCAGCAAGGTGCTGGTGCGCGACGGCGATTTCGTGGCCCCCCGGGCGGCGCTGGTGGAAATGTTCGACCCGAGGAGTCTGGTCATTCGGTTTGCCGTTCCCGAGGTGCAGGCCACCGAATTGCACCCCGACCTGCCTGTGGTGGCCCAGCTCGACGCCTATCCCGGCAAAAGCTTTAGGGGCCGGGTGCAGCGGGTCTACCCGGAACTCGATACGCGCATGCGCAGCCGCACCGTCGAGGCGGTCTTGGACCAGCCTTTGGAACTCATTCCGGGAATGTTCGCACGCCTCGTGGTCCATCTGGCATCGGTGCCGGACGCTCTCATGGTGCCTACGGAAGCGGTGCTGGTGACTCCGAAAAATGAGCGAATCCTCTTTGTGGTCCAGGACGGTAAGGCAGTCCGTCGGAAGGTTGAGACGGGCATCGAGCAAAGCGGCAGGATTCAGATCGTGACCGGGTTAAAAGCGGGTGAAGAGGTGGTGGTGGCGGGCAATGAAAAATTAAAAGACGGCGTTGAGGTGCGTGTGCAAGAGGGAGGCAGGCAATGAAGATCACCGAACTTTCGGTTAAACGCCGCATCGCGACCAGCGTCGTCGCCCTGGCCTTGTGCGTGCTCGGGATTTACGGGTTCCTACGACTGCCGGTGAACTTCTTGCCGGATATGACCTATCCCATGATCAAGATCCATATCTGGTGGCGTGGAGCCACCCCGGATGAGATCGAGACCAACCTGGCCGATCCCATCGAGCGCCAGATGGCCACAGTGGACGGGCTCGATTACTTGGAGTCTTCATCCATCGAAGGGATGTACACCCTGGTGGCCAATTTCCGTTACGGAGTTGACATCGACACCGCCTATCAGGACTCCCTCGCGGCCATGGCCCGCGTGGCGCGGCAACTACCGAAAGACATTGATCCGCCGATCATCATCAAGGCCGACCCGACGCAGTTGCCGGTGATGCAGATCACGGTCAGTTCCGACCAATGGGACCTGGTCCAACTGCGGACTTGGGCCGACAACTGGCTGCAGGACCAGCTCCTGGCCGTGCCGGGGGTGGCGGGGACGGAGATCGTCGGCGGCTTGAAACGGGAAATTCGGGTACACCTGGACCCCAACGCGTTGGAGAAATACAACCTGAGCCTCCCGACCATCATCAAACGGCTCCAAGAGGAAAACATCGAGCAGTTTGCCGGCCGCGTCACCGCCGGACGGCGGGAATTCATCGCTCGGACCATGGGCGAATATCGTTCGCTCGACGATATTCGCCGGGTCGTGGTGGCCAAGGCGGTCACCGCAGCGGTCGGCGCTCGGGACGTGGGACGTGACCTGGGACCGACGGGAGGGGTGGTGACCCTGGGTGATATTGCCACGGTCGAAGACGCACACGAGGAAGCGCGGGTCATCACGCGGCTGAACGGCAAGGACAGCGTCAAGCTCAGCGTTTTGAAACAAGCCGATGCCAACACCGTGGAGGTGGCCCAGGCGGTGGCTCGTCGCATCCAGGAGCTGCGGCCGACCCTTCCGGTCGGGGTGGAACTGGGGATCGTGGAGGACCAGGCCGACTACGTGCTGCCGGCTCTCGCCGGGGTTCGCAACGCCGCCCTGGAGGCCGCCGTTTTCGTGCTGCTCATCATCTTCCTGTTTCTCGGAAGTTGGAGACACGTGGTCATCATGCTCCTGGCCCTCCCCGTTACGCTGGTGATCAATTTCGGGCTCATGAAGCTCGGGGGCTTCTCGCTCAACATCTTCTCCCTCGGCGGCCTGGTGGTGGCCATCGGCGTGGTGCTGGACAACTCTACGGTGGTCCTGGAAAACATCACGCGGTTAAGGCACCAAAACCCCGATCAATCATCCGAGGACACGGCCGTGGTGGGCACCGCGCAGGTCGGGCCGGCCATCCTCGCCGCAACACTGTCTTTTATCGCCTTGTTTATTCCGTTTCTGCTGGTTCCGGGTCTGACCAGTCTCCTGTTCCGGGAGCTGATCCTAGTCGTTGCGGGGATCGTCTTGACCAGTATCACCGTGGCGGTGACCGTCACGCCGATGCTGGCCGGCGCCATGCTGAAACGGGAGCCTCGCGGGTCCGCGAAAAACCGCCGGAGCCTCTTCCAGCAGTTATTTTCCCGGCTCGTGGAAGGCTACGGTCGATTGCTCGACGTCGTGGTGCGTTTCCGGTACCTGGTGGTGCCGCTTTTCCTCGCCGTGGTCCTGGGGGCTGCGCTGCTGATGCCGCGTCTCGGCAGTCAGTTCCTCCCCGCGGTGGATGACGGCCGCGTCGTGGTCAAAGTGAAGCTGCCCACCGGGGCATCGGTGGCGGAAACGGATCGCGTGCTGCGGGAGATCGAGACCAAGATCGCCGGCGACCCGGTCATTGAGAGCTATTACACGCTTTCCGGCGGGAAGGTGTGGGGGCTTTACACGTATGAGATCGCCAACGAGGGCGAGATCAATATCCAGCTCGTGCCTAAGGGAAAACGTTCGCTCAGCACGGCGCAATACATTCAACAGCTGCGCCCGATCGTAGCCCGAGTGCCGGTGCTTGGCGGCAAGGCCATGGTCACGCAGGCCAAAATCAAGGGGCTGCGAAAGTTGGGCGACGCCGACATCGAGGTCAAGATCAAGGGGCAGGAAGTGGGTGAGCTTTTCGATCTGGCCCGGCGCACATCGGACATCATGAACGGGTTGAAGCAGTTCACCAATGTCTATGTGTCCATGGACATGACCAAGCCGGAACTGCAAATCGTGCTGGATCGAACCCGGGCAGCCGAGCTTGGGGTGTCGGTGGCCGACGTGGCGACCACCACGCGTTCCCTGGTGACCGGGGCGGTGGCCACGCGCTACCGGGATGGGGACGAGTTCTACAACGTGCGCGTGAAGATCCCGGAGGACCGGATCCGCTCAGGGGAAGACATTGCAGGTCTTATTTTGAACTGCGCCCAAGGCGGTTATCTCCGGTTGCGCGATGTGGCCGAGGTGCGTCAGGCGGTGGGACCGGTCGAGATCGCTCGTGAGGATCAGGTCAAGGAGGTGATTGTGCGCGGCGACGCGGTGACCGGGGTGAGCGTCGGTGAGGCCCTAAGGGCGCTCAAGGATGCGATGACCAAGATAAAGGTCCCGGTCGGCTACGAAATTTCTTACGGCGGCCAGGCCCAAATGATGGCGGAAATGACGCACAGTGTCCTTCTCATCCTTGTTTTCGCGCTGTTTTTTGCCTTCGTGGTCTTGGCCGTGCAGTTCAATAGCCTGAAGCTGCCATTGCTGATTCTGTGCTGCCTGCCCTTTACCCTTGCCGGCATGGTCTATGCGCTTTACGTGACGGGCCTGCCCATGGGCGCGACGGTGCTGATCGGCATGCTGGTGGTGGTGGCCGCATCGGTCAATCAGGGTGTCCTCCTTCTCACCTACGCTGAGGAAATGAGAAAAAAAAGCGGGGCCTCCGCTGTGATCGTCGTGCCCGAAGCGGCGAAGATCCGGTTGCGGCCGACCCTGATGGTGGCTTTCATGGCCATTGTCGGGTTCATCCCGCTGGCCCTCAACCTGGAGGAAGGCGGCGATATGCTGCAGCCCATGGCGGCCGCGGCCGTCGGCGGCCTCGGGCTGGGGATCTTCGTGGCGCTTTTCCTCATGCCCTGCCTCTACGTGATCTTCTCGAGAGAAGGGCGCCGTTCGTCAGACTGACCAGGCCGGCTTCCCGGCGATCGCCGGGGCGTGCCCGTTCGAGTTTTCCTGGGGCAGGGGGAGGCATCTGTGCGTTGTGGGCCACCTGACCCGTCCGGAAGCCGAGGCGGTGGTGCCGATAAGCCTGCGGAGGGTTAGCCTTTTGCGGGACAGTGGGACGTGAAACTCTCTTTGCGGGACTGGCAGCTTTCGGCTATCCTGGTCGTGTGCGGGAGTCTCACCCATCAGCCGAAACCAAGGGGGGTCGGACCCGACCGTGGCAGTGTTCACCCTTGCCATCGGTCTAAAATGGAAGGTGGCATGGAGGTATCCTATGGGGAAAAAGCTCGGCGCATTTTGGGGCCTAACCGGATGGGGACTTTTTGATTCATTGCCGGCGCTGGCGCAGCACGCGTGGCAGCCATTCGGCGTCAATTGGGCGGGTCCGTGGCCTATGCGGTTCAACGGCTGGGGTTTTTGGTGGATCTGTCCGTTCATCATGTTCTTTGTCATCATTATCTGTGTCGCCGGGTGCTTATTGTCGCGAAGATCCGGCACCGCCCCTCAAAATTGGGAACCGCCATGGCGGAGAACGAACCGGGCGGGGCAGGCCGGAGACGACCGGACCTCCTCGGCGATACGCATACTCAACGAGCGTTTGGCAAGAGGTGAGATTCAGAAAAAAGAATACGATGAAATCAAGGATGCCATTCTTTCGTCCGGACAGAATTAAGTCTTCCAATGAATCGGATCTGAACGACATTGTCCGACATTTTGCCGTGGCAGCTCGGTGCCAGGGGAGGCACCCTGGGCATCGCGAGCCTTGAAACGCCGCCAGGAGGGGGATGGCGGCATCGACGGATCCTATGGAGGCGTACCCCGGGCCGTTTTCTGTAGGGGAGTTTTCTGTGGCTGGGAAATCCAGCGGCTGGAGCACGTTTGAGAGTTTTACCAATTGTCAAACCGTAATGCCGACAGAGCCGTTAATCGATGCAAAATTTCTCCGACAGGCTTCTAGATCGAAAAGGCGACGGGCGCTCGGCCGTTCAGGCTTTTGTGCACCGGGCATGCGGCCCCGAGGCACTCCGGGTTTCCCGCCTGCTGGCGGCAGCGCAGCGGGTGTTGGGCCCGAAGGGGCCGGTCGAGAAGATCGGCGGAAAGTTCGGCGGCTTTTCGGAGCGCGATCCAGGCCTCCCTTTGGCAGCAGCGGGCCGCTTCCAACCCCGCGATCTCAGCAAGGACCGCTTGGGTGGCCTGCTGCACCCGGCAGCGCGCCGCACACCATGCAGCACGCTTGGCGTTTAAGAGAAATTCTGACGCCCGGCTCGGGACCCTCCACCGTGCTCGCCCCCCCGGCCGGGGCCCGCTGCAGCTTCCGGCGCCACGGCGCAGCCGCACGGGTTTTGAGCCTCCTGGTTGGTTACCGCGCCGCTTCCGTCAAGCAGAAACAGATTCCGAAAATAAAAGGAAACCGATTTCCTCGAGACACTGCCTCATGAACACGGCAGTGTCGAAATCCGAAGAATACGGATCACCACCCAGCTCAATGCTTACCTCAAGTTTCCTTACGTGGGGCAAGCCTTTGTCCTTGAACGGCGCTGGCTGAAAAAAAAGCTGGCAAATCTTTATGTGAGATTGGCAAGGGGATCACCGGCTGTTTACCCGAGCATGTCGATGCGCAAAATTTCTTGTTGAGGGTTTCAATAGCCATGCCAGCCTTTCTGAACAAGGTGACCGAACACCCCGGCCAAAAGCTTTCTAGGTCTGCGTTGTGATCCACGCGTTGAAACCTCTGTCTATAGGTTTCTGTCGAAAGAGCGCTGCAGATTTGCTCGGTGTTGATAAAATGCCTGTTACCGGCTAGAGGCTTGACGATCTTTCCATTTACGATCTAAGTCTAATTGTCAAGGATCACAGATGATATCTTCAATGAATCAGCTAGAAAATTCAATTTTGTGAGTCTGTTGCACTCATAGCTGATTTTCGCCTTTCACAGGCGGTTGCCTTGGAGACAGAAATACGCTAAAGTGCAGCTGAGATGAAAGTCTATCTGGATCTATGCGCAATTCAACGACCACTGGACACACCGAACCAAATCCGGATTCTATTGGAAGCCGAGGCGGTTTTGGGCATTCTGTCTCTTTGCGAGTCAGGTTTGATCGAATTGATTTCTTCTGAAGCCTTGGTCTATGAGAACGAGCGAAATCCATTGCCAATTCGTCGAGGGTATGGGGAAGCCGTGCTTGCCCGGGCCAAAATCATGGTCAATTTAACAGCAAAGGCGAAGGAGAGGGCCTATCAATTCTTACAGGAGGGCGTGAAACCTTTGGATGCACTGCATCTGGCTCTGGCCGAAGCTGGCGAAGCAGACTACTTTTGTACTTGTGACGACCGACTAAGGCGTCAAGCAAAACATATCAAGGATTTGGTCACAAGAGTGGTTTCACCTATTGAGCTGATTCAGGAGATCGAGAAATGAGCGTGAACGTCAAGCCGTTAGCGCAGATCAACCAGAGGGCAATGCCCTTGCTCTATCGGGAATTGGGGATCGTTGATGCGGTTCGCTTCTTAAAGCAGTTCACGCCTGGGTTTGGGGACTATACCCAGGAACGCGGCGAATTGTTTGCCGACAGGACATTGGAGCACATGGTGGATGAGATCGAACAGATGCGCAGATCGGGTTGAGACCCGCCCAACCCGCCCCTGGAGCCAGGGCAGCCTTAGGCGGCGGGGCCGAGGGGCACACCGTGAGCTTGTCAAACCACTTTCCTTTCGGGTCTTTTCCGCCAGCGCCTCAGCGATCGTCTTTTGTCATCCGTCCGTAGCTCATGGCCTTGCGCTTGGAAGCATTGGCCTGAACCTTCGTGCCGTCAAGCACCACATGACCAAGCTCCACCAGGCCCGTTTTCAGGATTTGGGCAAAAAGACCGCCCCGGGCTTTGAGGTGTCTTTCGCTGAGTTTTCAAATCCAGTCATGGTTGGGGTACCGGTTTGCCGCGCATATATCGACTAATGCAAAATTTCTCCGACAGGCTTCTAGATCGAAAAGGCGACGGGCGCTCGGCCGTTCAGGCTTTTGTGCACCGGGCATGCGGCGCCAAGGCACTCCGGGTTTGCCGCCTGCTTGCGGCAGCGCAGCGGGAGTTCAGCCCGAAGGGGCCGGTCGAGAAGATCGGCGGAAAGTTCGGCGGCTTTTCGGAGTGCGATCCAGGCCTCCCTTTGGCAGCAGCGGGCCGCTTCCAACCCCGCGATCTCAGCAAGGACCGCTTGGGTGGCCTGCTGCACCCGGCAGCGCGCCCGAGGTTTTACGGGATTGGCCTGGATCAGGATGCTGAAGGCGATCCCTACGCCCACGGCGGCGCCGCAGCATCCCATAAAGCCGCAGGTGCCGCCCGGAATTTGGGCCCCTCGACGCAGGGCCGCCCGAAGGTCGTCGTCCGTTGCGCGCCCGCCCGCATTGCGAGTGGCCGCGATGATCACCGCCGGAACCAGGGCATGGTGTTCCGGCCCGTGGACCGGGACGGCGGGGTGGCGGCAGATCTTATCCAGCAGGGCGATGAGGTCCGTTTCCGTGGAAGTCAGGCTCAGGTGCTCGATGGCGGTCAGGGCGTCGGCGGAGTGGCAGGTGTCGCAGACGAAATGGCCGTTTTCGCACAGGGCATTGGCATCGAGGCTCCGGCCGCAGTAGGCGCACGCCGCCGGGGCTTCTCTTTGCCGGTAAACCAGCGGAGCGCCGCACACCATGCAGCCGGCGTGGCGTTTGAGAGAAATTCTGACGCCCGGCCCGGAGCCCTCCGCAGGGCTCGCCCCTCGCATTGCCCCGCGCCCCGTCGGAACGTCCGGCGCCACGGCGCAGCCGCAGGGGGTTTGAGCCTCCTGGTTGGTTACCGCGCCTTTTCCGTCGAGAAGAAAAAGGTGCGCATCCAGGGCCTCGGCTTCCCACCCGGGAATCCGATACACCGGCCCGGGCACCAAGGTGATCCCGCTCGGACTTTGTACCGCCGCGAAAGGGCCCCGATAGACGACGGCCGTAAGGGAGCTCGAGGCCGGCTTGTGCGCCTCGAAAGTGAGACTGAAAAACGGATTCCCGTGGACCTCGCGATAGGGAAAGCGCTTGAGCAACCGGATGGGACCGAACCCCGCTTCCTCCAACAACCCCACCAGGTCCCTCTGGGTCAAGGCGCCGCCGATGCACTCCCCATGGAGCACCGGATCGTTGCGGATGGCCGCTTCGGGTTCCTCGTCACAGACCACGTCGGACACCACCAGACGACCTCCGGGTCGAAGCGCTCGAAAGATTTCGGCGAAGGCCCGGCGCTTGTCCGTGGAAAGGTTGAGCACACAATTGGAAACCACCAGATCCGCGCAGGCGTCTCTCATGGGCAGCGCTTCCAATAGAGACTGGAGAAAGGTGACATTGGCGTAGCCGAGATTTCGCGCCGTCGCCTCGGCGCCCGCTCGCGCCTGCCGCAGCATGGCTTCCAGCATGTCGATGCCGATCACCCGCCCGGTCGGCCCCGCCAGCCGGGACGCCATCAAACATTCCACCCCGGCCCCGCAGCCGAGATCCACCACCGTTTCTCCCGGCCGAACCCCGGCATCCACGATGGGGCTCCCGCAGCCGTATCCGCGCACGCGGTAGGGTTCGGGAATGTGCGCCACCAGTTCGCGCGGATAACACACCGGATTTAGGATGTCTTGCTTCACATCCGTTGCGGCGTCGCGATAATAATCGCGCACCGCCCCCAGTTTCGACGGCGCCGCCAGGGCGAGCAGGCAATTGGAATGGGTGAAGACCACCCCGCCGCGACCGTCACAGGTTTCCAGCCGATCGCCCATCTTCAGGCGCAGGGCGGGCCGTGACGGCCCGTTCCAGTTCGGAGCTCGACGCGCAATGAGCCACAGGGCGAGCTTTTCGTGCAGCTCGAGATAGGGGTCGGCGCCCACAAAGACGCGGTGGCGCACGTAACTGTGATCGGGGTCACCGCCGCCCAGCAAGAACCTCAAGGGATGGGTCAGCTTTGCCGCCGTTTCCCGCCGGATCTGCTCGAGCACGAAGCTGGTTCGCCAGACCTCTTCCAGATCCCGGCACCAATCGCTGGCCAGTTCCGCAAGGCCTACGAGGGCCGCCGACGGGTACACCCGCCCGTCCGGCCCAAGAGCCAAGGATTCCCACGCCATGCCGGAACCGTCGTGGCGGGTCCCGGTCGGCGCGAAGACTTGGTTCGCCAGCGCCTGGATATTGTCCACGTTGAGGCCGCGCCGTTCGGCCCGCTCCAATGCCGCACGCACCACGGGGAAGAGTTCACTCGGGTGCACGAATTCTTGCGCCGCGCCGCGACCGCGCACGAAATACCACATAAAATGCAAATTGGAGGCGCCCACATCGGCTGCCAGATCCACCAAGGGCACGATTTCGTCGAGATTGCGCCGGGTCGGACATACGGAAACCGTGAAGGGCACCCCCATTGCCGCCAGCCGACGCATTTCGGCCACGGTCCGGGCGAAGGTCCCCGATCCTCGAATGGCGTCGTGATGTCGTTCGAGACCGTCCAGACTGATTTGGAGATGCAGCCGGGAATAGTCCCAAGCGTGCCTTTGCAGCACGGGGCGGGCGAGAAGACCGTTGGTGAGGACCACCACATGGGTTTGCGGAAGGGCCAGAAGCTTTGAGACGATCATCGGAAAATCGGGATGCACGAAGGGTTCGCCGCCCGTCAGGGCAAACACTCGGCAGCCCAGTCTCGAGGCTTGTTCGGCGGCTTCCAGCACGCGCGCGGCACTCAGTTCCGGGGCCTCTTTGGGCGAGGACCCGAAAAGGCAGTGGGTGCAGCTCAGGTTGCAGCGGTTGGTCAGGTGAAACCACAGTTCGCGAAGATGAGTAAGCTCGAGCACGCTCGCCCTGCCCGCGTAGGTGGAGTGGGCGGCATCAGGCAGGCGATGGAAGAAACGCCCGACACGAGGGTCGTCGACGGGGAGATTTGCGGACGAAACCTGTTTGAGCAGGCGGTCTCCGGCATCGTTGGGCACGAACCAGCAGGGCGGATCGGGGCGCACGTAGATGGGCGTGTCGTCAAATTCGAATCGCTGCCATTGGGAAGGGTCGAAGGCCATTCGGTTCTTTCCTCCATCGGGATCGCGTCGGGGCTCGTTTCCCAAGACTCATCACCGCAATACGAGGGTCATGATAAACATCATTTCCCAGGTTTCCATGCCGATGGACTCATCCTGGGGTCAACCAGTTGGTTTCAATGAGGACTTTCTGGGCGTCGCGGCGGCGAGCGTCTTCCGGCCTCATCACCGGCCGGCCGCAAAGCCCCGAACCGCGTCACGGCACGCGCTGAAGAGGGCGATGGGGTCCTGCCGTGCAAAGGCCATCCAACACGAAAAGACCTTTCGGATGAAGGGTGTGAGCCGCTTTCGGTTGCACAGGTCGGCCGCCTGACGGATGGCCTCGGCCTGTGTCGGATAGGGGTGGATGGTGTTGCCGATGGCAAGAAGACCCAGTCCGTTGACCATGACCACGCCGATCTCGCCGATCATTTCTCCCGCGTGACGGGCCACGATGGTCGCCCCAAGGATTTTGTCGCCGCCTTTTTTCACCAGGACTTTGACGAAACCTTCCTCTTCGCCGTCGACAATCGCCCGATCCACCTCGCCTAGGGGGCGAAGAAAAGTATCGAACCCGATGCCTTTCTTTAGCGCATCCTGTTCGGACAGGCCCACGTGGGCGATTTCAGGGTCGGTGTAAGTGACCCAAGGGACGGTGAGTCTGCTCCATTTCTTGCGTCCGAGGAAAAGAGCGTTCTGGATCACGAGGCGCGCGGCGGCATCGGCGGTGTGGGTAAACTTGTATGGCAGGCAAACGTCGCCTGCGGCGAAGATGCGAGGATTGGAGGTTCGCAGCGTGTCGTCCACCTTGACGCCGCTCTCATGATCGTATTCCACGCCGGCGGCCTCCAGGTTCAAGCTTTCCACGTTGGGGGATCGGCCGACGCCCACGAGAATTTCATCCACGACCAGTTGTTGCTCGCGGCCGTCTTCTTCATAGACGATGACCTTGCCTTCCGCCGAACGAAAGGTCCTTGTGAGTTTCGCTTTAAAGATGAGTCGAATGCCCTCCCGAAGAAAAACGCGCTGCAAGATTTCGGCGGCATCGCGGTCTTCGCGCCCCAGCAGGTGCTCGCCCGCCTCGAAAACGGTGACACGGGAACCAAGCCTCTGAAAAGCTTGGGACAGTTCCGAACCGATGGGGCCGCCGCCGATGACCGCCAGGCGCCGGGGCCGATCCGTGAGTGAAAAGACGGTTTCATTGGTGAGGTACCCCGTTTCCTCGAGCCCATCGATGGGGGGCGCTGCCGGACGGGCCCCTGTGGCGATGACGGCCTTGCGGAATCGAAGCGTTTCGCCGGCGACCTCCACGGTGTCTGAGCCCGTGAACCGGGCTTCCCCTAGGAAGACATCGACCCCAAGACTTTTCAACCGATGTGCGGAATCGTGGCGGCCGATTTTCGCGCGGAGTCTTCTCAGGCGCTCCATGACCTTCGGGAAATCCACCTGCGCGTTTCCCGGAACGTGGATGCCGTAGGAAGGCGAAAGGCGCACGTCGGCGGCTGCGCGGGCTGAGCGAAGGAGGGCTTTTGAAGGGACGCAGCCGTAGTTGAGGCAATCGCCTCCCAGGAGGTGCTTTTCGATGAGCGCGACCTTGGCGCCGAGCCCTGCGGCCCCGACGGCCGTGACCAACCCGGCCGTGCCGCCGCCGATGACCACGAGGTTATACCTTCCAATGGGTTTGGGGTTTTCCCAGTCGGGAGGGCAAACGTGTGCCACCAACGCCCGGTTGTGGGGATCCTCCGGCAGGATTTTTTGACCTGCTTCACTCTTCATGGTTCGTCTCCCTTGGAATCCGCCGCTTGTCATCGCTACGGCCGGACCCGCCGGTCTAGGTTTGATGGCGTGCCTGTCCATGCGATGGTTTTTGGGTCGTTTGGTTGCAGACTTGTTCCAGAGCGATGGGTTCACGGGGGAGCGCAAACCCGCCGAAGGCGCGCTTTGCGCCGCTTCCCCCAAAGCCTGGAAGCCAAGGATCGAAGAATCTCGGCGAAACCTTTTGCCAACTCCTGCAGGCCGATCACCGAGTGTCGGATCTTCTCATATCGTGGCTCGCTGGTGAAAGAAATCCATGAGAAGCTAAAAGTTAAAAAAATCGTTGGGCTTCGGTTAAAGGCTTACGTGGGCGGAACTCCCAAAGGGGGTGGGCTTAAGCCTCAGGTGTTGGGGTTCGCTGCGCTCACCCGAGCCTACGGCTTAAGCCTCAGGTGTTGGGGTTCGCTGCGCTCACCCCAACCTACGGCTGCTCCATTGAGGCGGGCGCGTCATTGTAGGGGCGGGCCTTGTGCCCGCCCCATGTGCCCGCCCGAATCAATCGCCGTA
>CALGPN010000024.1 GCA_937960435.1 uncultured Desulfosoma sp.
AAATCGGGAAATCGGGAAATCGGGAAATCGGGAAATCGGGAAATCGGGAAATCGGGAAATCGGGAAATCGGGAAATCGGGAAATCGGGAAATCGGGAAGTCGGGAAGTCGGGAAGGCGGGAAGGCGGGAAGGCGGGAAGGCGGGAAGGCGGGAAGGCGGGAAGGCGGGAAGGCCTGGATGCCGAAATTGCCAAAGGAGGGGTGCAGGGGGCCGGCCGTTTTTGCAGGAAATGTTGACAGCGCCTTCATGGTTTGGGAAAATAATCACAATAAGGTTTTTGCAAAAAATCCTTCGCGTGCCGTTTCACTCATCCAGGGAGGAACCGCGCCCCATCGGACAAAGGGGGGGAAGGGCCACCACCCCCGGAACTTTTCAAAGGACATCGTGAAGGGAAACCATGAAAACTCCGGAAAAAACCTTGCCGTGCGTTCGGCTGCGATGGGAAATCCGCGCTCGGAAAACCATCGAGCTGCCGAGTTACAAAGGGAGCACGCTGCGGGGGGCCCTGGGCATGGCGCTCAAGCACAGCTGCTGCGCCGCGCGCCAACGGCCTTGTGAGTCATGCCTTTTGCGGGCATCGTGCCTTTACGTGTACCTTTTTGAAACCCCTCTGCTGGGCGAATCGCCCGACGATGCTCGGTATCGCAACGCCCCCCACCCCTTCGTGCTGCAAATTGCCATGGACGGGCCCATGCGCCTCGAACCCGGCTCGCTTTATTCCTTCGATATGACGGTCATCGGGCGCGCGGTTCAGTGGACGCCGTACCTCGTCATGGCGGCTCATCGCATGGGGGAAATGGGCATCGGCAAAGGGCGGGGCACCTTCGACCTGGAACGCGTCCACTCTTTGGATGCGCACGGGAACCCTTGGGAAGAAATTTACGCCGAAGGCGTCTTGCGCCTGCCGGAAAAATCCCTGGACCTGACGGGAAACCCTCTCCCGGGGACGCCGCCCCACACCAAGGCCTTCACCCTTCGGTTTCTCACCCCCGTGCGGTTGGTGTCCCAAGGGGAACCCGTGCGCGTTGCCGATTTTGCGCCTCTCATGGCGACGCTCCTTCGGCGCCTGGAAAATCTCCATCGCTTCCACGGGGACGGCAACGGCGCTTTCTCTCTGCCCTTCCAAGAACTGATGGACAAGGCGCGATCGGTTTCCATTGTGGAAAACCGCACCCGCTGGTTTGACTGGGAAAGGTATTCCCACCGCCAGGGCCGCAAGATGCGCCTGGGGGGGCTTGTAGGGGAAGTGGTTTACGGCGGGGATCTGAGCGCCTTCGAACCGTACCTTTCCGTGGGCCGTTGGGTCAACGTCGGCAAAGGCACCAGTTTCGGTCTCGGCCGTTACGAAGTGGAACAGGACATGGAGGGGGAATGATCCATGCGTTCACCAGACGAGAGACGCACCTTGTGCTTAGCGGGGCTTTTCCACGATGTAGGAAAATTCAAGCAGCGGGCCGAGTTGGACGACGACCGGGGGTTGACCCACGGGGAGATCGGCTTCCGATGGCTCAAAGACCATTACGGGGAGAATTCCCTGATCTCCTTGGGAGCCAAAAACCACCATGCCACCGATGAAGATGTCTGGTCTGACAATAAACTGCTCGTCCTCTATGAAGCGGACAACTGCTCGGCTTCCGAACGACGCTCTCACTATGACAAAGCCAAAGACGTTTCCGCCACCTGGCAGCGGGACATTCCGCTGGCATGCGTTTTTTCCCGGATCCGGAACCCTCACGAGGATTCCCCCAAAACCCTCCCTCCCCCAGCTTATTGGGAACTGCCACGGCTCCAAAACGGCTCCCTCGGCTGGCAGCCGCCTCGATCCGATGAGGGGGAAAACACCCGCGAGAGATACAGGGATCTTTGGGAAAAGTTCGATCTGGAGTTCCACAGTCTCAAAAGCCGGGCCAATCACTTCAATGTGGATGCCGTCCTCCACCTCTTGGAAAAATACACCGGAACCATCCCCTCCATGACGCTTCGGGTGCAGGGGGCCGACGATCGGGAAAGTTACCGCAAACACCCGGATGTGTCTTTGTTCGACCACATGAAGACGACGGCCGCCTTCGCCTTGTGTCTGGCAGACTATTACCGCAAAAATTTTCCAGAGGACTGGGCCCAAAGGCCCCTTAAGGAAGAAATCACGGGCAAGGCCTCCTGGGAAAATGACGCCGAATGCCCCTTCCTCCTCGTGGGCGGCGATCTTTCCGGCGTCCAGCGCTTCATCTACACCATCACGTCCAAGGGCGCCCTGAAGGCTCTGAAAGGTCGATCCTTTTTCCTCGAGCTCTTTCTCGAACACGCCGTGGACGCCCTCTTGGAAGCCATGGGGCTTTTCCGCTGCAATGTCATCTTTACGGGCGGCGGCCATTTTTACCTTGTCGCCCCCAACATCCCCGAAAGCCTCCAGGCCGTCGACCACGTGAGAAGCCGCCTCAACGCGTATCTTTTCGAAGATTTCAACGGGGCCCTTGAGCTGTTCATCCAAACCGTTCCGTTTCGAAAGGCGGACCTAAAGGATGTGACGGCCGTCTGGCAGCGGCTGTCCATGGAATTGGAAAAGGCCAAGAAAAGAAAAAGGGAAGACTTTTTGGCCGATCTTTTGGGGGAACCCAAGGAGCCCCATTCCGACTGTTATACGGACAAGTGCCAGGTCTGCGGCCGCGAAGACCGCGCCCTGGTATACCTTACCATTCGGGAAACGGCTCTCCCCGTCTGCGAACCGTGCCGGGATCAGTACTTCCTCGGGGACCTCCTCCAGCAGGCCAGCCGACGAGGGGACTATCCCGTCATCTACCGGTGGGACAAGGAGCCCGCGGAGCTTTCGAGGAACCGCTATGTGCGCATCGAAAACCGTTGGTACCAGCCGGCCGCGGGCGTTTTCGGGAAAAAACGAGAAGAGCTGGAGGACATGGCCGACGCCGTCTTTCACCTCAACGATTGGGACCTGACCCATTTTGAGCATCGCGGGAGCCGCCCCCTCTTTGCAGGGATCTATCTTCCGCCGGAAGACGCCCCTCGGGATCTGGAATCCATGGCCGACAAGGGATTCGGCATTGCGCGCATCGCCGTCGTGCGCATGGACGTGGATCGGCTGGGTCGCATCTTCTCCCAATGCCTTCCGGAAGGGGAGCGGACCTTTTCGCTCACGGCCTCGTTATCCCGGCAGTTGAGCCTTTTTTTCAAGTACCACATTAACGGCATCCTGGAAGGGGCCAGCGGCTACCCGGAAAAGACGCGACTGGCGGACCGAGGCCATGCACCGCGGATGGCCGTGGTGGTCTATTCGGGCGGCGACGACCTCTTTCTCATCGGCCATTGGCTCGACGTGTTGGAAGGCACTCTGGATATCCAGAAGGCTTTCGCCGCTTTTACGGCCAACCCCTTCATTACGGCCTCGGCGGGCATGGCCGTCAGCGGGCCGCACGAACCGGTCTATCGCCTGGCCGATGCGGCCGGGGAGGCGGAAGACCGGGCCAAAGGGGAGCGGCGCGAGGGCACGAAGACCGTTCCCGGAAGGCGTGCCTTCACGCTCTTTGGCACCCATACCTTCCCTTGGCATGACGCCAAAGGGCCGGATGTGCGAAAGGTCTTGGAAGCCTTGGAACACCTGCACCGATTTACGGCCGTCAACGGCCGCAGCCTGAAAATCCGACCCCACGGGCTTTCCAAAGGATTCTTCTACAGGCTCTTGGAACTCGTGCGGCGGCAGCGTCGCGACGGGGTCTGGGTTTTGCCCAAGCTGGCCTACCTCTTCGGGAGAACCCGCGTGGACGGGGCCATGGAAAAGGATTGGGTCGCCCTCAAACATTACATCTTCTCTAGCAAGGCCGATGGGTGGCGCCACGTGGAAGCGGCGCTCCTCATCCTTTTGATGATGATGCGTGAAGGAGGACACAACAAATGAACGGAGCACGGGAACAACAAACCAGTTTGAGCGGATTCAAAAGGGAACTCAGTGACCTGAAGACGCTCGGCATGGACCGATTGGTGGAAATCGCCGCCCAGGTCGGGGAGGCGATTTCGAGAAAAGTCAAAATGAATCAGATCCGCCGCTTTCTGGACGGCGCCCGCAAGGTGGAATCAGAACTCAAAAGCCGAGAAAAATTTGAAGAAGTCAAGGATCAAATCGTGCTGCTTCGGCCGAAATTGGCGTACGCCGCCGGGCGCCATCAAGACGTGAAGGAATTGGCGGAGATTCTGGATACCGCTGTGAAATCGGCGGCACAAACCCAAGAAAACTTCATGAAGTTCCTCCGATTCATGGAAAGCATCATCGCTTATCACCGATTCTACGGCGGTAGAGATTAAAAGGAGGAAACCGGCATGACACCCAAAACGTATCGGAAACTTGTGGGAAAGATCGCTCTGGAAGGGACCATGGAGTGCCTGAGCGGGCTGCACATCGGCGCTTCAAAGGAAAACTTGGAAATCGGCGCTCTGGACAGTCCCGTAGTGCGCGACCCCATCACCTCGGAACCCTATGTGCCGGGAAGCTCACTGAAAGGCAAACTCCGGGCTCTTTTGGAAAAGGCCCACCCGAATCTTTGGCCCAACCGGGATGGCGGCAGCGGCATCAGCCGCCACGAATGCAACGACTGGAAACCGGGGAAAAACAAAAACAAAAACTACAACGCCGAATTCGACTACCCCGGGGCGCTCCATTGCCCGGTGTGTCGCCTTTTCGGGTCCACAGCGCCGGGAGACGGCCAAAACTTTCCGGCGCGTCTGAAAGTGCGCGACATGCGCCTGACGCCCGAAAGCCGAAAGCAACTGGAAGCCATCGACACGGGGCTCCTTTTTACGGAATGGAAATTTGAAAACGGCATCGACCGGGTCACCTCGGCGGCCAACCCGAGAAACCTGGAACGCGTGCCCCGAGGCACCCAATTTGATTTTTCCCTCGTCTACGACGTGGAAGACCTGGAAACCGTGACCGAAGACCTGCGCAACCTCCAACTGGCTCTGGCCCTCCTCCAGGACGACGCCCTCGGCGGTCACGGGTCACGGGGCTACGGTCATGTGCGATTTCAGTTCACAAAAATCGAAGCCCGAACCGTCGGCCACTACCGTGGGAAAACCGACCAATCCAAGACCGTCTCCAACCTCGAAGAATTGGCGGATCTGGCCGGCTTCTTCAAAAACAACGGAGGCCATTAAAGCGTGGAGGCTCCATGAGAACCTACCTCTACCACCTGGAATTTCCTTCGGGGGTGCATTTCGGCCGGCACGGCATCGGGTTGGAAGAAACCAAGGAAACACTCCCTTCGGATTCCCTCGCTTCGGCGCTCATCAACGCCTTTGCCGTCATGGGCGAGGCCTCGGAGGTTTTGGAAGCCCTGCGGGGACCCAATCCGTGCTTTGTGTTGAGCTCTCTTTTTCCTTACGGGCCGGAGGGCCCGGGCGGAGGGCGCCGGCTGTATGCCGTGCCCCGTCCCTTGACGTCCCCGGAGGTGAAGAGCGCCACCGATTTGCAAAAAAGCGGCAAGGATCTCAAAAAGATCCGATACCTGGAACCTCGCGACGCCCTCCGATGGCTGGAGGCCGAGCCCTTTGACGCCGAGGAGATCGAGGCCGTCATGGGCAGAGCCCGTCGTCTGGCTCGGCCGTGGGACGGCGAATCCCTTGAGGGGTGGATGGCCGTGTCCCTGCGCCCTCGCGTGGCCCTGGACCGAACCTCGCAAAACAGTGCCATCTGGTGGTGCAGTGTGGTCCATTTCCGGGACGGGGCGGGGCTCTACGGGCTCGTGCGGGTTCCGGACGACACCTGGCGGGACCGCCTCGAGGCCGCCTTTCGGCTCCTGGGGGATTTGGGCCTCGGAGGGGAACGCACCTACGGGCTGGGAAGCTTTCGATTCCACGGTCTTATCCCATTAGCAGAAGCGTGGCCTGAAATCAAAACCATGAAGAAGGCCTCCCGGTATCTGCTCCTGTCGCGATACGCCCCGGCGGCCCAGGAATTGGGGGGTCTCGGCGCCGCGCTCCAGGCCTGGGATCTGGAGGAAAGCCGGGGCTTCGTCGTTTCGGGTCGATCCACGACGACCCTCAAGAGAAAGCGCCTGTGGTTCCTCACGGAAGGCTCGGTGGCCACGCAGCCATTGCCCGGACGTTTAGTGGACGTCACGCCGGAACACGGGCCGGCCCTTGGGCTGCCTCACCCCGTCTTTCGGAGCGGACTGGGCTTTTGGTTCCCTTAAGACGACCCATCGTGTGGAGGCGCTTTATGCCGGCAGCAGCGGCACCGTCTTATGCGACGGTGAAAACGTTCGACAAAATGACCGTCCACCTGCGCGTCCTTTCCCCAATCCATATCGGGACGCGGGAGGGGGCCCTGCTTCCCATGGAATTCCTTTACGACGGGCAGCGGGTCCACGTGGTGGACGAGACGAAACTGGGCCGGTTCCTCATCCAGAGGAACCTCATGGACGCTTTCGTTCAGCAAGCCTTTTCGGGAGATCTGCGCAGGAAAGGGCTCGCCGGTTTCCTCAGGGAACGGGCACGGGATGTGGATTTCAAAAAAATCGGGCCCATGGTGGGCGCTTCCTCAGTGCCCGGGGGAAGTTCGGACATGCCGGATTTTCGGCCCTTTGTGCGAGACGGCTTCGGGAACCTCTATATCCCCGGAACCTCCATCAAAGGGGTGCTGCGGACGGCCTTTTTGTACGCCATGCTGAAGAACGCGAATCCGACCGCAACATCACCACACCCCAGGGAAGCATCGGTGCACTCGTGGATTCGCCAGCTTCGGAGCCAGTCCAACAAAGAACGGGCGAAAAAATTTCTCTCGGCGCCTCTTCAAAAAGATTTTTTACAGAGCTGGCAGATTCCCGGTAACGCTCATGACCAAAACAAGGACATTCTGCGCTGCCTGAAGGTGCGGGACGCCTACCCCGCGGGCGGAACCGTCCAGACCCGGGTCATTCCCATTCGGTTTCTTTCGAAGAGACCCGACGGCACGCATTATTGGAGCCGCAAACCTCGAGGAAGCGGCGACTTGGTCATCTGGGTGGAAGCGGTGGTCGGCGGGATCTTCGAGACGGAGATTCTTTGGGATCAAAAACTTTGGCAGAAATTTGTCGAAAACAACCCCAAGAAAACCTCCCCGGCCGCATCGGTCAAACAGGTTCTTCTTCTTGCCGACCGCATGAACCGCGATGTGGTCGCCCATGAAAAACAGTTTCTCACCGGCAGGGGAACCCCCGAGGGGGCTGCCTTAAAAAGTTGGTATGAGGCCCTGGGAACGTCCCTTTTCCGCATCGGGTTCGGCTCAGGAATGCTGTCCACCACGGTCAATCTCCTGTGGAGCCAAAAACTGCGCCAGGACATCCGCAACGAGTGCGGCCAGCCTCGAGGCTCGGACCCGGCGCCCAAATCCCGACGGGTCTGGGTGAAAAGCGACAAGGAATGCCTCCCCATGGGCTGGGCTCGCATCGAGATCCCAACCCATGAAAGAGCGGTCCTGGAGGCTCAAAAGTCGACGCTGGAGGCTCAAAAGTCGACCCTGGAGCCCAAGGTTCAGGTGGGAGCGCCGGCTGCACAAACCAAGGCGTCCCGGCCGACGGGTTCAGGAGAAATCACGCCCACCATGAGGCCCGGCACAGGGGCGCCAACCCCGGCTCCGAAAACCCCGGCCGCATCACATCGCGAGAAAATACAGCCCCCCCAACCTGCGCCAAAGCCGGCACCTCGGCCCACACCGCCTTCCCTTTCTTCCGGCGAACCCGTAGCGCCCCAGACGGCCGAAGCCTCTTTGGTGAGCAAGGCCAAGACCGTGGATCTTACGAAAAAAATCGCCATGGAACGCTTGCTTGAAGAGTTGGAAGCGGCCGATACGGCTACGGTCAAAAAAGCGGCCCAAGTGCTCAAGGACCGGATGATCAAGCAGAATTTGTGGAA
>CALGPN010000025.1 GCA_937960435.1 uncultured Desulfosoma sp.
CCGTTTTTGGCGATTTGTTACCCATGTGTTACCCAGGCAAAAAAGAAGGGGTTGCGATGATCTCGTAACCCCTTGATTTTCTTGGAGCTGGCGATGGGATTCGAACCCGCAACCTGCTGATTACAAATCAGCTGCTCTACCATTGAGCTACGCCAGCCCGAACTGAGCTTTTTTCCTTATCATATCTTCAGGCTCATCGTCAACGGGCTCTGCGGCCATGTTCGCACCCTACACGGCGACCCTCTCCCCAACCCGCCCTTTTTTTGGCCACCCATCCCCGTCGGCTGGAGGTTGCCTGAGGCGTGTTTCTCATTTATCGTGCCCACCCGGAAAGCGCATCCCTTGGAGCCACCCATGACCGACACGCAAAAGCCGCCTAGTCCCCGGACCCTTTGGCCCATCGTTTTTATCGGTATCTTGGCCATCTCCAGTGCCTCCATCCTCATCCGCCTGGCCGACGCCCCTTCTTTGGCCATCGCCGCGTACCGCGTCACTCTTGCCGCTCTGTGCGTCACTCCATGGATTATTGGCGAACGCTCCGCCCCGCCTGACAAAACCGCCATCCCATGGGGGCCGCTCTTTCTTTCCGGGCTTTTTCTCGCGCTCCACTTCGCCTTTTGGATCGAATCCCTCAAAAGAACCACCGTGGCCAGTTCCGTCACCTTGGTGAGCTCAAGCCCCGTGTTCACGGCGATTTTTTCTTCTTTGTTCCTCAAAGAACGCCCCCGTCCGCTCATGGGGGCGGCTATCGGCGTCTGCATCGCGGGAACCGCCTGCGTCGCCGGGTTGGACTTCCGCATCGGCGCCCATTACCTCATGGGCGATTTCTTGGCCTTGCTCGGCGCTCTTATGGCTTCAGGCTATTTTCTCGCCGGCCGATACGTGCGACGAACTTTACCTTTACCGACCTACATTTTTTGGACTTATGGAACCGCAGGCGGTGTCCTCATCGCCTTCTGTATGCTCAGCCGCACACCGCTCCATGGCTTTTCCATCAAGACATCGGCCATCCTCGTGCTTCTGGCTCTGGTTCCCCAGCTCATCGGCCACACGAGTTTCAATTGGGCCTTGAAGCATTTGAGCGCGACGGCGGTCGCCGCGCTTACCCTCGGGGAACCTCTCGGAGCCACAGCCCTCGCTTTCTTGCTTTTAAAGGAAACCGTCACCCTGCCCAAAGCCCTAGGGCTCGGCCTTCTCGCGGCCGGTATCGCCCTTAGCGCCTGGGCTTCTTCTCTCCCGCTCGAGAGGTCGCCGTCCCGGCAGGCTTGAGCGACCGAGTTGTTGGGGTTAGCTGCGCTCACCCCAACCTACAGAGTGTAAAAGACAGCATTTCGACAGGAAAACATCCTCCGGTGTTGGGGTTCGCTGCGCTCACCCCAACCTACGGGAGTCCACGGGAGTCGTCTGGAGAGCCTACCCAAAAGCTCGCGGTCCCGGCACGCGTAGTCGTCGGCAGGTCCCTTTCGCGCGGAAAGCTCCGAAGCGGGCGCGGGGGGACGTCCCGGGTTTCTTCGTTGACACTACGCCGAGAAACGGCTAGTTTTCGCCCGTCAGCATGGCCGGAGAAGGTAAAAACAGGACATTCTTACTTCAAGGACCGAGGATTCCGCGATGTTCGTCTTCAGCAATCTTCTTATGGCCTTTGCCAAGATCCTGGATATCGTGTTGACCACCTACATGTGGATCATCATCGCCCGAGCCATTCTTTCCTGGGTCAACCCGGACCCCTACAATCCCATCGTCCGCTTTCTTTACAGCATCACGGAACCTATCCTTTACGCCATCCGACGCCGCATTCCCGCCTCCTTCGGCGGCATCGATTTCTCTCCCATGATCGTCATCCTCGTTTTGCTCTTCCTGCAGAATTTTCTCGTTCCCTCTTTGAAAGAAATGGCCCTGGTCCTCAGGGCATAGGAGGCCCTTCAATACGGCAAGCAAAGGCGATCGCTTATGGAATGGACGCCCAGGGATACGGAACGCAAAAGATTTCCGGTGACGTGGAGAGGCTACAGCCAGAGGGAAGTGGACCTCTTTGTGGATCAAACGGCTTCGGAAATGGACCGGCTGAAGGCCGACAACGCCGCGTTGCAGCGCGAGGTCCAGCAGCTCAGCAAAGAGCTTTCGGAACATCGGGAGCGCGAAAAAGCCATCCGGAGCATCCTCACAAACGTTCAAAAGGCTTCCGAGCTCATGAAAGCCAATGCCGAAAAAGAAGCCAAAATGATTATCGCCGATGCGGAACTTCGCGCGGAAAAGATCCTCCAAGCCGCCCATCAACGCCTCTCGCAACTTCATCAGGACATTGCGGAACTCAAGCGCCAACGCATCCAGCTGGAAGCCAAACTCCGCTCGACCATCGAAACCTACAGGCAACTGCTCGATGCGCAGCGTG
Source organism: uncultured Desulfosoma sp. (assembly GCA_937960435.1). Classification (GTDB taxonomy): domain Bacteria; phylum Desulfobacterota; class Syntrophobacteria; order Syntrophobacterales; family DSM-9756; genus Desulfosoma. The sequence continues at coordinate 2,393 of CALGPN010000025.1, forward strand.
AAGACGATCACGAGGCCGAGGCTATGGAAGGCAAGGTCACGTTTTTGAGTCGGTAATGGAGGGCCATGGGATGAGCATCAGTCAGGAACTTTTGGAGATTCTTGTGTGTCCCCAGTGCAAGGGAGACATCCGGCTGACGGAAACCCAGGACGGCCTCGTGTGCGAACGGTGCCGCCTCCTTTATGAAATTCGAGACGGCATTCCCATTATGCTGCCTGAAGAAGCCAAACGGCTTCCCTGAACGTGGAGTTCGCCCGGTTTATGGTGGCCCTCCCGCGTGCCTTCACTTTTCACGTCCCGATGCTGCTCCAAGGACTGGATCGTTTCCCCCGGTGCACCATCCTCGTGGTGGGGGATCTCATGCTGGACGTTTTCCTCTGGGGGGATGTTCGTCGCATTTCCCCGGAAGCCCCGGTGCCGGTGGTGGAGGTCCGCCGAGAATCTCATCTCCTTGGAGGAGCGGCCAACGTGGTCCGCAACATCGTGACCATGGGCGGGCACGCTCGAGTCGTGGGGGTTGTGGGAAACGACACGTACGGTGCTGAAATTCGTAGCCTACTTCAGCAGGATGGTGTGCCTTGTTCCGGGGTCATCACCGTCAACGATCGACCCACGACGGTCAAAACCCGCGTCATCGCCCGGCACCAGCAAGTCGTCCGCGTGGATCGAGAAGAAGTGCGGCCTCATGACGCCCGGACGACCCAAGCTTTGGTGCGTGCTTTGGAAGCCGTTGCCGGGGGAAGCGACGCGATCATCGTGTCCGATTATGCCAAAGGCGTCGTCTGCGCTGAAATTATGGACACCGTCCGGCTGCTGGCCGCACGGCAGGGTATTCCCGTGTTCGTGGATCCAAAAGTGACGCACACGGACCTTTATCACCACGTGACGGTCGTGACGCCCAATACCCAGGAGGCTTCGGCCATGTCGGGAATCGCCGCCGTCGACGAGTCGGCGCTCGAGACGGCCGGCCGGACCCTTCTGGAAAAGCTCCAGTGTCGCCACGTTCTCATTACCCGAGGCCCCGAAGGCATGAGCCTTTTTGAAGCGGGAGCCCCGCCTTTTCATATTCCTACGGTGGCTCAGAAAGTGTTCGATGTCACCGGAGCCGGTGACACGGTCATCGCCGCCATGGCCTTGGCGGCCAGTTCCGGCTTGGGCATGCGGGAAGCCGCCGCGCTGGCCAACACAGCCGCCGGAATCGTGGTGGGCGAAGTCGGCACGGCTGCTGTGGACCACACACGGCTTCGCTCCGCACTGGCTGACGGCGTCGGGTACCGGGTATGAGTGTCCCCAAGCCTCCGAAACCATGCAAGCTGGTCCTCGGGCTTCTCTTTCGGGAAGACGAAGCGAAAGTCGCTGTGCTTCGATCCTTGGCAGACCGGTTCGGTCCGCTGGACGCCGTGACACGGCCCCAGGATTTCGCCTTCACGAGGTTTTACGAAAAGGAGATGGGACCGGGCATTCGGCGGCTTTTCGGCAGCTTCGATATTTTGGTCGAGCCGGACCTTCTTGTCCCCATCAAAGCCCAAACCAACCGTTTGGAACAGGATACCGCGCGGGACGGCCGACGCACTGTCAACGTGGACCCGGGGCTTTTGTGCGAAGAGCGCCTCGTTTTGGCTACGGGAAAGAACGCCGGCCATCGGATTTATCTTCGTGACGGCATCTACGCGGACCTCACCCTAATTTATCGGGACGGTGCCTATCGGCCTCTGCCGTGGACTTACCCCGACTACGCACAGGACGAAACGCGACGATTCTTCGGGCTTCTTCGGGGCATCTTGATCGCCCGACGAAGTGGTCGCATTCCGCGATGGACACATCCTATGGAGGACCTTCAGTCGTGATTCGAAGCATGACGGGCTACGCTCGAGCGGCCCTGGACAACGGCGTCTACCAAGCCGTGGTGGAAGCGCGCAGCGTCAACGGAAAGCACCTGGATCTGTTCATCCGCGTGCCCAAAGAGCGCCTCGATTTGGAGGAAGTGGTCCGGGAGGTGCTCCGCAAAAATCTGCAACGAGGCCGCGTGGACTGCTACGTTTCCCTCGAACCGATGGCTTCTGCGGTCAAGGTGGCCCGCATCGATTACCAGACGGCGCGTGCCTATTGGGATGCGTTGTATCAGCTTCACTTGAAACTGCCCGGATCGGATCCTCCCAGATTGGAAAACCTCCTCAAACTCCCGGGGATTTGGGAAACCGACCTTCCGGCCCCGGAAGCGGAAGGTGTCCGGGAGCTGGTTGCCCAAACCACCGAACAGGCCGTCGCAAGGCTGCTGGAAGCGCGAACGGTTGAGGGACAGGCCATGGCGCGGGACATCTTGGACCGCCTCCAGGAATTGGAAACAGACAGGGTTTTGGTGGAAGAACGTCGCCAGGTGGTCGCCCGGGAACTGCAGGAAAAGCTTCGCGCCAAAATGCAGGAGATCGTGGCCGCCTTCGGCGGCACCTTGGACGAAAACCGCCTGCTCCAGGAAGTGGCCTACCTGTTGGACCGCACCGACATCAACGAGGAACTGGTGCGTCTGAAAAGCCATGCGGACCAGATGGCGCAGTGGATCGCTTCCGAAGAAGCCGTGGAAGGCCGCCGGCTGGATTTCATGACCCAGGAATTGCACCGGGAAGTGAACACTATCGGCTCCAAGACGACCGATCTCACGGTATCCCAAGCCGTGGTCCGCATGAAAAACGCCATCGGGAAGATTAAAGAACAGATTCAAAACATCGAGTGAGGTCGCCTATGGACATCAAACTTCTGAATATCGGATTCGGTAACACAGTGGTGGCCAACCGCATTGTGGCCATCGTCTCGCCCAGCTCGGCGCCTATGAAGCGGCTCAAAGAAGACGCCAAACAGGCCAATAAACTCATCGACGCCACCATGGGACGACGCACGCGCGCCATCATCATCACAGACAGCGACCACGTGATCCTCTCGGGGGTCCAGGCGGAAACCATCGCCCAGAGGCTCATCCACGACCAAAGCCAAAAGGACGGCGCTTCGGGTAAAGGCGGAAAGTGAAATGCCCTCGGTCGCTTCGGGACACCTTTTTATCGTTTCCGCCCCATCGGGTGTGGGCAAGAGCACCATCGTGCGGGCCGTGCTGGCCCGAGACCCCAGGCTGCGGTTTTCCGTCTCTTGCACCACCCGCGCTCCGCGTCCCGGAGAAACACCCGGCGTGGACTATCATTTTCTGTCCCAAGACGATTTTGAATCGGGAATCCGGGAAGGACGATTCCTGGAATGGGCGATCGTCTACGGGAACTACTACGGCACGGATCGCCGAAAGGTGGAAGCCTGGCTTGATGAAGGCTTAGACGTGCTTTTGGAAATCGACGTTCAGGGGGCGCGCAAAGTGCGGGCCACCGATCTTGCCGCAACCACACTTTTTATCCTTCCCCCTTCCATGGACGCCCTGGAAATGCGGCTGCGACGACGCGGCACAGAAACGGAAGACGTGATCCGCAGACGGCTTGAGGCCGCGTGCGAAGAGATCCGTGAGGCCCCGTGGTACGACTACGTTATCGTCAATGACGTGTTGGAAGACGCCGTCGCGGATGTGGCAGCGGTCATCCGCGCTGCGCGGTGTGCCCGGGGTCGGGCTCATGGCGCCTTGGCACCTTTTGTGCCCTTTTTCTAAGACATCCGCCGATGGGAGGACGCCGTGGTGATGGATCTCCGGAGCGATCGCCCAAAGGATCGTCGACGCCGCGGCACGGCGTTTCGTGAGCCCGCGGATGAGGAACTGTGGATTTACGGGGTAAACCCCGTCCTGGAATGCCTCAAGGGCGCCCCGGAAAACCTGCAGGAAATCCTCTGCAGTCGGGAAGACCTTCGAGGCCGCGAGGTGCTCGAGGCGGCACGGCGCCACGGCATCCCCGTAGGGTCGGCGGATCGGCGCACGCTCTCGGATCGCCTGGGTCACGACCATCACCAAGGGATCGCCGCGCGCCTCAAGGCGTTTCGATACGAAGCTCTGGAAACCGTTCTTCAACGCCCCGATCCCCTGAAACTGCCCGTGCTTCTTCTTGACTGCTTGCAAGATCCCCAAAACTTCGGGGCCATCCTTCGAACCGCCTGTTTCCTCGGCAGCCGAGCCGTCATCCTCCCCAAAGACCGGTCGGTCCACGTCACGGGGGCTGTGTTCAAAGCCTCGGCCGGAGCTCTCGTGCACCTTCCCGTGGTTCAGGTGACCAACCTCGTGCGCGCCATGGAACAACTCAAAGACCATGGGTATTGGCTCGTCGGGTTGGATTTGGAGGGACATTTGTCCCTTTATGAACTGGCTTTTCCCATGCCCGTGGGGTTGGTGGTGGGAAACGAGGCCACGGGTCTTCGGGCTCTCGTGAAAAAAAAATGTGATTTCTTGGTGAAGATTCCCGGCGAGGGCCCGGTGCAGTCGCTGAACGCCTCCGTGGCGGCGGCGGTGGCTCTGGCCGAAATCCGGCGTCGGCAAAGAAGCGCCGAAACCGCTCCGTCGTGCCCTTGAGGGTGAGTGCGTCACGTGACGCCGGGTTCCCGGAAAAAACAAGCCATCGCGGGCGTAGGAGCCGGCTTGCCGGCGAATAAGTAGGAGCCGGCTTGCCGGCGACCCAGCTTGCCGGCGACTCGGTTTGCCGGAAAAAACGGGCTACCGCGGGCACGAAATCGCCCGCAAAACAGGGAATCGCGGGCAAGACACGAAATCGCGGGCAAGCCCGCTCCTACAATCGCCTTCGCGGGTGCAGGAAAAATCTCAGAAACCGTAGGAGCCGGCTTGCCGGCAAATAACCTGTAGGAGCCAGCTTGCCAGCAAATAACCTGTAGGAGCCGGATTGCCGGCGACTCGGCTTGCCGGCGACTCGGCTTGCCGGCGACTCGGCTTGCCGGCGACCCGGCGGACGACCGAGGAAATCACGAGCGTCTCGGCCCAAAGATGGCTGTGCCGACGCGAACAAAGGTGGCGCCCTCTTCAATCGCCACTTCAAAATCGTGGCTCATGCCCATGGACAGTTCCGTCAGTTTCTCGGGATGGAGCGCCTTTTGCCGCAGTCGGTCCAACCATCGGCGCAAATCCCGGAAGAACGGTCGAACCGCCTCGGGATTTTCCAAGAACGGGGGAATGGCCATGAGGCCCCTTACCTCGAGCCATTCCATGGTCTGCACCGCGTCGAAAAGGTTTTCCAAATCCTCGGGGGAAACGCCCCCTTTGGTTTCTTCGTCGCCCAAATGCACTTGAATGAGCACGGGGAGGGGTTTCCCGACGGCGTTGCACCGCTTGTCGATCTCTCGAGCGAGGGACAGCCGATCCACCGTGTGGATCCAATGAAACCGGCCGACGGCCTGTTTCGCCTTGTTGGTTTGAAGGTGACCGATGAAGTGCCACTCCACGGAAAGATCCCCCAGCGCCTCGATCTTTCGGCTCGCTTCCTGAACATAGTTTTCCCCAAACCGGCGAAGCCCCGCCGCCGCAGCCTCTCGAATCCTTTCCGCAGGCACCGTCTTGGAGACGCCGATGAGTTTCACGTCTTGGGGATCCCGCCCGACGCGCCGTGACGCCGCCTCGATTCTTCTGCGGAGCTCCTCCAGATTGCCCGCAACGCCGTTCATTGCTCCCCCCTCGCTCATCCTCGCTTTTTCGTCCGTTGGGGTGAGCGCCGCAAGCCCAAACAGAGCTTCAACATCCCCCAGCCACAATCACCCCGTTCTTCTGAAGCAGGGCCACCGTTTCCGCAAGGGGAAGCCCCACCACGTTCGTGTAAGAACCATACACCCCTTTGACGAACGCTCCGCCCCGACCCTGAATGCCGTAGGCTCCCGCCTTGTCCATAGGTTCTCCCGTGCGCACGTAGGCGGCGATCTCGGCTTCGGTGAGCTCTCGGAATTCGACGCGGCTCTGAATAGTTTCCACATGGCAGAAACCGCGCTTGAGATGGATCAAGCACACGGCGGTGAACACGCTATGGCTTCGGCCGCTGAGTGAGCGAAGCATGCACACGGCCTCTTCCTGACAAGCCGGCTTGCCGAAAATCCTTCCTCCAAGAACCACGATGGTGTCTGCGGCAAGAACCCATGAGGAGGGTTCCCGTTCTGCCACGGAACGCGCTTTCAGAAGCGCCGAGCGGCGGACCCCGAGTTCCGGGCGCCCGTCTACAGGAAGCTCTTCCACCGGACTGGGTTCCACGCGAAAGCGAAGGCCAAGCCCAGCCAGAAGCTCGGAGCGCCTTGGGGAAGCGGAGGCCAACACGAGCGGTTCGCATGCGGTGTAAAGCGGTGTCGGATTCCCCGTCACTCTTGGGTTCTCCCATCGTTTGCCCATCCAAAGACGCGGTGCGCGTTTCGCGTTGTCGCTCGGGCCACCTCTTCAAAGAGACAGCCTCTCAGTTCGGCGATTTTTTCCGCCGTGTACCGGACATAGGAGGGTTCATTGGGTTTTCCCCGAAAGGGAACCGGGGTCAGGTAAGGCGCATCGGTTTCCACGAGAAGCCGGTCCAAGGGCGCCATGCGAACGACGCGCTGCTGTTCCCAGGCATTCTTGTAGGTTACCGTCCCCGGAATGGAAAGATAGAATCCCAGGTCCAGACATCGCACGGCCATGTCCCAATCGCCGGAAAAGCAATGGAGCACGCTGGGCTGAAGTCGCTCTACATAAGGGGTCACGATTTTCAGGAAATCCTCATGGGCCTCGCGGATGTGAAACACCGCGGGCTTTCGGCACCGCACCGCCAGTTCCAGTTGCTGCTCCAAACACAGGCGCTGCAACGGCCGAGGTTGCCTGTCCCTGTAATAGTCCAGCCCCATTTCCCCCAGGGCCACCACCTTGGGTTCGGCCGCCAAGCGCTCGAAATGTTCCAGATCCCTATTCGAAAGCCGCCGAGCCCCGTGAGGATGCAGCCCTACGGTGGCATACACCTGGGGATAGCGGCGCGAGAGCTCGACCGCCGCGCGGCTTGTCTTTTCGTCGATCCCGATGGTCACGATGAGACGGACACCGGCGGCATGACAACGTTGGAAAACGCCGTCCAAGTCGCCGGACAATTCCGGGAAATCCAGGTGCGCATGGGTGTCCACGAGCCATACGCCCTCATCCTGCTTGTGCCTCATATTTGCCTCTGTCTTTTCAAAAAATCCCCGGTGAGCCTCGGAGGATGGGCATCTCCATGCCCATCACGGCGTCCGCAAGCATACCTTTGGCGGCGCTGGGGCGCAATGGCGTTGCCGGCGTACCGGGTCGGTTGGGCCACAAGGGGCGCCACGGCCCTGTCGTGTCCCGAGGGATACGGTAGAAAAAATCAAAGCGGATTTTCATAGTGAATCCGATTAGGTTTCTCTAAGTCTTCGCAGAGCAACGTTTCTTCCTCTTTGCCATGGGGACCTCGCTCGGCGTAGAATGCGTTCCTTAAAAAGAGCTTATGCAGACCGGCAATTTGCCGACTTGTCAGATCTTTTCGGAATCCTCCGAGGGAGTTATGAAGTCATGACGGATGAGCGCGCCATGAACGCCACATTGCCCCACGCTACCGAGGAAGCTTCTCAGAAACCGGCACTGGAACGAGACACAACCATGACGGGTTCGAAACGCGGCAAGCGTGCTGTACCCCAAGACCGGATCCCCTTGAGCCCTAACGCGCTTTTGGTCATGAAGAAGCGCTACCTGAAAAAGGGGGAAAAGGGCGAAATCATCGAAACGCCCGAAGAACTCTTTCGGAGGGTGGCCCGGGCCATCGCCCAAGCCGATGCTCTGTACGGGGCGACGGACAAGGAAGTGGCGGAGACGGCCGAACGCTTCTATGCGCTCATGACGTCCCTAGATTTTCTTCCCAACTCCCCGACCCTTATGAATGCTGGAACCGAGCTGGGCCAGCTTTCGGCCTGTTTTGTGCTCCCTGTGGGCGATTCTTTGGAAGAAATCTTCGAAGCCGTCAAATATGCCGCCAAGATCCACCAGAGCGGCGGTGGGACGGGGTTTTCTTTCTCCCGGCTTCGTCCCGAAGGGGATGTGGTCAAAAGCACCAACGGCGTGGCCAGCGGGCCCGTGAGCTTCATGACCGTGTTCGATTCGGCCACCGACACCATTAAGCAAGGCGGCCGTCGGCGCGGCGCCAACATGGGAATCCTCCGGGTGGATCATCCCGACATCGAAAAATTCATCACCTGCAAGCATGACAACGACCGGTTGACGAACTTCAACATCTCGGTGGCGATCACCGATGCTTTCATGCGCGCCGTGGAAAACGACGAAGACTATGACCTCATCAACCCGCGTACCGGCATGAGAACCAAGACCCTGCCGGCACGAAAGATCTTTCAGGCCATCGTTCAATCGGCGTGGAAAAACGGGGAGCCGGGAGTCATCTTCATCGATGCCGTCAACCGGGCCAACCCCACCCCGCACGTGGGCATGGTGGAAAGCACAAACCCCTGTGGCGAACAACCGCTGCTGCCTTATGAATCCTGCAACCTGGGGTCCATCAATTTGCTGCACATGGTCCAAGACGGCGCCGTCCATTACGAGCGGCTCCGTGAAGTCGTCTGGGAAGCCGTGCACTTTCTCGACAACGTCATCGACGTCAACAAGTATCCTCTGGAAAAGATCCGGGAGATGACTTTGGCGAACCGGAAGATCGGCCTCGGCGTCATGGGCTTCGCCGACATGCTCATGGCCCTGGGCATCCCTTACAATTCGGACGAGGCGGTCGCAGCGGCCGAAGAGGTCATGGCGTTCATCCAAAAGGAATCCAAAGAGGCGTCGGCGGATTTGGCCAAAAAACGAGGGAATTTCCCCAACTTCAAGGGCTCCATCTACGATCCGGAACTGGGCGGTGCCTATCCTTTCATGCGCAACGCCACAACGACCACCATCGCCCCCACAGGGACCATCAGCATTATCGCAGGATGTTCCAGCGGCGTAGAACCCGTGTTCGCCATTTCTTTTGTGCGCAAAGTCCTGGACGGCGAAGAACTCTTGGAAGTGCACCCTCTGTTTCAAAAAATCGCCCGGGAGCGAAAATTTTATTCGGAAAGCCTCATGAAAAAAATCGCCTCCCGGGGAAGCCTTCAGTCTTTTTCGGAAATCCCCGAGGATGTCCGCCGTGTTTTCGTGACCGCCCATGACATCAGCCCCGACTGGCATATCCGCATTCAAGCGGCCTTTCAGAAACACACGGACAATGCGGTGAGCAAAACCATCAACTTCCCCAACAGCGCCACCCCCGAAGACATTTACAACGCCTATTTCCAGGCCTTCAAAGCCGGCTGCAAGGGACTCACCGTTTACCGGGACGGCAGCCGGGACGTGCAGGTGCTGAATATCCAGAAAAAACCCGAATTTCGGCAAGTGGAACCCAGGCCACGGCCGGACAAGACCATTGGGGCGACGGAACGGATCAATACGGGCTGCGGGAAGCTCTATGTCACCATCAATCGGGATGAATACGGCTTTTGTGAGGTCTTCGCGCAGATGGGCAAAGCCGGAGGCTGCGCCTATTCCCAGATCGAAGCTACCGCGCGGCTCATTTCGCTGGCTTTGCGATCCGGCGTGCGCATTGAAGCCATCATCCGGCAGCTCATGGGCATCCGGTGCCCGTCGCCCATCTGGCAAAACGGGGAACAGATCCTATCGTGCACGGACGCCATTGCCAAAGTCTTGAACCGCCACGCCCAAACCAACGTGGCGTCGGCGGCGCAAGAAATGGGGGCGTGCCCCGATTGCGGCGCCTCGGTGGAATATGACGGAGGATGTATCGTTTGCCGGGCCTGCGGGTTTTCGCGCTGCGCCTAACAAAAAAAGGGAAAGCCCGGTGGAGCGCTTGTCCCCTCGGGAGGCCCGGGAACTTCAAGAACGATTGGCCGGCAGAGTGCGGTTGCAGCCGTTGCCGGCATCCTTTTCCGTGTTGGCTGCGGCGGATCTTTCGTACCTCAAAGAATCCCACGAACTCATCGCCGTCATCGTCACCTTTTCCTGGCCGGATCTGGAGCCTTTGGAGACGGTGCACATCAAGGCCCCCGTGCACTTCCCCTACGTGCCGGGGCTGCTGAGCTTTCGAGAAATTCCCCCCTTGCTCAAAGCGTATGAGCATCTCCGCAAGCCGCCGGATGTTTTCCTCTGCGACGGCCAAGGGCTCGCCCACCCGCGCCGATTCGGCCTCGCCTGCCACCTGGGGGTGGTGCTCTCCGTGCCGACGGTGGGGTGCGCCAAATCGAGACTGTGTGGGGAACACGACCCTCTCGGGCCCATGCGCGGCGAGCGCCGTCCCCTGATGCTGAGCGGAGAGCAGGTCGGCTACGTCTACCGGTCGAAATCGCACGTGAAGCCGCTCTATATCTCTCCGGGCCACCTGGCCGACTGTGACTCGTCCTTGGAACTCGTGCGCCGCTGCATCAGCCGTTTCCGCATCCCCGATCCGCTGCGCGTCGCCCACCAGAGCGCCGCACGGCTGCGAAAAGCGGCGCCTTCGCCATAACCCCAATGGCTCTAGAGGATCATCAGGACGCCATTCTGGTCGGCACGGTGCCATCACCCTAGTGGCTCTCTAGGACACATTGCAGGGCTCTCGCGCCGATCCCCTCTCAGTTGGCCTTGCGCGAAACCGGTCGATCAGGTTATGGAAGGTCTAATCCATCCCCATGACCGCTCTTTTCGATAAAAACAGGGGCGAAAAAGGCTCGGCCCCACTCAATCGACCGGGAGACGCAGCCGTGAAGACCTTGGCCAAAGAAGTGATGAGCACCGATTTTGAAACCTTAAGGCCCGACCTTCCCTTGAGTGAAGCGGTTCGGTCTTTTCGTCGGGCCAGCGCCAAGGGGCGAAAAATTTTCGGCATGATGGTCACCGACGAGCAGAACCGTTTGATCGGGATGCTTTCCATGTACGATATCCTTCTTTTCATGAGACCGAAACACATTCACATTTGGGGGCATATGGACGACATCGACGTGGAAGGCATCATGGAAGTGGCCTGCGAAAGGGCCCGCTCCGTTCGAGTGGGCGATATCATGACCACGGAAGTCGTCACCGTCTCCCCGGATACTCACGTGCTGCGCGTCATGGACCTCATGATCAAGAAACACATCCGGCGCCTTCCCGTTTTGGATCAGGGTGAAATCAGAGGCATTATCTACATCTCCGACTTGTTCTACGAACTGCTGGAAAGCTTATCCCGGTGATGCGGTTGATTCGAGGCGTATGCCCATGGAAACGCAGCGCGAACGAGATACCCTGAGCCGCCTTCGGGTGGGGCATGCCATGCGGCGCCAGGTCATTCAAAGGGTGGAGAAGACTCCCATCGTCTCCGCCGTCAATGCCATGATCAAATACAAAGTCAGCGCCGTTCTGGTGACGAATCCGGAAGGAAAACCCGCTGGAGTGGTTTCCAAAACCGACATCATGGGAGCCTACTACGCCGGCATTCCCGTCGACACCCCGTTGGAACACATCATGAACGGACCGCCTCTGTTTTGCCACCCGAAAATGTCGCTTTCTCAGGCCTTAGAGACCATGCGGGCCAAGTCCGTGTATCGGCTTTTCGTCCGTGAAGATGAACACGACTCCGTTCAAGGCCTTCTGGCTTACCCCGATATTGTGGGTTTGCTTTACAGGGTCTGCCGAAACTGCCCCATAAGCCTTCGGCACAAGCGCAGGCAAGAATCTCCCGACAATGTCGCCAGGTATCGGGTCTTTGAAGTCATGACTTCGGAGGTCAAAGCTCTGGAGGATCACACCCCTCTCTACGTGGTAATGGAAACCCTCTCCGCCTATCGATTCGGCGCGCTCTTGGTGATCGACGGCTCAGGGGTTCCCCGTGGGGTCCTTTCCAAAACAGATCTGGCGCTCGCCTATCGGCGGGGTGTTTCCCCCGAAGTACCGGCCCGGGAGGTGATGACGCCGTCGGTTGTCGGCTGTCCGGCGGACGCCCTCTTGGAAGATGCCATTCGCCGAATGATTTTCACTGATGTTCATCGCTTGTTCGTGTATGGTGAATCTCCGGAACGTGTTGTGGGGGTTCTTTCCCTGTCCGATGCCGCTCGGGTCCGTTCCGGTTCGTGTCACGCGTGTGTGAGCAGCCGCATCCGCCTGGAAGCCGTTTAGGCGGAAAATAGCAATTTTCACGGCGCTCGTGGATCCATCCGGCCGGGAGGTCCCACAAAAGTGTCTCAGCTCATCCTCTGGAAAGAAGATCTCCAGCAGCTCTTCCATCGTTTGCAGGCCGCATATCGCGTGATCGGGCCCTTAGCCGCAGACGGCGTGGTTGGACTTGCAGAGCTCGAGAATCTCTCAAGCCTTCCCATTGGACACCGAGACCGCCAAGGCCCAGGGGTTTATCGTCTCGAAAACGTCGGAGATGCCGATATCTTTTCCTTCGTCGTCGGTCCCGATTCCGTCAAACGCTTCCTCCACCCGCCGGTTCAGCATCCCTACACTTTTCGCAAGTCCCGAAAGCGACTGCACATCGCAAGCCCTCGGGCGGCTCCTCAGGAAAAGCCCCTCGCCTTTTTCGCTCTTCGGCCGTGCGATGTGGCCGCGCTCAAGCTTTTGGACAAAGTCTTTCTGGAAAGCCCCCTAAAGGACCGTCGCTACCAAGCTGTTCGCGATGGCGTTTTTCTCCTGGCCGTCAACTGCCTTCACCCGGCGGAGACGTGTTTTTGTCATGCCATGCAGACCGGCCCGGAAGTTCGCGATGGCTTCGACCTCTCCCTCACCGAACTGGATGCCGGCTTTCTTGTGGAAATTGGAAGCGAAAAGGGCAAGGAAATTCTCAACGGGGTGCCGACGGCCGAAGCCACTGCTCGGGATGCCGCCGAAAAGGCCGCCAAGCTCGAGGCGAGTCGCAGCCGCATGAAAAGATCCGTCCCGTTGCGGGCTCTTCCTCAGGTCCTCTACAACCATCTGGAACACCCCCGTTGGGCGGAGACGGCGGCGCGATGCCTGGGGTGCGGGAATTGCACTCAAGTGTGCCCCACGTGTTTTTGTACGACGGCCCACGATCACGTGTCCTTGGCCTGCCTTGCCCAAAAAGAAGCGCAATGGTGCGGTTCCAGGGTCCGCTTGTGGGATTCCTGCTTTTCCCTCAACTTCGCCCGGGTCCACGGCGGCAATTTCCGCACTTCCCGAAAAGCCCGATACCGGCACTGGATGCTCCACAAATTGGCTTATTGGATCGATCAGTTCGGCACCCCGGGGTGCGTCGGTTGCGGCCGGTGTATCACCTGGTGTCCCGTCGGGATCGATGTCACGGAGGAACTGGAAGCCATTGCGGCATCAAGGAACGTTCCATGATCCACGACCCCATGATCCCCTTCGAAGCGACAATCCGATGGATCAAGAAGGAAACGCGGGATACGGCCACTTATGCAATGAAAATCGCGGATCGCCGGATTGCACGAGCGTATCGGTTCCAGCCGGGTCAATTCAACATGCTTTCCATTCCCGGCATCGGGGAGGCCCCCATCTCCATCAGTTCCGCCCCGGAAGAAGAGGAAATACTCCACACGGTCCGAGTCGCCGGCGACGTTACCACCCAGTTGTCCCGGTTGCGCCCCGGGGACGCGGTGGGCATGCGGGGACCCTTCGGCACCAGCTGGCCCTTGGATGAAGTGGAAGACCGGGATCTGCTCATCGTGGCCGGCGGCCTAGGCATCGCCCCCTTGAGATCGGCCATCCGCAGAATCCTCCATCTCGCAAGACGCCGAAAGACGGCATCGTGTCCGACGGGAAAAAAATTCATTCTCTACGGAGCCAAAACCCCCAAGGACATCCTCTTTCGGGACGAGTTCCCACGGTACCGGAGCGCTTTCCAGGTGCACCTGACGGTCGACAAGGCCGACCCCGAAGAATCATGGAAGGGTGAAGTGGGCCTCATCCCGACCCTGATGCGGCACGTGTCGTTCAACCCCTTGAAAAGCATCGTCTTCCTCTGCGGACCCGAAGTCATGATGCAGGTATTCACCAAAGAGCTCACGGCACGCGGGGTGCCGCCGGAAAAGATTTTCGTCGCCATGGAAAGGAACATGAACTGCGGCGTGGGCTTGTGCGGCCACTGTCTGTTCGGGCCCGTGTTCGTGTGCAAGGACGGGCCGATCTTTCGTCTGAGCCGAATCGTGGACTTTTGGGGAGTCCGCGAGATCTGAACAAGGCGAAGACAAACGCCATGACTTTGCCGGGGGAACGGGGAACGCCATGAGAAAAGCCCGATTGGGCGTTTTTAAGTTCACGTCCTGCGACGGGTGTCAGCTCAGCCTTCTCAATTTGGAAGAAGAGCTCCTGGCCGTCGTGGACCTCTTCGATGTGGCTTACTTTCGGGAAGCGACGGACAAACCCCTGAGGGGCACATTCGACCTCGCCCTTGTGGAAGGGTCCGTGTCCACGGAACGACAAAAGGAGGAGATCCTCAACATCCGGGATCGGGCACGTTATCTCATCGCCATGGGGGCTTGCGCCACCTCGGGGGGGCTCCAGGCCTTGAGGAACTGGGCGAGCCTCTCGGCATACAAAGCCCGGGTGTACCCATCGCCCGAGAACGTTCACGCCTTGTCCACATCCACACCCGTATCGGATCACGTCTACGTGGATTACGAATTATGGGGGTGTCCTGTGACAAGGAACGCTCTCTCGGAAGTGCTCGTCTCTTTCATCCTCGAAAAAAAGCCCGCCCTCAGAGGCTACAGTGTGTGCATGGAATGCAAGAGGCACGGCATTCCGTGCCTCCTCGTCTCTCAAGGAGCCCCCTGCCTGGGGCCGGTGACGCGTGCCGGATGCGAGGCCCTGTGCCCCGCTTTGGGAAAGCCCTGTTACGGCTGCTTCGGCCCGAAGGACGACGCCAACGTGGAATCGCTCCTCAGCCGATTCCGGCTCATGGGGCTGAGGTCCGAGGAGTGCCGGGCTTTGCTGGACAAGATGAACACGTACGCCTACAGAAAGGTCCAGGGTGAAAACCGATCGTAAGACCATCAGGGTTTCCTCGCTGTCCCGGGTGGAAGGGGAAGGCGGTTTTTTTATCGAGCTTCGAGACGACGGCACGGGCGACGTCAAGGTTTCAATCCATGAAGCCCCAAGGTTTTTCGAAGCCTTCCTGTTGGGACGGTCTCATGCAGATGTGCCGGATTTCACGGCGCGAATCTGTGGCATCTGCCCCGTAGCGTACCAGATGTCGTCTGTTCATGCCTTTGAAAAGATCTTCGGCGTCCCGGTGGAACGGTGCATCCGAGATCTGAGGCGGCTGCTTTACTGCGCGGAATGGATCGAGAGCCACGCCCTGCACATTTATCTTCTAAACGGTCCCGATTTCTACCGCCTGGAAAGCGCCTGGGCGTCCAAAGACTATCTGCCCCTCCTCACGAAAGGGCTCGGCTTCAAAAAGTTGGGAAACGACCTTTTGACAGCTCTTGGCGGCCGTTCCGTGCATCCCGTCTCCGTGCGCGTCGGGGGGCTCACCAAGGCGCCGACGAAGAAAGTTCTGACCCCTTTCTTGCCCAGGCTGGAAAGAGCCTATGAAGAATCCTTGGCGCAGATTCTTTGGGCGGCGTCGTTACCTTTTGAGGACCACGCCTGGGAGACGCTCTGGGTTTCCCTCGTCCACGACGAGGAATACCCCATGAACGAAGGGCTCATGGCTCTTTCTTCGGGGCGAACCGTGCCCATGGACGGCTTCCTTGAGGCCGTCTCGGAGTATCAGGTAGCCCATTCCACAGCGCTTCACGCAGGGTTGAGAGAAAGTCAACGACCCGAACCGTATCTTGTGGGGCCCATCTCGCGACTCAATCTCAACCATGAAAGACTCCCGAGGGAGATCCTGGAGACTCTTCAGAGCGCCAGCGTCCGTCTGCCTATCCGCAACACACGGATGGCCATTGTGGCTCGATCCGTGGAACTGGCCTACGCTCTTTATGAAGCGTCTCGAATCATCAAAGACTATGAGGCACCGCAAAGGCCTTACACGCCTTATGAACCCGTGCGCGGGGAAGCCGTGTGGGTCACGGAAGCGCCCCGGGGGAGCCTTCTTCACCGCTACCGGGTGGACGAGGCCGGTCGCGTGGAAAACTGCACCATCGTCCCCCCCACGTCTCAGAACCTGGCCCACATGGAAAAGGATTTGCGCCTATTCGTGGGACGTCATGCCGATCGATCCTTGGACTGGATCCGCCGGGAAGCGGAAAAGATCATCCGAGGATACGATCCGTGCATTTCCTGCGCCGTGCACGTCATTCGTCCCGCCTGAGGGCACTGCTTCCGCCGAAGCCTTGGCCGTTTTCCCCTTTGGGCTTTTTCGTCAAGGAATTGTGTCCGAATCTTCGCCGTCGTGTCACCAAATGTCTTCCCCGAGCGCGTTATAAGCCCCCCGAACAGAGACTCATGGTTTATTTCACTTAACAAAAGGAGGCTTGCATGACACGCGCGAACCGAAAAAAGATCTTTTTCGCCAACCTTTTTCTTTCCCTCGTCCTTGTCCTGCCGTCTGTCGGCCTCGGCGCGGAACGGTGGATGACGGGCGATTTCCACCAGCACAGTTACTTTACGGACGGCAGTTGGCCCATGAACGACCTTGACGCCTCGGGGCAGCCCGTGACCACGCCGCAGGATGTCCTCCCCGACGGCTACAAACAAGGGGTCTTGCCCACCGGCTATCGTTACGGGCTGGATTTCCAAGCGAATTCTGAGCATGGCAGCCGATTCGCCCGTGACGGGTTCGGGAAGAATTGGTCGACGTATTCCCCAAACCCCATTATCGGGGACGATCCGACTTCAGGGAAAATGTGGCGCTGGCAGACCTTGATCAGCCCGTTAACGGATATTCCCGGCTACAGCGGCGCCCCGTATCTCGGCGCTTACGATTGGATCCAAGGCGTTCGAGCGAATTATCCGGATCGGATCACCATGACCGGGATGGAGTGGAACATGCCCGGGCACGAACACTGCGGCACGGGGATCATCGCCGAAAACGCTCTTCCCATCGCCGAATTTGAATACCGCTTCGACAACGGGGACACCGACGGGACTTTGACAACCCAGACGGCCACCATCATGGGCTGGACCGGAAAAATACAAAACAGCGCCTACACCGTCGAATATCCCGAACTCGGTCTCAACGCGACTCATCAAAAGGCCATCGACGGTGTTCGGTGGCTGCAGCAAAATTACCCCACGACAAGTTGGGCCATCCCGGCGCACATAGAACGGAAGGGCTGCGGCGGTGTCGGCAACTCGGGCTATACGATCGCTGCATTGCGCGATCTCAACGACAATGCCCCGGATGTGGTTTTCGGGTTTGAAGGAATCCCCGGCCATCAAAAGTCGACGCAGCGCGGTGAGTTCGGCACGAGCTCCTGCGGCGGAGGAAGCTATGGCGGCGCCGGTATTTACGTCGCCGAGGTCGGCGGAGTTTGGGACAACCTCCTCGCCGACGGTCGCCGATTCTTCCTTTTTGCCAGCTCGGATTTTCACGACACGAAAAACGACTTTTGGCCCGGTGAGTACACGAAGACTTATGTGAAGGTGAAAGACCAGACGGTGGGTCGGGGCGTCTATCGTGCGGAAGACGTGTTGAAAGGGCTTCGTTCCGGTAACGCCTTCGTGGTCCATGGAGATCTTATCAATGCCCTGGATTTTCGGGCTTTTCCGGGATTCTCGGTGAAAAACCAAAGCGGAAAAAACAGCGCAGGAATGGGCGAAACCCTGTGGGTCGGCAAAAATGAAAAGATCACTGTGCAGATTCGCTTCAAATCGCCGGAAACCAACAACTGCAAACCCGGGCTGAACGCGTCGGCGAATTTCACGTGCCCCCGACCGCTCGTTCATCACGTGCAGCTTATCCAGGGGCGGATCAACCCCACCAAGGCAGCCAAATTTCTTGACTATGGGATTACCCCGAATCCCGCTTACAACGCAGTGGACAACACCGTGGCTCAAGTGGTGGCCACTTTCGACGCCTCGAACTGGTCTGTGGACAAGGAAGGTTACACGACCATGACCTACACCTTGCGCCATGTGGACAAGGATATGTTCTTCCGAATCCGCGGGACCAATTTGGGCTATGGCGAAGTCAAAACGGACGCTAGCGGCAACGTGATCTACGGCACCGACGCCGCCGGAAACCCCTTGAAGAACACGCCGGGAACCAACAACGCCGACATGGCGTGGGAAGATCTGTGGTTCTACTCGAATCCGATTTTTGTCAGGATCCGCTAGCCTGATCAAGTCCAGGAAGTCGCTCCGCCGCGGGTTTCTTCCGGCGGAGCTTTCCTTCAACTCAAGCCCGGTGACCCGTGAGGGGGTCGTCACGGCCCGCGGATTCCAAGACCGCCTTGCAGTGTGAGGCCAATTCGGCGATGTTGAACGGCCTCCTCAGAAAAACGACCCCTGGTTCCAAAACCCCATGGGGGGCGATTCTTTCGTCTGCGTATCCTGACATGAAAATCACTTTGAGATCCGGGAAAAGCTTTTTCAGTTCTCCGGCAAGAACGGAGCCACTCACGCCCGGCATGACGAGATCCGTGACGAGAAGATCCGGTTTGCTTTTCATTGTTCGCGCCAGGCAGAGAGCCTCCCTTCCGTCGGCAGCGACCGTCACGCGAAAACCCAAATCAGCCAGCATCATCTCCAAAAGGCTTCTCAGGCTCTCTTCATCCTCCACCACAAGGACATGCTCACCGCTGGCCGTCCACGTCGGCTCGTGAGCGCTTTCTTCCGATGCCCTTGCTCCCTGGGACGAGGGCAAATAAACCGTGAACGTACTGCCTTTGCCCGGCAACGATCGAACCTCGATGTGCCCACCCGATTGTTTGACGATGCCATAGACCGTCGAGAGTCCCAGACCTGTCCCTTTGCCCTGTTCTTTCGTCGTAAAAAACGGTTCAAATATTCGGGCTATGGTTGCCTGGTCCATTCCGCAACCGGTATCCGCTACCGCCAGCACCGCATAAACACCCGGTTCAAGGCTCAGCTCTCGGAGACGGCTTCCCTGGCTCACCCGCACCTCAGCCGTCTCCAGGATGATTTTGCCCCCATCGGGCATCGCATCACGAGCATTGACGACCAAGTTTAATACGACTTGCTCTATCTGAGCCGGATCGGCAAAAACACGGCAAATTTCGCTCGAGAGTCTCAGTTCCAATTGAATGTCTTCACCGATTAGGCGCCTGAGCATTTTCTCGACATTAAGAACCAGCATGTTCAGATCCAAAACTTCGGGTTTCATGGCCTGTCTGCGACTGAAGGCCAGCAGTTGCCGCGTCAGCGAGGCAGAGCGTTCACCGGCCTTGATAATTTCCATGACATCCGCCCGTAAAGGATTCTCCTGAGGGAGATTTCTGAAAATCTTTTCACCGTAGCCGATGATAATGCTCAATAAGTTGTTGAAGTCGTGCGCCACGCCGGCAGCCAGCCTGCCGATGGACTCCAGTTTTTGTGCATGAACGAGCTGGAGACGAAGGTTCTCCGATTCTTCCTCCCTCTTTTTGCGTTCGGTCACGTCCTGCACCGTGCCGAAAACTTCCGCGGGTTGGCCGTTTGCGTATTTGACCTGAATGATGGTCTGAACGTAGATGACCGTGCCGTTTCCGCGCACCAATCGGTATTCTTTGGGCCCGTGGAGTTCCTCCCCCGATCTTAAACATTCCTGAAGCCATCGGTTGATCTCTTTCCGATCCTCGGGATGATGGATTTTCTCATCGACCGTCTCATAATCGATCGCCTGAGATTCCTCATACCCCAGGAGCTCATACATGGCGGGAGACCATGTGACGGCCCCTGTCTTCACGTCCCATGTAAAGTCCGCCAGTCGCGAGAGTTTTTGTGCCGCGACCAATCTTTGACGGCTCTCTTCAAGCGCCTTTTCAGCCTCACGACGCGCTTGGAGTTCCCTTTCCGCCTCGAGCATCTTTTTCTCGAGCTTTCTCACAAGACGCTCGCTGTAGACCTTGAAGACTTCTTTCTCCTCCAAGGGCTCTTGTCTTTCTTGTTGCCTTTTTGTCAGAAAGGCTTCGGCGCCCACTTCTTTCACAATGTTGAGAAAGGCCTCGGGCTCGCATGGTTTGACAACAAACCGATCCGCTCCGATCGCTTTGGCAAATGCTTCGTCCTCCGGTGCAGTGTATGTCGCTGTGTAAAAGATAAGAGGGATTCGGCAAAGACGCGCATGGGATTTGATAGTGCGGCACAACTGAAAACCGTCCATGACGGGCATGAGGATATCCGAGATGATCAGGTCCATCGGATTACCTTGAAGCAGTTCGAGCGCTTCGGCCCCATTGGCCGCTGTCAGGACGTGATAGCCGCTTCCCTTGAGGAGGATTTCAAGAAAATAACGGCTGTCCTCTCGGTCGTCCACAATGAGAATGTTCATGAGCTGTTCTCCCGGCGGCAATTCTTCTATTTTGGGAGGTATTGAATAATCTCTTCCACAAATGTCTCGGGGTTTATGGGTTTTTCGATATACCCCGTTGCGCCCGCCGCAAGGATCTGTTCTCGATCTCCAGCCATGGCGTAGGATGTTACAGCAATAATCGGAATACTTTTCAATTCATCATGTTTTTTCAGTTCCTTAGCTACGGTATACCCGTCTATTTCCGGAAGTTGGATGTCCAGCAAAATCGCCAAGGGCCTGTGACGCAAGGCTTTGTCGATCCCTTCGGGGCCTGTGACCGCCTCGATAACGGAGAATCCTTTCTTCTCGAGGAGAAAGCGCATCATGTAAAGATTTTGAGCGTTGTCTTCAATGATCAGGAGAGACTTACTCATGTTTCGGCTCCTGGATTTTGGGAAAACGAACGGTAAATGTGCTGCCTTCAGCCCATCGGCTGGCTACATGGATCGTGCCCCCCATCATCGTGACGAGCTTTTTCGAAATGGACAGCCCCAACCCCGTTCCCTCGTGTTTGCGCGCCAGGCCTGTGTCGATCTGGCGGAATGGGTGAAATATCGTTAATAGATCTTCCGGCTTGATGCCGATGCCCGTATCGGAAACCGACAAAACGTACTGATCCCCATCTGCGCTACAGGTCACCTTTATGAAGCCCTTTTCCGTAAATTTCACCGCATTATTAAGCAAATCTAGGATGATTTGCTCCAGTCGCCTCTGATCACCCACGACTCTGGAAACATCCTTCTCAATGACCAAGATCATTTCCAATCCCTTCTTTTGCGCCAGCGGCAGCACCATTTCGAACACCTTGCGGAGGCTCTCCGGCAAATCGAATTCACGAGCGGAGAGTTTAAGCTCACCGGCTTCAATCTTAGAAATGTCCAAGACATCGTTGATGAGCGCCAAAAGATGACGCGCGCTATTCTGAACTATGCCCAGCTGCTTGCGCTGCTCATCGTTGAGAGGCCCCGCCAAGCCCTGCAGGAGAATTCCTGTAAAACCGATGATGGAATTGAGTGGAGTGCGTAATTCATGGCTCATGGTCGCCAGGAAAGCCGACTTCAACCGATCAGCCTCCTGGGCCTTTTCCATGGCTTGCGCCAACTCGGCCGTTCTTTGTTGAATCCGCGCTTCCATTTCGCGGTTCATTTCCTTTAACTCGCGCGTTCGGGCATTGACCTGGGACTTCAACAAAGCCCCACCCCCAAGGCTCAACACCAAGAGGCCCCCGACAACGAGTCCCGTGATCTTGATCCATCGAGGAATCTCGAAGACGACCCTCTGGGCTGTCCATCGCTTGAGGGATTCGTAATACACAGATTGTTGCTCCCTTTTCAGGCGCCTGATATGCTCATCGAGCGTCTTCAGCACCGCTTCGTGTTTCCCCTTGGGGGTCGCAAAAAACAAAGCGGTCGGGTGAAAAATAACGGCCGTGTCTTGGAGTCCGTACCGATCCGCATTCATCGCGCCGTAAAAACGATTCACAATGGCGGCGTCGGCCGCGCCCGCGGCGACTTTTTCAAAAACGAGCTGGTAATCTGGCAGAGGGACCAGCTGAACCTGAAGCTGGAATCCCCCGACAAGGTTTTCGAATGCGGCCTGTTGGACCGAGCCATCAAGAACGGTAACCTTCTTCCCTTCAAGATCCAGAATGGAACGTATGCCGCTATCCGCTCTTGCAAAAACTTGAAACCACGAAGAAAGAACCGGCTCTTTGTTGAAATCGAAAACCGCAGCCCTCTCCGCGGTGTACGCCACATCGGGCATCAGATCGATTTCCCCCCTTCCCAGAAGGTCCAAACATTGCGCCCACGTTCCTCGACGATACCTAAGCCGCCAGCTTTCTTGGGAGGCGATGTGTTCAAGGATATCGATGAAAATGCCCGAGGGCTTTCCCGAGTCCGCCGTAAATAATTTCGGAGGATTTTCATAGAGGCCTACGGTCAATTCCAGGTTTTCGCCGTATACCTGAAAAACAAACAGAACCATGGAAATCAAGAAGGCAAAAAAGCTTAGCCGCAGAAAACATCTTGAGAGGGCCTTCAGAAGCCGTAATTTCATTGCTCACGCCTCGATCATCGGATGAACCGATTTTCGCCGCACCCCAAATGAATCCGGGCCTAAAGAAGCTCAGCAGCCGCACAAGGGGAGGCTTTTCGTTGATTGAGGATGAACCGAGCATGTGAAAATTCAGAATAAGTTATTATCGCTTTTTAATCCGGATCACAAAAATGTTCAAGCGAGTTTCAAATGAGCCCGCAACTTCTTAAGAACTTGATTCGAGGACAGGCATCGCGACGGGTTTCCATAATCAGCTGCGTCCTTTATCCTTTAAAGGGCAACAGACGTCGAGAAGCGACCCATGACCTTTCAGGAAGGACCGCACAAAGCGCCTTGTGTGCGGAGAAGGCGCGTAAGGGCTCGTCAAAATCCTCAGAGCCGCCGTTGGCGTTGAGCACCCTTGCGTCGGGGGGAAAAGGTTCAAGGCGACCGATGGAGGCGGAAGTTCACGAGGGTTTCCGGGGGGATCCTCCGGTCTTGAGCGCGGCGGGTGGCGAAGTCGGTTTTTGTTTTTCCGACGTTTTTGTGCTCGGCTTTTTCGTGGTGCTCAAGGTCACGCTGACCTCAGAGGATTTTTTCCCCCCCACGCTTTTGGCCTCTTGGCTTTGGCGGGGAAGAGGGGCAGGCTGTGGTTTTTGAGGATTTTTCTTGCTTGTAACGGTCTCCGAGCGAACAATTTCCAGAGACTTTTTGTTCGCAGACGCGCTGCCAGGGCCCGAAGTCTTTTTCATGCCGCCAGCGCCGATTTGCGCCGCACTCGATGACGGCGTCGCTGGAGTCGGCTTTTTGGCGGCCATCGCCAGAGGATGGACCTGAGCGGTTTTTGGTGAGGCGGACGCAGGCGACTTTCCCTTGGTGGAGGTAGCGGTCGCCCTGGGGGCAGTAATAAGAGGCGCTTCTTGGGAAAGGCTCGTGTTTTTCCCCAAAAGCGCACCCGGTGCCGCCACTGTTTTTGTCGGCCTGCCATTTGATGCCTCAGAGATAGTGCGGGATTGTCTCCCCGATTTCGCTTCCTTCTGGGCCTGAAGGGCCGGACTGGATTCCTTGGCTAGGTAAATGGGCGGCAGTTCAATCCCCAAAGAAGCGTAGCCGTGGGTAATGAGTTTCGCCGTTTCCGCCGCCCGCACCCCAGGGCTTGGGGCTCCCAGAACCACAGCCACCAATCGATGGTCGCCCCGGTTTGCCGTCGCGATAAAATTGTAGCCCGAGGCGCAGACGAACCCCGTCTTCAGGCCGTCCACCCCGGGGTAGGTGCCGAGCAGCCGGTTGGCGTTTCGATGGGTGGAGCCCCGATACGCGTAGGCTTGCATGGAGTGAACGTCGAGGGCGTGGGGAAAACGCTTGAGATAAGCCGTCGAAAGCTTGGCCATGTCCCGAGCCGTGGTGACTTGCCCTTCGGCCGGAAGCCCGTCGGCGGTCCGAAAGACGGTGTGGGACATCCCCAGTTCGGCGGCCTTGCGATTCATCAATTGCACGAAACGTTCGACGCTCCCGCACATGTGCTCGGCGATGGCCACGCACGCATCGTTACCCGACGCCACGGCCATGCCCTTGATCAATTCGGCCACAGGCACCTGATCCCCCGCCCGAAGCCCCATTCGGGATCCCCCTCTGGCGGCGGCTTCACGGCTCACGGTCACCATCTCCCAAGGGCTCAACCGCCCTTCCTCGATGGCTTCATGGACAAGGTACAAGGTCAGCACCTTGGTGAGCGACGCCGGCGCGATGGGAGCATCCGGGTTTTGTTCGTAGAGCACACGGCCGTCCGTAAAATCCATGAGCATCGCCGAACGAGCCTTGACGGGCGTCAGAGGCGCCGCTTCCGAGTAGGAAAGCAGGAAACAGTGCGCTACGAGAAACCAGCCCAGCACCGCGAATCTTTTCATCCCCATGCCACACTCCTCTTCAGAACCCGCCTTGTCCCGATCGATTCTAAAGACGGCCCAGCATCCTGCATCGAAGCCTCTCTGTCAACTGACGAACACGCTTTAAGTTACGTCCCTAGGCAGAAAATGATTCTAAAAACTCTTGGCGATATCGAAGCACGATCCGAGCGCAGGCTTCGGCGTCGGAAGCGGCGTCGTGGTGGTGCAAATCGATACCCAGGCGGCGGCAAACGTCGGGAAGCCTCGTCGGATAAACCTTCCAATATCGGCGGGCCAGGTGCATCGTGCAGACAAAGGGAATGCGCGGGGGGGAAAGCCCGTGGGTTTCGCAACACGCCTGAAGCACGGAACGGTCAAAGGCGGCGTTGTGGGCGGCGAAAAAGCCGGCCCCCTCCAGAATGTCCTCCAAATCCGGCCAGACCTTTTCGAAGGTCGGCTGCAGACGCACATCCGCCCATGTGATCCCGTGAAGGTCGCTGAAAAGAAACCGTCGGGTCGGCGGCCGAATCAGCCGGAAAACCCGCCGAACGATCCGGTTGTCGTGGACTTTCACCACAGCCACGGCACAGGCGCTGTTGCGCGCCGTCGTTGCCGTCTCAAAGTCTATGGCGACAAAATCCTGATGTATCAAAGGATCCTGAATCATGGCGGCTTCCATGGAGGCCCGGGGCGCATCGGGTGTCTGCCGGGGATGGTATCACCGCGCCCCGTTGAAGGTTTTCTCATCCGGAAAACGGGCGGCCGACGCCGCACCGGCTAGGGATCAGGGGCCTTGAAATCTCGGGGCAAAAGTCTTTCCGCCAGCCACGCGACCGTGACGTCCATGGCCATGGCCCGCACCTCGGGATCCGTCAAGCGATGGTCGGCCCCATCCAAAAGCACGAGCCGCTTTTCTTCCGCCGCATGACGGTAAAGCCCCACCGCATGTTCCCAGGGAACCAGCTCATCGGCCATGCCGTGGACGATGAGAACCTGGGGGACGGGCTGCACGGCATCCACGGCGTCCGGTTCGCCCAAGGGGAGGCCTTTGGGCCAAATCCGTTCCATCTCAGGTGGCCGATCCGCTGATCCGGCTCCGATCAGGCGAAGCCACGCGGGGGCCGACCACAGAACCAGGGAGCGCACCCGACCGGGATAAGTCGAGGAAAACACGTAGCTGAGAAAGCCTCCTAGGCTGGAGCCGAAAAGTCCCAGAGCGGCTGGGGAACCCCACGGTCGGTGGGGCGAAACGACCCAGTCCAGGACGGATCGCAGATCCTCCAAACGCGTGGCGACAAGTGACGGCCCAAACGCCGAGGTATTTTCGCCGCAGCCTGTAAAATCGAACCGCACGGCCCAGAGCCCTCGCTCCGCCAGTCGGTTGCCCATGCCGACAAACTTGGAGCTGTCTTTGGCGCTCAAAAGCCCGTGGCAGCACACCACCGCCCCCGGTTCGTTTGCCACTTTTTGATTCGCACCCCGTGTACCGAACCCGCCGATTTCCGGCGGCCTTACCTCCTCACCGGGCACGGCACCGTGAGCTGAAGAAAATCCGGGCCGAACGTCCCCGCGTCCGCGACAAATGGCCGCCTGCGCCAGACTTCGCACGGGCCGATGCACCACGGCCGGGATGAGACCGCGGCTCGAGGGAATCGAGACCCGCTCCGTCGCCACGCCCTTTTCCCAATCACATCTTTCTCCCGCGTTCATGATCGGGTGGTCTCCCCGCGACGCCGCACGGCATAAAGGGCCACACCGGAAATTTCCTCATGGCCCCCAAAGGGGATGATCTTTTCTTTATAAGCGAAACGTGTCACTAGCTCCGCAAAAAAACCGGGAGCCTGAAGTTGCGTGTTTTTCGCGAGAAAAATCGTCCCGCCGGGGACCAAAGCCTGGTCCAAGAAACGGACGAGCGCCGGATAGGTGGCCCGGTCATAGATCACTTCCGAACCCACGATGACGTGGTAAGGCTCACCGAGAAACGGATCGTTCCAGTCGATCCGCTGGACGTCGGCATAACGTTCGCATCCGTTCAGGAGAATGTTGGCCCGGGCAAACAGCAGCGCGTCCTCATTGATATCGGACAAGGTCACCCGATGCCCTTTGCACGCCATGGACACCCCTAAGACCCCGATCCCCGTGCCGATTTCCAGGATGCGCTGCCCGGGGATCACGGGCTGGCGCGCCCAATAGGACGCCATGACAAAAGACGCTTCCCAGACTTTCGCCCACAACGGCAAGTCCTCCAGGGTGAGATACTCCCGCTGGGCGAGTTCTCCCACGTAGTCCTCAAAATCGGCCAATTGCACAATGCGCAAAACGTCCGACCCGATTTTCAGCTCAACGGTTTCCGTGCGGTACTTGGCCTGAATGGCGGCCAGAATGCGGTTCAATTCGCCGTTGTCCACATCATACTCCGTTTCTTGGGCTTTACGCCGAGGTCTCGTCCCGCTTTGGACCCCTCTCTTTCGACCCCGGCTTGCCTTGCGCCCTTTGCTGTTTTATGGTGGAAGCGTCTCGGGAGGATGTTCCTGGATCCCACGGCCCATCGCCGGACTCGCACGATGAGTCCATTGGACGGCAGGAGCTCGATATGCCTCATTCCATTCCCTTTAAAGAAGGGGCTTATCTCATCGACCACGCTTACCTGGTCACCCCTCAGCGACGCTCGGTCGCCCTCACGGACGGCGTTCTCGAAGTCTATAAAGACACCCTCGGAGAAAAACACTTGAGGGGGCGCGCTTTCGTCCACAATGCTTCTATGGTGGCTCTTCTGGAAGACGAAGAATCTTTGGACCTTGTCATGGACCTGGGGCCAGGGTTTCGCTATCGGCTCCCGCAGCCCATCCTCCAAGCCGGCAAGGTCTTCGAACCGCGCACATGGTCTATCGTGCATTTCGCCCCGTCGCAAAATTTGGTTCCCTTGGCCGACCTCGATTACGAACAATTCGCCGCGGGTCTCACCATCCTGCGGCCGGGCGACGGAGTCGATGCCGAGCCTGGGGATGGGTAAGGGCGTCTCTGGAGAACCCGCGAGCCGCAAACTCATAGTCTCCGGAGCGTTTTTTGGAAAATTTCCAGGTCTTCTTGAGACCACAGGCAGAACACGACCTTTTCCAGGCTGGTTTCCTCCTCGGCCAAAAAGCTCAGCACGGTCCCCAGCATAATCTTGGCGCATAGATCTTTGGGAAAGCCAAAGATCCCCGTGCTGACGGCCGGGAAAGCCATGGAGCGCAGGCCTTTTTCCGTAGCCCGCCGCAAGCTGTTGAGGGTTGCTTCCCGCAGTTTTCGTTCTTCGTCTCCTTCTCCCCATCGGGGCCCCACGGCGTGGATGACATAGCGGGCTTTGAGACGCCCGCCGGTAGTGACCACCGCGCCGCCCACGTGTGTGCCTCCGATGCGGTTGCATTCCTCCTGGATTTCCGGGCCGCCCTTGGCTCGTATGGCTCCGGCCACCCCGGCCCCGAGGATCAAATCCGCATTGGCGGCGTTCACGATGGCGTCGGTTTCCATTTCGGTGATGTCTCCTCGAAGAAGGACCACAACCTTCTCCCCTACCTTCCTCTCCATGACGACACCTCTTCAAAGCTTGTCCATCTCTTCCATGAGACGCACAACGGCCCGATCCAGCGGAAGCCATTCATCGCCGATGGGAAACGCCCCATAGAACCCGCCGTGTTCCCATCGGCGCAGCTGCACCTTTTCCACAAGGCGCTTGCGCACGGCATCACGCAACGCTTCGGGGACACTTCGCAGAGCGTTTTCCACCTGATCGGCGAGGATCCTCCTCTCCCGCGACTCAAGCCATTTTTCCACATCATCCTGCACGGCTTACTCCTTCGGGTGGGCACCCGAAAGATCGTCTTCGGTCTTTCCGGCGTAGCGCTCCAAAGCTCGCAAGAACACTCGCACAGCCGCTTCCAGCTCTTCCTGAGCCTCACGGTCCAACCCCTCGGCCCACAAATCCACTCGCCGGCGCGCTTGGGCCACCCGGGCTTCCACCCCTGCCAGAACATCCGCCCATGGGGGCTCCACTTCCCGCACCGGAACAGGCGCCGCGGCCTTTTCAAACACCAAGGTTTCCCCCAGCTCAGGCAGAGTGCTCTCAAAACCAAATCGATGGCGAACCATTTCCGCAAAAACCCGCCCGACGTCTTTTTCCCCGTGGATCACGACCACGCGGAGTGCCGGATTCGTGAAATTTCCGACCCATTGGAGGAGCTCTTCTTGATCGGCGTGGGCCGAAAAGCCGCCGATGGTGAAGACCTTCGCCCGCACCACGATATCCTCGCCGAAGATCCTGACGGTCTTGGCTCCTTCGATGATGCGCCGTCCCAGGGAACCTTCCGCCTGATAGCCCACAATGACCAAAGAGCAGCCCCTGCGCCAGAGATTGTGCTTGAGGTGATGGAGAATCCGGCCGGCCGTACACATCCCGTTTCCGGCGATAATCACCGCAGGACCCTTGAGCTCGTTCAAAGCCTGGGAATCCTGGGCGGTTCGCGAAAACACGAGCTCCGGGAAAATGAAAGGATCCTGACCCTGATTGACAATCTCCTGGGTTTCCTCATCCAACTCATGGAACATTTTTCGAAAAATTTCCGTGGCCGCAATGGCCAAAGGGCTGTCCAGGTATACGGGAAGCCGCGGGATCTTCCCCTGCAGGAGCAGCCGCCTGAGGACGTACAAGATCTCCTGGGTCCGCTCCACGGCGAAGGCCGGGATCAGCACTTTCTGCCCGTGTTCGTGACTGTAACGGATCGCCTCGGCCAATTCGGCCACGCTCTCCTCAAAATTCCGGTGCCGCCGGTTTCCGTAGGTGGATTCGATAAAAAGCACGTCGGCTTCAAAGACCTGATGCGGGTCTTTGACAAGGATCTGATCCTTTCGGCCGATGTCCCCGGAAAAGACCACTTTGAGGCCGTCATGGCCATCGCCTTCCCACAGTTCCAAAATGGACGATCCCAAAATGTGGCCGGCGTTACGGAATCGCATCTTCACCGACCGGGACAGGGTCATCAGGGCATCCTGAGAGACGATTTGGAAAAGGCCGACGGTTTTTTCCGCGTCGTCCGTGGTGTAGAGCGGCGGGACGGGTTCTCGACCTTTTCGCAGGTTTTTTCGGCTCTGCCATTCGGCTTCCATTTCCTGGATATGAGCGGAATCGAGAAGCAAAATGCGGCACAGTTCGGCGGTCGGGGCTGTGGCGTAGATGGGGCCTCGAAAGCCGTCCTTGACAAGTTTGGGCAGCCGACCGCTGTGGTCGATATGGGCATGGGTGAGGACCACGGCTTGGAGGGTCGCCGGATCAAACGGCCACTTTTGCCGGTTCAAGGCATCCATGGCCTGGCCGCCCTGAAAAAGGCCGCAGTCCACGAGAAATTGTCCGTCGCTTTGCACCAGAAAACATGAGCCCGTCACACACCCAGCCGCTCCATATGCCGTGATTTTCACAGCGCCTCCTTTGGCCTTCACGTTCTAGGCATTCTGTCCGTGAATGCTCCGGCCGCGGCGTGCCCCATGATCACACCGCTTCCCAAAACGAATGAAACGATTGAATTCCCCCATGCGCGCCCCAGCTAAAATAGGCGCTTCCTAAACAAAGCACCCTAGAGAAAATCGGACCGAAAGGGAACTTTTCGAAAAACGTGGGGATGCGCCGAGCACCGAATCAAAGGCCACTTTCCCGATGGTGGCTTTTCTCGAGCGCCAAGGATCAAAAATCCCCCCTCCACAAGAGACGCCACAACCCGCCCCAAGGCTGTCTCCTGTTCTCGCGGGCCATAATACGTCAAAAGGTTGTTTCGAAGAAACACAAGATGAAAAGGGGATGAAGGCGGGGGGTCTCGGATGAGGTCGCTCAAGCGCCATAAGATTCCTTGTTTCAGTCCCGACGAAATCTCGTAGCGATCGGCCGCCACGGGAACAAAAAATGCCGATCGCGCGGCCGCATCGACTTCCCGAAGACTGCTGGCATGGTAGAGCCCCTGCTGAGCGGCTTCAAGAAATTGGGTATGGAAATCCGTCGCCCACAATTCCAGGGAAGGCAGCCGTACGCCCTGCGCGGCCAATTTGTGCCACAAGATCTTGAGACTGTAGACTTCCTCCCCGCGGGCGCACCCCGCCGACCACACCCGCAAGGGATCGCCACCCCATCGAATCAGACCCGGCAAGAGCTCCGTTTCCAAAACCGCCCACAGACGCCGGTCGCGGAAAAATCGGCTGATAGGCACAGCCAGGGCCCGCAGGGCTTGTTCCCAAAGCGTTTCGTCCCGCCGACAGCATTTTAAAAAGACCTCAACGGAAGCCGCGTCACAGGAAGCCATCACTCGGAGCAGGCGTTTTTTCGCTCCTTTTCGCACCTTACGGTACCCGCGCCACGCAAGACCAAAGGCCTCCAACACCCTCCGAAAATCGGCATCGTCCATCCCATGTTCCCTCAGAGTACCCAATGGTTATACTGAGAACGAAAATCGCGGTGGTAGGAGCCCCTAGTCGCGGGCAAGCCCGCTCCTACAATCACCATCGCGAATGTAGGAGCCGGCTTGCCGGCGACATCAACCGCAGGATTCAATCGCCCGATCCAATCCCGCGATTTAACCGTGGGCAAGGGTTCAATCCCCCGATCCATCCGCAGGATTCAACCGGGGGATTCAATCGCGGGCAAGCCTCAATCGCGGGCAAGCCCGCTCCTACAATCGCTTTCGCCAAGGGGCTCACTCATGGGTACCGTGAACAGCTTGCGTGAACAAGTTTTGAAAAACTGCCTTATCGCCGAAGCCAACTACGCGGGCACCTTTTCCCTATGTGGCTTGGTGCTGCGGCTTCGCGATCTGTACAAATGGGAAAAGGGCCTGCGGCCTTGGGTGGAACCCGACTCCGCGGTCCTCCTCGAATGGATCGAACAGAGGGAGTCCTCCTGGGACCCCTGGGTCGATCGAGAATTCCAGCCCTTGATCGTGGGCGGAGTCGCCCGAGACCCCTTCGATGTGGAAAGCATCAACGCGCAGCTGGCCGACTTGGGCCTTGTTTACGGAGCGGGCTACGTGGAAGGGTTGCGGCCCAGCTTTTTTCTCGGCGCCGTGGGGGAAATCAGGAAAGTGGACGGCGCCGTGATCTTTTCCGTGGAACGCGAAATCGTCCGCGACGTGTTTGCCTCGCCGGCCATGCGACAAGGGGCGAGGATTTACATTCGCCACCAGCCCATGCTCTCCTTCCTTTGGGATCAGATCTTCGAAATGCGCCCGTCCGCCCGCTCCGCCCTACGCTTCGCCTTTTCCACATACAGTCTCGATGTCGACGCCGTGGCCCGGTCCCCCGAAAGGTATGCCGAGGCCCTGCAGACCATCGCTCGAGACCAGCTGGAGACGTGGACCCACCACGAACTGGGCGAATTCCACGAAGAAGCTTTCCGCGGCCATTTGTGGCACGACATCGTCGCCACATACCCCAACACGCCCATCGAGGTTTACGCTCGAGTCCTCAAAGATCTGTGCGCCGATACCGACGACAAGGGCCTCCTTCGCCATATCGTGGAAAACCGCCATCGGGCGGCTCTCGCCTTTTACGTCGCCTTCTTGAGGCCTTTCACCCGGCTGCTGTTTCCCGAAATCCTCAAAGCTTTTAGTGCCTTTCGAAAATCCGGCCGCTGGGAACTCATTGAAAACACCCGTCGGACGGCCAAAGAAAAATTCCACGACCGCGCGATCCGTCTTGCGGGGCTGCACCAACAACGCCACGAAAAAGGTGTGGAATGGACTCGGGAGAGCATTCTCAAAGAGTGCATCGCCCCGCTGGGGATCCTCAAAAAGCAGCCCTGATCGGTCCCGGCACCCCTGGGTCCGTACATTCCCTTTGAGGTAGCCCGATCCACATCGGGCTGGGGGAGGCTCGGCTCCAAACGCTCCTTCCCCCTCGCCGAGGCCCTTCCCTAGAAGATTTTCATCCCGCCACTTTAAAAAAAAATCCCTTGACGGGCGCGAGTCATGGGGATATTAGAGTATTCGAATATAATGACTTTTTAATGAGGTAAGAACATGCCGAGGCCGTCCCCACATGAACGTTTGGAAAAGGCGGCGGAGGTTCTCCGTGTGGTGGCCCATCCGGTGCGCCTGGGTATCCTTGAGATCCTGGAAAACGGGGAAAAGAACGTCACAGAAATCTGCCAGCAATTGGGGGCGGCCCAGGCCTATATTTCCCAGCAGTTGACTCTTCTCAAAGCGCGCGGTGTTTTGGCCTCCCGAAAGGACGGCGCTCAGGTCTTTTACCGCATCGCCTTTCCGGCCGTCTTGAAAATCATCCACTGCGTGTGCGCTCAACAGGAAGGTTTTGAAGCGTCGGCCGACGAGCCGATCGACACGAAAGATCATGACCGTTCACAGGACAAGGAGGATCCATCCCATGGCAGAAGAAACACGCAACACCAGTGAAAACAGGCCGTCCTGCACCTTTATCTGCAGCCGTGACACCCTGGACGGGGCATATCCGTCTTTGGTTTTGGGGCTCAACGCCGTAAGGCTCGGCATGGAGGCCACCATTTTCTACACGTTCATGGGAATCAACGTCATTCGCAAAAATTACCAGGACAAGTGCCGGTTCATTCCCCCCGGCCCCATGGGCGCCATTCCGGGCATGGCCTCCATCGCCACCAAGATGATGCGCCAAAAGATGGACGCGGCTCAAATCCCTTCCCTTGGAGAACTCCTGGAGATGGCCCAGCTCGAGGGGATCAAGTTGGTGGCGTGCAAAATGACGGTGGACATGATGGGGATTTCCCCGGATGAATTCATCGACGGCGTGGAAATTCAAACGGCCGAAGACTACCTCAAGCATGCCGTCCATTGCCGCATCAACATGTTCACCTAAGGGCACGGTCCCCCCTGTGTCCCTCCGGTTTGGTGTGCCCAACACCCCTCGCGCCTAAACAAAGCCCTCCCCAAGGCGGACCCTCGAGGCCCGCCTTGGCCGTCTTTTTTCTGCTTGGCCAGCCCACATCGTTCGGTGAAACACCGCACTGACGCACCTCCACTTGACGTCGCGCGTTCGACAGGTCACTTTAGGGGCGCGTCCCTTGGCATCCGAATCGCACGGGGGGATTTTCCAATGTGGCACGTCGTCCAAAGCCAAAGGATGGAACGGCTCGTGGAGGCTTTCTTCCACGCGCTGAGAGGATCCTCGGAGCCGACGGCTTCTTCCACGGGCGCCGTCGCCGGAGGAACGCCGTGGGCGGAAGAACCGGTGAGACTTCCAGAAAAAGGGCCTCCCTTCGAGTCCGAGAATCCTCCCGCTGAAGACCCCTTCACCCCAGAGGTGGTCGTGGTCCAGGACATGGGCATGGCCCGATGGATCACCCACCGACTGGCCCAACATTTCGGGATTGCGGCAAACTTCCGGTTTTTTTCTCCCGCGGGTTTGGCCGATCTGGTCTATGAAGCGTGGCTCGGCGAGGAATCGCCCGAGGGGGCGCGCGAGGCGTGGAGCCGACCGGTTCTCACGTGGCGCCTTTTCCGCCTGCTGGACCATTGCCGTGGGGACTCGCGCTTCGAAGAGCTCCGTCATTACATGGCCGACGACCCTTCGGGCAGCAAGCGCTACGAGCTTGCGGCACGCATCGCCGCCGTCTTCGATCGCTACCTGGTGTACCGCCAGGATATTCTCCTCTTCTGGGAAAACGGCGAGAGCGATAACTGGCAGGCTCACCTTTGGCGGCTTTTGGTCCAGGAGACTCCCGCCCCGCACCCCGCGAGGCGGCACCTGGCTTTTCGGAATGCGGCACGATGCGGCCGCGGGCCTCGGCATCCCACCCATCTGCCCCATCGCGTGACCTTGTTCGGGTTGGCCATGATGGCCCCGGTCCATTTTGAAGTCTTCGACGTCCTCGCATCGAGCATTCCGGTGACACTGTACTACTTAAACCCCAGCGGGGAATACTGGGGCGATGCCCGCTCAGGCTCCGAGGACGCTACCAATCCCCTCGTGGCGTCATGGGCTCACGCCGGGCGGGATCTCTTCGAACGTATCCAAAATATTCCCGGATTCCATCGGGACTGCTTCGATGATCTTCAGCCGGACACTCTCCTCAGGGCCGTTCAGCACGACATCCACACTCTGACGGACCGGCGAACCCTCATCGCCGAAAATCGTCTCGAGGTCGCCGATGTGGATTCCATTCAGATCCACGCCTGCCACAGCCCCATGCGCGAAGTCCAGGTGCTCCACGATCGCATCGCCCATTTCCTGGAAAACCTCCCCGGTCTAACCCCCGAAGACATCGTGGTCATGGCGCCCGATATCGACACCTATGCACCCTATGTGGAAGCGGTCTTCGGCACCCGGGACAATCCGCGTCTTCCGTGGAACCTTTCTGAACGGAAATCTCCTGAAGATGACCCGCTGTTGGAAAAGATCCTGGACCTTCTGCGCCTGCCCCAATGGCGCTGCACCGCCACCGACATTCTCGCCCTCCTGGAGACCCCTCCGGTGGCCGCCGCCTACGGGTTCGACGAAAAAGGGTTGGATCGGGTGCGCGCCTGGGTGCGGGAAGCGGGCATTCGATGGGGTTTGGACGACGCCATGCGCCGGGAGCTGAATCTTCCCGGGGAACGAAACCACACGTGGCGGATGGGCCTGGACCGGCTTCTTGCGGGATACGCCCTGCCGCCCCGGGAACTCTTTTGGGAGGACATCCTCGCCTACCCCCATGTGGAAGCCGGGGACGGTCCGTGGCTCGGCGCGCTTCATGACCTTTTGGAGACCGTGGAGGCGTGGCGCAGGGTTCTGAAAAATCTAAAGACGCCTACGGCCTGGCGAAATGAGTGCAACGCCCTTGTGGACAGTTTTTTCATGCGGACGCCTCGGCCGAGCCATCGGGCCGCCGTGGGTCCAAAAGACGAGACGTTTGGCCTTATTCGGCCCACTGTCCTCGTCCCGAACGATCCCGCCGTGGAAGAAAGCCTCGGCCGCTTTCGAAACGCCGTGGATGCAGTGTGTCGCGCGGCGGAACGTGCCGGGTGTTCAGAGCCGGTTTCTATCGAGGTGATCCGGGAGGCTCTTCGCGACACCCTGGCGCAATCGCCCAATATCCGAAGGTTCCTTTCGGGCGGTGTGACGTTTTGCAATCTGGTGCCCATGCGGGCCATTCCTTTTCGAGTGGTTTGGCTCTTGGGCATGAACGACGTCGATTTTCCCCGAACGGAAAGACCTCCGCAGTTCGATCTCATGGCGAAGGAACCGCGTTCCGGAGACCGCCGGCGCCGATGGGAAGACCGATATCTCTTTCTCGAGGCGCTTCTGTCGGCTCGGGATGTGTTTTGCGTGAGCTATGTGGGGCGAGACATCCGAGACAATTCGGAACGCGTCCCCTCCGTCGTCGTCTCTGAACTTTTGGATTACCTGGAAGAAAGCTATCGCCCCCGTGCCGCAACAAAAACAACAGCCAACCCCAGCGATCCCTTAGATACCGTAGGTTGGGGTGAGCGCAGCGAACCCCAACTTTTTCACCCTTCCCCCCTATCGACACATGAGAACACACCGCCCGTAGGTTGGGGTGAGCGCAGCGAACCCCAACATCCCCATTCGAGCCCCACGCCCCCGCACGAGCCCAAGACCAATGTTTTTCCCGCTTCCCAAACCCTTCGGTCTCGGATTGTCGTCGAGCATCCCCTGCAGCCCTTCAGCCGCCGTCTCTTCGACGGCTCGGACCCGAGGCTGTTTTCCTACGACGATCAATGGCTCAAGGCGGTACAAACCCCAGAGGGCCTTACCCTTCCGCCATTCATGCCTCCCGAGGCGTCCTTCTCCCCAACGGATTTCGCCGAAATCGCCTTGGAGGAACTTGTCCGATTCTTCGAAAACCCGAGCGCTTATTTCCTGGGAAAGGCCCTGGGGCTCGCTGTGCTGCGGCAAGAAGAGGCCCTTGAAGAAGAGGAGCCTTTCGTCCTGGATGCCCTGAGTCGCTATGGGCTGATTTCGGAAATGGTGGACGGGCTCCTGCACGGAGAGGAGAGCCAGGAGCTGCACCGACGCATCCGTGCCCGAGGGGAACTCCCCTACGGCGCGGCCGGGGATGTGCTCTTTGAAGATGCCTTCCAAGCCGCCTGCAAACTGGCTGGAAAGATCCGGTCCCACATGGGTTCGACTCCGCGTCCTGTGGAAGTGGACACCACGCTCCATGGCATCCGCCTTTACGGCTGGCTCGACCGTGTGACGGAACGAGGCCGGTTGACGTACCGGCCGGCTCAAATCAAAGCCAAGGACCGGCTACGCCTCTGGATTTGCCATCTTGCGCTGTGTGCGTCCCGTCCGGAAGGGGTATCCCTGGTCAGTGTTCATATCGGCACCTGCGAAGAGAACGTCTTCCGGCTGGAGCCCGTTGAAAAACCGGAAGAGTATTTGGGGGACCTTATCAAACTTTTTGTCGAGGGCCAGCGGAGGCCGCTGCCGTTCTTTCCCGAATCCAGCTGGGCTTACGCCGAAAAGTGCAAGGGCACGCCCACCGCCGATCCTCCGGTGCGGATCTGCGGAACGGCGTGGAAGGAGGAATACCGCGAACGAGGCGATGCCTACGACGCCGCGGTGCGCACGGCGTTCCGGGGAATCGATCCTTTGGACCAAAAGTTTGCCGACATCGCTTGTTGCGTTTTCGGCCCAATCCTATCGAACACCGAGAATCACCGCAGGGAATAGCGAACTCTACGAGCCTGGGGGAAAAAACCGCCCAATGCAGCCTCTCGACCCTCTCACCCTTCCCTTGGACCGCGTTCATCTCATCGAGGCGAGCGCCGGAACCGGAAAAACCTATAACATCGTGACCCTTTTCCTCCGCCTTCTCTTGGAAAAGGAGCTGGATATCGGCCGCATTTTGGTGGTGACCTTCACCAACGCCGCCACGGAAGAACTCCGCGGGCGAATTCGGGAGCGGCTTCGCACGGCATGGGCGGAGGTCTCGGCTCAGGCCCCGAAAGATCCCGTGTTGGCCCACTTCCTGCGTTGCCTCAATGAAGCACAAAGGGTTCAAGCGGCGCGGCGCCTTTGGGACGCCGTCCGGCGCATGGACGAGGCCGCCGTTTTCACCATCCACGGCTTTTGCCAAAGAACGCTTCAGGAATTTGCGTTCGAATCCGCGGTCCCTTTCTCTTGGGACGTTATGGCGGACGATCGGGATCTTTATCGTGAAGCCGCGGCGGATTTTTGGCGGCACCTCATGGAAAGCGCCGATGCCGTCAAAGCCCGATGGCTGCTGGAGACGTGGAATGGTCCGAATGGTCTTCTCGAGGCCCTTCGGGTGTTGAAAAGCACCGTGCCGCCGAGGATCCTCCCGAAAGGGTCCAAGAAAACGGCCGCTGATTTTGCCTCATTACACGATCTTTTTGGAAAAATCCGCACTCTGTGGGCCGAACGCCGAAGCGAAATCGAAAGTCTGCTTCGCGATGACAAAGGGCTGGACCGCAGATCCTACACGCCCGAGGTCATCCAAGAGGCCCTGGACGCCATGGACGTTTTGACGGCGCGTGAAACACCGTCCTTGACCTTGCCCGACTCCTTCAAACGGTTTACCCCTCGAATGCTCGCCGAAAAGACGAAGCGCGGCTCCCCACCCTGGCATCCTTTTTTCGATCTGTGCGGCCGCTTCGTGGAGGCTCTCCCTGAGCTTCTTCTCAACAATCGGGTTCTGATCTTAGAATCGGCCAACGCATTTATCGAGAAAACCGTGGCGAGGAGAAAGGAAGCCGAGCGCCGCCTCGCTTTTGACGATCTCCTTCAGCGCCTGGACAAGGCGCTTTCGGGCCCCCTCGGACCTAGACTTGCCGAGGCGGTCCGCCGCAAATACCCCGTCGCCCTCATCGACGAGTTCCAAGACACCGACCCCCTGCAATACCGGATTTTTCGAAAGATTTACCTCCCCTCGGAAGCCCCCCACCCTTTGTGCCTCATCGGCGACCCCAAGCAGGCCATCTATAGCTTCCGAGGCGCGGACATCTTCGCTTACATGCAGGCGAAGCGGGACGCCGGTCCGGGAAATGTCTACACCATGAAAACGAACTGGCGTTCCTCATCGGGTTTGGTGCGCGCCTTGAATCACCTCTTTTCTCGGCACCCTTATCCTTTCGTTTTCCACGAAGATATTCCCTTTCATGAGGTCCAAAGCGCCGGAAAAGCCGACGCAGAACCTCTCAAGATCGATGGCACCGTCCCCGCCGCCTTGCAGATTCGCTTGATCCCATCGGAGGGTTTGGATGTCACCGATACTGGTTTGATTAAGGCGGAAGCGGCGTCCAGTGCCGCTGCCGCCGACTGCGCCGGATGGATCGTTCGGCTTCTGACCCTTTCCCAACAAGGCCGGGCCTGTATCGGCAATCGGCCGATACAGGCCCGAGACATCGCCGTGCTCGTCCGGTCGCACCGGGAAGGGCGCATGGTTCAGGAGACACTGCGTCGACGGGGTGTTCCCAGTGTGAGCCTTCATCGGGACAGCGTGTTCGACTCCGCGGAAGCCGCCGACGTGATGGCCATCCTGTCCGCTGTCGCAGAACCCGCCGACGAGCGCCTGCTTCGCACCGCCCTGGCCACAGAAGTCCTGGGCTGGGACGCCCTGCGGCTTAGTGCACTGGAAAACAACGAAGCGCTCATGGAAAAC
Source organism: uncultured Desulfosoma sp. (assembly GCA_937960435.1). Taxonomy (GTDB): domain Bacteria; phylum Desulfobacterota; class Syntrophobacteria; order Syntrophobacterales; family DSM-9756; genus Desulfosoma. The sequence goes on from CALGPN010000025.1 coordinate 41,287, forward strand.
ATCCAGAATCGATTCCATCGCTACCGCGACCTATGGGTGCGTCAAGGCTTTCTTACGGCTTTCATGAATTTCCTCAGGGAAGAAAATGTTCCGGCGCATGTGCGCGCCCTCCCTAATGGAGAACGGCGCCTGACGAACTTGCTGCACCTGGCCGAATTGCTCCATAGGGCGAGCGAGGCCCATCCAGGCACGGACAGGCTCCTTCGGTGGTTTTCGGATCGATTGCAAAAAGACGACGCGCCTGAGGAAGAACAGCTGCGTTTGGAAAGCGACGAAAACCTCGTGCAGGTGGTCACCATCCACAAAAGCAAGGGGTTGGAGTACCCGATCGTGTTTGTGCCGTTTCCTTGGAGTATCAAGCCTCGCAATCGGAAGAATCCCGAAGCGGTTCGATTTCACGACCCCGACGACTTGACGCCGTGCGTCGATTTTGGCTCCGAGAGCTTCCAAGAAAGCCGGGAACACGCCTATCGAGAAGACATGGCCGAATGCATGCGGCTTCTCTATGTGGCGCTCACCCGGGCCAAACACCTGTGCATCACGACTTGGGGCTGGATCAACGAAGCCTCGGCCTCGGCCATGGCGTACCTGCTCTTTCCCAAGCGCGGACTCGACCCTATGAATGAATCCCCCTCAAGCGACATGAAATCCTTCGTCAACGAGGATAGGCTTCTACAAGAACTAACCGATGTGGCTCGATCGGCCTGCGGGACCATAGAATTGAGCGACGCCCATTGTCAGTCCCGGGACCGATGGGTTCCTGAAAAGGACCGTGAACCTGTCTTTCACGCCCGGATTTTCCGTACCCCCTTGAGCCTCCCGTGGCGCGTCACGAGTTATACCCACATGGCGCACGGGGCCGAACCCCATACACCAGACTACGATGCGACGGCGGATGAGGTGGAGACCGGAGAAAAAGCCCCCCAGGAGGTGGATCCTATTTTCCTCTTCCCGAGAGGAGCTCGAGCGGGCCAGTGTCTGCACGAAATTTTCGAAAAAATCGATTTTCCCAAGGCCTGGTGCGACAGTCTTGAAAATGTCGTCGTCGAAACGTTGTCGCGCCACGGGCTGGAAAACCTCTGGGTGGAACCCGTGCTCACCATGGTGGAAAATGTCTTGGACACTCCGCTGACGCCCGTCGATGTTACGCTTCGCACCGTCGGGCTCAAAGACCGCCTGAGCGAGCTGGAATTTCACTTGCCCGTCGTTCGACTGGACCCCAGAGGGCTTCAGCAGGCCGTTGAAGGCGAACGTTTTTACGAACCCGCCGTCAAAGGGCTCCAGTTCGAAACTCTCCAGGGCCTTGCGCGCGGGTTCATCGACCTGGTCTTCCGATTTGAAAGGCGTTATTTCATCGCCGACTACAAGTCCAACCATTTGGGCGATCGGGTGGAAGACTACCATGGGAGTCACCTGGAGGAAGCCATGCACCGGCATCGCTACCCGCTGCAGATGCTGCTTTATACGGCGGCGCTGGACCGATACCTTACTTTTCGCCTGCCGGGCTACGACTACGAGACTCATTTCGGCGGCGTCTTTTACCTCTTCCTTCGTGGCATGCGCCCCAAAAGAAATACGGGAGTCTTTTTTCACCGCCCTCCCAAAGCGCTCATCGATCGCCTGAACGCCCTGTTTCACGCCCCGAGCGGCATTTCCACGTCATCCCCTTTTCGGATCGAAGACCGAGTCCCCCCTGCGGGACCTGTGGATGGAGGGGGCGAGGCATGAGTTCACAGGCCGTGACGGATCGTCTGAAAACTCTTGTGGATCGAGGGGCTCTGAGATCCATCGACCGCCACTTCGCCCGGTGGGTGGCTTCAGGTGACCCGGACGGTGTGAAAGAAGCCGTAATGCTGGGTGCGGCCTTGGTGAGCCTCAACTTGAGCCAAGGGGATGTGTGTGCCGACCTTCGTCTCCATGCGGGAAAGCCTCTTTTCGACGACACCCGCGCCGGGGATGCCAACCTCCGAGCGCCGGATCTGGAATCCTGGATCCAAAACCTGTCTCGATCCTGCGCCGTTCAGGTCGCGACGACGGCGTCGCCCGTTTCAGCCGGCCATTTCGTGGACGGAGCGGAAGACAAGGTTTCGGCAAAAATGGGGGGCACATTCCCTTCACCTCCCGTCGTCCCGTCCCGGCCTTTGGTCCTGGACGGGACGCGGCTTTATCTGGCCCGCTATTGGTTTTACGAATGCGACCTCGCCCGGCGGCTGCGGGAACGAGCCCGCGGTTGGGCCGAAATGGATCCTGAGGCCGTTCACAGTGCTGTGGAAAGCGTCTTCCCTAGGCATCCAGCCGGAGAAACAGTGGACTGGCAGCGGGTCGCCGCGGCGGTAGCCGCCATGAAAAAGCTCTGCATCATTTCCGGAGGACCTGGAACCGGAAAGACCCACACGGTGACGGCCATCCTGGGCGTTCTGCACCACTTGATGCCTCATCGGCCTCCCCGAACGGCCTTGGCCGCCCCGACGGGCAAAGCGGCGGTGCGCATCACGGAGTCCATGCGAAAGGCGCTCGCTTCCTTTCCGAAAAACACGGCGTGGACGGAGCACATCCCTCAAGAGGCCGTGACGCTTCATCGGCTTTTGGGGATTCGCGAAGGGCGCTCCGTCCCTCGATATCACGAGGAAAACCCGCTGCACCTCGATGTCTTGATCGTCGATGAAGCCTCCATGATCGATCTTCCCCTTATGGCACGAACCCTGGCGGCTCTGCCGCCCCACGCGCGGCTGATCCTCCTTGGCGACAAGGACCAACTGGCCTCCGTGGAGGCGGGAAACGTCTTTTCGGACCTGTGCGGCCCCCGGCCGGACCATCGAGATTCTCCAGCTCGATTTCAACCGATCCGATCCCGCGAATGGGCCGAAAAAGTCGGAATCGCCACCGGCATGGATGTGCCGGAACAGGCATCTGCAGGGCCGGATGACGACTCGCCTTTGGGCGAATGCACGGTCTTTCTGGAGAAAAGTTATCGGTTTCGGCCGGATAGCGGGATCGGCCGGCTGGCGGCTCTCATTCGAGCCGGAGCTTCCCTGAGCCGCCGACCCCATTCGAAGTCTTCCTCGGAAGCGTTTCTCGGGGCCGGTTCACCCGATCCCGAAGTGATATTCCAAACCTTCACGGCAGACAACCTTCCCCATGCGCTGAAGTCGGTCGTGCAGGAGTTTTTCCTTCCTCTGGTGCAGGCGAAATCGGTCGAAGAGGCCCACGATCGATTGGACGCTTTCCGGATTCTCTGTGCTTTGAGGGAAACCGCATTCGGCGTGGCGTCCGTCAACGCGCTCGTGGAGGAGGTTCTGGCCCGGATGGGGAAAATCCCTTGGGGCTCGCGCCACTACCAGGGGAGGCCCGTCCTTGTGACCCAAAACGACTACGACGTGCAGCTCTTTAACGGCGACGTGGGCATCCTCTGGCCCGATGCAGCCGACGGGCGGCTGAAGGCGTGGTTCCGCCGGGTCGACGGCGGCTTTCGGAAGGTTCGCGTGCTGCGCCTTCCCCCTCACGAAACGGCCTACGCCATGACGGTCCACAAGGCCCAAGGGTCCGAATTCCGCCGAGTGCTCCTGATCCTTCCCGATCAGGACGCCAAAGTACTGACCCGGGAACTCGTCTACACCGCCGTCACCCGCGCACGGGAATCGGTGGAAATCTGGGCCCGCGCCGACATTCTGGAAACGGCCGTCCAACGACGTACCGAACGGCGATCAGGACTTTCAACGCGCCTGTGGCCCGGTTCTCTCTTTTGAAATTTTCCCCTGAGGGGCTAATATGCCGAAGGACTGAGCCGGCACAGCGCGCTGGCCTGTGCCGAGGACGAAAAGGCGGGCTTAAGGCTCCACCGGGCGATCGGTTCTTTCGAGGAAACCCTCACAGGCCGGGCGGGCCGGGACCGTGGCTTCAGGGAGAAAGAAACGATGAAAATACTTCGGCTTCGATTCAAAAACGTGAACTCTCTGCGAGGGGAATGGGACATTCGCTTTGATGCGCCGCCGCTTTCCGACACGGGCTTGTTCGCCATCACCGGACCCAACGGCTCAGGCAAATCTTCCATTCTCGATGCCGTCACTCTCGGCCTCTACGGTGAAACCGTCCGCCTGCGCAACCCGGAAAATGACATCACCACGTGGCTCGAAGACGAATCCTACGCCGAGGTGACCTTCCGCGTCGGCGAGGGCGTGTACTGCAGTCGATGGTGGGCCCGAAAAGGCCCCGAAGGCCTCATGGGCCCTGAAATGTCCCTCTCCTTGGTCAACGGCGGGGAGAGCATCCTGGAAGACCGCATCACCCGCGTGCGCACTCGTCTGAGTGAACTTACGGGCCTAGATTTCAAAAGGTTTTGCCGCTCCGTCCTTCTCGCTCAAGGCCAATTCGCCGCTTTCCTCAACGCCTTGGAAAACGAACGGGCTGAGATCCTGGAAAAAATTATCGGGGCCGAGGTGACTCAAGAGATCCAGGAAGACCTCAAGAAACGCACGGCCGCGGCCCAGGAACGCTTGCTTCAGCTCAAGGAGCTTGCATCAGGCTTTCCCGCGGTCGACCGGGAACGGCTGCAGGAATTGGAGCACGAGCGCGATGAGGTGCGCGCCCAATGGGACGAAACTCTGCGGCAGATCGCCGAGGTGGAAGCGGAAAGGGAGCGGCTTCAGGTTCTGAAACAACGAGAGGATGACCTCCACGCGGCCCAAGAAGCCCTTTCGGAAGCTGAAGCCCGGGAGGCGTCGGTGCGCCGGGAGATCGAGAAGCTGGAGAAAATTCTGGCGGTTCGCCATTTGGCCGATGAGCTCCGGCATCTTCAAGAGGAGGAAGAAAACCGAAACGCCCTTGGGTTACGGCTGGACGCCCTCCGCCGGGAAAAAACCCAGGAGCAGGAGCGCCTCCAAACCGCGCGCGAACAGCTCACGGAGACAATCGAGGCCTTGGAAACGGCGCAGCGCCAATTGCAGGAAAAAGAAGAGGTCCTGCACGACGCCACACTCAGGGACGAAACCATTGAAGAGTGCTACCGTCGCCTTCAAGACGCCCTTTCGCGTTCGATGGAACGGGATCGAGCTCGACGCGACGGACAGAACCGCCTCGAGCAGCTGAAGACGCAGCTTTCCCAGGCGATTTCGCAGGCCGGCGCGCTGCAGGAACGGCTCACTCAGGCCTCAGCCGATCCGGGGTTGGAACGAGACCTGCCGGCTCTCGAAGACCTGATCCGCCGTCTCGGCGAATGTCGAACCCGCGAAGACGTCTTGAACGCGCAACTGCCCGAGGCTCAACAACTCCTGGAAAAGGCGAACGCTGCTTTGGAACGGGCCGTAGCGCTCGAAAAGCGCGTCCAGGCCAAAGCCGGCCAAGCCGTGCTCAAAAAAGAAGCCTTGGAGCAGGCACTCAAAGCACGCCTCGGGGAAGGAACACGGGAGTCCCTCAAAGCTCGCCTCAAAGAGCGCAAGAGAGCCCTTCGGGGTTATGAGAAACTCTTGCCCATCGCCCGACGCTTCCACTCCCAGGGACTCGCTTTCGATATCCCTGCGGAACGGGAGCGTGTCTCGGCCCTTCAAAAGTCCCTTCAGGCATCGTTGGAAGAGGCCTTGGCCGAGCTCAAGAACTTTGAAAGCGAGCTGCTGTGGCGGGAAAGCTTTCAGCGGGTGAGCCCCGAACGGGAAAGGCTCCGGGAAGGAAAACCCTGCCCGCTGTGCGGATCCACGACACATCCCTACGTGAGCCAAGGTCTGCCCGACCTCGAAGCGCTCTACAAGCCCGTCGATGCGCTCCAGGACCGCATCCGATCCCTCGAGGCCGAACTGGCCGACCTCAATGACAAGGCCGCCGAGTTGGACGCGCAAGCCGAAGCCAAGGCGCGGATGCTCCAGGAATGGGATAACCTGTGCCGTCGTGCGGGGCTCAGTGTCGCCATGACGGATCCTCAAACGATCGCCGACGCCATCCGATCCGAAAAAACGGCGATCCGGGAGGGAAAATCGGCGCTGCGTTCCACGCGTTTCACCAAATGGCGGCTTGCATGGTCGGACATGGTGCTTCGGCGGACGCTCGGGAAATTCGCCAAATTGGAACAGAAACGCCACTTCGCGCAGGAACAGTTCGACGCCCAAAAAAAAGCCTTCCAAGATTTGGAGGCCGATATCCGTCGTCTGAGGGAGGAAACGGAGGCGCTCAGCGCGGATCTTCGAACGCTCCTTGCCCCTTATCATGAACAAGTCCCGGAAAAAGGGGCCGAAAGGCGGCTTCTGGAACGGCTGTGGATGCGGCGGGACGCGGTCCGTCGGTGGCTGGGCGAACACAAAGAGCTTTACGAAACGATCCGGTCGCTGGAAACCGAGATCCAATCCTTTTCTCCCGAACTGGAACGACTGGAGAAAGAAGCCGAAGCGGCGGCCTCCGAAGCCGAGGCCGTCCAGGCCGAACTTGCGGCTTTAAAAGCCGAGCGCGAATCCCTCTACCCGGGGCTCGACCCCGTGGCGGAACGGCGCTCTTTGGAGGAAACCATCCATGCTTTGACGCAACGCCGTGAAGAACTCGTTCAGGAGATCGAGGCGCTGACTCGATCCCTGGCGGATCGGGACGAAGAACTTCGCGATGTGGAAGATGCTTTGGAAACGGCGCAAGCGGCCTTTGAGGCGACCCGCGCGCAGCTGGAACCCCGGATAAGAGACGCGGGGGTGGATTCTTTCGAAACGGCTTTCCTCGTCTTCCACGCCCTGGAAGAGGAACCCATTGTGCGGCGGCACGCGGCGGAAGCGGCCGAAGCTCTTGCCGATGCCCGATCCCGCCTTGAGGCCGCCACGCGCGCGGTGCAACAAGCCGAGAAAACGACGGCTTCCGACGCGTCCTTTGAGGCCCTTGAGCGCCGCCTGGGCGAACTGCACGAGCAACGGGAGAATCTTCGCCACGACTTGGAAGCCCTGGAACGGCAGTTGGTCGAAATCCGTCGGTCTCAACAAGAACGTCGGGAGCTGCTGCGGGCGATCGAGGACCAAGAACGGGTTTGCGCAGAGATGGCTTCGGAGGAGAGAGCTTTTCGAGAAGAACAGAGCGCGGAGGCTCGAGAAAAGTTTCGACGGCACCTCCTGGAGCGCCTCATCGCCCAGGCCAACACTCACCTAGAACTGCTAAGCGGCCGCTACAGGCTTCGGACCGTGGCCGACGACGGTTTCGGTCTCGTGGTGGAAGACCTCCTGCAGCACAGGAACCAACGACCTTTGCGCACTCTTTCGGGTGGGGAAACTTTTGTGGTCAGTTTGAGCATGGCTCTGGGGCTTTCTGACCTGGCGGCGCATCACCGAAGGATCGAATCCCTCTTCTTGGACGAAGGATTCGGCGTCCTGGACGAGGAGATGCTTTACCGGGTGATGACGGCACTGCGCAGGCTGCAGGCCAACGGGAAGACGGTGGGCGTCATCTCTCACGTGAAACGCCTGGCCGAGGAGATCCAGACCCAGATCCGTGTGGAGCGCGAACCCGGGGGTATGTCGCGAATCACCGTGGTGCCGTGACATCGTCACGGCGGGTGGGGCACTCTTGGATGCGACGCAATTTCTCTTCGAGCTCGGCGGTGGTTCGAAAAACCCACGTGCTAGGGTCGCAAAAACAGTAAACGGCCAAATCGCAGTCGGCGCAGGGCACGTGGGCGTCTTTGGGAGCGGGTTGAGGAGCCGATGTCATGGCGTCAACTATCCGTTGATCGAGAAGTCGTTTCCGCGCATCGCTTCAGATAATCCGCCCATTCCACGGGCAGAAGATATTTCTTCTTGGAATTGCAGTCCTTGCAACACGGCACCACATTGCCCTTGGTGCTGCGTCCGCCGCGCACCAAGGGGACCACATGGTCCATGGTGAGCTCCGCGGGCGGCACCGTTTTACCGCAGTAGTGGCAGCGGCCTTTGGCCAGTTGCCGCTGCCACCACTGGGTTTTGCGAAGCGCCCGAGCTTTTTCCTTTTCGCGGCGGATCTCTTCGGGCGAAACCTCCACGATAAAACCCAAAGTCCCGCCGTCGTTCATTTTACGGTTCTCCCGTGGGGGAAGATCCTAGCATGCCTTTTTTCAGAACGTCCGACGCAGGCTTTTCACCCAAGAAAATCCCCCACAAGGCCTTCATGAAGTCGGCGCCCGGGACGATGCCTTTCTCTTGCCCCTTGATGACCACGTGGGTGCCCACGCCCGGCTCATAAAGCAGCCGCACTTCCTCCCCGCTCTTGATGGGTTCCGTGAAGTAGCCCACAAAGGTGTCCATGCGCGCTTTCAACCCAGGATCCGGATTGGGGGCGGTCTTTTCGAACCCTTCCCTCCATGTTTCCACAAGCTTGGCGGCTTCGACTTCTTTGTAGACAAAATGCATGACGATGCCCTTGGCTTTATCCTGATCGATGAGGGCCTGGGCATTGGAGGATTTTTCCGTGACGTAGAGCGCCCCGTAATAGACGTCCACCACGAGTTTCCGACGGATCCCGAAGCCATTTAAAATGCAGCGCGTTTGTCCTATGGTGATTTCACTTGGAAATTTCGGCGGATCGGCGGCTCCGGCCGGAAACGCCCACAAAGCCGCCAGCAAAAGCACGATCATGCCCTGAAAATTCTTAACCCTCCGCAAATACTTCATTCAATGACCCTCCGTGTCCCCAACGAGTTTCATCTAAAGCCGCCCCATCGGCTCCTTCCCCCCTCTAGGCCCTTTTCCCGCCCCATGGCCTTCACGAGACGCGGAAGGGGGCTTTCTCATCCCGCCTGCTAGTTTTGGGGCACTTGCAGCACCACATAGAACGTCCGCTCACCCCGCTTGACCAGGAGCAAAAGGCTTTTCTTCTTTTCGGCGCTCTTCATGGCCTGGTTGTAGTCTCTCACATTCTGAATCTTCTTGCGGTTCACTTCTTTGATGAGGTCTCCGGGTTGGAGGCGCGCGGCGGCGGCCGGGCTATCGGGCTGGACTTCCGTTACGACGACGCCGCGTTCGGACACGTCCCAGCCGAACCGTTCGGCCAGTTCCTTGGTGACGTTTTGGACCGAAAGGCCCCACACATTTTCCGTCGTCTCCTCAGGCTGAGCTGCGGCCGATTCTTCGTCGGGCATGGTGCCCAGGTTGACGGTCACGACTTTCTTGGACCCCTCCCGAAGAAGCCCCAGCTTCACCTCGGAATTGGGCGGGGTCGCCGCCACCTTTCGGGAAAGTTCGTGGGCGTCTCGAACCTCTTCCCCGTTAAGCTCCAAAATGATGTCACCCTGTTCGATTCCGGCCTTTTCGGCGGGGCTATCTTTGAGCACGTCGGAAACAAGAACGCCTTTCGCCTCCTTGAGGTTGAAGGATTCGGCGATCTCAGGGGTGACATCTTGAATCATGATGCCAAGCCAGCCGCGGATGACCTTGCCCGTGCGCAGTTGGGGCAACAGGTCCTTGGCCACGTTGATGGGAATGGCGAAGCCGATGCCCTGGCCTCGCGCCACGATGGCCGTATTGATCCCCACCACCTGGCCGCTCATATTGAAAAGAGGCCAGCCGGAATTGCCCGGGTTGATGGCGGCATCGGTCTGCAGGAAATCGTCATAGGGCCCGGCGCCGATGATCCGACCTTTGGCGCTGATGATCCCCACGGTCACCGTATGGCCCAGGCCGAAGGGGTTGCCCACGGCCATGACCCAGTCGCCGACGCGCAGCCCGGCCGAATCCCCCAGCACGGCGGGCTTGGGAAAGTTCTTGTCCGCTTCCGCTTTAATGAGGGCCAAATCGGTCTTGGGGTCGCGTCCCACGACTTTGGCGGCGTATTCTTTGCCGTTTTGCAGCTTGATTTTGATTTCCGTCGCCTTTTCCACCACGTGATTGTTGGTCAAAATGAGGCCCGAGGCATCGATGACCACTCCCGACCCCAAGGAATTGGTCTTCATGGATCCTTTGGGGATATCCCCGAAAAAGCGTTTGAAGAACTCATCGCCAAAAAATTCGCGGAACGGCGAATCCGGCTCCATGAAGGGTTGCAAGGGGTGGCCCTTGATGACCTGAGTCGTGGCGATGTTGACCACCGAATCCTTGACCTTGTCCGCCAGGTCGGCGAAAGACGGCGGAGCGTCGCCTCCGAAAGGACCCGACGCTCCGAAGGACGGGCCGGGAAACGCCCCTGTACCGACCATGAAAACCAGCATTACCACTCCCGCAATCCATGGAAAGCAATGTCCGCGGTTTGCTCGCTCGAACATGCTGTGCGCTCCTTTCCCGAGAGCTCGATAAAAGATGCCCCAATCTTTTCAGCCTTTGGAAAAATGTGCTATACACCATAAACGAAGTCGGCGAAAAATCAAGAACGAGCCAAAATAAGGAGGTCGCATACCCCCAATGGCATCGATGACGTTGGTCGAGGCATGTCGACTCAGTGTGAGGATTCTCCAAAGGAACCCCGAACTGGCCGCCATTTACCGAAACGCCGTGCGTCGATACGGGGAGGGAGAACTCCTTTGCGCCTTGATGGACCTCGTCGCCCAGGCCTATGAGGAGGGGAAACTGGAGGAGGAAGTCTTCAAGAATCCGCAGAGCTTATTGAGCTTTTGCTGCGGGGCGTGGATTCAGTTCCTTCTTGTGGAAGTGGCGGGCATGAAAAAAGCGGACCTTCATGCCGTGGCTCGAAAAATTTTCAAGGAAACCCACAGCAACCGATCGCTGCACTGAATCATTCCCCAAGATCTACGGCGGCGTTGAGCGCCCCGTATTTTTCCACCACGACGAGGCCGGGAGGAAAGCATCGAAAGAGCCCGCGGGCCTCGTCGAAGCTATTCAAGATCACCTGAAAAGACGCCCATTGGGGAACGTCCTTCCGAAACTGCCCTTCCAGAGCGCGCACTTCGATCCTCGACGGGATGGTTCCCAAAAGAGGCAACAAAGGCTGGTTTTCCGGTGTGAAAACCTTGAGCCACATGGCGATGGGGCTGGGCCAGGGTGTGTCTTCCGCCCACAACACATCCAAAAGCTTGTGCGGCGGCAGCCCATGCCGTTGCGTCACATCACTGCACCGAGGCCGATGGAAGGTGATCCCGCGCTCACTCAGGGTGGCCAGGAGATGGCTTTCCCCGGGGTACGGGTGACAGCATCCGGCGAATTTATGGACGGCGGGATCCAATTCGCCCACCGTGAGCACGTAACGTTCGTGAGGTTCCTCCTCGGGAGGCCGGATCCTGCCCCTGGGCACGGGCTTTCTTGGCACGTCCTGCAGATAATAGAGAAAAGCGTGGGGAGAAAGAAGATCCTGCCCGATGAGGATAAAAAGGTCTTCCAAAGACTTCACATTGAGCACTTCCAGGATGAGCGGCACCTCTTCCCTTTCCAGGGCTTCTTGAGAAAACCCGTGATGCGCCAATTCCTGGAGCAGCATGTGGCGGCCGATCTCTAAGGCGCAGTTTCGCCGACGCCGGGCGATTTCCCGGGCGATGGCGTTGCGGGCCTTTGGGGTCATGCACAGGCGTTCCAAGTCGGGATCGAAAGGCACGGGTGTGTCGGCCTTGAGCACCCGGACCGTGTCGCCGTCTTTGAGCTGATAAGTGGGGGTCACCCGCCGACCGCCGACCACGGCACCCATGCAGTGGTTGCCGAGATCCGAGTGGATCTTGAAGGCAAAGTCCAAGACGATGCTCCCGATGGGAAACGTATGGGCATCCCCATGGGGGGTGTAGACGGTGACCTCTTCGGCTTCCGAAAGCTGGATGAGGGTGCGGCGTTGCGGGGGCGGCCCGCCGTATTCCCCGACGCTGCGCAGGAATTCGCTGACTTCCCTGAGATAGGCGTCGGTGATCCTTTCGGGATTGTTCCACTGGCTGAGCACGCCATGGGTGGCCCACGCGTCCATGGCGGCCGTGCGCACCTTGACCAGATAATTTTCCCCCTTGTAGTGGATCCGAGTATGCAAGCTCATGTAGCCGTTGTTTTTCGGGTTGGCGATGAAATCCCGAAGGCTTCGCGGGACCGGCGCCAGCGTGGAATTGACCACACCCAGAGCGCAATAGCACGCGTCCGTGTCGTTTGCGGGAAGGACCACGGTGAAGTCTACCCGGTTTTCGGCGTTGTTCAACCGAAGCGTCCCTTTGGCCGCATCGTAGTAAGTGCCGAGCCCCTTGACCCGGCTGCGGATGACGACCTCCATGCCCCTTCGGGCGAAAGCCTCCTTGAGTCTTTCGGTGATCTCGGAAACGTTGGGATGGGCGTAGAGGCCGCGCAGGGCGTTGAGGATTTTTTTGCTTTTCTTGGGGTAGAGGTAGGAAAGGGCCAGGTGGTAAAGTTCTCGTTTCAGGGGAAAGATATTGAGCTTTGCCGCCAGCGGGGCGTAGATCTCCACGGTTTCTTGGGCGATCCGCTGTTGCTTGGGTTTGGGCAGGTAGTGAAGCGTTCGCAGGTTATGAAGCCGATCCGCCAGCTTGACGAGAAGCACGCCCAGGCGTTGGCTTGCCGTCTGAAGAATTTTGCTGTGAGTGAGATCCTTGAGAACGGCCCGGTCCAGGTGCAGCCGGGTCATCTTGGTGCAGCCGTCCACCAAGTCCGCCACCGTTGTTCCGAAAGCCTGTTCAATGGCCTCGTAGTCGACGGACGGGACATCCTCGATGACGTCGTGAAGAATGGCCGCCGCCAGGATTTCCGGGTCGCGGATTCCCATCTCCTTGGCTAAAATGTAGGCCACGGCGCACGGGTGACTGATGTAGGGCGACCCCGATTTGCGGACCTGTCCGGCATGAAGCCTTACGGCGAAATCCAGCGCCCGATAAAAAAGATCGTTTCCTTCTTTTTCGGGCGGAAGAAGTTCTTCCATCCGCAGACGGTACACGCCTACGTCGAAATGTCCGGGATCTTCTGTAAAGATCTGCTGATACAAAGCTTTTCCCCTGTGCGCAAAGTGAGCGCCCGGCCTATGCGGGACGCTGCCTCGAGGATTGTATCGGATTTTCCCCAACGCGCCCAGTTCTAAATCTCGGTGTCCTTTCCCGGACGATATTTCAATGCCGGCCCACCCCTTCCGGCTTCGCCGCAGGCGTATTTGCCGTAGGTTGGGGTGAGCGCAGCGAACCCCAACGCCAACACCCGGCCCCGCACCAATCCCTTTCAATGGAAGACATTTGCCCCGACAACCTCCGAGCGGCCCCATGAGTTCGCCCCAACAGGCGAATGCTTTCAGCTCCTAAGGATTTGCGAAACTCGGACACCCCTCGGCAGTCTCAGGTGGCATTCAAGGCCCGAACCACCATGCAAGACCCAAAAAAATGACGTCGTGCTCCTTCGCCTCCGACATTTCATGACCGACCCGGACCTGGAACCGAGACAGGATAGTGAAACGAAGATGGAAATCTCATTCCGAACCGCCGGATATTCTCCCGAAAATCGCGTAAATGCTACGAGACTTCGCCGAATGCTGATCGGAGCTCCATGTGGTTGAAAATTGCCTCTAGGCTAAGGGTTTCACCATCCCGTTGGCAACGCTTTAAAAAGTAGGTTTTGTTTATCGGGGATAAAATCGGAAAGCCGCCCCCGGCATTGGCTGCCGAACATCCGGATCCCCTGCCCTCCAAAACGAACGCTCGGCTGCACCCAACCCGCTTCGATTGAGAGATCGACTGAAAAGCCTCTTACCCGGAGGTCGCTTTTCACCTGGCGGACGCTCAGGCTCCGCTAACGAAATACAGATGCGGTCGGCAAAATAGAGGCGCCACCTTGGAGCACGGCCTCGTAAAAGTGCTTCGAGACGCCGGCGCCGCGCGATTCGCACTCTTTGGCTCAAGAGACGCCGTCCGAGCCCGTAGGTTCCCAATTGCCCGAGACCACCCCTTCAAAGCCTTAGGGCATGGCCGGGTTTCTTCGTCCATCCACAGCCACCGTGATGGTCTTCGACCCAGAGATGCGGGCCGCTCCGGAAACGAAATTCGGCTTTTCGGCAGCCGCGTTGATTATGGAAACTTTTTGGGCGCCCTCTTTCTGGACCCACAGGATATCTTCCAAAGTCCCGGTGGCCCCGCAACCATCAGGGGAACTCGGATAGTGGACCCCCTTGACCACACGGCCCTCCTTCCTGTCCTGAAAAGGGCAAATCAAAATCGCCCGTTCCACCGTCTGTGCCTCGCTTTTTTCTCGCCGGACGGCTCCACTGTTGAAAATGCCGTAGGCCTAATCGGAGAGGTAGTATTGCACCGTGGAAACTACGCGGACCTTTTTGATGTGGGGCGTGTTGGGATCCCGGTCTTCGACGGTAAACAGTCCCTGGCCGGCCGTTTTGATCTTCCCGAGTTTGCTTTGAGAATCGGCGGCGAATTTTTCCGCCACAGCCCGCGCGTTTCGCGTGGCCTCCTCAATCATCTGGGGTTTCAAATCATTGAGTTTCGTGAAAAGGAACTGCACCCCGCTCCCAGGGTCTTCGCCGCCCAGAGCAATCCCCTTTTTGCCCAGTTCGCCCAAACGGCTTTGCACGGCCCGCACCAGGTCCACCTTCGTCGTGTAGACCGTCATGGTCTGCTGCGCTGTGTATCGAAGACTCACGTCCTGCTGGCCTCCGTAACGTCGAGCCATTTTATCCGTCACCACCGGCGCCGCCGGTGTGATTTCCGTCGGGGAAAATCCCGCCGCTTGAAGAAAAGCGAGAACCTCACGAGCGTTCCTTTCCATGGTTTCGTAAAGGGCGCTGAGATCGTTTCCCGCCGTGGTGAAAGTGACGGGCCAGATCGCAATGTCCGCAGGCACTTCGCGTTCCGAAAGTCCTTTGACGGTCACGGTCCGATCCAGGCCCTTCACCCGCATGAGGTAGCTTCCGAGGGTGACGGCCATGGCAAACATGGCGGCGAAAAACATCATGCCGAAAATGACGGCGGCGCCCAATCGGTCATTACTCATGGTCGATTCCTCTGCAGAAGAAAGCACTCATTATCTCAACCGGTTACCAAGGTCCATCGCGCATGTCAAGCTGCCATGTCGGCGGCGCCACGGGGGGAGCCCTGCGCGCGATCGGGGGAGATCTGTCGAGGAACTTCGCCGTGGGAAAAGCTTTTGGTCCTTGACTTGGCAGGGAGATTCCATTATTTTCACGCCGCTCGTTGGGGGATCGTCTAGCGGCAGGACGGCGGACTCTGGATCCGCTAGCCTAGGTTCGAATCCTAGTCCCCCAGCCATTTTTTTGGTCCCATCGTCTAGTGGCCTAGGATACTGGCCTCTCACGCCAGAGACACGGGTTCGAATCCCGTTGGGACTACCAAGATGGATGCAGGGGCTCGCGCTGAAAGTGAGCCCCTTCTTTTTTCCCCACACCTTTCGGCCTTCTTGAAGGGTCGGCCCCGGATTCGCCAGTGGGAAAGCCCTTACGAGAGGATATGAATTGCCTGCAGGCTCCGGTGCAGATCACGGGCGTGGACGGCGATGGTGCGGGACCCCAAAGCCTCTTCTTCTGGGTCGACCACGAGGTCGTCCGCCAGAAGATGCCCCACGGCCTCCCAGTCTGCGGCGCCGAAGGCCCGAAATGCCTCAAGAATCTCGCCGCAAGAGAGAACTTCATCGGCCGGCGCCCCATCGGCCCATCCTCTGAAAAAGCCGTCCACGACGGCGGGAAGCCACCGTTCGGTCGCCCAGACCAAGTCGCCCGATCCTTGTTCCCGATCCAGTCTCATTCGAAAAGTCAGGACGAAGAAAAAGGCGGCCAGAGCCGACAGGCGTTCGTGGTGTTGCGGGCCCGGTGCCACAAGCACCTCCAGGCCTCGGGCGGCAATGAGCCGCACCGCCACTGTTTGACCGTGGGGAGCCACAACGAAATCTCCCGCCGCATGGTGCCACGGGTAAATGTGGCGAAATTCGCGCCGATCCAGAGCCAGAGTCAGGATGTAGGCCGCCTGTTCCATGAGCTGAGATGCCTGCGCCGCGCTCAGGATAGCGCCCGAAGGCGAATCGTCCCAAACTTCCACCGATTCGGCATCACTTCCAGGTCCTTTTTTGAGATGCCATTCGTAAAACCCATCGAACCACTGCGCCAGAAAAAAGCCAAAGGAGCCATGTCGTCCGGCACTGTCTTCCCAAAACCCTTGACCTCGATAAAGCATCTTGGGCACGTAAGGTGCCGCCGCCGTTTTTGAAAGGCTTTGCAGCGTGTCCGATTCCCGCACCAAGGCTGCCTGGCGCTTGGGATGCACAGCGGAATTCATGGCCATGGAAAACCAGCGATCTCCGACACGCACCGTGACTTTCGCCACGTGATAAAGAGCGCCGTGTTTCACACTGTCGAGACACACTTCGTCGATTCGCTCCGGCGCAAAACGTTCCCCGGTAAGCGCCTCCAGGCTTCGACGGATGGGTTCGACAGCCCTTGCCCGCAAGGCTTGTACCAGAGCGCGGAAATAAGTGGCATAGGTTATCTTGGGAGCGTCTGTGGATAATCCCGTAGGAAGGACCCGGGTCAGGGCGTCGTCATAGGCGGGTTTGCCGTCAATGAGGGGGACAAAGGCCGGGACCGAACCCCTCATGAAGACTCCTCCGGCGGAACCTTCTCATCTTCTCGACGGGTCTTGACAGCTGGACAGGGAGGTTTCTGAAAGGGAAACGCGCCGGTCTTTTCCGTGAGCACCCGTGTGGCATCCAGCCACCAGTCGGCGAAGCCGCACCCCAGTCAGTGGCGGGAACGGCTCAGGCACCCCTGCAGGGCTTCTTCCAACTCCTTGACCCGTTCCCGCAGGTGGTCGCGTTCCTTTTCGAGGGCCGCGATCCGATCTCTCAGGCCTCTCTCGTCATCCTGGGCGCTCATGGGTCTACCTCAGCAAAAAGTCGAGCCCACCCCTAGGTGAGGCCGTGTTCGCGAAAGAGCCGTTCCAAGAAGCGAGCCTCTTTCCCTTTGTCCATGCAAGGATCGTCGCCGTTTCTTGAGACCTCCTGAACCTGGAAAACGCAATCCACCAAGATTTCGTAAGGCGTGACCGTCGTGTGGCTCCGAACGTAACCGTTGCCGTTGGGTTGGTAGACGTGAAGAAAAAGGCTTTTCTTTTTTTGAAGGGATTCTTGAAGAGCCGCCTCAAACGTGTTGCGATCCATGTCCGTGTAGAGGCGGATGCAGCATCTGGTCCGTTTAAAAATGACGTAAAGCCGACTGAATACCGGAGATTCCATAAGGGCTTCCTCTGCATACCTGAATACCTCGCGACGCACCGGGATCCGGGAGCGAGGAAGCCCCTGGCTATCATGATCTTTCCTTTTTCGCAACGGCGGATCGCTCTTTCAGCTGCTTCCACACGGGACGATCCACGAAACTTCCGGAGACGTTTTCTTCCAGTTCCAGAAACAGCCGCCACGGCGCCGCGAAAGTAAAGAGGTCGTCACCCATGGTTTTGGCCACATTGAGACGCGCCGAAAGGTCTACCTGTCCGATGACCCCTCGTGGTCGCTCCCGGGCGGCTTCCCGATAGGCATAAATGCCGATGCTTTGGCAGCCCGCCGCAAAGGGAACGATCACGTTTTCGTTCCCGGGGCGTCCGTAGTTGGTTAAAACGACCAGGGCCGCCAATTGGTGCGGGGCGGCCCAAAAGACCACCACCTGGGGCGGTGTCGTTGTCGGGTCGAGGGCCTTGAGGGGTTGAAAGACGACATAACGGGTCGGCACATCCATGATGGGCAAATCCTGGATAAACCTCTCCACAAGTGGGGGATCCTTGAGGTAGCCTTCACCGTCTCGAAACTCCTCCACGAACCCTCCACCGCCGGAAGCCTCCATCTGAGCGGTCACCGCGCGCCCTTGTTCCCAGTTCCGATTACCAGTGGAAAGGAAATAATGGAAGCAGGCCTCACCGCCCGGAAAGGCCGTGTATTGGTTGCCGAAGCCCAGCCCTACGCCGCCGCCCCAGCACCCGTAGGATTCCCTGTCGAAGGCGGCAGGCTTCCCGCGGGACGCCCCCGCAAGCATCCACATGACACAGCCCCATTTGCCGGGGCGGAAGACGGACGCCCCTTCGGGCTTTTTATCGGCCCACAGGACGGCGACAGGATCGTGCTGCAGCCCCAAAGCGTGGACAACGCGGCTCTCCATCTTTGATCTCCTTGCGCTTTACACATGCCCCTTTCCTCGGCACAATGACCTTGAGGCGACGCCGAGGCCCCCGGCCTATTTTCCGACACATCCCGCGAGGCCCAAGACGGCATGAACGGCTACGACTCTTTTTCCACCCTCCTGCGCCATGAAATCCCCGGCCGGGACTTCGTCATCGAATGGCGGACCGGCCGCTCCGGCCTTGCGGTCATGGCCCCCCACGGGGGCGGGATCGAACCGGGCACATCCGAAACCGCCCGATCCATCGCGCGGGGGCTTCACACGTTTTATCACCTAGATGGGCGAAAAAGAAAACACAACGCCGCATTGCACATCACCAGCACCCTTTTCGACGAGCCCGCGGCCCAAGCCCTTGCGGCAGCCTCGTGGAAAATCATGACCCTCCACGGCTGCACCGATGAGGACGCCGACGTGTTCCTCGGCGGCCTCGATACCGGCCTGCGGCGCCTGTGCGCCGAAGCCCTCAGTGAGGCGGGCTTTACCGTCGCCGCCCATCCCATTTTCCGAGGAACACAGCCTGAAAACTTGTGCAATCGAGGTCGCGCGGGCATGGGGGTGCAGCTGGAATTGTCCCTCAAACTTCGGCGGCGCCTTTTCCGCGGCATGGATCGCCTTGGGCGGCGCTTTCCCACCGCCGTTTTTCACAGCTTCACGGAGGCGATTCGTCGGGCGCTCGACCAAGAAACCCTTCGCGTGCCCCCGAAGCCGGATCTGAGAACGGATCCCCGATGAAGATTTTGCACTATTGCCAACATGTGCTTGGGATCGGGCATTTTTTGCGGAGCATGGAAATCGCCTCGGCTTTTTGCGATCACGCCGTGTTTTTTGTGGAAGGCGGCGATCCTTTGCCCGGCTTCCGGGCGCCGGACCATGTGCGGCGCATCGCTCTGCCCCCTCTGCGCATGGATCCCCAGTTTCGAAGCTTGGAAGCGGCCGGAGGGGACATCCGAGAAGTGCAGCGGCGGCGCACGGCGATTCTCTTGGACCTCTTCGTCGCCGTTCGCCCGGATGTGCTGCTCATCGAACTTTTCCCCTTCGGCCGAAAACGCTTCCAGTTCGAACTCATCCCCCTGTTGGAAAAAAACGCCGCATCACCCCACCGGGCCCTCGTCGTGTGCAGCCTACGGGATATCCTGGTGGAAAAAGCCGACCCGGACGTTTACGAAGAAAAAGTGCTCTCCCTCGTCAACCGCTATTTCGACCTCATCTTGATCCACGCCGATCCGAACTGCGTCCGGCTGGACGAAACCTTTCGGCGCGTTCGGGATATCCGGCCTCCCGTGCATTATACGGGCTACGTGACCCGAACTTTACCGGGTCCCCCGCCTGAAAGAGTCCCCGGCAGGATTGTGCTCAGCACCGGAGGCGGCCGAGTCGGAATCGATCTCATTGAAGCCGTGTTCCTCGCCTTTTCAAGGCTTTCGAACCCGGACATCCGCCTCCATGTCCATGAAGGCCCCTTTATGGAACCCCGGGACAAGGAGGTTCTTTCGGCTCGTGCTGCGGCCGATCCGCGCATTTCTTGGCATCCCTTTTCCCATGAATTTCTGAAAGAATTGGCGCAGGCGGAGCTGTCCGTAAGCATGGCAGGCTACAACACCTGCATGGACATTTTGGCTTCAGGAGTCAAAGCCCTCGTCTATCCCTTTCCGCAAAACCGGGAACAGGCGCTTCGGGCCGATCGGCTGGAAGCTCGAGGCACGCTCCATGTCCTTCGTTCGCTGGATCCCGGAATCGTTGCCGCCCGGATCTGTGAAGCCCTGTCGGCTCGGCGGCCGACGGCCGAGCCATTGCAGACCGACGGCGCCGGAGAGACTGTTCGGGCCATTGAAAACTTTCAAACGAGAGCTTAAATGATTGGTCGCGGCGTGTGTCTTTTCTCGAAGGCAGCCCCACGGGGACCAAAGTTATGGCCAAAACTATCGACCGACAGATCGTCCTCCCATGGCGCCAGGTCATCCGCATTTCGTTCAACGCCCTGCGGGCGCGTCTCTTTCGCTCCATGATCACCACCAGCACTCTTGTGTTGGCCGTGGCTTTTCTTTCTTACACCTTCGCGGTCTATGCGGTCCTGGAAGGCCTGTGGCCTGCGGCCGACGTGGCCCTTCAGGACAAGATCCTGGCCACCGGCTTTACGCCGACGGACGGCCACTTCGGCACCACGGCCAAAGACCGTTGGCTCGTGGTGCTTTCTCTTCTGGTTTGCACTGTC
Source organism: uncultured Desulfosoma sp. (assembly GCA_937960435.1). Taxonomy (GTDB): domain Bacteria; phylum Desulfobacterota; class Syntrophobacteria; order Syntrophobacterales; family DSM-9756; genus Desulfosoma. Next base: position 61,526 of record CALGPN010000025.1, read on the forward strand.
GGGATCATCAACGCCCAGCTCATGGCCGTGACGGAGCGCTTTCGGGAAATCGGGACCCTGAAATGCCTTGGCGCCTTGGACAGTTTCGTCATCAAACTCTTTGTCTTGGAAGCCGCCTATCAGGGTTTTTTGGGCGGTGCCGCGGGCAGCGTCTTGGGTGTGGGCACGGCGGTGCTGACCCTGTGGGCCCGATTCGGCTTTCCCGTGATCAGCCATGTGCCGGCGGTTTCCCTTGGCGTTCTTTTCGTCAAATCCTCGGCCCTGGCGGTGGGTTTGAGCCTCATCGGGGTCATGTACCCGGCGTGGGTGGCGGCACGGATGCAACCGGCCATCGCCCTGAGATCGGAGCCCTAGCTTTTATGAACGGCAACGGCACGCACAATGTGGTTCGCCTCGTGGACGTGACCAAGGTCTTTCGCATGGGGCAGGAAGAGGTCCATGCCCTCCGAGGGGTGACCTTGGAAATCAAAGCCGGGGAATACATGTCCATCATGGGCCCGTCCGGATCGGGCAAGTCCACCCTGTTCAACATGATCGGCGCATTGGACAAGCCCACATCCGGCCGCGTCTTTATCGACGAAGTGGACGTGGCTCAATTGGACGCCTATGAATTGGCATGGCTTCGGTGCCGCAAGATCGGCTACATCTTCCAGACTTTCAACCTCATCCAGGTCATGACCGCCATTGAAAACGTGACGCTCCCCATGATCTTCGCCGGCATGGGCCGGGACGAATACATGGACAAGGGCATGGAGCTTCTCAAGCTCGTGGGCCTTGCGGAACGCTTTCAGCACAAGCCTGCCGAATTGTCCGGCGGGCAGCAGCAGCGGGTGGCCGTCGCCCGGGCCTTGGCCAACGACCCCGCCATCATCTTGGCCGACGAACCCACGGGGAACCTGGATCTAACCACGGGAGAGGAAATCATTTCGTTGCTTAAGGAATTGTCTCAGCAGCGGGGCGTGACCATCATTTCGGCCACCCACGACATCAAGATGATCAACGTGTCGGACCGTGTCGTCTGGATTCGGGACGGGCGGATCGACCGCATCGAGGATCGGGAAAAGCTCCAAGTCTCCGTTGGACAAGTGTTCTAGGTCTCAGGGTCGCTTCTTGTGGCGCCGAAGTGAGCGAAGCTGATCCCGCGGCATCGCCGTCAGCTTGGGAACACAGAGCACGTCGCAGGCCTTTGGAAAAGCCTGAGGCCATGCCAAGGCAAAATTCCGGAGCGATCCCGAACCGAAACCCCAAACTCAAGGCTCATTATGGGCGCAGGGCAAAAAACTCGTTGGCCTGAAATGACATCGCGACGAGGCGCACTCCGGGTTTGCTTTTTCCTTGTTCTGGCCGCCCTAAACGGCATATGGGGCGTCCAGAGGGCCAGCGGTGCCGAGGAATCCCTCCGCCGGCACGTGGAAGCCCTCACCCGCTTCGACGACCGGTCCACAGGATCTGCGGGCTGCACGGCCGCCGCCGACTATATCGCCGAAACCTTCCGTCGCGCGGGTCTGAACTCCGTGGGCCGTCAGCTCTACTTCGTTCCCGTACCCGTTTTGGATGTGGGACGGATCACCGTGGGCTCGGAAAGTTATCCCCTTTACCCCTGGGCCCCAAACATGGCCATGCTCTCCCAAACCCCGCCTGAGGGCCTGGATGGGCCTCTAGTGGACGTTGGCGACGGGGCTTTGGGCCGCTTCGACGGGCAGGTCATCCAAAATTCCTTGGTGCTCATGGATGTTTCTTCCGGCGAAAATTGGTGGTTTGCCGCCCAGATGGGGGCTAGAGCCGTCATTTTTCTCGGAGGGTCGGAAGAAACCCGCGATGAGTTCGCCGTCAAAGGGATCCCGACGCCTTTGGATTTTCCGAGATTTTACGCACCACCCGAAACGGCGGCGCTTTTAAGGCAGGCCGCGGTCCGAAAGACCCGGGCGCATGTGCTTGTGCGCAGTCATTGGGAACACCGCACAGCACAGAACATCTACGGCCTGATTCCGGGCTCTTCCCCGCAATTCGCCAAAGAGCTCGTGATTATCGAAGCACCTTACGATGCGGCATCCCACGTCATCGGTCTGGCGCCCGGCGCGGACCAGGCTTTTTCTGCCGCCGTGCTGCTTCACCTGGCCGAGTCTTTCGCGGCCCACCCTCCGGCCCGAAGCGTTCTCTTGGCGGCGGTTTCCGGGCACGGCCAGAGCCTTCTGGGCACGCGCCATTTCCTCTGGACACTGGAAGCGCCCCGTCGCAACCTTCGCCATGAACAGCGCGCGCTTGCCGAGAAACAAAAGGATGTGCAGGAGCTCCTCAGGGTCCTTTCACGGCCCGACCCGCTGGAGCCCGATGCGGAAAACCCCGCGACCATGACTAAAGTCTGGAGCTACGTGGTGGGACGGGCCAAGGACGAGGCGGATCGTTTGACCCGGGAAGCCCTCCATGAAAAAGAGCTCGCGGCGCAGGCGCTTCGCTACCGGCGCCTGAGCTGGAAGGAGACATCGGAGGAGCTCGGCCCCGAAGAGCGCGCTTTGGCATTGAACCTGATCCGGTCCGGACTCGGCGACCTGGAAAAAGAACGCCTAGAGACCCACACCCGATTGAAGGTTACCAAGTCGTGGACGGATCTTCGAAACCTGGCGGACGACTTCGAGAGGGTCCTGCACCTCGGTCTTTCATTGTCGACTCATTCTCCACGGGTCACCCTCAGTGAATGGGGCGGCACCTTTCCTTTGCGGGAACAAGTGTACCGACTGGTGCGCAACGTGGAGCTCGCCGATCTTTTCCGCCGGTCGGCGGAAGAGGTGGCTCAGGAAACCACTCAAGAGCCCCTCTTTGAGAAAACCGCCCGGCACGGTGCGGACACGGCGCCTCGGGCCGTGGAAAGTGCAGGGCCCCACTGCATGGCGTGCGATATCGGGGCCTTGACCGGATGCCCGTCCTTTGCTCTTACCAGCGCCAACAACCGCCGCGCTCTCTGGGAAACCCCCAACGACACGAAAACCCGGCTGGACTGGGACGGGCTGGGAACGTACCAAAACGTCTTGCCCGCCGTCTTGGCAAAAGTTTTCAGCCATCCCAAGCTCAAGGAAAGTTGTCGGCCGGGATTCGAGGGTTTGGCGTCCGTGGAAGGCCGGGCCATGTTCATCCGGCAAGGAGAACTTTTCCCGGATAAGCCCGCGCCGGGGACACTCGTCTTCGCCCTGCAGGGAAATTCCGTGGTTCGCGTCATGACGTTTCGCGACGGTTCCTTCTTCATCCCGGCGGTGGCCAACAAACGGGTCGCTTTTCAAAAACTTATCCTCGAACCTTACGGCGTGGATCCCGACACCGGAAAGATCCGGTGGGTCGCCGACAAGGTTCAGACATCGAAAGACAACTACCGCTTGAATATCAAAGGGCGCATCGCCACCTCCACGCTGGTGATGTTCCCCTGTCGGCAAACGGACATCGTGGGCGTCCTCGACCCGCAGCGCATGGACTACCTCACCAAGATTACCGTGCTGGACGGGGTCACGGGAGCGCGCCCTCTGCGGTATTGGTACAGCCGCTTGGACGGTCGGGACACCTTCGCCGTGTCCCTGTTTCTAGAGCGAGGCAGCCGATTCAAGGTCATCCTTTCGGACACTTTGCTCCGCAAGGAATTCCTGCTCATCAACGGGGATGCCCAAAACCCCATGGGCCTGGGCCATCCCATCGGCGAACCGGCCGTGATCACCCACACACCCGTCCGGGTTGTGGAGGATCTCATCCATTTGGTGGGCGAGCGGCTCAGGAACCTTACCGCCCACGGAATCAGCAACCGCTATTTGGAAAGCCTCTATCGAGAATCCCTGGAAGAACGGGACCGTGCACGGGAGGACGAGGCCGCCCTGCGCCACAGTCTTTCCTGGGAAAGGACCGTCTCCGCCTGGGCCAAACTCAACGCGGTCTATAACGAAATCGAAAACACGCAGCAGGACGTCCTCGGCGGTGTCATGTTCTTCATCGCCTTGTTCGTGCCTTTCGCCTACTGTCTGGAGCGCTATCTTTTCTGCTTTCGAAACATCTACAAGCAGATCACGGCCTTCTTTGTGCTCCTCATCGCCACCATCCTCACCATCCGCGCTCTCCATCCGGCGTTCCGGCTCACCTACAACCCCATGGTGGTCATCATCGCCTTCTTTATCGTGGCCTTGAGCGTCCTGGTGTCCTGGATTCTTTTCGTGCGCTTCGAACGGGAAATGGCGGGTTCCGCCGCAAGGGGGGGGGCTTCGGCGGCGGCATCCAAAGAAAGCGTCAACAAATGGCAGGCCTTCGGAGCCGGATTCGCCATCGGCGCTTCCAACCTGAACCGAAGGCGATTGCGCACGGCGCTCACTTCGCTCACACTCATCATTCTCACCTTTACCATCATGTCGTTCACCAACGTCCGGAGCCTCACCAAGACGACCATGACGCGGGTTGGGGAAACCCCGGCGTACATGGGCGTGCTCTTGCGGCATCAGCTATGGCGGCCTTTGACGTCCGTTTCCCTGGAAAGTCTCGCGGCACGCTACGGCCATCGAGCCGCGATCTGGCCGCGCTCGTGGATCGATCCCGCCCATCCGTCCTTGCGGGCCGTCGCTTCCGTGAGCACGGACGATGAGGTCGCCCCTGTGGAAGGGGTTCTGGGCGTCGGCGTCCAGGCGCCGGCCGCCCTGAGAGACATCCTCACGGCGGGCCGGTGGTTCACCGATGCGGACGATCGAGCGGTCATCCTCCCCACGGCCCTGGCGCGGAAGCTCGGGCTGGACCCCTCCCGGGATGTGGGCTCTGTCGTCCACCTTTGGGAAACGCCCGTGACCGTTATCGGCTTTTTCGATCCGGACCGTTTGGAAGCCTTCACGGACCTGGACGGAACTGCCGTCAAACCCGCCTACTTGGAAATTTCACCGGATGAAGACCTTACCGAAGTCGAAGCCGAAGCCATGCAAGCCGGGGAAGCCGTGGGGCCCATGATCGAGCGGTTCCGTGCGGCTTCAGGCGATGCCACCGTCTTGATTCCCCACACGACATGCCTTTCCATGGGGGGCACCTTGCGGGCGGTCTCCCTGGTTGTGGACCGGGCCGAGACGGCTTTGGAGACGGCCGAAGATCTCACCCGAAGGCTCGCCTTCCCGCTCTATGTGGGGGCCGACATGACCTATTTTCATTCCGCCGCGAAAACCCTACGCTACCAAGGGATGGCCAATATTCTCGTGCCCATGCTCATCGTCATCTTCATTTGTCTGAACACCATGATCGGCCATGTCCATGAGCGGAAATCGGAAATCGGCGTCTACACGTCCGTGGGTCTAGCCCCCAATCACGTGGGCTTCCTGTTCATTGTGGAAGCTTTGTCTTTGGCGGTCCTTTCCACAGTCATCGGTTACATTCTGGCCCAGCTCACGGCCCATTTTCTGGGCAAAACCCAGTTCTTCTCCGAACTCACCTTCAACTACTCCTCCCTGGCCAGCGTGGCCTGCATGGTGCTCGTCTTTTCGGTGGTCCTGCTGGCGTCCCTCTATCCGGCGCGCATGGCCGCCGCCTTGGCCATGCCCGACGTGACCCGGACATGGACCGTGCCCAAAGCCCAGGGTGACCTTCTGGAACTTCATCTGCCTTTCCTTCTCAAACCCGAGGAAGAAGCCGGCATCATGGCCTATTTGAACGCCTTCATCCGGGACCACCACGACGTGGCCCAGGGGCCCTTTCTCGTGGACGATGTGCACATGGCCCCCGTCGCCCCGGAAGTGGACGGCACGCAAGTTCCCGAGCCCGTGTGCCTTTGGCTCTATGCCAATGTTTGGCTGGCACCGTTCGATTTCGGCATCAAACAGCGGCTGCATTTGCACTGCTGCCCGTCGCCCGACGATCCCGGCTACATGGAAGTGGCCTTGCAGATGATCCGCCTGTCCGGGGAACGCACGGCCTGGCAGCGCGCCAACCGTAACTTCATCAAAGTCATGCGCAAGCAGATGCTCCTGTGGCGGCTTCTCGATCCCGAAACCAAAGCCCTCTACACCCGCTCGGCTGCGCCACTCGATCTCGACGAGGCTCGGGGGGACATGCCCGCTTCCTTCACGGGGCAAGGATAGGCCATGGAAAGACGAAAACTGCGCTGGGGGGTCGTGGGGCTCGGGATCCTTTTGTCCGTCGTCTTCTGTGCCTTGACGCCGTACAACAACGTGCGATTGCAAAACAGCCCCCTTGCGGGCGGCCATTTCCCCCTGGCCTCTTTCGCCGTGCTTCTTCTCTTCGCCGCCCTTTACAACCCCGTGGCGCGAAAAATCGCATCGCGAGCCGTCCTGGGCGCCCACGAACTCCTGCTTCTGTGGGCCATGATCACCGTGTCCACAGGGATCGCCTACACGGGCCTCTTCCGAACGTTCCTCATCAACATCACCACCCCGGCCTGGCTCTCCGCTACGGGACATCCCACAGGAAAGGCGCTCCTGGATCTCCTTCCCCGCGCGCTCTTTCTCCATGACACGCAAACAGTGCAACTCCTCTACCGGGGACTGGAAGGCGGGCGAAATCTCTCGTGGCACGAAGTCCTCTTGCGAATCCCGTGGTCCTTTTGGATCGCGCCCTTGAGCCTGTGGGGCGCCTTCATCGCGTGCGTGTACGCCGCCTTTATGGGCCTGACGGGGCTCTTCAGTCACCAGTGGATCGAAAACGAAAAGATGAATTTTCCGCTGCTTCGGGTGCCCATAGAAATCGGGGAAGAATCCGAAAGAGGGGCCCTGTGGCATTATCTCACGCAAAAGACCTTCCTCATCGGCTTTTTCATTCCGGTGCTGTTGCATCTCTTGAACGGGCTGCACACCTATTATCCTCAGGTGCCTCAGATCCCCGTCCTTTTCTTGGCGCAGCCCTATATCCCTCGCGAGGGCCTTCTTTCTGGATTCGGCAAGGTGAAGATTTACCTTTATCCCGCCTTTATCGGCTTTGCGTATCTCACATCCAAACAGGTCTCCTTCAGTCTGTGGTTTTTCTTCCTTCTAGGCGGACTCCTGCCGGGTCTCCTTCAGCTCGTGGGATGGAAGCTGCCGTCGGCGGCCATGGGAACCACTTTCGGCCCAGTGCTCGCCCGGGTGGAAGAAATGCAGATGATCGGAGCCTTCGCCGTGTTTTTCTTCTTCATCGTCTGGTTGGCCCGATATCACCTGAAGGAGACGGCCCTGAGCTTTTTCAAGCCCAAGGCTGCGGGTGAGGAGCCGCCCAAAAGCCTCGTGCACCCCAAAAACGCCATGATCCTCTTTCTCGCCGGCGCCGGGGGAGCCATCGTCTGGATGGCGTCTTTCGGGATGGATCCTTTGCCGGCCGTGTTGTTCCTCGGCGTCTGCTTCATGCTTCACGTGGTGACCTCCCGACTCATCTGCCAGGGGGGCTTGCCTTATTTTACGCTTACGGCCGCCCCGTCCGACGGCTTCCTTTCCATGATGGCCACCAAAGCCATCGCCCCTCTGACATTGGCCATGGCCATCATTATTCAAAAGGTCGCCTTTGTGGATGTGCGGGAGTCCCTGATGCCGTCGCTTTTCCATGCGTCCAAAGCGGCGGAGGCCCTCAGGACGCGACGCCGGTTTCTTTTCGGCATCCTGGCCGCCATGGTTCTCGGCGTGGTTGTCTCCGGCGCGGCCATGTTGGTCATGAGTTTCCAGCACGGTATCACCATGCTTCCGGACGACTGGGCTGTGGAAACGAGCCGGAGGGTCCACGAGGGCGTAGCCCAGCTGCTGCGCTATCCGGAAGAACCCAAGAAATGGAGCATGGTTTTCGCCAGCGTGGGGGCCGGCGTCATGGCGCTTTTGGTCTTCGGGTACCGGCGTTTTTTATGGTGGCCGCTCCATCCCATCGGGTACCTCACCACGTACAGTTCGGCCTTGCGGATCCTATGGTTCAGCTTTCTCGTGGGGTGGCTGTGCAACACCCTTGTTCTGCGTTACGGCGGCGTTAAAGCCTTCAAGGAAGTGCGACGGCTCTTTATCGGCCTGATCGTGGGGGACATGGTCATGGCCGTCGCCTGGCTGATCGTCGGTTTGTTCATGCCCATCAGCTATCATGTGCTGCCCTTGTAAGGACTCTAAGGCGATGCACAAAAAGGCACGTGGAGACGTCCCATGATCGAGGACAAGGAACTCAAAGAATACCGGGATCTCCTCCAACCCCCGGAACAGTTCCGGGACGGCTTCGGCTGGAAATCCGTCATCGGGGCCATTTTTATCGGCTTTCTCATGATGCCCGGCTCCATGTACCTGGGCTTGGTGATCGGCACGGGGATCGGTCCCGCGGCGCGGTGGGTGACGATCATCCTTTTTGCCGAAGTGGCCAAAAGGGCCTACACGCGGCTCAATCAACAGGAAATTTTCGTGCTCTACTACATGGCTGGAGCCGCCATGGCCTCGCCTTTTTCCGGCCTCTTGTGGAACCAATACCTGGTGCAGTCGGAAGCGGCCCGCATGCTGGGCCTCACCCCCTATATCCCCTCCTGGGTGGCGCCCCAGCCGGGATCCGAATCTCTCATCGAAAGAACCTTCTTCCACAGGGATTGGCTCGTGCCGATCCTCCTCATGGTCGGGTTCGAACTCATCCAAGCCGTGGACCACTTCGGTTTGGGCTACGCCTTGTACCGGTTGACTTCCGATGTGGAAAAGCTCCCCTTCCCCATGGCGCCCGTGGGGGCCTTGGGCAACATGGCCCTGGCCGAATCCGCCGAAAAGAAGGAAACGGGGTGGAAATGGCGCCTCTTTTCCATCGGCGGCATGACGGGGCTGTGTTTCGGGGCCGTGTATGTGCTCCTTCCGGCCGCCTCCGGGGTCATCCTCTCCGAACCCGTGCGGCTCCTCCCCATTCCTTGGATCGAACTTACGCCGGTAACCGAAGACATTCTCCCGGCGGTGGCCACAGGCATTCAGCTGGATTTGGGCCTTCTTTTCATCGGCATGGTGCTTCCCTTTTGGGCCGTCATGGGCGGCGCCATCGGGTTTTTGATCACCCTGGTGGCCAATCCCATTCTTTACCACCACGGGATTTTACAGCGGTGGCACAAGGGCATGGGCACCGTGGATACGGTCTTTGCCAACAACTTCGATTTCTACATGAGCTTCGGCATTGGCATCGGCTTGGCCATCGCCGTGATCGGGATCGCTCAGGTTTTTCGCGGAATCCGATCCGATTCCATGGCCCCGTTTCGCCAACGCATGAAAAAGCTTTTCGAACCCCCGCCGGGTCGAGGCGACTTCAGCGTCTGGATCGCCATCGCCATCTATGTGGGCTCCACGCTGGCCTACGTCATTCTGTGTTCGATCCTCGTTCCAGGATTTCCATGGATTTTCCTTGTGGCTTACGGGTTTGTCTACACGCCCTTTATCAGCTATGTTTCCGCGCGGATGGAAGGCATCACGGGCCAGTTCGTGAGCCTCCCCATGGTGAGGGAAGCGAGCTTCATCGCCGCCTCCAAGTTCTTCGGCTACCATGGGATCGGCATCTGGTACGCGCCCATCCCCTTCCACAATTACGGCAAAGCCACGGTGCGATGGCGGGAAATTGAACTGACGGGCACCAGTTTTCGAAGCATCATCAAGGCGGAAATTCTCGTTTTTCCGGTGGTCATGATCGCCAGTTTGCTTTTTTCGCAATACATCTGGCGACTGGCTCCCATCCCGTCGAGCCAATACCCGTATGCCCAAGAACTGTGGCATTTGCAGGCGCTGAACACGCTGCTTCTGCAAAGCGCCACTTTGGAAGGCTATTCGCCTTTTTTTGAAGCCTTGAAAGGCCAATATGTCCTTTGGGGGCTGGGGCTGGGAACCGTGGTCTATTGGATCCTGAGCCTCCTGCATTGGCCGATCCTGCTCATCTACGGCATTGTGCGCGGCTTGGGGCAGTCCACGCCCCACGGCATTTTTTTGGAAATCATCGGCGCTTTTCTCGGCCGCTATTATTTTTCCAAAAAGTACGGCCTGGCCTGGCGCCAGTACGCCCCGGTGCTCCTGGCCGGCTTTTCCTGCGGCATGGGACTCATGGGCATGCTCGCCATGGGCTTCACTTTGATCATGCGCTCTTTGGGAAGCCTTGCGTACTGATGCCTTCACGAGCCCTGATCATCTTTGCCCGCGACCCGAAACCCGGCCAAGTCAAAACGCGGCTCTCACAACACCTGGGGCCTCGAGCCGCCTGCGATCTCTATATAAAGCTGCTGCGCTATACTCTGGGAATCGCCTACGACTTTCAAAGGCGTTGGCCGAAAACGCATGTGTACGTGGCCGTCACGCCCGCGGAAGCCGGGGAATCTTTTCGGTCACGCTTCGCTCTTCCCTGGTCCGTCATGGCCCAAGGTGGCGATCACTTGGGTCGACGCATGGCCCGGGCGTTTCAAGAATTGTTTCACCGGGGCTACGAGGCCGTGCTTCTTATCGGTTCTGATGTGGCAAACATCACCGTAAAAGACCTTCAGGACGCCTTCACGCTTCTCGAACACCGAAAAGCCGTGCTGGGCCCTGCGGAAGACGGTGGCTTTTACGCCGTCGGCTTGAGACGACCCTGCCCCGAAGCCTTTTCAAGCCCTCATTGGGGAACATCCCAGGTTTTCCAGAGAACTTTAAGCCTCTTGCAGACACACGGGCTGACGCCCGCTCTTCTGCCCATGCGTCATGATGTGGACCGCGTGGAAGATCTTGTGCGTGTCCTCCAAAACCCCTTTTTCAGGCATTCGGTTTCCGTGGTTGTCCCCACGCTCTTTGAGGCCTTAACGCTTCGATCGTGGATTCAAGGACTTCAAGGAATTCTCTGGCCAGGGGACGACATTTGTGTGGTCCGGGGACTTCCTCACCAAACCAGCTCCCTTTCGGGGCACGACGAGGGCGGTGTGCTGTGGCTGAATGCCCCGCTCGGCCGAGGTCGACAACTCAATTGGGGCGCTCGACACACACGAGGGGAGATTCTCTGGTTTCTTCACGATGATTGTGTTCCCGGCTTTACGGCCGCTTACCAGGTGCGAAAGATACTCTGCGACCCGAAGTGTTCCCTGGGGTGTTTTCGTTTGGCGTTTTTTCCCACCAACCGATTTTTGCAAGCCATCGCCGCCTGGGCCAACTGGAGAACCCGTCTTTTTCGATTGCCTTATGGGGATCAAGGTTTTTTTTGCCGTCGACCGACCTTCGAGACCCTCGGGGGTTTTGTTCAACCTTATCTTATGGAAGACGTGGATTTTGCCGGGGCTTGCCGACGCCGCGGTTCTTTGCTGATTCTTGACGACGTGCTGACTACCTCTTCTCGACGATACCTGCGCCACGGCATTTTGAAAGCCTCCTGGCACAATCACCTGACTTTTTATGGCCATGTTCTCGGGGTTTCCAACATCGCTCTCTATCGAAAATATTATAAGCGACAATGTTCCATTCGGGCAGGCGAAGAGTTCGGGAGCCTTTGATGGACATCACAAAATTTTCCATACCGGAAATCATTTTCGGCCGGGGCGCTTTGAAATACGCGGGGTTGTGCGCCAAGCGCCTCGGCGCCGAAAAGCCCATGGTGGTCAGCGACCCTGGGCTTCGAGAAGCGGGGTGGGTGTCACGCCTTTTTGATGTGCTCGCCGGGGAAGGGATGGAATGGTGCTATTTCGAGGATGTTGTCAGCAACCCCCGGGACTTTCAAGTGGCCCATGGAGCTCTTTTCTACGCCCAACATCAGGCGGATGTCATCATTGCCCTAGGCGGAGGGAGCCCCATGGATGCGGCTAAGGGGATCGCCGTGGTGGTGGGCAACGGCGGAAGCATCCACGATTACGAAGGAGCCAATCGAATCCATCGTCCGTTGCCTCCCATGGTTTTTCTTCCTTCGACCGCGGGAAGCGGGTCGGACATTTCCCAGTTCGCCATCATCACGGACACACGCCGTCGTCTCAAAATGACTATTGTCAGCCGAACCCTCGTTCCCAACATTTCCATCATCGATCCCAACATCCTGACCACCAAACCGCGTCACCTCGTTTTGGCGGCCGCCGTCGATGCCTTGGCCCACGCCATCGAATCCTACGTGTCTATTATCGCTTCCCCTTTCACAGAGCTGCAATCCTTGAAAGCCATCGAGATGATCAGCATATATTTGCCTTTGGCCGCCCGAGAGCCGTCCCTGGAAATTCTGGAAGCCCTGAGCATCGCCAGCACCGCCGCCGGAATGGCTTTCAGCAATGCCAGTTTGGGGGCCGACCATGCCTTGGCCCATTCCCTCGGAGGGACTTTTGATATCCTCCACGGGGAAGTGCATTCGGTGCTTTTGCCAGCCGTCATGCGCTACAATCTGGAGGCCGCCCTGCCCAAGATGGCCCAGATCGGGAGGATATTGACCGGGAAAAACATTCGCCACGAGCGAAAAGCGGCTGAGGCGGGCATCCAAAGCCTGGAAAATCTCTTCGCCTCCTTGGAAATGAAACATCGACTCCGAGATGTGGTTCCGGACGCTTCTCACCTGCCGGAACTTTGTCGTATGGCGGCGAGCGATGCATGCTTGCTGACTAACCCGAGATCTGCGACTTGGATGGATCTGTTGAAAATCTGTGAAGAGGTCTGGTGATGAAATCTCCTCCGTCTTTGGAAGACTTGATCGGCATCGAATATTCCAAACTGGGTTTTTTCCGCGAAGCTCAAGAAAAAATCGCGCAGCTCCATGCATCCACGTTGGAACTGGAACGTCGCCGTCAGCAGATCCAAGCCATTTTGGACGGAATTACAGATGTCATGGCGGTAATCACGCCCGAGGGCCGCATCACCTCCGTCAATCGCGTTTTTTACGAGGTCTTCGGCGGCAGCTCTCCCATCGGGCGCGCGTGCTACAATGTTTTTCGAGGTAGTGATAGATTCTGTGATCCTTGTCCGGCGACCATTGCTTATGAAACCAATCGGTTGTGTCGCCAGGAACACATCCTGACTCTCCAGAACAAGACACGCCATTTTGAAATCACGGCTTCCCCTTTGAGGGATCCTCAAGGACGCCCGTGCCACATTTTGTTGCTGAAACGTGATGTGACCCTTGAGCGTGAGTATCAGGCAAAGCTTAACCACGCTGAAAAGATGAGCGCCGTCGGTCTATTGGCTGCCGGCGTCGCCCACGAAATCAACAACCCCCTTACGGCCATTCTTGGGTTTGTCCAAGCCATACGAAAACGCCTTCCCGAAGTGAGGGATCGGCTGCCCCAAGAATTTCGCTCCACTCTGGAGGAATACACGGAAATCATCACGGACGAATGCGCCCGATGCCAGGAAATCGTGCAGGGGCTCCTCAGTTTCAGCAGACCCTACACGGGGGCGACGACCGCGGTGGATTTAAACCAATGCGTCCAAGAAACCGTCAGGCTCGTGCGTCACCGCTTTCGCGAATTTCCCGGACTTCAGTACGCCCAGGAGTTGGATGCGAAACTTCCCCCCATTCAGGGCGAACCGTCTCAGATTAAACAACTTTTGCTCAATTTGCTTCTCAACGCTTTGGACGCCCTCCCTAACGGCCATGGGGCCGTGCGTGTTCGGACCTTTGTGCGCAACGATCATGAAGTCTGCCTGGAAGTTCAGGACACCGGCTGCGGCATAGAAAGAGAAAGCCTGGGAAAAATCTTTGCTCCCTTTTTCACCACCAAGCCCGTCGGCCGAGGAACCGGAATGGGGCTTTCCATGTGCTACTCTATCGCCCAGGCCCACAACGCCTCCATTGAAGTGGAAAGTGAACCTCACAAAGGCTCCACCTTTCGAGTCGTCTTCGGGTTAATGCCATGATTCCCATGCGTGTGCTTGTCATCGACGATGAACTGTCCATCAGAAAATTGATGGAAAAAGAGTTGGCGACGCCACAGCGGAGGATTGTGACGGCAGACAGTGTGGCCACAGCCAAGAAACGGATCGCCGAGGAGACATTTGATGTCATCGTGGCCGATATTCGATTGCCCGACGGCGATGGGTTGGATCTTTTGAGCCTTTTTCGACAAGTCTTGCCCGATGTGGAGGTCATTTTGATCACGGGTTACGGCACCGTGGAAAGCGCCCTCAAAGCCATGAAGCTGGGCGCTTACGATTACATCACCAAGCCTTTTGATTTAGAGCGGTTAGAGGTGGTCCTGGACAAAGCCTTTGAAAGGGTCTGCCTCAAGAGGGAGAACCGAAGACTTCTTCAAGGAATAAAAGATACGGACGCTCCCCGCCTCGTGGGCCGATCGCCGGCCATGCGTCACATTACTCAGCTGATTCAAAAGGTCAGCTCGCACGACACATCGGTTCTCATTACCGGAGAATCGGGCACCGGCAAGGAGGTGGTTGCGCGTAACATCCACGCTTTAAGCCCCCGGGCTCCACGTCCTTTTATCGTGAAGAATTGCGCGGAACTCCAGAAAGATCTTCTGCGCAGCGAGCTCTTTGGGTATGTCAAGGGAGCTTTTACGGGAGCGGGGGAGACACGTGAGGGCCTTGTCAGCTTGGCCGATGGCGGAACCCTTTTTCTCGATGAAATCGGCGAAATGCCCTTCGAACTGCAAGGTGCATTGCTTCGGCTGCTTGAAACCAAAAAATTTCGAAGAGTCGGAGATCAACACGAAAGGCACGTGGATGTTCGATTCCTTTTCGCTACTCACCGAGATCTAAAAAAGGAAGTGGAGGCCGGTCGCTTTCACGAGGCACTCTTTCACAGGCTGAACGTTTTTCGGATCCACCTGCCCCCTTTGAGGGAACGGCGTGAAGACATACCATTGTTGGTCGAACATTTTTTGGGCGTTCTCAGTCGGCCCGGCACCTCGTACAAAATGCCGGACGAGACCCTGGCTTACCTCATGTCCTATCACTGGCCGGGCAATGTCCGTGAACTGAGAAACGTGCTGGAACGTTGTCTCATCCTCAGCGAGGACAAAATCCTTCTGCCCAACAGCCTTCCTCAGGAGCTAACCCAAGGAGCCTCTTTCGGCGCTCCCGATGCATCCCCATGCCTACCCCTCCATGAAGTGGAACGAATGCATATCCGAAAAGCCTTGGCACGGTTTGCCGGCAACAAAGTCGAAACCGCTCGAGCTCTGGGAATTAGCCGCCGTACCCTCTACCGCAAACTTAAAACTTACGGGCTGGATGAGAAATCCTGAGACCTTTCCCTTGGGCCCACTGACCGTGACAACTTGACACAGCCAGAAAAACTTCGCGATCAAAAGGATCCATGCCTCACAGGGTTCCTGAACAACGCTTTCGAGACCTCCCCCTCACGCTAAGCGCCATTTCGTGAAGAGAAAAAAGAGTCATGGACGACCCGACCAATGGCGATTTCATTTTTTCCGATTGCGCCAATCAGGCACAGTCGCCAGATCGATTTCCTCTCCTTAAATGATAAGGTGTTGTTTTTCATATATTTCTCCGACAGGCATCAATCTTGATTATGGCCCTCATGCGCACCCTCGTGGTGAAGGTGCTGACGGAGAGTTTTTCAAACAAAGGAGGCATGCCATGGCAGTGAGAGAACAAGTGTACGGTTTTTACATTCCCACGGTCACCTTGATGGGCATCGGCTCTCACAAGGAAATCGGCAAACAAATCCAGGTGCTTGGAGGAAAGAAACCCTTTTTATGTACGGACAAGGGCATCGTTTCGGCCGGCATCGCCGATCAGATTGTTCAGCTGATCAAAAAAGACACCGGGCTGGACGTGGTCGTTTTCGACGAAACAGTGCCCAATCCCACAGACAAGAACGTCCATGACGGCCTGAAGGTCTTTAAGGACAAAGGCTGTGACCTGATTATCTCCCTCGGTGGCGGAAGTTCTCACGACTGTGCCAAGGGGATCGGCATTGTGGCCACCAATGGAGGTCACATTCGGGACTATGAAGGCATCGACAAATCCAGTAAGGCCATGCCGCCTTTCATCGCGATCAACACCACCGCGGGAACGGCCAGCGAAATGACCCGCTTTTGCATCATCACGAATACGGACACCAAGGTCAAAATGGCCATCGTGGATTGGCGGGTCACGCCAAACGTGGCCATCAACGACCCGCTTCTCATGATGGGTATGCCCCCGGCGCTCACAGCCGCCACAGGCATGGACGCACTGACCCACGCCGTTGAGGCCTATGTGTCCACCATTGCCACCCCCGTCACCGATGCGTGTGCCCTCAAGGCCATTGAATTGATTTCCCAGAATCTACGGGCCGCCGTCGCCAACGGCGCCGACGTCGAGGCGCGGGACAACATGGCTTACGCGGAATATCTTGCGGGTATGGCTTTCAACAATGCCAGTCTCGGTCATGTGCACGCCATGGCTCATCAGCTCGGCGGTTTCTACGACCTGCCGCACGGAGTCTGCAACGCCATTCTTCTTCCCCATGTGGAACGGTTCAACATGATCGCCAAAATGGATCGTTTTGCGGACATCGCCGTGGCCATGGGCGAAAACATCAGCGGGTTGTCCCCTCGAGCCGCCGCGGAAAAGGCTTTGGAAGCGATCGTCACCCTTTCCCAAGACGTCGGCATTCCTCGAGGACTTGCGGAACTGGGAGTGAAGGAACAAGATATTCCCATCATGGCTCAAAACGCGCAAAAAGATGCGTGCGGGCTCACCAACCCGCGATGCCCCACCCTAGAAGATGTGATCCAAATCTACAAAAACGCTTTGTAGTGGATTTTGATTCTCTTCGCCGATAGCGCCTTCAAAGCGAGGCGCATGCCTCGGCGCATAGAAGGGTTTTCCCGCTGCATCCTTAAGACCTGGTGTGGGTTCAGAGGATGCAGCGGTGCCCGTTGTCATCGTTTGGGGGCTACCTTGACTTTGCCCAGCAATTGTGATTTTTAAGTCAAAAGAAATGGGGCGGTTCCCAGCATCATTGAAACAATAGGCAAGAGGCTGTTGTGAAAGGGGCTTTCCGGGAAGGGTCGGCCTATGGATCAATCGAAAAGAAATAATCCTTGTTGTCCTTGGCTCCCATGGTATTAATGTGGTTTAAGCCTTAAGTGGAAAACTTTTTCGGTTTTTTGGATTCCATCGGTCCTTTAAAGTTCTCCTGTTCAAGAGAAGACGGTTTCGGCGTTCGCGGAAAGCCTCTTTAGAAAGGCTGCCAGATGCTTCAGCAACTCGACCAAGACCGACCGTCCATTATTCTCTACGGATTGCTCACGTGTCCCCATTGCCGACGTGTCAAAGAATTGTTGGAGCAGCACTCCATTCCCTTTAAGCTATGCCTTGTGGACCTTCTGGTCGGTGAGGAGCGTTCAAGAGTCTTGTCCGAGATCCAGTCTCGAAACCGTGAAGTTACCTTCCCGACCCTGGTGGTGGGGGATGGCGTCATTGTGGGCTATCGGCCCGGGGATATCGAACGGGTTTTGCGCGAAGCGAAATGGATCCAGAACAAGGAGGATTAGGCTGAGTGGCGGCGGAAGAAATGTGCAGGAATCCCGCCGATTCGCATCAATCCCCGAAAGAAACGAGGAGACACGATAATGGAAAAAATTCTTCGCATCGACATGGGTGCTGCCGGTGGGCCAAAAATCACTGTTGAACCCCTGGGGGACTATGCGGGCTTGGGCGGCCGGGCCATGACCTCGGCCATCGTGTGCAAGGAAGTTCCGCCCACGTGCCATCCGTTGAGCGCAGAAAACAAGTTGGTCATTGCCCCGGGGCTTTTGAGCGGGACGACGGGGGCCATGACCGGACGGATTTCCGTGGGCTGCAAGAGCCCTCTGACCGGAACGATCAAGGAGGCCAATGCCGGCGGCCAACCGGCTCAGGTGCTGGGTCGCTTGGGCTACGCCGCCATCGTTCTGGAAGGAAAACCCAAGGACGACACCCTGTATAAAATCATCATCAATCAGGAAGGGGTGAAGGTTCTTCCCGCCAACGATTTGAAAGGCCTCGGCAATTACAAAACGGTGGAAAAAGCCAAAGAAGAATACGGAGACAAGATCGCCTGCATCTCCATCGGACAGGCCGGCGAGATGAAACTGGCGGCGGCATCCGTAGCCTGCACGGACCCCGAACTTCGCCCCACACGCCATGCCGGCCGGGGGGGATGCGGTGCTGTTATGGGCTCCAAGGGGGTGAAGCTCATCGTGCTAGATGACACTGGCGTCAAAATGCGTTCCCCCAAGGACCCCGAGAAATTCAAAGACGCCAACAAACGCTTCGTGGAGGGCTTGAGGCGCCACCCTGTGACAGGGCAGGGACTTCCAGCCTACGGGACCAACGTGCTCACTAACATCATCAATGAAGCCGGGGCCTACCCCACTTATAACTTCAAAGACGGCCGGTTCGCCGGAGCCGCCAAAATCAGCGGCGAGACCCAGGCGGAAACGGAAAAGGCCCGGGGCGGCAACCCCACCCATGGCTGTCACCGCGGCTGCGTCATCCGCTGTTCGGGAATCTACGTGGATAAAGACGGCAACTACATCAGCAAGCAGCCCGAATACGAAACCGTATGGGCCCACGGCGGCAACTGCGGCATCGACGATCTGGACGCCATCGCGCAGCTCGATTTTTTGGACGATGATACCGGCTTGGATACTATCGAAATGGGCGCCACCATTGCCGTCGCCATGGAAGCGGGGCTGGCCAAGTTCGGAGACGCCCAGGCAGCCATCGAACTGGTGAAGGAAGTGGGCAAGGGCACGCCTCTCGGCCGCATTCTGGGAAGCGGCGCGGCCGTGACCGGAAAAGTTTTCGGCGTGGAAAGAGTCCCTGTGGTCAAAGGCCAAGCCATGCCCGCCTACGACCCGCGAGCGGTGAAGGGCATCGGGGTCACCTACGCCACAAGCACCATGGGCGCGGATCATACGGCGGGATACGCCGTGGCCACGAACATCCTCAAAGTCGGCGGCCATGTGGATCCCCTCTCCCCCCAGGGACAGGTGGAACTGTCGCGCAACCTCCAGATCGCCACGGCGGCCCTCGACTCCACGGGCATGTGCCTCTTCATCGCCTTCGCGCTCTTGGACCAGCCGGACACGTTCCAAGCCCTGGTGGATATGATCAACGCCTTTTACGGGCTCAATATGACAGCAGATGATGTGGCCGCTTTGGGTAAGAAGGTTCTCTCCATGGAACGGGACTTCAACCTGCGGGCGGGCTTTACGTCCAAAGACGATCGGCTTCCGGACTACTTCAAGAAAGAAGCCCTGCCGCCCCACAACGTGACCTTCGACGTCCCGGATGAAGAACTGGACAAGGTCTTTAACTGGTAAAGCAGTGCAAAACGGCAAAAAAGGGGTCGGGATCTTCCCCGCCCCTTTTTACGTCCCCACCGACTTTCCCCAAGATTTTGGAATTCAAGCTTTCAGGCCTTTGACGGCTTATTTCTAAATTCGACGAACACCACCTCTGGGTCGACCATCTCTCCGTCGACCGAAGTTTTTGGAGCTCGCCGGTCGCGATCCGACAAAATGTGTTTGAATGCGTCAAACGCTATTGTTCAGGCTTAGGGGAGGCTTTTTTGATGAGCCTCGTTCCCCGGAGCATCGAGCCTACGGCTTAAGTTATCGGCTTTAAGATTGTATTGTAACGCTCTTAGTTTTTTATCCGAGACGGATTTTGTGGGAAGGCTCTCAGCTGTGGGGCATTTCGTCGGCGGCTTTCGCCTTCGGGAGGGGTTTGCCGGTGCTGACGAGTTCATGGTCGAAGTCGGCGAGAATATGGCGGACCATGGTCTGGATTTCCCACGGGGCGTAGGGTTCCACAACGCAGCCGTACACCCCGGCTTCCATAGCCTCGCGGATAAGCCCCCGCGAACTTTGGGCGCACAGAAGAATGAGGCGGCAGCCTTTGCACGCCGCACGAATCCGCCCGTAGATCGAGGGGCCGTGATGGTGGATCGCCCCGCTGTCGAGGATCACGATGGCTCGGCTCACAGCCCCAAGGCGCTCCAGAAGAGCCGACAAGCTTTCGACGCCCTCCGTCGGCGCCCCCACATGAGCCAGGGCTTCGAGCGCGTGGACACGGACCTCCTCACGGGAAACCCACAAGAAAACCTTTGAGGGTTCCTTTTTGGATACCATCTCTTTTGTATCGCCGTCCCGGAGGTCGCCATCGACCCCGAGCAGCGCGGAGGTTCCCTGAGAAAACAGGCCGGCGCCGCCCGCTTCCGAAGAAGCTCAATTCTTCTGCGACACCTTCTGCATCAACTCCTCTTTGAAATGCCCGACGAATTCATTTCGGAAAGCCTCAATGTCCATGGCCTCGTCTTGGCGTCCCGAAAGATACAAGGCCATTCCTTTGTAGATTTGCGCTTCTTTCACATCCCCGTGGCGACAGAGGACGTCATCGAAGGCAGCCACGGCCTCCTCGTAATGCCCTAGGCCCATGAGGGCGTAACCTCGGGTGAGCGTTTCAAAGCGCTCCTCGTCTTCCTGACGGCCGTCGGGGATCTTTTCCAAGACCTCAAGGGTTGCCAAGGCCTCTTGGAACCGGCCCATGTCGTTCAAGCATAGAACTTTCAGGCGTAACGCCGACGCATCCGACGGGTTGTGATGGATGGATTTTTCCGCGCAGTACAGGGCTTCTTCCAGACACCCTTTCCCGATCAAATGGCGGGCAGCTTCCTCGCACGAAAGCTCTCGACTCACCCCCAGTAGATGCTTGATCATTTCTTCGTATCCGGCCTCAACGACCTTAGAGCCCAACCCAAAAACCGGCATTCCGTGACCCGGGAGGAGGTGCGTGATGTCCATGCGGCGCAGCACTCTGAAAGCCTGCAGCATATGATCCAAGCGCCCGCCGCCGTGTTTGTCCGGAGCCGAAAGGCCGTAGGGAAGCACGGCGTCCCCGCTGAAGAGGCTTTTGGAGTCTTTATGGTACAAGCAGATCCCATCGAAGGTGTGCCCGGGGGTATGGACGACCTCCAGAGCGAACCGCCCGGCGTCAATGGTTTCCTTGCCCTGGAGCAGGCGCACGGGAAAACCCAAGGGCTTTAAATTCTTTTTGAGCTCTTCGGGACCGGCTTCGTGCATGACGATTTCCATTGTCCCTTTTTCGCGGATGCCTCGGTAGTTACAGAGCTCCAACACCCCCATGGCATGATCGAAATGCCCGTGGGTGATGACAACCCGTTTGACGTGGGCGGGGTCGTAACCCAAATCGAAGAACTGCAAATAGGCGGTGTAATCGTTTCCCGGATCGATGACGGTCAGACCGTCATCCTCGATGATGTAAATATTGGAGGAGAAATTGTACCCTTCCAAAAACCAGGTCTTCTCGAAAAGCGGTTCCGCGGTGTCGGACATTTCCGCCAATCGCGTCCAGCCTTGCGTGGGTTTTTCCAGGTCGTAAGGGGTGCACTGAAGGTTCTCGTAATCGTTTTCCTGGGGAGTCGGTTGCATGGGGGCAGTCCTTTCCGTAACGTCGCGGTGCAGGCTCACCTCGTCGACGATGGCATCACACGAACTCGGACCAACGGCAGGAAATCCCGTTCGGGAGGGAAGCGCACACCGGTCGCCGGTCCGTTCCAAGGAACAACCGGCGATCCGGCCGACTTTGGGCCTGGGAAGGCCGCCACCCGTGGAATCGGCCATGGAAGGGCGGCCTCCCCATATGCTCCTTACGGCGCCGCGTAGGGCAGGAAGTAGCTCAGTTTCATCTTTTCCTTCGGCCACCACTTGGTCTTCTTTTCCTCTCCGGGATACACATCGGCTTCGTTGATCTTGTTGATCACGAGCTCGATGAAGTGGAACTCGGTGAGTTCATATTTGGTGATGACCTCGGGCGGCAGCAGCACGGCGTAACCCGTTTCCTTGCTGGCCTCCCAACGGAAATCTTCGTTGGGTTCCGCCGTCTTTTCCCCTTTAGGGTTGTAGACGGCCAGAAGCCGGCCGATCACCTTATCGCCGGGTTTCACCTTGAAGTCATTGTAAACGTCATCCGGCAAATACCACCACAAGGCCCTGTAGCCCGTCTTCACATAACCCCGAACCAACATGGGGTCGAATCCGCACACGCTCACTCGGCATTTTTCGGGCATGCTAACCCTCCTCTTGCGTCGATAGAGACGACCGCAGGTCTTTGACCTGCCCATAACAAAAGTCCCAAAAGGCGCTCACCTGATCGTCGTCCAACTGCTGGGTCACGTGCATCCGCCGGACGAACGGCGCCATGTATTCCTCGATTTCATGGGCAAATTCCAAAACGAGGAAATCATCGTGTCCGTCGCCGTCGGCCATATCCAGGTAGCTGGCCTTCCAGGTGAGCACCATGGACTTGAGCCGTTCCAGTTCCTGGGCCGCGTAGATTCGTGCCTGCTCAAGGATCGCGTCGTTCATGGCCGCCTATTTCTTCGGTTCGAAAGCAAAGCATTTCTTGACTATATTAAAATCCGCCACACACCAATAATGGGGCCAGTGGATCTTTTTGCACCAGCCGATGATGTCCGCCGGCGGGAATTTGGATCCTTTCAGAACCGGTTTAAGATGGTCACACTGCCAACAGATATGATCACTCTGCTTCTCGGGCACCAAAACGGTGTCGAGAAATTGCCGCGGAGTCAAGTCTGCCATGGTCGCACCACTCCTTTCTTTTACCAATCACCCACTTCGCCCTTTTTGATCTTTTCCTGGTATTCCTGCCACACTTCAGGCGAAAGTTTTTGGATGTCCCAGGTAAAACCGCAGGACCCCGCCACCCCGGTTGACGGCGGCTGGGGGCGCCACCCGCGCACGGGACGACCTCGAGCGCTGAATTTCACCATGTCGGCTCGGCCGAGGTAAATGTGGCGCGGCAAGCAGTTGTACGGACGTGTCTTTCCCGGTGTTCCGGGAAGGATCTGCTCGTAGCCGTCATTGGGCTTGTCGGCGTACACGGGAAGGATGTCCGGTTTTTCGCCGGGTTTCTTTTCCGGGCCTTTGTACATGTGCCCTTGAATCATGTAGATGTAATAAACGTTTTCACAGCCGGCGCACTTGATCTTCCCTTCCCAATTCCAGAAGTAATACGGATCTAAGTAGTTGACCGTATCACATTCCTTGCACCAAATGATGTCACACATCGGCGGCTCCTCCCCTCTAGATGAGGTTCTTTTCGTACCATTCTTCGATCTTGCTCATGGGGTACCCGAGCATTTCATGATAGATCTTCACGTTGTCGGCGCCCACCGGCCGCCAGATCCAGTTCACACGGCGCGGCGTCTTGCTCAAAAGCCCCGCGCTGTACCCGCTTTGGATGAGCACATCACCGAAGACGGGATCATCCAGCCAGCGCACCGTGCCTCTCTGGCGAAAGTGTTCGGACTCATACACTTCCTTGTCGTTCATGACGGGCATGGCCAAAAGTCCCGCATCGGTCAAAGTCTTCACCACTTGAGACCGCGTCTTGTCCGCCGCCCATTCTTCCAAAGCCTTGTAGATGGCGATCTGGGCCTGAGGCCGAATGCGATCTTGCAGCGTCTTGTACTGATCCCACAGGTCGTTACGGCCGATAATGGCGCACAGTTCCTTGAAATCCGGATCGTTGAAAGCGCTCACCACCGCGTAGCGCGCTTCATATTTAAGCTGCGGGTTGGGCTCATCGGGATAATCACTCTTGCCGCAAAGAATAATCCCATGGACGCACAACTGCGTATCCCAATTGCCCCAACGTTGGCGGACAATGCCGAAACGGCCATAAAGCGGCACCGTGTAGCCCAGGGCGCGCGTGGCCGCCTGAACCTGAGAAAATTCAATCATGGTGCCCAGGCCCGTTTTTCGGCGCCAATATAGGGCCGCCAAAATGGCTACGGTGATCTGGGTTCCGGAATACCAGTCGATGCACCAGTTGGAGTGCTTGGTGCAGTGGCCGCCGAAGTCTTCGTGAAAGCCGGTAATGCTTGCGAGACCCGCATGGGCTTGCCCGAGGATGTCGTAGGAACCGCCGAAAACCTTGGGGCCGTAGCCGAATCCGCCGCCCCAGACGTAGATGAACCGAGGGTTGAGCTCCTGCAGGTATCGGTAGCTCTGTTTCCAGCGGTCGAAGGTCCCCGGACGGTAGCATTCGGTAAGGCCGTCGGAAAGTTTCACGAGCCGGTAAAAGGCTTCTTTCATTTCCGGCACGTGATAGTCCATAGTTATATAATATTCATTTGTATTGGCGTTGGTGAAGCCGAGGCCTGTGCCCGTCATGGGGCGGCTGTCATGCAAAGGATAGAGGTAGCATTCATTGAAGGGGGATGTGTGCCGCATGGGATCACCCATCCGCGGCATTTCCACTTTGATGCACTCCGCCCCCAGCTCGGCCAGGTTGGCCACCGAATGGGGCGTGAAGATGTACATGGTGGTGCTGAGCCATCGGATGCCTTTGAGGGATTCCGGCTTGGTCTTTTCCTGGCCCGGTGCGAAGACCTTGCGGCAATACTCCTCATAGGGCATTTTCATCTCTTCCAGTTCCCCCTGACTCCTGGGCCCCGGCAGATCTTCGATTCGGGTCACTCTCTGGTCTTTCATCTTAGATCACTCCTTGTTCCTTGAGTTCCCTCATTTCGGTTTGCCCCAAGCCGATGTATTTCATGAAAATTTCGGCATTGTCTTTGCCCAAAGGCCGGCCGAGCCATTTCACACGGGCCGGAGTGCGCATCTGGTAGGCGTTGGTGGACTCGGAGTACATGAGGGTGCCGTATTGTTCATCTTCGATGACATTCACCCACGGCCGATACTTGAAGTGCGGGAACTCGGCCACTTCGTCGATGTAGAGCAGCGGTCCGGCCGCGATTTCGTACTGCATGAGTTTTTCTTCAGCCTCCACGCGGTTGATGTTGCGCAACCACATGGTGGTCATGGTGTAGGTCTTGGTGAGGGCCTGGAGGGCGTTGCGGGCCGCCATTTCCTTCAAGAGCGGGTCTTCGTGGATGAGGCGCCCGAAAATGGGGAGCTCGCGCTCGATACACATCCCGATGCGGTACCACAGACGGTCGGTTTGGCCACCGATCATCATGTAGCCGTCTTTGCAAGGGTTCCAGGCGTACTGGTTCAGGTTGGGGTCCCAGCCGCCGGTTCGCGCCTTGATGCTCTTGTTGAACCCGTACCACGTGATGTCGAAGTCCAAAATGTCCATCAAGGCTTCGGCGGCCGTCGTTTCGATGAACTGACCCTCACCGCTGAATTCATCGCGCCAGAAAAGGGCCGCCAGCGCATTCACCGCCGTCTGTTCCCCGGCCACGTAATCAGCGAACCACACGCCGGAGCGGGTCGGGTCGCCGCCCTTGCCTCGAGGCAAAAGGTCTTCCGGGAAACCGGTGTTATGGATGAAAGAGCAGGCCGCTTGGCCGAAGGGATCGAGCATCCATTGGCCGAACTTGGACACCTTGTCTTTCATGGGGCCCCATTGGCCGTGCTCACCGATCCAGCAGTAAATAAGTTTGGGGTTAATCTGGGAAAGCTGCCGATAGCCGATCCCTCTTTCATCCATATAGCCCGGGGGATACTCTTCAATGAGAATATCGGCGTGTTGGGCGAGCTTGGTGTAGAGTTCGCGACCTTTTTCCGTTTCCAGGTTGAGGGTCACGGAATAGGCATTACGAAGCTCGTGGATGAAATCCAACCCGCATTTGTCGCCGTTTTTGTCTTCCAGCATGTATTCTTCGCGGCCGAAGGGGGTGAGTTTCCGGAGCGGATCGCCCGTGGGCGGCTCAACGTTGATGAGCTCCGCCCCCAGTTCGCTCAGAAGCCCCGAGGCGAACTTATGCCCCATGCGCCACTGCCCGCAACACAAAACCCGAACGCCCTGAAGGGCTTCGGGTTTTCCGCGGGCATAATCGATGCGCAGATTGTCCTCACACCACTTGCCGAACTCTTCGGCCTTCCTTCGGGCATAGACCGCGGCCACTTCTTCGGGTGATGGTGGCGGTGTGACCGGCCACGGCCGAACATCCGGCCCCATCAATGTCAGGGTATCCTCCCGACTGTTAATTTCCACTTCACGAACTTTTTTCGCCATCTTTTAACCTCCTTGAGTTCCGGAACGATCCCCTCAACGCTCCCGCTGCATCTTTCGGGATCCGAGACGCCACCCGCCCGTGGGCTTCACGTTCGATAGCGCAGCACCTTCCCGGACTCCCGGCGCTTCATGCGGCTCTTTCGCCGACTCCCACCCCCTTCCTTTCGGATTGATAGGAAACACGCGACCTTACACCTTCCCCCTCGGTTCTTTCGGAACCCATGGAATCCGCCTCCAAACCGTGGGGCTCATGACCGCTTCCGGCTTTCTGGGAAAACTGTTGCGGAATCGGTTCTTCCGCCACGCGACGAAACCGCAGCGGCGCCACAGACCAACAGGCCGCAAGCGCCTTACTGCACTGATTCTACCGCGCACGTGCACCATCGAATCGACCGCGATGGTGGAAAAGGAACCGCCGTAGGACTGGGAATCAGGAATGGATGCGCCGCATCATCACTGAAGATAAGGATTGGGAGTATAGGTCTTCGCCCGGAGTGCTTTCGGCTTCTGGAACCATCCGAGTGCCTTTGCGAGAACGATGGACCATCTGCACCGCTCTATGAGCATACAAGATCCGGGCCAGCCGATTTTCTTTATGTTGTGCTTCATTTCACGCACCCGTTCCCCACATTCTTTCGCACTCTTAGATCACCGGAGCTGCGGGAGGCTTCTCGTCCCTGTGGTCCCGGCAGGCTCGGCCCTGCCGTCGGTTTGACCGGAATCCGACATCAAAGCCTTTCTCTAAGATCCTATCAATCGAATGATACAGCGTATAATGTGCATGTTCGATTTCGGACCCAAAAATCCACATTTTAGACGCTGGCTTCAGGGTGCAAGCCGTAACGCTGGATTTTGCTGTAGAGGGTGCTTCGGCTGACTCGAAGCTTTCGCGCCGCTTCACGTTTGTTCCACTGGGTTTGGCGAAGAACTTGCAAAATGAGTCGCTTTTCGTTTTCCACCAGCGAGGCGGCCGGAGCCGGCTCTTGACCGTGGAAGAGAAAGCGCGGCAGGTGCTGACGTCGGATGATTTCTTCCTGAGCCAAGATGACCGCGTGACTCACGGCATTTTCCAACTGACGGACGTTGCCGGGCCAGTCGTAATCCATGAGGGCCTGGAGGGCACCGGAAGAAAATCCCGCAAGGGTTTTCCCTTCCTTGCTGCTGTATTTGTTGAGGAAGTAATGGCACAGGAGAGGGATATCTTCCTTCCGGTCCCGCAGAGGGGGGAGATGAATGGAGATGACGTTCAGGCGGTAGTACAGGTCGTCACGGAATCGACCGTTTTCTACTTCAGCCAGCAGGTTGCGATTGGTGGCGGCAAGCACCCGCACATCGGCCTGCAGCGTGGATTCCCCGCCGACCCGCTCAAAGCGGTGATCCTGAAGAAACCTGAGGAGCAAAACTTGGGTCGCCGGGGCAATGTCCCCGATTTCGTCCAGAAACAGGGTGCCGCCCTGCGCCCTTTCGATGCGCCCCATTTTCCGCCGGATGGCCCCTGTGAAGGCCCCTTTTTCGTGACCGAACAGCTCGCTTTCCAGCAACGTGGGCGAATAAGCGGAGCAATGGGCGACCACGAAGGGGCCCTTTTTCCGGTGGCTCCGGTTGTGGATGGCGTGGGCTACCAGCTCCTTTCCGGTACCGTTCTCGCCGGTGATGAGAACAGTGGCGTCGGAGGCGGCCACCAGGTCGATGAGTTCATAGACTTCCCTCATCTCTTTGCTTTGACCAATGATGCCGTCTCGAGTGGACAGAGCCGCCTCCTGAAAAGAGGCGCCCTCCACGGCGGTCTCTTCCACGACGAGCCGTTTCACAGGCCCGGCGATCAAGGCAAAAAGCGCTTGGATGAAACAGCGCACGTCGGAAACGAGACTTTGAAACTCGGCGGACAGCACCAGATAATAGCCGAAAGCCCTTTCCCGAGTCCCCAGAGTTCCAAAACCGAGAATGTTTTCGCGAACGCCGCAACGGTGAAGCGTTTCATTGAGCTCGCCCGCTGCGGTGCCCTCATCACCGTCCTGGTTCGCCCTGTGCATGGTCTCGAAGATCCAGCGGGCCTGGGCCCCATCGGAAAAAAGGTCCTTGAGATTTTGCAGGGTCCGGCTCTCCAGACCGTGTTGTTCGGAGACCAGGAGCCGGCCTTTCCCCGAAGCATCCGGCACGAGGAGGATGATGTCCAACGACCCCAGATTGCATCGCAAGGCCTCCGTCAGGACCTCCACCAAGATGTTCAGGGAGGGCGCCTGCGAGGCTTTATCGACAATTTCCTGCAACCTCCGGTATGACGGGGCCTGTCTTTCCGGGACCGAATCCAGGCTTCGCCCACCAAATCCCTCGCTGTCGCCATCGTCGCCGACAGGCCCCAAAGGAGTCCCTTCGACACTTCCCCACTCCATGCCCGCCACGTATGTCCCTTCCTCCTCGTTATCCAATGGGCTAAGGCACACCAGAGCCGATCCCCTGCCCGTCCCATCGCCGTTTGGGCAATAGGCGGTGCGCCTGTCCCAATCCATGGCCTCCAGAGGGCACCGTCGCCCGAAGGAGGCGCAGGGCTGGTTCAAACCCCGCACAGCCTGGTAGCATGGCATGCCGACCGCCAAAGGAGGCCGCAACCCTCGCTTGCGATGAAATGCGTCGTTGGCGTAGACAAGGATCTTGGATCGGGCCTCCACAACGAAGAACCCTTCCCGCAGCCGCTCCATGGCCCACTGCAGGACCCCTTGGTTCGCAGAAGCCGACATTGTTCCCAAGGTGTCGACGGTTCCATCGTGGATCAAGCCGACGAAGGCCACCTTGTCCCTGACGGGAACCGGCTCGAGGACAACGTGCAGAGGATCGCTTCCAGGAAAAGAATGTCCCTCCCAGTGCATTGGTTTTCCGCCGCGGCGACGAAGATCGGCGGCGATGTCCCGAACCGTGACGGAACAGCCTAGGCCCTTTAAAAATTTTTCCAGACTCCATCGCGGAATCCGTGCCCCACGGGCAAGTCCAAAGGCCTGCGCAGGCTCGTCGCTCACGTGAATGACATTTAGTTTCGAATCAACGAGGAAAAACCCGCTGACGTGCTTTGCCGTCATCCAGTCCCTCCGGTCCGTGGACGGCGTCGTGCCCAGGGGGTCGGAAATTTTTTCAAGAATCCGCCATGAAACCCCGCCGGACGAGCTCAACGCCGCTCCTTCGCTTTCCAATGCAGAGCCGGGACAGGGAACGCGAGA
Source organism: uncultured Desulfosoma sp. (assembly GCA_937960435.1). Lineage (GTDB taxonomy): Bacteria > Desulfobacterota > Syntrophobacteria > Syntrophobacterales > DSM-9756 > Desulfosoma. The sequence goes on from CALGPN010000025.1 coordinate 90,621, forward strand.
GGGAAAAGTCGCCGTGGATGAAGCCAGAGGAATGCCGCTCGATTGTTTGTATCTTGGCACCGGAGGCCGAATTCTGTCAATAATCTTTACCGGTGCGGTTTTCCTTTTGGACGATGGAGTCCCCTTGACGGCGGGCAAATCCATCTTAATTTAGGAGCAACGAGAAAATGAGAAATGAATCTCAAGTAAGCGAAGGAGGTTGGCCATGCTGACCCTGAATATAGAAGATCTTCGAAAGGAACGTCGGCCGCTGTGGATGACCCACTGGGAAGTGGAAAATGTGGCCGATCTGTTAGGCGGCGGTGGTGATGTGTGGGCCGATCGGCTGCACGCCGAATGGTCCCGAGACGCCGGGGAGGAAATCTCTGAAAGCGAGACAACTCACTAAGCAAACGCCATAAGCGATTCGCCAAAAACAGCTCGGCTTCGGCCGAGCTGTTTTTGTGCTCCATGAGGCAACATACCGGGGAGGGCTCTGCCTAAGGGCGAAGTAGAGCCGTCCCCAGGGACGCAAGAGCGCACAAGCGCCGAAAGGCACAAAACGCCTCCTCATCCAGAGGCTCCCCGCCGGATCGGCGATCACCGGCAAGAACCCCTACGGCCTTCGGCGGTAGGCCTACTCGGCCGACGAAAAATTCCCGAGAGGGAAAAAACTGCAACACTTCCGGCGTCACGAGGACTTTTACAGAGGGTGGGCTCTTTTCGTGAACCCACAGCCACGGGGGACCGCTGAGCACATGGGCGAAGGCATTGGCGTAGGAGCTTACGGGGATCAAGAGCCCTCGCAATCGGCCGTCAAAAGCGCCGTAAAGTTCCTTGACCTCAAGGAATCTCCCGTCAGGCGTGAGCCTCAGGAATATCACCTGATCCAGTCCCGCCCCATCCATGAGGGCAAGTGCCGATCGTTCCAGCAATCCATGGATATGACCGCGCTTTTCATCCAGGAGGTAGGCGCAGATATCGTCCAGAAGTTCCAGTTGCCGAGCGGCATCGGCCGAGCGGGAAGGCTCGTCTTTCGAAGCCGAAGGCTCGCTGATGTGCGGCGCAACCGTATCTTCCCCCTTCACCGATTGGAATTCCGACTCTGCCGGCCTTTCCTTCGTTTCCAGCAGAGACTCCGGCGCCAAAGGAAGCTCCAGAGAAAAATCTCGGGCTCGTTTCTCGGCGGTCTCCAGGAGTCGAAGCAGGACGGACTCGGAAATTTTCAACCGCTCTGAAGCGACCTCAAGCGCCGCAGCCCGTTCTTCCGTTTCCCGCCCTCTTACCGAGGCGGCGGTGAGGGCGGCCCCCATGCGCACACATTGGATGCGGAGATCGGGGTCTTCCCGCTCCTGGGCAGCCCGCTTCACCGTTTCCCCCAAGGTCCACTCTTCGGCCAACCGGGCGGTGAGCCGGCGGGATTCGATCCCGAACACTTCCTTTTCCGCCGAGGGCATTTCGTGGAGGGCGCATAAGGCGGATTTTTCCCTGAACGCGCTTACCGTCTCGGGCGGGACGACACACAGGAGAGCGAGGAGTCCCACGTCCAGGAGCAATCCCGCCGCATACAGATCTTCAGGCGCCGGGTCGCGCAACGTCTCCCCCAGCCACTGGGCGAGGAGAGCCTGCTGATAGCTCGAAACCACGCGGCGCAGGATTTCCTGAAGCCTTTCCCCCCCGTAAGTCTCTTCGACAAAACGCGCAGACACGCACAAATGCCGCACGGCGTCGAACCCCACAACCACCACGGCCCGCGGAATGGCGCTCACTTTTTTCAGGCCCGGATTGTAATAGGCGCTATTGGCCATCCGAAGCAACCGAGCGGTCATGAAAGGATCCCGGGCAACCGCATCCGCCATGGCTGAAGAGGGCGCGCCCGCTTGGGAAAAAATGCGGGCGATGGTCATGACCGTCGGGCGCAACACGGGAAGCTCTTCTCGGCCCACGACGCGGGCCCAATAGTTCACCCCACGGACGGCAGGCCCCTCCCCCATGCCGGTTCCCGGTGCTTTCCCGCTTTCTTTCATGAGCCTTTCGCCTCGCCCTTGGGGTCACATCAAGAACGGCCGCACCGGATAATCGGGAACCCTCTCGCGAGACAAAAAGCCTCGGAGGGTTTCCACCATGGCCCAGAGGTCCGGCGCTCGACAGGCCGTGTGGAAATAGTGGGCCCCATAGGAAAAATTTTGGCATATCCAAAAAGCGAAAAGCCGCAGACGCCGCACGGCCTCGTGTTCGTCGAACCGGGTCGCCACAAGCTCTGCATACCGGGCCACCACAGCCCCCGCATCGGGCGGCTCGGGAACACCCCCTCCTTGCGCGTAATGGGAAAGATCCGCAAAGATCCATGGACGCATGAGGGCCGCGCGGCCGATCATGACGGCATCGCAGCCCGTCCCGTCCATCATGTTCAGGGCATCCTCGGGTGAAAACACGTCCCCGTTTCCCACGACGGGCTTGGAAAACACGCTTTTAAACCTTTTGATCGCCTCCCAACGGGCCGGTCTCTTGAAAAGATCCCGACGAGATCGGGCGTGGAGCACCACGGCGTCCACACCCCACTGCGCCAAACGCTCCGCCCACAATTCCAGCCCGTTACCCTCCCCCTCGGGGATCCGCATCTTGACCACCAGGGGGGCTCGAAGGACGCTTCGCGCTTGCCTGAGAATCTCACGGACCCGGTCCGGCCAGTTCAAAAGGGCCGCACCCCATCCGTATCGCGCGGGACCGCCCCGGGAACAGCCCAGGTTGAAATCGAACAGATCAAATCGGCCGAGACCCTGCAGTTTCTCAAAAGCTTTCGCCACCACGGCCGGATCGTCTCCCACGACCTGGGCCGCACGGGGCGTGTCCTTCGTTCCGACAGCGCAGTAGCTGTCTCGAGCCGGATCAGAAGAGGCAACGATCCGGGCGTTGAGCATTTCCGTATAATAGAGCCCGCATCCGCCCCATTCGGCGACCAAATCCCGAAAGGGGGCATGGGTCAAATCCGCCATCGGCGCCAAGATATAGGGAGTCGGCAAAGACAGCGCCCCGATCTTCACGGACTCTCGCCCTCCTGCGGGTCTTTGCGCCGAAAAACCCCCTTAAAGGAACATTTTTTCCGGCGGGCGCCTTTCGGGGACGGGCACGTGCGGGATCCTGCCTTCGTTCCAGTCACGGGAGACGTATAAGCCGCAGTAACAGCTGCCGTATTCGGCCACATCCGGCTCACGATAGATGCAAGGGCAGATGATATCTTTATCCTTTTCCCGATCCCCGGAAGCCAGACGGCATGGGCATACCATGTATCCGTAGCGCTCTTTGTTGATGAGAAGACTTTCCAGAAGCGGGAGGGTGATCCCTTCACGGTCTTGATTAAAGAAATATCCCTTTGCCTCCTGAATCGGGCGCAATTTCTCGAAGAGCTCGGCGGCCGTCATGACTTCAACGCCTCCTCAATTTCGTCCTTTCGAAAGCCCACGATAACCTTCTCGCCGATCAGGATGGTCGGGAAGGTACAATTAGGATTGTAGCGTTTGACCTCGTCGATCATGGCCTGGCGTTCCTCTCCTTGCAGTGTATCCACATCAACGCAGTCGTACTTGATTCCACACTCGTTAAGGAAATCCTTCGTATGGCGACAATGAATACAGGTGCTCAGAGCATACAGTTTGACCAGCTTTTCGGACATGTCTCATCTCCTTTTCATTTCAGCCCGAAAATCCACATTTTTCCGCACTAACCATCGTTTAACATAAACGTTAAATCCGGCCAACACAAGTTCCAATCCGTCGCAATGGTCCTTCCAAGATCGAGTACAGTGCAAGGGAAGAGGTTTGAAATTTCATTTCTTCCCGTTGGCGAGACGGTGTTCGAGCCGTCGGGTGAGGTAGGACAAAGGATAGGTCAGGGCCAAATAAAACAGCGCCAGCGGCAAATAGGCCTCAAAAGTCTTGTAGGTCGTCGCGTTGATGACTTCGGAGGCCTTGGTCAATTCCCGCACAGAAATGACCGAGAGGAGCGAGGAATCTTTGATCAAGGAGACAAACTGCCCCGTCACGGGTGGGATGATGCGACGGAAAGCCTGTGGAAAAACCACATAACGCATGGTCTGGCGCTCATTGAGTCCCGTCGATTTGGCGGCTTCAATCTGGCCGGGATCGACGGATTCAATGCCTGCCCGCACCATCTCGGTGATATACGCCCCGGAAAAGAACGCCAGGGTGATCATGCCGATGACCACAGGGTTGTCGTAACGGAGCACCGCGGCAAGGCAAAAGTAAAAGATGTAGATTTGCACCAGCAAGGGGGTGCCGCGGAAGAGTTCCACATAGTAGGAGGCCAAGGCGCGGACGATGTCGTTTTTGGACACCCGAGCCAAGCCCCCCGTCACGCCGATGAGAAACCCCAAAGCGATGGCTCCCAAAGAAATGAGCACGGTGAACACAAAGCCTTTCAGAAACAGGCTGCGATATTGCCATGGCACCCACCAGTTCCATGGGTATTCCAAGGTGGCTAACAAAAGGGCCAAGGTCGCGACGACCATGGCCCCGATAAGGCTGCGTACGAAAAGCCGATACGTCATTGCTTGATGATTTCTCCCAGATGTTTTTGATAGAGCTCGTCGTAGCGGCCGTCACCCTTGATGGTGTCCAAGAAGATGTTCAGCCAATTGAGAAAATCGGCATCCCCCTTGCGTATGGCCATGGCGAAAGGCTCGTAGGTAAAGGGTTTCAAGAGCGCCCGTGTTGTCTCCTTGTTTTGTTCATGGTGCTTGGCGATGGAAATTTGGTCATAGAAGAAAGCGTCGGCCCGGCCGGTGACCACCTCGCGCACGCAGGCCGTCTCATCCTTGAACCGATTGATGGTCGCTTTGGGAAACCTTTTCGTGGCCACAAGGTCTCCTGTGGTCCCTGTCTTGACGGCAAGGACCCGCTCCGGCGCGTTCAATTGATCTACGCTCTGAATGTCGGCCGCTTTCTTGACGCTCAAAAGTGCACAAAGGCCGGTGACAAAATACGGCTCGGTAAAGCTTACCGTCTTGGCCCGGGCCAAAGTCCGGGTCATGCCGGAAATGACCATGTCCACTTTACCGCTCTGGAGCGCCGGGATCAGTCCCGTCCATTCAATGTCTTTGATTTCGATCTGCACCCCCAGTTCCTGGGCGATGAGTTTCGCCAGATCCACGTCGAAACCCATGGGGTTGCCTTTGGGGTCGGCGTATTCAAAAGGGTAATATTCTACTTCCATGCCCACGATGAGGGTTCCGCGCTGGAGGATCTGGTTGAGAGTACTGGCTTGAAAAATTTCGTGGGGAGTCACCGCGTGCGCGGAAAAAGCCGCGCAAAGACCCGCCAGCACCATCGCCACGCTCAATGCCTTACACCTCATGACTCCTCTCCTTTCTTGACTTTATGGACATTGCCGCCACACATCCAAAAAGTCTCTTCCTTTCATGGCCATTCGTGTCAATGAGAAATCGTACCGGACGGGATCCTCGGGACTCACCTTTCGAAACCCCTCCGTGATCTCCAAAGCGGTCTTGAGGTCGCACTGTCGACGCCGGGTCAGGTCGCATGTTCGGGCGACGGCGAACATATGTGTATCCACGGGAACGATGAGATCCCGCGGTCTAAGACACGACCACCCGCCGGGATCCACGGCGTCGCAGCGCACCATCCACCGAAGGAAGAGGTGCCAGCGTTTGCAGGCGCTGCCGCTCGAGGGTGAGGCGACCAATCGGTTTTTCGGGGGCGCATCTCCCGAGGCACCACGGGCGAGCATCCCTGAGAAAAGATCCAGGGCACGGAGCAGATCGCCTTGGGTCTCGGTTAGGCATCGCGCCATGGCCGATTCCAAAGAACCGTAAAGGCGAAGGGTCGCTGCCATGCCCTGAAGAAAAGCCCGAAGATCTCCTTCCCCGAAAAATCGATATCGGAATCCCCGGCACAGCCGGTTCATGTCCTCGGTGTCTGCGTGCTTTAAGAATGACGCTGGCTTCGGCCCCATCCGAGAGAGAACGGCGCTCACCGTGTGGACGATGCTTTGTGCTCTTCCCACCGCAAGGGCCGCCGCCAGCAAGGCCACCACCTCCCTTTCCGAAGGGTCCTCATAGGGATAGACGCACTGCAGCGGATCCGGTGGCACCATCTCCCGGCGATGATAGCGATCATAAACGAGATCCAAAAATTCTCGAAGGCGATGACGAAGGTTCAAGGGCGGGCCCTCAGGTATTTTTTCAAAACTTATAACGACTTCTCTCAAAAAGCACCTCTTATTTAACGCATCTCGTCAAATTGGCAAGAGGGGCTGAGGGAGATGCGGCTGTGCCGGGGTAAGCGAGAAAATACAATCTCTTTGACTTAGATCAAGGCGGTCGAAGGCCGGCATCGTTATCTTAATGATGCCAAGACACATACGATTTCGTGCTGCAAAAAGAGGAGCACACACCATGCGATGCCCTGGACAAGACAGCCGGTTCTGGAAACCCGGGGCCATTTTTGAAGCGAAATGTCCCCAGTGCGGCCGACCGGTAGAATTCTTCAAAGATGAAACGAGCCGGAAATGCGCTCACTGCGGTCATAAGTTCGTGAACCCGCAAATGGATTTCGGCTGTGCGGCCTACTGTAAGTTCGCCGAACAGTGCCTTGGGGATCTGCCGCCGGAACTTCTGGCCCAGAGGGAAAACTTGCTCAAGGACCGCGTCGCCGTAGAAATGAAAAAACACTTCGGGCGCGATTTCAAACGGATCGCCCATGCCGGGAGGGTGGCCCGATTCGCCGAAAAATTGGCCGTGCCCGTCGGCGCGGATCCCGCAGTGGTTTTGATTGCGGCGCTGCTTCACGAGACCGGGGCTTCGGCCGAAGCCGCGGAGGCTTCCGAAACGGCTCGGGCAATCCTTTACCGGCTGGGAGCGCGCCAAGATCTCGTGGACGAGGTCTGCGCCATCATCGCCGCCATGACCGAGGAAAATCCTCAGGGCGGGCTTAACGAGCAGTGTGTCCGGGATGCCCATACTTTGGCGGACCTGGAAGAAGCCCTGGCCAAACATCCCGAACGGGTTCAGGAGCTCCGAAATACCACCAAAAGTCCTTTTGCCACCGAAGCGGCGCGATCCATGGCCGAACGGCTGATTGGCGGCGAAAGATTCTAACCGAGACGGACGCTGAGGGTCCGTCGGATCCCTAAGGAGCACACACGATGAAGGTTCTTCGCAAAGTCATTGAAATCGATCAGGAACGCTGCGACGGCTGCGGCCAGTGCGTCATCGCGTGCGCCGAAGGCGCTATCGAAATCATCAATGGCAAGGCCACATTGGTTTCCGAAACCTACTGCGATGGCCTCGGCGCCTGCCTCGGCGAATGCCCCCAAGGCGCTCTAAAGCTTATCGAACGGGAAGCCGAGGATTTCGACCCCGAAGCCGTCGAGCGCCACTTGGAAAGCACGCAGGGATGGCACGCCGCCGAGGCTCCAGTCCTTGAGGCTGCCTCCCGGTGTCCGTCGCAGCAGATTCGCGTGCTGGAAAAGGCGCACACACCGCCTTCGACATCACGCACCCCTGTTTCCGCCCTGGGCCATTGGCCCGTGCAAATCCGCCTGATTCCTCCCAACGCCCCTTTTCTTCGCGACGCAGACCTTTTAGTCGCCGCGGACTGCGCGGCAGTGGCCGTGCCCGACTTTCACGGCCGCTTCCTGAGCGGCCGCGTCATCATGATCGGCTGCCCCAAATTCGATAACCTAACCGAATACGTGGATCGGTTCGCCGAAATCTTCACCCGCAACCCCATTCGTTCCGTCACGGTGCTGTCCATGGAAGTCCCCTGTTGTTCGGCCCTTTTGGGCGTGGTGCGTAAAGCCATGGAAAAGGCCGGCATAAAGATTCCCTTGGAGGAAGTTGTCATCGGCATCCGTGGGGATATTTTGGAAACGCGAACCGTGGCCGCCGAAACGCCGAAAGGCCTTCAGGCGCCACAAGGAGTGCGCCCATGAAACAAATCCATCTCTTCCAGGCCAACGATTTTTCTGAAAAGGGCATGAAACGGTTCCTTGTCCACGATTCCCCTTACTTCAAGATTCTCAACTTCAACTTTCTGCCCGGCCAAAGCCTGCCGCTCCATGCCCACGACGTGGAAGGCCAAGTCAGCCTGCTCATCCTCGAAGGCGAAGGAGAATACCTTGCAGGCGAAGAACAGACGATCCCCGTCGCTCCAGGCGACATAGTCATCTGCGACATCGCCGAACCCCACGGCCTCCGCGCCCGGTCCTCCATGCGCGTCCTCGTGACCATCGCGCCCCCCATTTGAACGATCCCGCCTTCCGGGCGTCTCCGTCATAGAGGCGCTCAGAAGAATTTTGTTCCCATCAAATCATGTTTCCGCTAGGATGGGCTTCCAACACGACAGGGGGCCCATCTTCCCGAGGTTGTCTCCTCCTCCACCCACTCTCCCCAGGGCATGCATTCTCGTCGGGCCGCGACCGCATGGCACAGGCATCAGGGACAAAGGAGGCACGATGGCAGGTCAAGACGACATCCACCTGGCTGTGAAGGCGCTGAAAATCGGGCACAAAGTGCGGGAGCTGCGTCAGCAGCACAAGTACACGCTGCAGGATCTGGCTCAAAAGACGGGATTGTCCAAGCCTTTCTTGTCGCAAATCGAAAACGACCACGTCGTTCCCCCCATCGCCACCCTCATGAAACTCGCACGGGCTTTGAACGTCACCCTGGCGCACTTCTTCCAAGAACAGGAAACCGACGAAAAGATCTCCATCACGCGGCCCGAGGAGCGCTCCCGTTTGGAAAGGCGCCCGCACCAGAGCAAAGGGGAAACGAACTACATTTATGAATCCTTGGAATTTCGAAAGCGCTACAAGCACATGGAGCCGTTCTTGGTCGAATTTCCTTTGCAGGACGCAGACCAGATGGTTTTCCAAAGTCACGAAGGGGAGGAATTCCTATTCATCCTGGAGGGGGAGGTGGAATTCCGAACCGTGGATCGCGTGGAAATTTTGCGGGCGGGAGACAGCATTTACTTCGATTCGGACGTGAGTCACAGTTTTCGATGCTACGGCAACAAGCCGGCCCGGGCCGTGGCGGTCCTTTACACGCCACGACCCAGCTGAGGAATCTGGCGGGATCACGTACGGCGAGGCGCTGAGGGGGAAAGTCTTTGAAGGACGGACCCATCGATTCGCCCCAAGCCATCGGTTCCCGGGCATCGTCCGAGGGCGCACGGTCTTCATGGGGTCGGCCGTGCCTCGCCGGTCTGCCTCTTTTCCCATCTTTCATCCACGGGCGAACTATGCTAGGAAGGTCATTGTTCGTGAAGTCGTGAAGTCGTAAGTCGTGAAATCGTAAATCGTGAAATCGTAAATCGTGAAATCGTAAATCGTGAAATCGTGAAGTCGTGAAGTCGTAAATCGTGAAGTCGGGAAGTCGTAAATCGGGAAGTCGTAAATCGGGAAGTCGGGAAATTGGGGAGTGGGAAGTCGGGAGTGCGTAGAAACGCTAGGCCTTTGGAGGACGCTGGGTCCCGGGAGAGTGATGAGCGCCGTCCCTGACTATGATGCCGCCGTTAATTTTTTGTGCCGTTTGCAAAAGGTGGGGATCAAGTTCGGGCTGAACCGGACGGAAAACCTTCTGGAACGGCTGGGCAACCCGCATTGTCGATTTCGCTCGATCCATATCGCGGGAACCAACGGCAAGGGTTCCACGGCGGCCATGCTCTCCTCCATCTTGACAAACCACGGTTTCCGCGTCGGCCTTTACACTTCTCCCCATCTAGTGCGTTTTACGGAACGGTTCCGCATCAACGACCAGGAAGCGCCGACCGACAAAATTTTCAAGGTTTTTCAAGACGTCATGGAGGTGGTCTCCGGGGACGAGTGGCCGACGTTTTTTGAGGCGGTCACGGCCATGGCGTTCCATTATTTCGCCCAAGAAGGGGTGGATTGGGCCGTGATCGAAACGGGCATGGGCGGGCGTCTGGACGCCACCAACGTCATCCATCCGGATGTGGCCGTGATCACCAACGTGGCCATGGACCATCAAGAGTTTTTGGGGGCCACCCTTTCCGCCATCGCCCGGGAAAAGGCGGGAATCGTCAAAGAGGCCACGCCGGTGGTGACTGCCGTCCGACAGCCCGTCGTCCAAAGCACCCTGAAAACCACCTGTCTGAAAAAACGAGCCCCCCTTTTCCGCTACGGCATTCATTTCCGTTCACGGCGAAACGGCCCGCAACGATTCCATTACCATGGCCTTTCACACAGCTGGTCGGACCTTTCCCTGGGGCTTCTTGGGGAGCATCAGTACATCAACGCGTCCATGGCCTTGGCCGCCCTAGAGATTCTCGAATCACACGGCGCCATCCCATTGGATGGCAAGGCCGTCGAGGCGGGACTCCTGAGCGTGCGATGGCCGGGGCGGCTGGAAATCCTGGAGACCAACCCTTTGGTTGTGCTGGACGGGGCTCATAACCCTCACGGCGCCGAATCCCTTCGCACGGCCCTCATGAGCCTGTTCCCCTACCGTCGTCTCCACCTCGTCATGGGCATCATGGGCGATAAGGATATCCGCGGCATCTTCCGCCGTCTTCTGCCTTTGGCGGAAACGGCCATCTTCACGCGGCCGCGCTACGGGCGCGCTGCCGATCCAGAAAACCTGCGGCGCCTGGCCAGTCCGCTCATCAAGAAGATTTACGTCATCCCCAAACCGGGAGACGCCATCGCCCAAGCCAAATCCCTAGCGTCCCCCGACGATGCCATTTGCATCACAGGGTCCCTTTACTTCGCCGGTGAAGTCAAGGAACTTTACGGAGAACCGTCTCAAGTGCATGACCGCCTGTTGGCCTAAAGACCATGCGCCGACGTCGCCTTTCCTTTTGGTTTTGGGTTGCCGCCCTCGGGCTGGCGGCGCTCCTCTCGCGCCCTTTATGTCCGAAAGCGTATGCCGCGCCGAGGGATCCCTTGGAAACCAAAAACTTTTTTTCCCAGGGCGACACCCCGTGGTCCATCGAAGCCCAAATCCTGCGCTATGACGCCCTCAACCGCATCTACCAAGCAGAAGGGGACGTGCGCATCGTTTCTGAAAACAAATCCATCCGCGCCGACTGGGCCCAGGTGGACCTCAACCGCCAGGAGGCCCAACTGGCCGGGTCGGTTCGTATTCAGTATGGATCGGACTGGCTGACCGGAGACAAGGTCATCTGGCACCTGGACACGGAAACGGGGTGGGTGGACGGCGGCACGGTATACTTTTCGGACAACGGCTTCTATGTTTCGGGAAAAAGCATCACGAAACGCGGTCCCGACCGCTATCACGTGTCCCGCGGCACCTTGACCACCTGTGATCCGTCGTCCCCGGACTGGTCCGTCTCCTTCGGGGACATGGACGTCACGGTGGACGGGCTGGGCTGGGCCAAGCACGGCGTGCTCCGGTTGGGCAGAATCCCTGTCTTCTATACGCCCTTTGCCGTTTTTCCCGTCAATCGGGAACGACAAACGGGCTTCCTCATGCCCACCTTCGGATCCAGCACGCTCCACGGGCCCTATGTGGAGGTCCCTTTTTACTGGGCCTGGCGCCGGGACATGGACTGGACTTTTTCCGTAAACGCCATGGAAAAACGCGGCGCCATGCTCGGCGCCGAATACCGCATCGCCCACGATCGGCTCGGCGAAGGCGCGTGGCTCTTGAACTTCCTGGAAGACCAAGCGGACCGCGAGCATCTCGCCGACAAGGGATACCCGTTTCAGGAAACGAATCGCTATTGGGTGCGCGCCCGCCACACCGCGGACCTGCCTTACGAAATGGAAATGTTTGTGGATCTGGACCTCGTGAGCGACCGAAATTTCCTGAAAGAATTCAAGTCCGGGTCCGTCTCCCAAACGGCCACCAACCGGGCTTTCCGCCGCGTGAGTCAACGAGAAATTCTCAATGACGAGACGGTCTTAAGCCGTGAATCGAGCCTTTACCTGTTGCGCCGCTGGGAATCGGCGGTGGCCAGTATGGATGTGCGCTACTGGGATCAACTGGACCGCAAACTCGATGAAACCACGCTGCAGCAACTGCCTTATCTGCGCGCCGCCGTAACACCCTCCCTTTTGGGCTCCTGGCCCGCGTACTACACTGTGGACTCCTCCGTGGTCCACTATTGGCGCGCTCAAGGCGACACGGGCGTTCGCACGGACATCTCCCCCGTCCTGGCCTCCCCCTTCCAATGGTTACCGTACCTCACTGTGGAACCTTCCTTCGGGTTGCGATCCACCCTTTACCAGGCGGACCGGAACGGCAAAGAGGATTCGACCCCCGATTGGCGATGGGTCCCCGAAGCCCGCCTCAGCGCCTCGACGCGGCTGGAGCGCGTCTATCACCCTTCCGAAACCTTGGCCGTGCAACACGTCATTCGTCCGGACGTGTTTTACACCTACATTCCCGATATCGATCAAGACGATCTGCCCTTTTTCGACCCTTTGGACCGCATCGGACGCCAGAATACCGTCGTTTACGGCTTTTCCAGCTTCTTCACCACAAAGAAAACGTCTCTCACGAGCACGAAGGAACCTTGGACGGCCTATCGGGAATGGGCCCGAGTCGGGGTCCACCAGGCGTATCTCTTGGACGATGAGATTGAAAAGCCTCCCATCGAAACTCAGCCGGGAAAGCGCTTTTCCGACGTCCAGTTGGCCGTGGACATCACCCCGGAACAATACCTCACCCTGTCCTACGACGCCACGTACTCCCCTTCGCAAACACGCGCCAGCCGTCACGACGTCTCCGTGTGGCTCAACTCCCCTCGAGGGGACTGGGCGCAAGTCACCTACCGTTATCGAACGGACTCCGCCGTGGACGAAATCATCAGCAGTGCAGGCGTCCAGGTGATCCCACGGCTCAGTGTTTACGCACTCTACGATTATTCTTTCGACAAACAGGAGACGTTCAAGCAGACCTATGGGGTCCAATACCGGCACGGTTGCTGGGGGATTCGGGTGAGCTATCGCGAAGAGGCTCAAGAAAAGGAGGTCACCTTGGCCCTGGTCTTGGTCGGCTTGGGGCAACTTGGGGGGACTTTCGCCCAGGAAGGCGACCTGTCCTTGTCCACAACCCCATAGCAGGCTGTACACTGCCTGACGGGTCGTCCTCGAGCCCAGGCCCCTCTTTCGCACGGGCACACTGTTTGGGCCAAACGCCGCCCAGGCCCGGGAACGAAATGACGCTGGCCCTTCGGTAGCCATCTCGAAAGCCAAATTGCTGTGTTTCCAGGGCAAGAACGGCAACGTCCACGACCCGAAAAGAAAGAGACGATATGGAGAAAATTCGGTTGGGAGTCAGCGCGTGTCTTTTGGGGCAGCCCGTGCGCTATGACGGCGGTCACAAACTGGACCGCTATGTCACCGACGTTTTGGGACGTTACGTGGACTACGTCCCGGTCTGCCCGGAAGTGGAATGCGGCATGGGAATCCCCCGAGAGTCCATGCACTTGGAAGGCGACCCCGAAAACCCCAGGCTCATCACGACCCGAACCCGTCGGGACATGACCGAACAGATGCTTCGATGGGCCGAGAAACGTCTCAAAGAACTGGAACAGGAGAACCTCTGCGGCTTCATCTTCAAGAGCAATTCCCCCAGCAGCGGGATGGAACGGGTCAAGATCTTCGACGCCAAAGGCATGCCGCACAAGAAGGGCGTCGGCATCTTTGCCGGGCTTTTTATGAAGGCCTTCCCGCATCTGCCCGTGGAAGAAGAGGGCCGGCTCAACGATGAGGTGCTGCGGGAGAATTTCGTTGAACGGATCTTTCAGCGCAAACGATGGGACGATCACGTCCGGGGCGGCAAGGACTTAGGCCGGCTCGTCCAATTCCACACCGACCATAAACTCCTCTACATGGCCCACAGCCCCAAGCATCACCGGGAAATGGGCAAACTCGTGGCGGAAGGCAAATCCCTTCCCCTCGATACGCTCTACCGCCGCTACGAAGACCTCATGACGGAGGCCATGAAACTCAAAGCCACCGTCAAGAAAAACACCAACGTCCTTTTTCACCTCATGGGGTATTTCAAAAAGGAACTCTCACCATCTGAAAAAGAGGAACTTCGGGAAATCATCGAAGCCTATCACCGTGGGGTTTATCCTTTGATCGTCCCGATCACATTGATCAACCACTACGTGCGCAAATACGATCAACCGTATCTCAAGCGGCAAGTGTACCTCAACCCCCACCCGGTGGAACTCAAGCTGCGCAACCACGCCTAGCAAGGGAGAAGGTTCGTTTCCATCACGGACGAATCCGGGCGGCGATGGCGTCTCCCATGGCGGCCGTGCTCACAGGAGTTTCCGAACCCCGGGCGATATCCGCCGTGCGGACGCCTGCGGCAATGGTCTCATCCACGGCCCTTTCGATGGCCGATGCGGCGTCTTCCCGATGGAAGCTATGACGAACCATAAGGGCTGCCGAGAGGATTTGGGCGATGGGGTTGGCGATGCCTTTGCCGGCGATGTCCGGAGCGGACCCTCCGGCCGGCTCATACAGCCCGAAATCCGACGCCCCCAGACTGGCCGAAGGGAGGAGACCCAAGGAACCGGTCAGCATGGCGCATTGGTCGGAAAGAATATCGCCGAACATGTTGCCGCACAGGAGCACGTCGAATTGGTGGGGATCGCGCATGAGCTGCATGGCGGCGTTGTCCACGTACATGTGGTTGAGCGTCACGTCGGGGAATTCTCGGGCCGTTTCCATGACCACTTCACGCCACAGCACCATGGTGGTCAGGACGTTGGCCTTGTCGATGGAAGTGACCTTTTTGCGCCGCCCACGGGCGATTTCAAAGGCCTTGCGAGCGATCCTCTGGATTTCCCACCGATGATAGACCATGGTGTCGAATGCCCGCTCTTCGGGGCCGAATCCTTCTCTTCCTTTCGGCTGACCAAAATAGATTCCGCCGGCCAGTTCGCGGATGCACAGGATATCGAAGCCGTCACCCACGATGTCCGGTCTTAGAGGACTTGCCGACGCCAGCGCCGGATACACCCTGGCGGGACGGAGGTTGCAGAAGAGATCGAAGATTTTTCGAAGCGGCAGCAGGGCGGCCCTTTCAGGCTGCTGCTCCGGGGGAAGGCTTTCCCATTTGGGACCGCCTACGGAGCCGAACAAGACGGCATCGCTTTTTCGGCAAAGTTCCAAAGTGTGCGGCGGCAAGGCATGGCCGTGCCGGTCGATGGCACAGCCGCCCACGTCGGCCTCCACGAATTCCATGCCCAAATCGAACTTCTTTCCCACCACTTTCAGGACTTTGACGGCTTCCGCCATCACTTCCGGGCCAATGCCGTCCCCCGCAAGAACCGCAATTTTCTTTCGCATGCGCCCCAAACCTTTCCTCGATATGCCCTTTATCCCCTTTCTGCACTTGCAGTCAAACGAGCCGGACAGTAGCCTCAAAGCCAGGGTCTTGTCAATTTTCCTTAACCTTTTTCAAAGCATCGACCGAATTTCTTATGCGAAGAGGTGCGCGATCAACCCACACAACACGGAGAGGCCCATGCGAGGACCTGTCAAGACCGCATTCCATCACGAAGGTTTGAAAACCTTTGCCGGCGTGGATGAAAAGATCGTCATCGGGCTGTATAACGCCGGGGCGCTCAAGAACCTCTCCCAGGGGGATGTCTTGTTTCGGCAAGGGGAACAGGATCACACGATCCACCTGGTCCTCAAGGGATCGATACGGCTCGTCAAACGGGCGGGCACCTCGGCACGGCAAACGGCTGTCCTAGGCCCAGGCGATGTGATTTGCGAAAGCCCCTTTTTCTCCGAAACGGGCGCGTGGAGCGCCGCCGTGGCGGCGGAGCCCTCCACGGTTCTCTCCTTTCCCGAAAACCTGCTGGATTCCCTGGACCCTCCCTTGGGCGCCTTCCTGACCAAAAAGCTCGCCGGCACCTTTCAGAGGCGTCTTCAGGAAAGCCTCACTCGACAGCACAACTTGGCAGCCTCGTGTGATTTCATGACCCGGTTCGCTCGACGCAGCATCGTGGAACGCACCCAGGACTACACCCAATCGGAAATGATCGTGGGGATGATCAAGAAAGTCCCTCAGCTCCCCATGTATGCGAGTCGTCTCGCCCAGATGCTACTCGATGCCAACACGTCGGCCAAAGACGTGGCGGCCTTGGCCAAAAACGACCCGTCCCTCGTGAGCGCCGTCCTCAAACGAGTCAATTCCGCCTACTACAACTGGCAAAAAAAGATCTCCGACTTTCAGCACGCCGTGATCCTGCTAGGTTTTAATCAAGTGTACCAATTGGTGATCGCCGACGGGCTGCGTCGAACCATGCCCAACACCCCACCCTTTCGAGCCTTGCATAACCACTCCGTGGTGATTTCCCACGTGGCCTACGAAATCGCCCAAATCACCCACCGCCAACAGGCCTCCATGATGAGCACCATCGCCCTGCTGCACGATATCGGCAAAAGCGTTCTGCTTCTCATGAAAAAACAAAACGCGAAACTCGCCGTACTCATCGACATGCTCGATTCCGCTAAGCTGGGGTCTTTGCTGCTTGAGGAATGGAACATTCCCGAAAACGTGTGCCGCGCTGTGGAAATGCAGGACTATCCCGTCTTCAGCCCGCCGGATCAAATTCCCGGCGAGGCGCGATCCCTCGTGGCCATGCTCTACGTCTCTCACCTGTGCGCCGATGCCATCCAAGGCGCCTCCAAAGAAGACCTCTGGAGACCTTTCAGCGACGAATGGCTGCGCGTGCTGAACCTGCGTGTCAAGGACGTGGAAAGCCTCGCCCGGGACCATGTGAGGCCGAGTCTGGAAAAGAAGGGGGGGGCTCTGCCGGAACACGTGCGGCAATTCCTCGCAGGGACCCAAGAAAATGGGCAAAATGCGGGGAAAGAGCGCGATGAGACACAGTCTCGTTCCGGCCCCTAGGTTTCTTGGAAGAAGTGTGTTATGGGGCAAACAAACGTCGGCCTTTCCGCAGGCCGGGATGAAGTTGTGACCCATCGATGATTCTCTTTCATCAAGGAGGAGCCCCATGACTATGTGGAAATGCAACAAGTGCGGTCATACCCTGGATGCCGTGAGTCCCCCGGAAACCTGCCCGTCCTGTAAGGAAAAATGCGAATTCCTCGACGTGACATGCTACATCCCTGAATGCGGCGGTCCCGGATCCGGCAACATCAACCCTCAGGTGTTCACAGAAAGCTTCAAGTCCGACAAATAAACCCCCTCTTCGTTCTTCAGGGGGCATATCGTTCCCTCGTCGGCGTCATGAGGCAACGATATGCACCCTTTTTCCAGCTTTACGTTCCGCAGCACCTTGTTTCACTCTTTTTTCCTTCGCCTTGTGGGCCATCTCTCCCGTGAGCGTCCGCGATGGCGCCTGCGGGCACGAATCTTGTTAGTTCCTTGGAGGACGATGCGCACAAGGAGTCCTCCCATGGTGGCGGTGGCCGTTTCAAAGGGCCGTGTGGCCCCGGTTTTGGATTGGTGTACACAGATTCTTCTCGTTCCGACTGCGAGGCACAGAGACAACCAGGGCACTGTCTTGGATGTTTCCGCTTCGACGCCCTTTGAACGGCTCGAGCGACTCAAAGCCTACAAGGTGAACGTTCTGATCTGTGGCGCTTTGAGCCGCGAGCTGCTTCTTTACGCCGAGGGATTGGGCCTTCGGGTCATCTATGGGATCGCCGGGGACGTGCGCGGCGTTCTTCAGGCGTACCGCAGCGGGCGACTGCACGAACCCGACTTTTGGCTTCCGGGATGCACGGGCCCGAAACGGTACCGATCGTGCCGAGATCCTCTAAAACCGAAAGGAGAATGTATCATGGCGCCGGGAAGAGGCAGAGGTATGGGAGGGGGCGGGGGTCAAGGGCAAGGACGGGGCCAGGGCAAGGGCGGCCGGGGACGGGGAAGCCCGGGGCAAGGTGCGGGCCCGGGCCGGGGTTCTCAGGGAGCGCCCGCTTTTTGCGTGTGCCCCGCGTGCGGAGAAAAGGTGCCTCATCGCCAAGGGGTGCCGTGCAATGAGATGACCTGTCCTAAATGCGGCAAAGCCATGGTCCGGGGAGACGCCTCATGATTCTTGCCACTGCCAGCGGCAAGGGAGGAACGGGAAAAACCACCGTGGCCTGTAACCTGGCGGTGGCTCTGGAGAGCCCGGTGGTTTTCGCCGACTGCGACGTGGAAGAGCCCAACGCTCATCTGTTTCTGAAACCCCATTGGGACGGCACCGAAAGCGTGACCGTGGACGTGCCCGAGATGGACACGGCCCGGTGCACCCTATGCGGAGCCTGCCAGGAAATCTGCCAATTCAAGGCTATTGCGGTCTTGCCCGAGACGCTGCTTGTCTTTCAGGAATTATGTCACAGCTGCGGCGGCTGTGCGCTGGTCTGTCCCGAAAAGGCCGTCTCATGGAAGGCCCGAGAGGTGGGCCTGCTTCGTGTAGGGCACCGCGGTCCCATTCGGTTTGTCGATGGGACCCTAAAAATCGGCGAAGCCATGCCCCCCCCTCTGATCCGGCGCGTGCGCCGCAAAGCGGCGGAAACCCTGGGGGCCTCCATCACCATCTTGGACGCACCGCCGGGAACCTCTTGTCCCGTAGTCACAAGTCTTTGGGAATCCGATTACGTTCTTTTGGTGACCGAACCCACGCCCTTTGGGTTGAACGATCTGGAACTGGCCGTCGGAGCTGTGAAAAAAATGGGCCTTCCATGCGGCATCGTAATCAACCGATGCGACATCGGTGACGCGCGCGCCCGTGAGTTTGCGTGGAGGGAAAATATCCCGATACTTTTGGAAATTCCCTTTGATCGGCAAGTGGCGGAGCATTTAGCCAAAGGGGATGTGCTGGTCGAGGTTCTTCCTCGTTGGAAGGAAATGATGCAGGAACTGCATCGGAATGTCCTGCAGGCGGTGGAAGCTCTCCAGGGGAAAGTTTCCGGAAAAGCGTGTGCGGACTCCGAAATCCGCTCTGGGGTCTCGTCATGAAAGAATTGGTGCTGATCAGCGGCAAAGGGGGCACGGGAAAAACCAGTCTGGTGGCCGCTTTTGCGGCCCTTGCCGCAAAAATCGTCCTGTGCGATGCGGACGTGGATGCAGCGGACCTTCACCTGGTGACCCAACCCCGCATTCTCGAAACGCATCCTCTCGTCGCCGGCCACAAAGCCGTGATCGATCCCGAACGCTGCACGCAATGCGGTCTATGCCGTGAATGGTGCCGGTTCGGGGCCATCAACGCCGATTTACGCATTGAGCCGCTTCTTTGCGAAGGCTGCGGGGTGTGCGCCCGGTTATGTCCGGAACAAGCCGTGGATTTTCGAGAAAAGACCTGCGGTGTGTGGCATGTTTCGGAAACGCCTTACGGTCCCATGGTGCATGCACGCTTAGGGATCGCGGAAGAAAATTCGGGGAAAATGGTGGCCTTGGTGCGTCGCGAGGCCCGACGCATCGCGGAAACTCGTCGGATCCCGATGATCCTCACCGACGGTCCGCCAGGTGTGGGCTGTCCTGTGATCGCCTCCATAGGCAACGCCGACGCCGTCCTCGCGGTGGCTGAACCCACGGTTTCCGGTCGTCACGATGTGGACCGCGTCCTGGCCCTTGCGGACCACTTCCGGGTCCCTGCCGCCGTCTGCGTGAACAAGTGGGATGTGCATCCGAAAGAAGCCGCGAGGATCGCCGAGGCAGCCCGAGAGAAGGGGGCCGAATGCGTTGGATTCATCCCTTTTGACCCTGTAGTGACTCGCTCTCAAGTTGACGGTCGATGTCTCATGGAATACGGTGAAACCGCCGTCGTGCGATCCATTGAGCAGGTGTGGGAAAAACTCTGTGCTCTTCTGGGCCGGGCCGACGGCGACCTGAAGTCCCTCCAATGAACCCGCGGTAAAGGCGAAACGTCGCGAAAACATGGAGGCAGCCCAATGTTGGAGAAAATGCTTTATCCCACAGATTTTTCAGAAGTCTCGCGCAAGGCTCTCCGATATCTGAAGGTCTTGCGAGGAGCCGGAGTCAAACACGTGGTGCTTCTCCGGGTCATCAATGACAAAACCATGGCCGCCATCGCCAAGGGTGTGGCCTTGTCGGGAAAAGACGTGGCCAAGTTCCTCAAAGAGGTTCTCGAGTCGCTGCGGCAGGAGGCATGGAATGACATGCGCCCGATTGAAGAGGAGCTTAAGGAGGCGGGCTTCGAGGTGACCACACGCGTGGAAGAGGGCGTTCCGCAAACGAAAATTTTGGAGGTCGCTGAAGAAGAAAAGGTTTCCGCCATCATTTTGGGTTCCCACGGCCGAAGCAACTTGAGCGCCGTGCTTCTGGGTTCGGTTTCGGACTATGTGATCCGCCATTCCAAATACCCTGTCATCGTGATCAAGAGGGACTAGAGCGCTCACGGCGGCGTGGGGATCCGCATGGGTTGTCGAGGCTTTGTTCATGTCGGACGATCGAAGGAAGGCAAGTACCGATCGTAGGCAGCCCTTGGTGAGGGAAGCCGCGCCGCCTTTGGAATGGGCTCGAACGATCCTTGACAGCATCGCGGACGGGGTTTTTACGGTGGATGCGGATTTCCGCATCACCTTTTTCAACAAGGCTGCCGAGAAAATCACGGGGGTGCCAGCCGAGGACGCATTGGGAAAGCGCTGTGGGGAAGTCTTTCGCGCCAACATCTGCGAGACGGCCTGCGCTTTGCGCCACACCATGGAAACGGGGAAACCCGTGGTGGAGCAGGCCGTGGTGATTTTGAACGCCGAAAACCGTGAGGTTCCCATCAGCATCAGCACCGCCCTTCTCAAAGACCATGCCGGACGCACCGTAGGGGGTGTGGAAACCTTTCGCGATCTGACGGACGTGGAAACCCTGCGGCGCGAAATTCAGAAAAAATACCGCTTCAGGGACATCCTCTCCAAAGCGCCCGCCATGCAGCGGCTCTTCACCATCCTGCCGCAAATCGCTCAGAGCGAGAGCACGGTTTTGATCCAAGGGGAAAGCGGCACGGGAAAGGAAGTCCTGGCGAGGACCATCCATTCCCTGAGCCGCCGAGCCAAGGGACCTTTTGTGGCGGTCAACTGTGGGGCTTTGCCCGACACCCTTTTGGAATCGGAATTATTCGGCCATGTGGCGGGGGCCTTTACCGACGCGAAGCGCAACCGCAGCGGTCGGTTTGCCTTGGCCGAGGGCGGAACCCTGTTTTTGGATGAGATCGGGGATGTGTCGCCGGCCCTTCAGGTTCGGCTTCTTCGGGTCCTCGAGGAGCGTGTTTACGAACCTTTGGGATCATCCAAAAGCTGTAAAGCCGATGTGCGCATCATCGCTGCGTCTAACAAGGACGTGGAAAAGCTGGTCGAAGAGGGACTTTTCCGCAAAGATCTCTTTTACCGCATCAATGTGGTGAAACTGTGGCTACCGCCTTTGTCCCAACGCCGTGAAGACATCCCTCTGCTGGTCAACCACTTTGTGGATCGCTTCAACCGCTTGCAGAACAAGAGAATTTTCGGCTTGAGCCATGAAACCCTGCACATCTTTATGACGCATGATTGGCCCGGGAATATTCGAGAATTGGAAAACGCCGTGGAGCACGCCTTCATCTTATGCCGCGAGGGCTGGATCCGACCGGAACATCTGCCGGAGCACCTTCAGAAGGTGCGGGCAACTTTCGAAGCGCCCCACGGCTGGAGCCTCAATGACATTGAAAAGCGCGCCATTTGGGAAGCCTTGGAACGCAATCAATGGAGACGTATGGCCACGGCCCGAGAACTGGGCATCGACAAGAATACGCTCCGGCGAAAGATTCTCAGGCACCGGCTCGACTCCCTCATCCCCCCTGAAGGCCGCAAGATCGGCTCCCGCACGGCCGACTGAGCCCTCTCCGTCAGCCGTCATTGCCCTTCACCCCTTCCAAGCCCGCGCCACAACCGCCCGCATTCCGCAACCCGTAGGTTGGGGTGAGCGAAGCGAACCCCAACGCACACACCCAGCCCCACCCGGACAAATTCGGGGGGCACACGTTCCCTTCCCGATCGAGGGCGGGCACAAGGCCCGCCCCTACCATCGGCGGCATACACCCTCCCCCCTACCATGGGCAGGCACGCTCTTCTACCCCCATAACGGGCGGGCACAAGGCCCGCCCCTACACGTGGTGGCCATACACCTCCGACCCCGCAACGGGCGGGCACAAGGCCCGCCCCTACGGATTCGGATGAGGCCCCAGCCCAGACGATTTTGGTTGACGCACAAAGGGATCCGGGCAACTGAACCGGTCCGCACCCACGCGTAGCCTCTTCCCCTTCCCTCAGGCAACCCGTAGGTTGGAGTGAGCGAAGCGAACCCCAACACAGCACTCCCCCGTCGCCCACAATCGTGCCTCCCCAAGCCCTTTGAAGGCTTAAGGCGTCGTCTCTTGTCGCGCCCGAAATTCCCGTCGCCCCACCATAGCGCCATTTCAGCTCCCGGGGTGCGTTTTGTTCCCTTTTGGGAAGCGGCCAGGTTCCGCCTCGGCCAGAGGGTCGCCTCCTTTTCTCGAATGCAGAAAGCTTCGACGGGCGTTGCCCGCGGGAAAAAACAGCCTGGCACATGATTTGCCCTCGCAGCTTAGGGCATGTTCTCATGAGCTTTTTATCGGCTCGCTGGGGACCTTATCTCTCAACAGCATTCGGGAGGTTTAAAACACCATGACTCATTCATGTCATCATGGAGATTCGGCACACGAACACAAAACCTCATGGCGAAAACGACAGTGACCGGCTGGTGCACGAGCAACTGCGCCGGATCGGGCACAAGCTTCTCATCATGAGCGGCAAAGGTGGCGTGGGAAAAAGCAGCGTGGCGGCGGCCTTAAGTGTCACCCTTGCGCAAAAAGGGTTTAAAGTGGGCCTCTTGGATGTGGATCTCCATGGGCCCAGCATCCCTAAGATCCTCGGAGTTCAGGGGACATTTCATGTGAACGCCCAGAGGCGCTTGGTTCCCCACGCTCTCATGGAAAACCTCCATGTGGTCTCTGTCCAACTTCTGCTGGATGACCCCGATGCCGCCGTCATTTGGAGAGGTCCCGTCAAGCATGGGGTCATCAAACAATTCATCGGCGAAGTGGACTGGGGGACTCTCGACTACCTGATCGTCGATTGCCCGCCGGGAACCGGTGATGAACCTTTGAGCATCGCTCAGACGATTCCCGACGTTCATGCCGTGATCGTGACCACGCCTCAAGAGATCGCCCTCCAAGACGTTCGGAAATCCATAAACTTTTGCCGTCAGGCCCACGTGCCTGTTCTGGGTCTTGTGGAAAACATGAGCGCCCTTGTGTGCCCGCATTGCGGCAAAGAGGTCCACCTTTTCGGCTCGGGAGGAGGCCGACGAACCGCCGAGCGGATGCAGGTCCATTTCCTGGGAAGCCTGCCTTTCGACCTCCGCGTGGTCGAAGCCGGGGACACCGGTGCTACCCTGCAGATGGCCCATGACCCGGGCAGCTCTTTTTCCCAAGCCTTGAATGCCCTCGCGGATCGGGTCATCGAACGATGTTCCCCGCCGCCCCTTTTTGAAGCGCAAGAAACGCATACGGACACAAACGAAAGGAGCGCGACTGTGGACTCGAATATTGTGCGGATTGCCGTCCCCACGGCCGACGGAATGCTTTGCAAGCATTTCGGGCACTGTGAAAAATTTGTTCTACTGGACGTTCACGGCTCTGAGATCCAAAATCGCACGGAGGTGAAACCGCCTCCTCACGAACCCGGCCTGCTTCCTCTGTGGCTGGCCGATCAAGGTGTGGGGCTGGTCATTGCCGGAGGCATGGGTCAACGGGCCGTCAGTCTCCTTGAAGAGCGGGGCATCCGGGTTCTGACGAGAGCCCCCGCCGATGATCCCCAAAACCTGGTACGCCGATATCTCGAGGGCACATTGGTATGTGGGGAAAACGTCTGCGATCATTAAGGCGTCGTCGAGGGTCCACAGTGAAGCCGTTTCAAGGAGAACACTAATGAAAGTAGCCGTGAGCTGCGCGGGTAAAGATTTGGATTCGCAGGTCGACTCGAGGTTCGGCCGTGCCCCGTATTTCCTTCTTGTGGAAACGGAAACCCTGGCCTTTGAGGCCGTGTCCAACAGTTCTAATCTTCAGGCTGCGCAAGGCGCCGGGATTCAGGCCGCCTCCCTGGTCGCCCGCATGGGGCCTGCGGCCGTGCTCACCGGACACTGCGGCCCGAAAGCTTTTCAGGTCCTACAGTCCGCAGGGATCCGCGTCTATGCAGGGGTTTCGGGGACGATCAGGGAAGCCGTCGCGCGTCTGAATGAAGGCCTGCTGACGCCCGCTCAGGCGCCGAACGCGGAAGGCCACTGGTAAACTGCCCAAGAATCCATGGCTTTGGTCGGCCGCTTCAACGATCCGTCTAGGAGCCCTGGCGGCACGGCAGGGCATACCCTCGGCAAGGCCCGAAAAGCGCCGGGTCTCGATCCGAGACTGAGAGTCATGGGATTTGTGGGCAGGCAAGCCGTGAAAGTGCCTGAGTGTTTCATCGATGGATCTTGCGGGAGCTTCCGACGGTGGAGGGAAAAAACCGAGGGTAAAATTTTTTCAAGGCAAAACGGGGAGCCTTCTGCTAAGGTGCCGTGCTTTGGCGGGCTGCCACAGCCCTAGGGCTATCGAAGCAAGCGGAAACCGACGGCGCCCAAAGGAGGCTCTCCGCTCGTGTTTTTAGGAATCCCCTTCAGCCGTTTGGGGCTGTTGATCTTCACGCGCTTGTGGCTCAACGCCGGAGTGCGTCTCGCCTACCCTTTTCTCCCCACCATCGCTCGAGGGTTGGGGATCAGCATCGAGCAAGCCGGCCTTTTTGTTGCGGCCCGCTCCTTCGTGGGCCTCTTCGGCATCGCGTTCGGATTCCTTTCAGAGAAAAAAGGGGAGAAAGCGGGCCTTCTTTTGGGCCTTGCTTTTTTCTCCCTGAGCGGCCTCTGCATCGGCTTTCATCTGAATCGCACGTGGGTCTTTATCGGCTTTATTTTGATGGGGCTGGCGCATGCGGTCTACAACCCCGCCGTCCAGGCCTATGTGAGCGGTCGGACGCCCTATCGGATTCGAGCCCGCGCCTTGGGTTTGCTCGAATCGTCCTGGTCCGCAGGCTGGTTTGTGGGAATCCCCGTCGGCGGCTTATTGATTTCCCGCTACGGCTGGAATGTCCCCTACATGCTTTTGGGGTTTATCGGCGTGATCCTTTTTCTCGCCACGCTCCGGGTTCCCTCGACCCCAAAGAAGTTTCCGGATTTGAGCGAGACCTGCGCTCGAAGGGAAAAACCCCACGACGGCTTCTTTAAGACGGACGGCCATAGGGGAAAATGCGCTCTTACGTCCACCACCCCGGCGGGATCGCCAGGCCGCCGTCCCAGGCCATGGCTGGCTCTCGGCGTCACCTTTTTCGCCCTGCTTGCCAACGAAAGCCTCATGATCGTCTACGGCGCCTGGATGGAATCCCGTTTTTCCATCGGGACCGGTTCCCTGGGAATCCTCTCCACTTTCATCGGCTTCATGGAATTGGCCGCCGAACTCAGCGTGGTCCTCATGGTGGATCGGCTTGGCAAAAAGCGGGCTCTCGGCTTTGGCCTCGCGGGGGCGGCATTGTGCTACGCCGCCTTGCCCGCTGCTCAAACATCCGTAGCGCTTTCTGTGGCCGTGTTCGGTGCTGTTGCCTACTTTTTTGAATTCACCGTGGTCAGCGCCTTCCCCTACGTTTCGGAACTCAACCCCAACGCTCGGGGACGCTGGCTCTCCGCCAATTACAGCTTCATGGTCGCCGGTCGCGTCGTCGGGGCCTTGATCGGCCCCCGGCTATGGGAACACACCCATACCCTCCGCGCCCACATGGCCCTTTCCCTCCTGGCCACGGCCGTGGCCGCGGTTTTCCTCGCCATGGCCCCAAATCCGGACCGGTCCCGAAAGAGACCAGATCACGGCCGGATGCCATAAAGATGCGGAATGCACTTGGAAGAGTTCGTTATCGGGCGCGCCGATTGACAAAATCGCGGCCCCGAGGTTAAGGGAGCCATACTCGATTGCTTCAGGTGTCATTCAAAAAAAGAGGCCGCCGATGGGCACACAAACGAGGGAAAGTCTTTTCAAAAACGTGGAACCCTGTTGCCGTCCTCCTCAGTCGGTGAAGGTTTCGTGCTGACCACCCAAGAAGCGGGCTCAGGTGAGCCCCCCTCGGATGGACCAACCTTTCGTCGATGGTCCGTGGAACACGCCGGTCGGTCCCGTTCCTCTTGTGTCCTCTCGTTTGACGGCCCGGGACCGATGGGGAACGTTCAAGGTACGCTGCGGGATTGGGCGGATGCGCTACACGGTCGATCCCGGCCTCTATGCCCTGGGAAAACCGGGTCCGGCGGATTCCGTGCTGGTGACGGCCAATTATAAATTGAGCTTCGACGCGCTCCGGGCGGCTCTACCCGGTCGAAACGCCTGGATTCTCGTCGTAGACACCAAGGGAATCAACGTGTGGTGTGCCGCCGGAAAGGGAACTTTCGGCACGGACGAAGTGGTCGCCCGCGTTCAGGCCTGCGGCCTGCACCATGTGGTGTCTCATCGAACGCTTATCCTGCCGCAGCTTTCCGCACCCGGCGTGGCGGCCCGGCAGGTAAAAACGCACACAGGCTTTACGGCGCTCTTCGGCCCTGTGGACGCTCGAGATCTTCCCGCCTACCTGGATGCCGGACACAAAGCCACGAAAGCCATGCGGCGCAAAAAGTTTCCTTTAAGGGAGCGCCTTGAGCTCATACCTGTAGAACTGGTGCACAGTTTGAAGTGGGCCGGGATCATCGCAACGGTTTTTTTCGTCTTGGGCGGGTTCCTCGATGAGGGACCCTTTTGGATTTCGGCATCCCGTGCGGCCTTAGGGCCCGCCACGGCGCTCCTGGGAGGCATCGCCGCCGGAGCCGTCTCGACCCCGGTCTTGCTCCCCTGGCTCCCGGGCCGGGCTTTTACGACGAAGGGCCTTTGGGCAGGGGCAATCCTTGCTGGAGCCGCCCTGCCTTTTATCGGTCCAAAGCTTTCCGGTGCCCTGGAAACGGTTTCGTGGGGATGCGGCGTGCTGGCGGTTTCGGCGTTTCTGGCCATGAACTTTACGGGGGCTTCGACCTATACCTCCCTTTCCGGCGTGCGTCGGGAAATGCGCTGGGCCGTGCCTTTAGAAGTTGTTCTTTTCGCCATTTTTGCCGGCTTATGGCTCTACAGCCGCTTGGTTTCCACATGACAGAAAAGGCAGCGGAACGTTTTTGGGGATTCGAACGGAGCTTTTTTATGATCGGTCGCTTCGTGTACTTGAAGGATGTCGTGACGCTTCAGTTGGATCCGGAGAAATGCGTCGGGTGTGGTTTCTGCACCGATGTGTGTCCTCACGGCGTCTTCGTGCGGGAAAATGGTTCGATCCGTATCGCCTTTCGCGACGCTTGCATGGAATGCGGCGCCTGTGCCCGAAACTGCCCGGCGGACGCCATTCGTGTGAGAACCGGTGTGGGATGCGCTCAGGCTGTGATCCACAGCATGATCGGACGTTCGGGCGAAGGCTGTTGCTCTCTGGATTCGGGCTGTTGCTGAAAAGCCGCCCCGTTTTATGGACAGGCCTTGGCAAAGACCGCATCGGTAGGGTAAAAATCATTGACAGCGCATGGACGCTTCGCGGACAAGAGGCGTGACATGACCCTCACAGGACCCCATAAGGAGGATGCCATGCCGACCTACGAATACCAGTGCCAGTCTTGCCAGAAAGAGTTCACTATCATTCAGAGCATTTCGGAGCACGGCAAGAATCCCGTCCAATGCCCAGAATGCCGAAGTGCCAAGGTGAAACAGCTCATGTCCATTTTTACAGCCCAAACAAGCAAAAAGAGCTGAGCGCACAGTGCGTGCTGCGCGGTGAAGGCGCCTTCGGGCGCCTTCTTTTTTTGCCTTCATCCCGTCGTTTCACCCAACCCGATAGACATTTGGGAACGTCCGAGAACCCTGCGAAAACCATGGCCCCGTGCAGGCGGGGAACCTCCTTGAGTCGATTCGTCTGCAACTTCAGCGCTTGCGCCTCTAGCGCTCCTTTTGGGATCGGCATGTGCCGCGATCACTCTCAGCTCGTGCAGGCCAGTTCCATCATGATTACTAATTACTCCGTGTGGTCAGGGTGATTTTGATGGGCCATAGGACGCGGAGGATCCGATGCACTCAACCATGAAACTTTGCCGACGATCGCGGCGATTTTTGGTGGCCGCGTTACTGATATGGCTCATCATGTTTTTGGGGCAGACCTTTCAGAGGGCTCAGGGAGCGACAACCATGGAGAACGCAGCACATCAAAGGGCCAAGGCGACCTTTGCGGGCGGATGTTTTTGGTGCCTAGAATCGGATTTTGAGAAGGTCGACGGCGTCTTGGAGGTAATTTCCGGTTACACGGGCGGCCATAAGGAAAATCCGACCTATGAGGAGGTTTCTTCAGGGCGCACCGGGCACGTAGAAGCCGTGCAGGTGATCTACGACCCCGCCAAAGTGACTTATGAGGCATTATTGGAGATTTTTTGGCGTCATATCGACCCCACGGATCCCGGCGGTCAGTTCGTGGACCGAGGTTCCCAATATCGCACCGCCATCTTCTACGAAAATGACGACCAAAAGCGACTAGCTGAAGCTTCCCGGCGGAAATTACAGGAATCAGGCCGCTTCTCCAAACCCATCGTCACCGAAATCCTTCCCTTGGGAAAGTTTTACGAAGCGGAAGATTACCACCAGGATTTCTATCAAAAATCCCCCGTGAGGTATCATTTTTACCGGGCTAGTTCAGGGAGGGACGCATTTTTAAAGAGCGTATGGAAAGACGAAACGAAAAAAGAGCAGCTTGGTTCGACCAAAGCCGGATCTCCCGGATCCGCCTCCTTCGTCCGGCCCAGCGACGCCGAGCTCCGCAGGATCCTGACCCCCCTGCAATACAAGGTCACTCGGGAAAACGGGACCGAACCGCCGTTCCAAAACGAATATTGGAACAACAAGCGCCCAGGCATTTACGTGGATGTGATTTCGGGGGAGCCTTTGTTCAGTTCCGTGGATAAGTTTGATTCGGGAACAGGGTGGCCCAGTTTCACCAAGCCTTTGGAACCGGAAAACATCGTGGAACGGGAAGATCGATCCCTTTTTATGGTGCGCACGGAAGTCCGAAGCCGTCACGCCGATTCCCATCTCGGGCATGTGTTCTCGGACGGCCCGCCTCCCACAGGGCGACGGTATTGCATTAATTCCGCGGCGCTTCGCTTCATCCCTCTGGAAGACTTGGAAAAGGAGGGCTATGGGCAATACGTTCCGTTATTTTCCCAAAACCAACAATAGAGGAAAGGCCCCATGGAAGTGACCCTGCTCATGGCCATGACCCTGGACGGAAAAATCGCCAAAACCGCCGACCACTTCCCTGACTGGACCGCACCGGAGGACAAGAAATTTTTTGCCGAGCGCACCCGAAAAGCGGGCGCGGTCGTTATGGGGTCCCGAACGTTTGACACTCTCAAAAAGCCTCTACCCGGTCGGCTAAACGTTGTCATGACCCGCGATCCTTCGCGAACCTCTCCGTGGACCAACCTTGTCTTCACTCAGGATCCGCCCCGGAAGATTCTCGGCTGGCTGGAATCGCTCGGCTACCGGGAAGTGGTCCTCGCCGGGGGGGCTTTGATCAACTCGCTTTTTGCCGCAGAAAACCTCATCGATCGCCTCATCGTGACGGTGTCGCCGAAAATTTTCGGCACCGGCATTTCTCTTTTCTCACCCGAGATTTCCATGGACCTCAGCCTTGAAGACATTCAAAGAGCGGGAAAGGAGCTGGTTGTCCTGAGTTATAAGGTGCTTAAGCCAAATGCATTCTCTTCTTAAGCTCTCGGCGAGCCGTGCCGAATAGATTTTTGATCCCGGAAAACGGCTGACACGCTCCCATTCGAGAGGACATCCCATGAAAGTGGCATCGCCTGGCTTGGAACTGCAAAGTTTTGTTCAGCTCAGCGGGGATCTTCCCCCAATGCCGCACGTGGCCTCGGAAGCGCTGCAAAAAATTTCGGAACCCGACGCTCGTGCGGAAGATATCGAAAAGATTCTCTCCAAGGATCCGGCGTTGGCCGCGAGGGTTCTAAAACTTGCCAATTCCTCCTTTTACGCCCGGTCCCGAACCATCGCCACGCTTCGGCACGCCGTTGTGGTCGTCGGTCTCAAAACCGTGCGATCCCTTGTCCTCGCCTCAGTGACGCGCGACCTTTTCGAACCTTTCGGCCTTACGGAAAAGCTCCTCTGGGAACATTCCGTCGGGTGCGGTTTGGCGGCCCGAACCGTAGCTCTCAGCCTACGTTATTCCAGGGCGGAAGAATGCTTCCTGGCAGGTTTGCTCCACGATGTCGGCAAGATGATCCTTTTAAGGCATTGCGAGGAACCCATGCGCCGCATCATCCAAGATGTTTATAATGAGCCCGAACTCTCTTTCATGTCCTTGGAACAAGAAGCCTTTGGGTTCGATCATGCACAAGTCGGCCGCCAGCTCGCCATGAAGTGGCGCTTTCCCGAAGAAATCGCAGAGGCCATCGGATGCCATCATCGCCCTGCGACGGCAAAGATTTTACCTGCCCTGAGCGTGATCGTGCACTTGGCCAACGCCATTTGTCACAAGTTGGGCCTAGGCCCCACCAAGAAGCCCGATTTGGATTTGGCCGGGGTTCCCAGTGCACGCGCCCTGAAACTGAGTGCCGAAAAACTGGAAGCCCTGGAAGAATCCATTCGCCAAGTCATCCAAGCTGAGGCGTCGAGCCTTTCCTAGACGCCGTATTTGTCCAAATAGCCGCGGGGGGTGACCATCCAGCCGTTCCAGACGTAGGTGTGGCTGTTGCCCACAAGAAGCACCGTCTGCATGTCCACTTCTTCAGAGGCCATCTCGTCCAAGGTGGTCACCCAATGGCGCTGCCCGTCCCGCATGGCTTTGTGCACCACCCCGACAGGGGTGTCCCCGGCGCGATGGCGCAAAAGGACGGCTCGGGCGCGATCGAGGACATCGGGTCGGGTGGCACTTCGCGGGTTGTAGAGGGCGATGACGAAATCGGCCACCGCCGCGGCATCCAGACGCTTTTCGATGATTTCCCAAGGCGTCAGATGATCGCTCAAACTGACGGAGGCAAAATCGTGCATGAGGGGGGCGCCGAGGAGGGACGCCGCGGCGTTGAACGCCGCGATCCCCGGAATCACTTCCACCGGCAGCGCGTCGGGGGATGCGTTCGCGTGGAATCCACCTTTTCGAACCGCAATATCTCGGGCACGGCAGAGATCGAACACCAGGCCGGCCATGCCGTAAATGCCGGCATCCCCTCCGGAAACTAGGGCGACGCGACGGCCTTCCAAAGCCAGATCCAGGGCTTCCCGGCACCGGTCCATTTCCTTGCGCATGCCGCTGGCCCGGACTTCTTTGCCCTGCGCAAACTCTTCCACAAGCTGCACGTAGGTCTTGTAGCCGACGATGACGTCCGCCCGGCGGAGCGCGTCGGCGGCCCGCGGGGCGAGATAGTCCACGGAACCCGGCCCGAGGCTCACGATCCAGAGTTGTCCTTGGCCACGGCCACGGTGACGTTGGGAGTCTTCTGCTTTTCCACGATCAAGAGCCCGTTTCGGGCCGCCATCAAGGCTGCGGCTTCGCATACGCTGGACACTCCAATGCACCGGCACACCACGGGTGAGGGGTTCGGCACCCGCAGTGCCCGCAAAGTTTCAGAGGGGAAAAACACCATCGGCCAGCCGAGCTTTCCGGCGGCATCTTGAAGGCCGGGCTCGTCGGCCTTCACATCGACGCTGGCCAAGGTCCGAACGGCGCTCAATGCCAACTGATACCTCCGGAACACATCACGAATCGCCTGCACGATTTCCTCGGCCGGCGTGTTCCGATTGCACCCGACTCCCACACTCAGGCATCGCGGCCGAAGGACCACCGCTCGGTAGCGTTCCGGCGGCTCATATTCGCTGACCCAAAGACCCGGAAGCATTTCGGGATCGACGCCTGCCGCATGAAAAGCTTCCGGCGCAGGCGAGCCGCCCGCGGGCTCGATCCACAAAGCCCCCGCAAGGGCCATGCGGTAGCGGGCCAGACGGCCGTCCGGGTCGTAAACCCAAAAAGGTTCTTCGTCCAAAACGGCGGTCGTCACGCGAGCCGCCCAGGTCATGTCTTCCATGACGAGCCCTGTTTCCATGGCCATGACATCCACGGCGGGTTTTCGGGATACATCGGATCCCGTCGTGATCACGGGCTGAGCCCCCAAAATGTCGGCCACAACTTCGGCCAATCGGTTGGCGCCGCCCACATGCCCGGAAAGCAAACTGATCACGAACCGGCCTCGTTCGTCCAGGACGACCACGGCGGGGTCCTGGGTCTTCGACCGCACCAAAGGGGCGATGCACCGCACGACGATTCCTGCGGCCATGATGCAGACAATCGCCCGGTATTGGCCCCACAGCCTGGGAAAAAGGTCTCGAAGTCTTGTGTAAGGTTCGGCGCCCATGGCCACGGCAAAACCGTGGCGGGACGGCACATAGGCTCGGGATTCCGGAAGGGCTTCCGTGAGCCGCAGGGCCAGGGCCGTCCCTTGCCCCGTGACGGAAACGACCGCAACGGGCCGAGGTACATCAAAACTGTGCACGGCGGAAACCATGGGAAAAAGACCCGTCGTACAAGCGGGATCGCACCGGCAGGCGATCCTCTCGAAAAACATGGCCGACCATGACTATGGCCTGCCGGCGGATGCCGGCGTCCCGGACCTTCACGGCGATATCTTCCACCGTGCCGCGAAGGATCCTCTCATCCGGCCAGCCTACCCGATAGGCCACCACCACAGGGGTCTTTGGCCCGTAGGTGCGTCGCAACACTTCCGCGAGCCTTTCGATGTCCTGCACGCTCAAATAAATCGCAAGGGTGGTTCCGTGGGCGGCCAGTTTTTCCAGGGATTCCCTGTCGGGAACAGGGGTCTTTCCGGCCGTTCGCGTGATGATGACCGTCTGCGAGACCTCCGGGAGGGTCAGTTGGCATCGCAGGGCCGCAGCCGCCGCGAACACGGCCGAAACCCCGGGAATCACCTCATAGGGAACCCCTTCCGCATCGAGCAGCCGCATCTGTTCGTGAATCGCGCCGTAAAGGCTTGGGTCTCCCGTATGGAGGCGCACCACCCGTTGTCCCCGACGCACTCCTTCCATGACCGCGGCGTGGGTTTGTTCCAACGTCATGGAGGCACTGTCCATAAGGATGGCGTCCGGTTTGCAAACATCGAGAAGGCTTTGAGGAACCAGGGAACCCGCGTAGATGACCCGGTCCGCTTCCCGAAGCCGCTTTTGGCCCTTCACCGTGATGAGTTCCGGGTCTCCGGGACCGGCCCCCACGAAGGCCACGCGACAGGGCACATTTTCGGAGGTCCTGGCCTGGAGATCGGCGTTTTGAGGTTCGTTGGGCATGGGCTGACGCCTTCCTATTCACATGTTTTCGCCGCTCTTTTCCAAGGCGCACAAAACGACGGGATTGAGGGCTTCGAAGCGCATGCTCGAGCCGATGGGAACCGCCCGGCTCACCTGCACTTGGACCGCTTCCAGGGCGATGCCGCGAATTTTGGAAAAGGCTTCGATCTCGCCGACAGTGTGCCACGTCACAGCGGAAATCACAATGCGCCCCGACGGTTTGAGGCGATCCCAGACGGCTCCGAGGAGGTCGGGCAGAGCCCCGCCCGCCCCCCCGATAAAAACGCGATCCGGGGCTGGGAGCCGGGAGGCGGCCTCCAAGGCGTCGCCCACAATCACCTGGATTTCTCCACAATGAAATCGCCGCACGTTCGCTCGGATGTCTTCCGCCCTTTCGGGGACCCTCTCCACCGCCCAAACGCTTTTCAAAGGGTGAAGCAGGCTTGCTTCAACGGCCACGGAGCCGCTGCCGGCCCCCAGATCCCACAGAATATGGCCCGGTGCCAGCCGAAGCGTCGACAAAGCGACACTTCGTACCTCCTTTTTCGTAATGAGCCCATCCCGATGGACAAACGCTTCGTCATCGATTCCTGGAAGACAAAACGGCGGCTCCGGGTAGAATCTTCCGCGTACGCCCCCGGATGCCAAGGGGGTCCCAAGCGATTGGGCAGCGTCGGGTGAGCGACCTTCGGTATCAGGAAAGGGGTCCTCGCCGGGGTGAGCTCCTCGAGTTGAAGCGCTCGGGGGCGGGATGACCAGCACCACATTGAGTGGCGAAAAATCCTGAGAAGCGGCTTCTTCAAGCGTGTATCGACGGATTTTTTCCGAGGGAAGTCCCAAATCTTCCCCGACAACCATGACGTGACGTTTGAAACCGGATTCCACTAACCGTGTCGCGATCCATCGCGGCGGATGGTCTTGGTCCGTCAAAAAAGCCACGGCGCAGCCTCGGCGAAGAAACCACATCCACTCCATAGAGGGTTCACGCCCATGGAGGCTCACCACGCGCAGATCGTCCCAGGGCCGACCTAAAGCCGCGCACAAGCACTGGATGGATGTGGGCCCGGGAACGAAGTGTAACCGCTCCGACGGCAAGCGAGCCGAAAGAGACCGTCCGATGCCGAAAAACAAGGGATCGCCTGAGGCCAAAACCGCCACGCGCCGTTCTTGAGCGACAGTAACCACCCTGTCGATGAGGGTGTCCATGGATCCCCGAAGAACAATCTTTTCGCCGCCATGCGTCGGGAAAAATTCCAGGTGACGGGCCCCGCCCACAAGCACCTCGGCCTTCTCGATCCAGCGCAGGGCCTCCGCGGAGCACGTGCTAGGGCCGGTGCCGATCCCCACCACGGCGATGAGGGGCGGTGTCCATTTTTCGGGGTCTTTTGCCATTGTCAGTTTCGCGTTCACGTTAAAGCCCCACGGGCGGGCACAAGGCCCGCCCCTACACAGGCACGGCCGCCATCAAGCAGGGCACCGTAGGTTGGGGTGAGCGCAGCGAACCCCAACACCAACACGCGGCCCCCGACCCCAAAAACCTTCGGGCCAAATCCCACGTATGCCCCCCATTGTGCGGGCGGGCACAAGGCCCGCCCCTACAGGGGCGCGCCAGCCGCCGCCGTAGGTTGGGGTGAGCGCAGCGAACCCCAACACCAAAGCGCGCTCTCAAGGCCCAGACCCCTAGGACGCCGTCCAAAGCTTTCCCCGGAATCATTCGCCCCCTCCGATCCTATCCCCTCTCCGACTGCGGCCCCTCGGCGTCGTGCACATCGGCGAGGAGGGTTCCATCGTAGTCAAAAAGGAGAAGGCGAAGGTGCCTCAGGACCGGCCCGGCGAAACGGCGCGACCGGCGCAGCGCCTCCCGGGCCACTTCGCCAATCAGCTCCCGAGCGCCGCTCTCAAGAAGGATTTCCAGAGCATGGCGCGCCGTGTTCGCCTGAGCCACGCGATCCAAAACCGCACGGTCCGTTCCGACCCTTTCGCCGCAGCGCACCAACGTGTTCAGGTCCAGGGCCGCTTTATGGGCGTGGGTATAAGGCAGGCCTGCGGCCATTTTCACCGCCTTGCCGAAGAACACGCTATGCACCACGGCTTCAAAACCGGCGCGTGCCGCTTCCTGAACCGAGAAAGCAAAAAAGTCGGCGATCTGGACGAAGGCTTCTTCCGGCATTTCGGATAGGAGTTCTCGGGCGAATTTTTCGCTTTTGCCCCCGGTACTCAGCACCACGGACCGGCACCGTCCCGCCGCGGCGACACGCAAGGCCGCGACGATGGTTTCTTCATACGCTTCGTGGGACAAAGGCTTGACAAGCCCCGTTGTGCCCAGGATGGACAGACCCCCGACGATGCCCAGTCGAGGGTTGAAGGTCTGACGCGCCAAATCCTCCCCGCGAGGGACGGACACGTGGACATGGATCGCCACGCAGGCGTCTCGTTTCCCGCAAGCCCGAAGGGGTAAGCGCACTACGGGGCTGCGTGTGAAATCCGCCTCGTCAGGCGGGCTGAGCCGGGCATCCCGCATGCTTTTGAGAATCACCCCCGCGGGGAACCATGCCAGCTCTTCTTCAAGGTTTTCCACCAACATGGCTCGAGGACCCGGATTCACGGCAGGATCTCCCACAGGAACCGGCAGCCCCGGTTTGGTCACCCGCCCGACGCCGAAGCCCGCCGACAGCCGGATTTCCGAAAAAGCATCACGATTCACGAGCATCCGCGTCTTCCCAGGCAGAACTTCGCCCTCTTCGGGCGAATTCGCCGGCACGATCCGCACCCGAGTATGAATGACGGCCTTATGGGTCACGTCCGGATCGTCCCCGGCGTCTTTGACGACCTGGGCCTCGGCTTCCATCCCTCTGAGGCTGCGCGCCATCGTCGGCACGGGAAGGTAGTATCCCACCGGAAGTCGCACGGCAACCCAAGCCGGAGCCTTTCCCGTGAGGAGGGTTCGCAGGGCGGCTCGAGCCGCCGCCGTCATCGCGGTACCGGTACTGAATCCCGTTCGCAATCGAGAATGTCGTTGCGGGCGGCCTTGCGTTTCGCCCTCTTTTCCGTGCCACACGTTCTTCCGCTCCCATCGGTTTTGCCGCACCTTGCTTTGTCTCAGAGTTCCTTTCCATGTCAATGGGTTTATTGTCCGTCGTCTGAAGAGAAAGCTCTTTGCCCACGGGCTTTTCCTCTGATAACGTCTCTCAAGAGTGAACCGGACGGTTAAACGCCCTAGTCTCTCACCTGAGAGGGTAAGCGGTTGGGGCGATAGGGTGCCCCCGGGTCTGGAAGGCTAACAGAGGCCATAATCGATGTGAGCAGAGTGAGGGGTTTTTACGCATGGACTACAAGGTGGTGATCATCGGAGCGGGCCCTGCCGGCATTTTCGCGGCCCTGACCCTCGCCCAAGCGGGCCTTTCCCCGGTGCTACTCGTTGAACAAGGCAAAGATTTGAAAGACCGCAATCGCCATGCGGCCAACGACATGTTGTGCGGCTGGGGGGGTGCGGGCGCTTTCAGCGACGGCAAACTCACCCTCTCTCCTGAAGTAGGCGGGTTTCTCGGCGATATCGTGGGCACCGGGGCTCTTAAGGATCTCCTCGCCGAAGCCGACGGAATCTATGTGCGTTTCGGCGCCCCCGATCGGCTCTATGGCGGCATGACGCCGGAAATGGAGGAACTGGCCGACCGGGCGCGCTTGGCCGACCTGGAACTTATCCCCATGGCCATTCGGCACATTGGCACGGAAAACTGCCTCATTGTCCTGGATCGTCTGAAGGAAGCCGTGAGTCGGTCCGTCGACATCCGAACCAATTGCCGGGCCGTGAAGATTCTTGCCGATGAAGGGGCAGTGCGGGGTGTGGAACTTTCGGATGGACGCGTAGTCCGCTGCCGATACGTCATCGCCGCCCCCGGCCGATGCGGCGCCCCGTGGATGAAGGAGCAGGCCCGGCTCCTGGGACTTCCCAGCCAGGCCAGTCCCGTGGATATCGGCGTGCGTGTGGAACTGCCCGCCGTGGTTTTTAAAGAAATCACCGATATCACGTATGAATCCAAATTCGTCTATTACACCAAAACGTTCGACGACAAAGTGCGGACCTTTTGCATGAACCCTTACGGCGAGGTGGTTCAGGAACGCAACGGATCCATGATCACCGTCAACGGGCATAGCTATGCCTCTAAGAAAACCGCCAACACGAACTTCGCCCTTCTGCTGAGCAGCGCCTTTACGGAACCTTTCGACGACCCCATCGCCTATGGACGCTATATTGCCCATTTGGCCAACCTCCTGGGCAAGGGCGTCATCGTCCAACGCCTGGGGGACCTCATGGCAGGACGCCGAAGCACCCGAGAACGGCTCGCCCGGTGTCTTACGCGTCCGACGCTTCAGGAAGCCATCCCCGGAGATTTGAGCTACGTGTTTCCGTATCGTCACCTGCTGGGTCTTGTGGAAATGCTGCACGCCTTGGACAAGATCGCCCCCGGGACGGCCTCGCGTCATACCCTGCTTTACGGCGTCGAAGTAAAATTTTATTCTCACCGCATCCAGCTCAGCCCGGAACTGGAAACCTCCGTGCGGAACCTTTTCGCCGCCGGTGACGGCGCGGGGATCACCCGGGGGCTCTTGCAGGCGTCCGTCAGCGGCATGCTGGCCGCCCGAGCCGTGCTCAAACGGGAATCCCAATAAATGCCTTTGGAAAGGATCCGAAAGCTCATGTTCTCGGCCGATGTTCGCGATCTCATCCGGTCCTACACGACTTTTTCCGTCCCTGAAAAAATCCGCATCCACACGGACACCACCCAGTTTATGGACATCAAAGCGGGCGACTGCATCGCGGTGGAAGGCCGTCTGTTTTACGTCAAAGGGGAAGAGTTCGAGGGCCGTTTCGGCTTGGACGGAGAACCCAAGTTCTGGGTGAAACGGGTCATCGACCTAACGGACGGCAAGGCGAAAATCCTTAAGCTGGCCTTTTTCGAATCCTTCTTCATGCATCTGGGCGAGGAACGCATTCGATGCTTTCGCAGCCCCCACAAAGAATCCCGGATCCTGGAGCGCACGGCGGGTGATGCGCGGTTCATGCAAGGCCACACGCTCTACGACGACGCCGGAAACCCCGTCCGGGTTATCGAGCGCATCGCCGCTAGGACCTTCTACGATCTGATCCACGGATTGGAAATGGACCATGAGACTTACTACTATGAGGTCTTCCCAGGTATCTTTACCAACCTGATGAAAGCCTTCTATGCCATCAAGGACCTGCATCAAATGGGGGAAATCCACGGGGACATCCGCAACGACCACCTCCTGATCGAACACGACGGCGGACGGTATCGCTGGATCGACTTCGACTACACGTACGAATGGCCGGGGCAGCCCTACGGCGTGGATCTCTTCGGCTTGGGCAATATCCTTTTATTCGCGGCCGGCAAGGGATTCCACACCCTTCACGACCTCCAATCACCCCACTGCCCATTTCATACTGCCCTTTCCGATCTTCGCGAAGAGGACTTTTCGCTCTTCTTTCCCAACCGCCTCATGAACCTCAAAAAGATTTTCCCCTACGTCCGGGAAACCTTGAACAAAGTCCTCATGCATTTCGCCGCCGGCACGGAGGTCTACTACGAATCGGCCCATGAATTTATCGAAGACCTCGAGATTGCTTTTCGATCGTTTCTGTGGGAGGTGCCCTATGGGTCATAAGATCCTTGTGGGAATCGATTGCTCGGCCAATGCCCAAAGGGCGGTGGACTACGTGGGGTCCATGGTGCGCCCCCATGAGGACGCCGTCATCACGCTCTTTCATGTTCTGGTCGGCCCCCAGCCCGACATCTACCCCGACACGGACCAAAGAGCGCAAGAGCTGGACAAGAGGCACCGCCGAGCGCATCGGCAATTGGAAGCCATGGCGGCGCGCCTCACCGAGGTCGGAGTCCCGAAGGATCGCATCTTCCTCAAGATCCAGGTATGCGATCCGACCGAAAACGTGTGGAGTGCGCTTTTGGAGGAGCAGAAGCGAGGCGGATATCACACGGTGGTGGTGGGACGCCGCGGGATGAGCAAACGTGAAGAGTTTCTCTTCGGGAGCGTTTCCAGCAAAATCATTCGAGAAGCCCGGGAATGCACGGTCTGGGTGGTGCAATAAAGAGCTAAGGAGGCGCTATGTTTCCGGTGACCTTTGACCGACAAGTGCTCGAAGGATTGCCTTACCCTGAAGACGAAGGCATCGTTCGGCTCATCGGCGTCTTGAAAACCATCCTGGAAGGGCGTGTTCTTCCTCATTTCCGAACACGACGGGGGACGGACCCTCGGCACAGTGCCCTGGTCCTGGACCGCACCCGCATTGAACGCCTGGAAGACGACCAACGCGTGATCGCCCCATTGAGTCTTCTCTTACGGAGGGAGGATCACTGGGTCATCGCCGTGCATGAAAGGCTGTTCGACTACCTGCTTTTCGTGCTGCCGACCGATTCCAAGGGTCTCGTCACGGAGGGCACCGACGAGGAACGACGGGCTCTCGCCTTTGCGGAGTTTTTGCTCAGGCACCAAATGGAACACCTTCTGTATCCCAAAACCAGCGAATCCTCGGTCATCGAAGCCGACGTGGCTTTCGCCCTGGAAAAAGCGGAAGACGATCCCACGTTTTATCGCCTGCTGCTCCACATCCTGGGCGATGAAATGGTGGGGATCAAGGGGGCGGATTATTTGAGCCTTTTCGACGCCGCGGCCAAAGGAGCCCCGACGGAATCGGTGGTGTACCGGATGGTCCTGAGAGCCTGTTCGTGGTTGGCCGACCTCGGCGAAGACCTTTTCGCCCAGGTGCTCATCGGCTTGGATACCGACTGCCGAGTCCAGGCCTTAGGCGAATGCTGGAACCGCAGCCGCCAGACCCTTTTATCCCTGGTGCAGCGCACGGCTTTTTTACAAAGACTTTTTTACGGTTTCGACCAAATCTTCACCGCAGATCCCGCCAATGCCCCGAAAACGCTTATGGCCTTCCGAGACCGTTGGGGCCTTTGGGGTGTTTTCCATGAGTTGGGCGTCCCTCAAGAAGAGGTGGAACGCAAGGACGACGACGCCCTTTTTGGGCTTTTCGCCACACATTGCAAAATGTTCTTGCAAAAACCCGGCTTGGCCCCCAAAGCGCCGCCGCCGAAGCCCCCCGAGCCGCCCAAGCCCACGGTGGGCGTCAAGAGTCTCAAGGACCGCATCGAAGAGGCCAAAACCGATCCCTCCACCCCACCTCAGGTCATCGAGATCATCGAAAAGAACAAAACCCTGGCCGTGGGACACAGCGGCGCCAAGTACAGCGAACTCATCGAAACCCTTTTGGCCATCCCATGGAAAAAACTCAGGCCCATTCGAGTGAGCGTGAAGGATTTCGAAAACGGGCTTCATCGGACTCATTACGGATTGGATCGGCCGAAAGAAATCATCTGCGATTTCTTTACGAACCTCATCCGCCGATATCGCCGGTTCGACCCGTCCCGATCCGAGAGCTGGGAACGCACCGGTAGTGCCTTCCTTTTCGTGGGCCCTCCTGGTGTGGGAAAGACGTCTTTCGCCATATCCATTGCGCAGAATTTGGGTATCCCTTACCACAAGATCTCTTTGGGGGGCATGCGCGACGAATCGGATCTTCGAGGCCATGGGTTCACCTACGAAGGGTCCAAACCGGGAGCCATCGTTCAGGGCCTGATCAAGATGGGCTGCATGAACGGAATGTTCATCCTGGACGAAGCCGACAAGACCGAAAAGTTCGCCATCGCCACCTTGCTGGAAATTCTGGATCCGGAACAAAATCACTTGTTTCATGACAAATACACCCAGACCACGGTGGATATCGATCTGAGCAACTGCCATTTCATCCTGACGGCCAACACCTTGGAAACGGTCCCGCCTGCGGTGGCGAACCGTTGCGA
Source organism: uncultured Desulfosoma sp. (assembly GCA_937960435.1). Lineage (GTDB taxonomy): Bacteria > Desulfobacterota > Syntrophobacteria > Syntrophobacterales > DSM-9756 > Desulfosoma. Next base: position 131,941 of record CALGPN010000025.1, read on the forward strand.
AATCGTTTTTCTGGACCGGTACAGTGTGGAAGAGAAAGTGGCCATCGCCCGGTATCACCTCATTGGACGATTGAGATCCCGCTACGATATCCGGGAAACGGACATCGCCTTTTCGCCCGAAGAGGAAGAGGAGCTGCTGCGCCATCTGGTTCGCGAATACACCTATGAAGCCGGCGTACGGGATTTGGAACGCATCCTGCGCACACTCTTTTTCCGCATTCAAAGGAAAGAATTGGCCGAAGGCGCGCCGAGGCCCGTGTGGATCACCCGTCAAAAAATCAAGGAGTACCTCGATGCGCCCATTCGGCCGTGGAAAATCAGCGAAGAGGACCGCGTGGGCGAAATCCTCGCATTGGGCGTCAATGTGGAATTGGGGGTCGGCTCGGTCATCCCCATCCAGGCGACCCCCATCCGCTTCGGCGCCGACGTGCCCCTGGAAAGCCCCGCAGGCTACATGAGTCTCGTCCATGCCACGGGAAACATCCAGAAGGTCATGGACGAAAGCCGAAAAGTGGCCATGACAGGCATCCTCCAGTGCGCCGAAGCGCTCCAGATCGACGCCCGCCACGTCTCGTCCCCCATTCACCTCCACTTCATGGGCGCATCGACGCCCAAGGACGGCCCTTCCGCGGGGGGCGCCATCGCTTTGGCGCTGGCCTCCGCTTTGTCTCAGAAGCCCATCCGCAGGGATGTGGCCATGACGGGAGAAATCGACACCCGCGGGCGGATCACGGCCGTAGGCGGTATCGCCATCAAGTTGGAAGCCGCCGCCGATGCCGGCTGCACCACATGCATCGTGCCGAAGCAAAATCTGCGCGGGGAAGACAGCATCGAGCGCCTACCCCAAGCTCTGAAAAAAGAACTTCAGATCCTCACCTTCGAGGAATGGGCCGTGCCCCATAAGCCGTTCGATTACCACCGCCACATTCTCCAGGTGGTCGCCGTGGACCATGTGATCCAGGCGGCGGAAGTGGCTTTTATCGAAAAGGACGATCTGGAAGGCATCGCCCAATGCCTTGTGCCCGACGCCCAAAGAGTCCGCACCGCTCTTGAAAAGACCGAAGCACACGGCGGCTTTGGGCTGACCGTGCTCATCATCAAGGATCCCTCGGAACTTCCCGTTGACGCCCTCCGCGCTATGACTCGAGACATCGGCCTGAAAACGGCCGTCCTATGCGCGACGCCGTGCACCGAAGAGACACAGCAGCGACTGAAACAATCCTTGGGGTCCATGCCCGTATTTTCCATGGACCCGAATCGAGAAAAGCTCACAGACGTTCTGCCCGCCTTCGTAGAAAAGGTCCAGCAGGCGGGTCCGTATGGCGACATAGCCGTTGTGGCGCCGTTTTTCCTGCTGGTTCAGGACGGTATTTTGGAAGAAGCGTCCCGGAAAAGCCTTCCCTTTAAAAACATGCGGTTTCTGGCCAACAATTTCTGCGTGCAAAACGCCAAGATCAAAGCGTGCAAGCCGATCTTGAACGCCACCATGAGTTATCTCGCCCATGTGCCCGAAAGCCTTCTCGAACGATCCCCTTTTCTTGATCGGGTGCGGGGGGTTTGGACGGTGGATCTTTGTTTTATTCCGGAAAAATATCGATTGGATATTCGCCGCGCGCAAGCGCTGCTCAACCGGGCCCTCGGGGCATGGCTCGAGATGCTGGTGCCCGGGGCGATGCCGCCAGCCGATTGACACGGGCCGACGCCGCGCCTTAGAATTCAGCGTCGGCGCTGTGCTCACCCATCTTCGTCCCGAACGCATCGACGCACAACCTTTAACCCGACGGGGACCTGAAGCCATGGCGGAAGAATCGCGCTATCGAGACGCCGGAGTCGACTTGGAGAAAGCCAACACGCTGGTTTCCCGAATTCGCCCTTTGGTGCAGACCACTTTTCACGCCAATGTGATCACCGACATCGGGGGATTCGGCGGTCTTTACAGCGTGGACTGCACCCACATGAAAAACCCCGTGCTGGTCTCTTCCACAGACGGGGTAGGGACCAAGCTCAAGGTGGCCGTCTGGGCGGACAAACATGACACCGTGGGAATCGATCTTGTGGCCATGTGTGTCAACGATATCGTGGTGCAAGGGGCCCGCCCTCTGTTTTTCCTGGACTATCTGGCCATGGGATCCATCGACCTCGACCGTGTGGAAGCCATCATTCGAGGCATCGTCGAAGGGTGCAAACAGGCCAATTGTTCTCTGATCGGTGGGGAAACGGCGGAGATGCCGGGTTTTTATCACCAGCAGGAATATGACATGGCCGGGTTCGCTGTCGGCATCGTGGACAATCCCGACATCATCGACGGGTCCACCATACGGGTGGGCCATCAGATCATTGGGTTGGCCTCCAGCGGCCTCCATGCCAACGGATACAGTCTGGTGCGCCGGATCGTGTTCGAGGAGCTGCGTTTACGTCCGGACAGCTATCTGCAGGAGTGCGGCCGCACGGCCGCGGAAGAACTCTTGGAACCGACGCGGATTTACGTGGACCCTGTATTGCGGATCATCCGCCAATTTGAGGTCGCCGGTATGGCGCACATTACCGGGGGAGGATTCCCGGACAACGTGTCGCGGATCCTGCCGAAACAATGCCAGGCCGTGATCGACCGGTCCGCATGGGAGATGCCGCCCGTCTTCCGGTTCCTCAAAGAGGCGGGTCACGTGTCGGAAGACGAAATGTACCGCGTGTTCAACTGCGGCATCGGCTATGTCATGGTCGTGGCCGCCGCGGATTCGGACGAAATTCTGGGCCGCTTGGCGGCCATGGGCTACAAGGCCTATCGCATCGGGGAAATCGTGGCCCGCGGTGCCAACGCCCCTCCGGTGCGCTTGCTTTAGGCCTCTCCAAGGCCACCGAAAGCCCATGAAGCCGGCCCGCTCCGGCCCACGAACCGTAGGTTGGGGTGAGCGCAGCGAACCCCAACAATTTTCGTCCCCACCGCGCCCAAACACGCGCGGAGCCTCTTGACCTCGAAGAAAGCTCGTCGCCGTGCCCAAACTTCCCCACCCTGCATCGGAGCCGGCCCCAGGCCGAACCCTTTTTCCCCATGAAGACATGGAACAGGCCCACGCGGCCATCGGCCGGGCGACCGCCGTTTTGGGACGCTACCTCCACGGCAAGGAAAAGCCCTTGCGGCTGGCTTTCATCTGCTTCTTTTCGCGCGGCCATTTGCTCATCGAAGATCTTCCCGGTCTGGGCAAAACGACCCTCGCCGTCGGCATCGCCAAGGTGCTCGGCCTTTCTTTCGGCCGCATCCAGTGCACCAGCGACCTTTTGCCCACGGACATCACCGGACTTTCCATCTTCAACAAGAGCGCGGGCGTTTTCGAGTTTCATCCAGGCCCCATCTTCCACAACATCATTCTGGTGGACGAAATCAATCGGGCGACCCCCAAGACCCAAAGCGCCCTTTTGGAAGCCATGGGCGAAAAACAGGTCACCCTTGAAGGGCGGACCATGCACCTCCCCAAACCCTTCTTCGTCATCGCCACTCAAAACCCGGCGGAACAATTCGGCACCTTCCCGCTCCCCGAATCCCAAATGGACCGGTTCATGATGCGGATCCGCATCGGGTATCCCAGTCGGGAAGCGGAACTGGAAATCCTTCGGGGGGGGAGCAAACGCCGTGAACTCTACAGCTTGGAGCCCGTCGTAGACCAGGAAACGGTGCTCAAAATCCAGAGTTTCATTCGAGAACGGGTGATCACCTCTGAACCCATTTTGGACTACATGATGCGAATCATCGAGGAAACCCGTCGCTGCGAGTACCTGACGGCGGGGCTTTCGACGCGAGGTTCTCTGGCCTTGCTGCACACTTCGCGTGCCCACGCCTTCATGGAAGGCCGCGATTACGTCATCCCGGAAGACGTCAAGGCCGTCGCGCCTTACGTCATTCCCCACCGGGTCTTTTTCCGGGACGAATACACTTCCGCGGACAAGAAGGAGATCGTCCGATCGATACTGGAAAAAATACCCGTCCCCGCGTGATCCGCATCACGCGATCCGGCTGGATTTACGTGGTGCTGACCATTGCGGTGGGTTTCGCCGCCGTAAATACGGCTAACAATCTCATTTATGTTATCACCTCCACACTGCTCGGTTTCATGCTCATTTCCGGCATTGCAGGAAAAGCCAATCTGGAAGCCGTGCAGGTCACAGTCTCCCTGCCCGATGAAATCTACGCCGAAAGCCCGACCCCCGTGGTCGTGCGTGTGCGGAACCGGCGACGGTTCCTTCCCGCATTTCTCGTTACGGTGCAGGTCGGCTCGGAGCGGGTCTTTATTCATCACCTGGATCGCGCCGGTGAAGACAGCCGGACGATCCCGATCCGTTTCGCCCGGCGAGGCCTCAGCCCTCCGATCCCGATATGGGTCGCCTCCCCATTTCCGTTCGGCTTTTTCGTCCGAGTGCGCTTCCTGGACTCCATCCCCCCCGCGCTCGTTTACCCCAAACTCACACCCTGTCCCCTGCCCGCCCTGCCTCCTCGAGAGGCCGTGAAAGGCGAAGACAAAACGTCCGAACACCACGCAGGGGACGATCACGATTTACGCAGCATCCGAGAATATCAACCGGGCGACCCGCTCAAAAAAATCCACTGGAAGTCCTCGGCCCGAACAGGACGCTGGCTGACCAAGGAATTTTCAGTGGCAGCGCGAACCACCGTCGTGGTGGACCTGAATCACATGCGCGGCGTCCCTATGGAGAAAGCTCTCTCCTGCGCGGCTTTCATCATCAGCGCTGCCATTCGTCAAGGAACGGCCGTTGCTCTTGTGGCAGGAGACCGGCGTTACGAACCGGGGTCTTCCCTGCGGCACAAAAGAAAGCTTCTGGAGGTCTTGGCCCTTTACGGTGAAAACTAGAACCGCTCTTTTAGGTGTCACCTATCTTTCCGCTGCGTTGAGCTACGGCGCCGTGTTTTCTTTTGTTCATCCGGGCGCCCACGCAACCTTTTGGGCTCTGGCCGTGCTGTCCGCCGTCCGTCACTTTATGCGGTCCTTTTTCGTCTCTCGGCATCTTCTCAACGGGCTTGCCGTTGCCGTGACGATCCTTTCCCTGTCACGAATCCGATCCGATCTTCTCTTGGAACCCATCATGGACGGTGTGCTCGTGCTCTTGGGCATCAAACTCTTGGAAGCCCGTCTGGGGCGGGACTACCTCCAAGTGTATCTCTTGTGTCTCTTTTTGCTCTTAGGCCTCGGGCTCCTGTCCCTAAGCATTTCCTTTCTTCTTTACTTGGGGCCCCTGGCCTTTCTCCTGACTTTGTCCCTTCTTCTTCTCACCGTAGAAGCCGAAGCCCCTGAAGGGCAACTGCCCCGCAAGGCTTTTCCTCAACTGGCTTTCATGGCCGGCGTTATGGGGGGACTCACCGTTCCCGTGGCTTTGATCCTTTTCGTCATCCTTCCAAGAACCAACTTCCCGTTGTTGAATCTTCTGTCAGCTTTCGGGAAAGGCGGCGTCGGGCGGACCGGCTTTTCGGAAACGGTCCGTCTCGGCGAAGTGACGGCCATTCAGGAAGACGCCGCAGTGGTTTTCCGAGCTCAGACGGATCCCCTCGCCGAAAAGGATCTCTACTGGCGAGGTCTCGTCTTCGACCGTTTTGACGGCGCCACATGGAGCCCCTCACGCCACGTCGACTGGGCCCCGTTCCAGCCTCTGCAGACCGGCGACGTGCGGCAGATCATCTTCATGGAACCCTTCGGCATGGACGTGTTATTCGGTTTGGACCGGCCCGTTTTTATCGATGAAATCCCGGTGCGGGGGACGAAAGACGGAACATTTCGTGTGGTTTCCCCTCTCTTCAAAAAAACGCGCTACGTCGTGTGGTCGCGGCGGCCTACGCCTTATGTGGACGAAGAGCCTCCGGGACCCGAATTGTTGCACCTGCCGCGTGATTTATCCCGTGGCCTTTCGGAATTTGCTCGCCAATGGGCCGGCATTCCCTCGCCGGCGGACCGGGTCCGCGCCATCACGGGGTTCCTCCAGTCCTCATCGTTTCACTACGCCTTGGAAAATCTGCCATCCAGTTTAGAGGAATTTTTACTCGAAGACCGGAGAGGAAACTGCGAGTATTTCGCCTCGGCCCTGGCCGTCCTGGCGCGCCTTTCGGGCGTCCCCGCCCGATTGGTGGGAGGCTACCGCGGAGGGTATTACAACCAGGCGGGGGGGTACTACCTGGTCCTGCAAAAACATGCCCACGTTTGGACGGAAATCTATGTGGACGGAATCGGTTGGGTGCGCATGGATCCCACTCCGACAGCGGCCTTAACACCCGCGGAGCGTTATGCCCGAACTCTGCTCGCCCGATGGCGAGTTCTCGTGGATACGCTCAACTACTATTGGTTCCGCACCGTTGTGGACTACGATGTGGAAAAGCAGCTCGGTTTGGTGCGACGGGCCCAGGCTTTGGCGTCCTCTTTGTCTCACAGGCCCAAAGCTCTATCCAAGGAGACTCTGCGCACGGCGGTTGCAGTCGGAATCGGCGCCGCCATCCTCATCGGTTTTGGTCTTGCCGGGCTCCCGTGGACGAGAGGCGATCCGGCGCAACGATTTCGCAAGGCCTACGCCCGCCGTCTCCAACGCTACGGTTATCACCTCAAGGATTGGGAAGGGGTGGAAGAATCGGCTCGATCCCTCAAGGACCCGGTCGTTCGGGAACGCGCTCTCCACTTTGCCCGAGCTTTTCATCAAGCTGTGTACCGGAATGAAGACCTGGGTCCCGAAACGCGACGTGCGCTTAAAGAGCGACTTCGACGTTTATAAGACCCTGAACCGAGGATCGCATGCCGGGTCGGGCTGGATCCATGGAGCCGGGACTTGCGGGCGTATTGCGCGCGGACGTTCCCGCCGTCCCCGCGTGGTATAAGACCCTGTGCAAATCACGAGTTTTGAAGATGTTTGGCCGCCTCCTCGTGCTCCCGAGCCAAACGATCGATCCCGACCTTCTGGTAGATCTGGGCAAGAAGCAGGTGGATTTTGACGATGAAAGGCTTTTCCAGTTCTTTCGCCCGTCGCAGCAACCTCACCAAGCCGTCTCGCGCCTTGGGAGCCTCACCGCACACAGTCAAGATCTGGGCCAGAACATAGGCCGTCTCGGGATCCTTTTCCACCGCGTCCGTAAAAGCACCGGCGGCCATCCGGGCAATGTCGCCACGCAATGGGAGAAATCGGGCGAAACGAGCCAAAACGGCCGCCAAGGCCTTGGGATTGTGTCGAACGTTTCCCACCACCATTTCGAAACACGCTGTGCCTTTGGCCGTATCCCCCCTTTCCATGGCCATAGGCCCCAGTTCCACGGCAATGTCCCGACGGTTCGGGCGGGCGCTGAAAAGGCGGTTGAGAATCTCGTAGAGTTCATCGGAGCGACCGCTGTTTCGGTACAATTCCCTGAGGCGTTCCATGGACTTCACATGGAGAGGGTTCAAATCCAAGGCCTTTCGATAAGCCTGTTCCGCTTCCTCCAGGGAACCTGTCTTTTCCAGAGCCAACCCAAGCCAGTAATGCCCCACAGGATTGGAAGGATTCTCGTGGACGGCCTCACGGAACCACATGAGGGCTTCTTGGGGTGCCGTCTCTAGAGTGGCCTGTCCGGAAAGAAGAAGTTGCTGGTAAAGGCTCGGCTTGGTGCGAAGCTCCATGAGCTCTTCAATGCGGCGGTCCAAATCGGCGGGGGTAAAGGGCATCAGGAGATAGCCGTCGGCATCCGTTTCGATGGCCTGCGCCACCAACTGTTCCGTGGCTTTCCCGGCTACCAGGATGACCGGCAGATGTTTGGTGGCAGGTTGGGAACGAATCCTTTCCAGAAGCTCAAAACCGTCCATCCGCGTCATGTGGAGGCTCGTCACCACCACATCGACACGCTCGCCGGATTCCAACCACTGCATCGCTTCCACGCCGTTTTCCACCGCATGGACCCGTTCGTAGCCCAACTGGCGCAGGGTGGCCTTGAAAGTCCGACGCAACTGGGAGTCGCCGAAAACCACAAGAACTCGAAATGGCTTGATCACAACGTCGTCCTGCACAAAACCCCTCTTGCTCGATTCCACATCATCAGCCGCCTCGGGGATCCCCGGCCGCTAGTTTTTATCTCATAACACACGCTGGGGCGAAATCCAAAACGACGCCGAAAGCCTCCAGAAAACGACACCCTATGAACCTTCAGAAATCGAAGCGCCTTCCGGTGAACCCCACCCCTCGGGCCGCTCCGGTTGGTCCCAAAAAAACCTTGCCCTTCCCAGGGCCTTGTGCTAACAGAGTCCACTCGTCACGGCTGTGTGGATCACAAAGAAAATACGTATAGATATCGAGAAGATAACATCGATACGGGAAGAAAGGACGGCACCATGAGTCGCACATGCCAGTTTTGCGGAAAGACGCCTCATGTGGGGCATAACGTGAGCCACGCCAACAACAAGACCAAGAAGGTCTGGTATCCCAATTTGCAACGCGTCCGTCACGTTCATCCGGACGGGACGATCCGGCGCGTTCGCGCCTGCACCCGCTGCATTCGATCCGGCGTGGTGGTCAAGCCCGCTTAAGGCGGTTTTCTTAAGGGATTCCTTCTTCGCGGGACACGGCGCTCACCAGGGAGCCCTTTATGGCGTCTGGGATGCGCCGTGTTTTTCTTTCAGAGAATCCTTTGACATCCCTCATCGTCTCCGGACGGGAAAAACTCGGTGAGGGATTGATAACCATCCATGAAGCCCGGCTGAATAACGTCCGCAAGAACCAATTCCAACCCCGCCCCTGCAAGCACCGCCAAATAGCGCAACTCCTCCTCAACAGGGGACACCTTTCTTAGGCCACTTCGCAGGTTGGACAACCCGACCATGGTGTGAGCCGGTTCGGGAAAAACCGACCAGCCCGAAAGCAGGCGCACGGTCTTGACCACTTCCTGAAGGTGCCGACCCGCATCGGGCCAGCGCAGATTGGGCAGCACAGGATCAAAGATGAGCCTGGAGGGATCCAGTCCCGCTTCCGTCGCCTTTTGCCGAAGTTCTACGGCACACGCGAGCCGCTCGTCCGTGCTGACGGGCACACGGGAGCGTTCGTCCATGAGCAAAACAACCAAGGGCGTTCCGTATTGGACGGCCAAGGGCAGGATGCCGTCGATCTTGTGCGGTTCGAGGGACAGGGCGCTCAGGATGGGTGTGCGGCGGCATGCGGCAAGCCCTCGAGCGAGCACCCTCGGGTTCGGGCTGTCCAAAATGAGGCCCACATCGGTCGTCTCTTCCACCGTCTCCACAAGGAACGTCATCCGGTCTTCGTGACGCGCGGAAAGAAAACCCGGGTTGACGTCGATGTATTGGACGCCCGGTTTGGCGCAGCGTCTCACCAATTCCCGGATCGGCGCCGGGTCCAGGTCACGAATGGCCCGGGCGACCACAGGGTTCAGCGCGTTGAGATTATCCGCGGCGAGCTTCACCGTGTTCTGCGAATTCCTCTCTTGCAGCTTGCAAAATGCCGGAGCCCTCATCGCGCCGATGCCGCAGGATTTCCAAGAGGTGCGCCCGGCGTTCCGGATTTTCGATCAGCAGGGCATTGGCTCGGGCGATCCAGAAAGCCGCCTGCACGGCGGATCCCAAGAATTCGGCGGCGACGGCCACATCGGCCCTCAGGTGCTTCGCGCAGCGTCGGCCGACGGTCGTCGCTGTAAGCAAGGCCTCGGCGGCGGCTTCCATGATGGCTGAAGGGACCCTCGAGGCCTCTTCCGCCGCATCATCCCTGGAGGTTAGTTTCAGTCCGGCTTTGAGCGCTCCGGCCAACGTGCGGTAGGCCTCCACATCTTCGGCCCGCAGACGCGTCAATACATGGCCCAGGCGTCGGAGCCCTTCCAGGGCCTCATCCCACCACCGCGTCCCATCCGGGGCCGGTTTTGCCCGGTTCTTTTCCAGGAGGACCACTTTTTCGAGGAGGCACACGGCCATAAGAGCCCCATGGGCGGCCGCGGAGCCGCCTCCCGGATCGGGCCTGGGCTTTTGAAGAGCGTGCAGAAACCCGTCATGGGCTTGCATGGCGGTTGTCAGGGCATGAGCCCCATCGCTCGCTTCTTGCCACGGCGGTGGCGCACGGCGAGCACATCGAGAAAGTTCGTCTCTCGAAAAGGCTTACTCGCTCGTTCGCACCACGTCATAGACATTCTTTTCATTTCGCAGGGCCGTCATGACCCGATGGAGATGTTCACTGTCCCGCACTTCCACGCGAAAACGGCAATGGGCCACGCCTTCTGCGGTGCGCTGGATGCGAAAGTCGTTGACCGTCACATCGAGCTGTCCCAAGAGGTTGCTTAGGACCCCCACGGTGGACCGGTCCCCGTCGTAAATCACTTTGATGTCCACAGGGTACGTCTGGGCCTCCCCGGTATCCCATTGGACGTCGATGCGGCGCTCTTCGTCACCGGTGCCCGCGTGCTTGCAGGAGCGGCGGTGAATGGTCACGCCTCGCCCCCGAGTGATATAGCCCACGATGGGTTCCCCCGGAAGCGGGTTACAGCATTTTGCCATGCGAAAAAGCACGTCGTCCACGCCCTGCACCCGGATGCCTTCGTCGGCCTTGGCAGGTTTTTTCTTCTCCGCGGGTTTTTCCTCGCGAAATTCCTCTTCTTCCGCCTCGGGCATAGGCAGCCGACCGATGAGTTGCACCGGGGACACCTTCTTGTAGCCCACGCTGGCCAGCAGGTCGTCCACGGTGCGCAGTGAAAACTGCCGTGCCGCTTCCAAGAGTTCCGGAGAATTGATGTAGTGGTTGAAATTCAGCCCTCGTTTTCGGAATTCTCGTTCGCAGATTTCCCGGCCCATGGCGATGGACCGATCCCGCTCTTCCGTTTTGATCCAATGGCGGATTCGGCTTCTCGCCTTGCTGGTCTTGACGAAATTCAGCCAGTCTTTGCTGGGCTTGTGGTTGGGGGCCGTGATGATCTCCACCGTGTCGCCGTTGCTCAGCTCGGAGCGCAGCGGGACGATTTTCCCGTTGACCCGGGCCCCCACGCATCGGTGTCCCACTTCCGTGTGCACGGCATAGGCGAAATCGATGGGAGTGGCTCCGCGAGGCAAAACCTTCACATCACCGTCAGGGGAAAACACGTAGACCTCGTCCGGGTAGAGGTCCAGTTGGAAGCTTTCGAAAAAGCTCTTGGGATCCTTCCATCCTTTTTCCGGTTCCAAGAGCTGACGCAGCCAGGAAAACCGCTCCGTCTCCTCCCGGCTCACCCCTTCGAGAGGCCGTCCTTCCTTGTAAAGCCAGTGCGCAGCGATGCCTTCGTTGGCTACCCGATCCATCTCTTCGGTGCGAATCTGCACCTCCATGCGCTCCTGATGCGGCCCGATCACCGTGGTGTGCAGCGACTGGTACATGTTGGCCTTGGGCCGTGAGATGTAGTCCTTGTAACGGCCGGGCACAGGTTCCCAGGTGGCGTGGACCATGGACAAAATTTCGTAGCAAGCGGGCACGGAGTCCGTGATGATTCGAAAAGCGATGAGATCATAGATTCGGTCCAGATCCAGATGCTGGCCGACCATCTTGCGGTAGATGCTGTAGAGATGCTTGGGACGGCCCAGCACACGGCCTTTCAGGCCGCTTTCCTGCAACTTTGCGCTCAGGATCCCCCGCACCTCGTCGATGTAGCGGCGGCGCTCGGCTTCGGTTTTCTGCAGCCGGGTTTGGAGTTCCGCATACGCGTCCGGGTAAAGCACTTCAAAAGCCCGGTCCTCCAGCTCCACCTTCATCCATTCGATCCCCAGGCGGCTTGCCAGAGGAGCATAGATTTCCATGGCTTCCCGGGCCAGTGCCGCCCGGCCATTAGGGGGAAATCGGCGGATGACTCGGGCGTCATGAAGCACATCGGCCAGCTTGATGAAGATGACCCGCACATCCCGAGTCATGGCCAGGATCATCTTGCGAAGATCTTCCGCTTGCTTTTCCTTGCCTTCTTCCAGACGAAACTGGGAAACCCGGTGCACCCCGGCGATGATGGTCGCCACATGGTCGCCGAGATGATTTTTCAAATCTTCAGCGGACAGGAGGGAATCGTCCAAGGCGTCGTGAAGGAAACAGGCGGCCACCGTGTGATCGTCCATGTGGAGGCGGGCCATGAATGAAGCGGTTTCCAGGTAATGTTCCAGGTAAGGCTCCGTGGGCAGCCTGGGCTTGCCCTGATGGGCTTTGGCGCACAGTGCGTAAGCCCGCCGCATGAGTCCCACATCGGCGTCGGGAAAATAATCCAACACCTGATCTTCGATCTGAAAGTACTGTGTCAAGGCCTTACCACCTCAGGCTCAGACGATGCGCTCACCGGTCATCGCTTGGACTTCCTGGAGCAGCCGATCCAAGATTTTTTCCTGGGGCACTTTTTCCACCAGCAACCCTTTTTTGAACAGAATCCCCTGGCCTCGACCGCCGGCGATCCCTACATCCGCTTCTCGGGCTTCCCCGGGACCGTTGACGGCACAACCCATGACGGCCACCTTGATGGGGGTCACGATGTGGCGAAGCCATCGCTCCGCTTGCTGCACGACCTCCAAGAGGTTCCATTCCGTGCGGCCGCAGGTCGGGCAACTGATCAAATCGACGCCCCGGTGCCTGAGCCCCAAAGAACGCAAAATCCCGTAAGCGATGGGCAGTTCCTCTTCGGGGTCCGCAGTGATGGAGACCCGGATCGTGTCCCCGATCCCTTCGGCAAGAAGAAGCCCGATCCCGAGAGCGGATTTCACGGCGCCGAGGACCCCCGGCCCTGCTTCCGTGACCCCCAAATGGAGAGGGACGTCGGAGACGGCCGCCAACTTTCGATAGGCTTCCACTGTGGTCAAAACATCGGAGGATTTCAGCGAAACCTTGAAATTTTCGAGGCCCCAGGACGCCAAGAGATCCATGTGGCGTAGCGCGCTTTCCACCATGGCCTCAGCCGTCGGGGCCCCGTATTTGGCCAATAGGTCCTTTTCTACCGAACCGCTGTTGACCCCGATGCGGATGGGCACACCCCGGTCATGGGCTTCGCGCGCCACCCGCCGAACTTTTTCCTCACCGCCGATATTTCCCGGGTTGATGCGAAGCCCGTCCGCTCCGGCTTTCAAAGCCCCGAGGGCCAGCCGGTGATCGAAATGGATGTCGGCGATGATCGGGATCGTCACGGCCTTTTTGATGCGCTCCAGCGCTTCGACGGCTTCCGGGTTCTGCACCGCCACGCGGACGATCTCACAGCCCGCCCGGTGCAGCCTTTGGATCTGAGCCACCGTTGCCGTCACGTCGCGGGTGTCCGTGTTGGTCATGGATTGGACCACCACCGGGGCCGTTCCCCCGATGGGGACATTGCCGATATGAATCCGGCGGGATCTTCGGCGCTCCCCAACAGCTTTCAACACAGCCTCCTTCAGCGCATTTTGGCGGATTTTAACGACCCGGCCAGGGTCAAGCAAGAGTTCGAACTTCCAGATCCTCCAGCCCCCAGCGCTCTTTCCAATAGGCCACGTTCGCCCGACCCGGGCCGATCACCTCGCTCACGCGGTTTGCTGGACACACAAGCCGAATGCGCTTTCCGGTAAACCACCCGGCGGCCAAAAGAGCGTCCACCCGGCGGCGCCACAGGTGGACGCGAACAAGATAGCCTAAAGCCGGATGGTTGGGCCCGGCCGTCACGACTCCCGGGCGGCGAAGCTCTTCCGTGGTCTGGAGGCCGATCCGAGCCACGACGATTCCGTTTTCTTTAAGCACGGCGTAAGCTCGAGCGCACCGTTCCACAGCCTCGTCGACCGTCAGGGGACGGTACCTCCCCTGTCGAAACCAGCGCTCCAAAACCGTCCCTCGGAGAACCAGGGTCGGATATAAACGCACAAAATCGGGGCCCAGGGCCACCAGGCGCTGAAGAGTCTTCTTTAAGGACGCCTCGTCTTCCCCGGGAAGGCCCACCATGAGCTGCACACCCAGAGTCCAACCCGCCGTTCGCACCCTTTGGGCCGCTTCGGTGACTTCGTGAGCTGCGTAGCCACGACGGCACCGGTCGAGCACCGCATCGTCCAGACTCTGCGCTCCGATTTCCACAGTTTGGACGGGGAATTCGGCGAGAATGCCAAGAACGGCCGGGTCCAAGGCGTCGGGCCGTGTAGAAAACCTAATTCCCGTGAAGGCTCCGGCCTGCACCCCCTGTGACGCTTCCTTCAGCAGGGCGCGAAGGACGCCGGCCTCGAGGTTGGTAAACGTCCCGCCATAAAAAGCGATTTCACCGGGGCGCGCCTTTCTCAAGGCCTCCTCGGCCATGTCCCGCACCCGGCCCTTCACCGTCGCCAGGGAAAAAGCCTCGGAATCGCCCCGAAGCCCCGTCAGAGTGTGTTGGTCGCAATAAACACATTGAAAGGGGCATCCACGGTGGGGAATAAAAACGGGGTAGATCACCCGATTCATGGGCTTTTGGCCGATGCCAGGCGAGGAATGTCGGTCACGAAGGCGTCCAGAGCCTCCCGGGCGTCCCAAGGGTTGGACACCCCGTTCATGATCACCGTCACGGCATAGGCGGTGCCGGATAGGTTTCCCACGTAGCCGCTAAACCCGACGACGTCACGCAGCGTTCCCGTTTTCCCGCGGATGGTGTAGTCGAAGGAGCGTTCTTTCATGCGTTTCCTGAGGGTCCCTTCTTCCCCGGATCGGGCGAAAGAGGCCAAAAATTCGGGGCCCACGTCCCAATCCCCGTGCGCTGTTTTGAGGACCGTGTTGAACGCCGCGGCGCTCACCCGAGTGGTGCGCGTCAACCCTGAGCCGGAATCCAGAGTCATTTCGTTCACAGGCACGCCCAAACGAGTGAGCACGTCCGACACGGCGCGACACCCTTTGGCCGTCGATCCCGGAAAGCCGTACACATGGGCTCCCAGAACCCTGAGAATCATTTCCGCCATGAAGTTATTGCTGTAACGGTTCAGCCCGTAAAGCACATCACTCAACGGGAGGGATTCGAAACGGTAGAGGAGATAGGCCTGTGCCGGCACAGATCGCGCGCCCGTGTCGGCCCCCATGATCTGGACGCCCGCATCTTTGAGCGCCCGCCGGAAGGTGAGGGCGGCAAACCGTTGTGGATCTTGAATGTTCATGCGGTATTCGGCCGGAAGCCCTTCCTCGGCGGGTCTCGTGCCGTGGATGCGAAAGGTTTCCCGCCCGTCGTTCCCGACGCCCAAAGAGACCAACCCCACCCATGGGTTCTTGCCCCGTGCCTGCCAATCCTGATGGACGGTTACATAATCGGTGGGAGGAAACGTTTGGACCTCCATGGCCGCCGCCTTACCGCTTCCGGGAAGGATCTCCACGGTCACCGTGTTGTTGTTCAGCGCCGTTGCCGAGATCACCGGATTGTGCGGCCGGTCGCACTTGCTGTCCAGGCACAGGTGCTCGACCGGTGGCTCGAATGCCGAATCGTCCACATAGATCCCCCCGAGAACCTTCTGAATGCCCTGGGCGCGCACTTTCTGCGCCAACAGCCAGACGCGTTCGGGGATGAGATAAGGATCCCCGTAGCCTTTCACCCAGAGATTGCCGGGCAGCACCCCTTGAGACGGCCTTCGGTCCGACCACACTTCCGTGCGGAACTGATAATCGGCCCCCATTTCTTTCAAGGCGGCGTAGCTCGTGAGCAGCTTCATGAGCGAGGCCGGAACCAGGGGTTTGTGGGCTTGGTATTCCCACAGAATCGTCCCTTCCGGCAACGCCGTGACTTGAACGCTCAGATCGCCGCTCACGGCCTGCATTGTCCGCACATGCTCCGCCCATGTGGACGCCTTGGCCTTTTGCGGCCCTTTGTTCGTTTCCTCGGAAGCCCCCCACACCCGATCGGGATCGAGCACGGCACACATGAGGAAACCCATCGCCAAAAGCCGTAAAAGAGTCTGCAGCGTTTTAGCCGTCATTGCCTGCGCGGTTTGCTGTGGACTGTTGGAGGAGTCGATCCAGCACGTCCCAAAAGCCGGGAAAGGATTTGGCGACCGTGGTTGCGCCGTCGATGACCGTTCCGGGAACTCTCAAGCCTAAAACGGCAAAAGACATGGCGATCCGGTGATCATTGTAGGTGCGGATCACGGCGCCGTTGCGGGGAGGACCCTGTATGCGTAAGCCGTCCGCGATTTGTTCCACGGAAACCCCCAGACGCCGAAGTTCGGTGCCGACGGCATCCAGCCGATCGCATTCCTTGATGCGCAAATGGGCGACGTTTCGGATGGTGGAAACCCCGTCGGCGAAGGCACACACTACCGCCAGCGTGGGAACCATATCCGGCATGGCGTTCATGTCCACGTCCACGGGAAGGAGCCGATGGGGGCCCTGGACGCGCACCCCGCGATCTTCCCAGCGGATTGTGCAGCCCATGGTGCCCAGGACGTCCAGAAATCGGCAATCCCCCTGAAGCGCATCCGGGCTCAGAGGGTATGTGAGCACATCGCCGCCCGTCAAGGCCGAAGCGGCCCAGAAATACGAAGCGGACGAACAATCTCCCTCCACTTCCATGCGAAACGGCGCGAGGCGCTGCGGCGCCGGAACCACGACCTCATGGGACCCTTCGCGGCGAAATTGCACGCCGACCTCGGCCATCATCTGCAGCGTGATGCTCACGTAAGGGAAAGACGCCACCGGATCCTTCCATCGCACAACGACGGGCCCTCGGGCTTGGGTCGCGGCCATGAGTACGGAAGACAGGTACTGGCTGCTTTCCGAAGCATCCACAACCGTTCGCCCAGCGTTCAAACCTTGGGTTTCCAAGGTGAGCGGCGGGCACGGCCCCTCGCCCAGATAACGGACCACAACCCCCAAGGGCTTTAGAGCCTCCGCCAAAGGGCCGACGGGACGCTGTCGCAGCCGGGACGACCCGTCAAAAACAAACGTGCCTCGGCCCACCGCCGCCAGGCCCATAAGGAGACGTAGGCTCGTTCCGCTGTTGCCGAGATTCAGCGGTTCGGTCGGGGCGACCCAACGATATGCCGGGGGGCGCACGCGGATCGTCGCCCCCTGCCAATCGAGATGCACGCCGAGACGGCGCAAGGCTTCGGCCGTAATGCGCGTGTCTTCGGCATCCAGGGCGTTTTCGATCACGCTTTCCCCGTCGGCCAAGGCCGCCAAGATCAACGCCCGGTGTGTGACGGACTTGGACCCCGGAATGGGCACCGCGCCGCGCACCGGCATCACACACGGCACGGCTCGCCGATTTGCCGATTCATTCATGGAAAACCTTTCTTACCGCCAGGGCGGCAGCCCTTCGCAGCGCCTCCCGCATGGCCGACTCCGGCGCAGGCCGGTTCAGCCACCACGACAGCTGTTCCACCCCTTGATAAAGCAACATCTCCAGACCATCCACCACTCGGGCCCCGGCCACCTTCGCCCGATACAACAGGGGCGTTTCCAAAGGTGAGTACACAATGTCCATGACCACCATGTGGGGCGAAAAAAAACCCTCGGGGATGGTGAAATCATACGGCGTTCCCGACATCCCTGCGCGCGTGGCATGAACAACAATGTTCGGCCTGCACAAAGCCAGTTCGCTCAAAGGGACCCACCCACAGCCGAAGGCTTCGGCCAAATCCCGCGCCCGGTGATCCGTGCGGTTGACGACAAGAACCTGGGCCCCGCGTTCCAGCAGCCCGTAAACCACCCCGCGGGCCGCCCCGCCCGCCCCGATGACCAGCGCCGAGGCGCCCCGCAAAGAGGCAACCCGTTCCAGAGCCCGCACGGCTCCCAGCCAGTCCGTGTTGCGACCTTCCCAGCCGGATTCGGTGCGACGCAGCGTGTTCACGGCGCCGATGGATCGCGCCGACGTATCCACCCGTCCACAGACGGTGAAGGCGTCTTGTTTGAAAGGCACGGTAACGCTGAGGCCGCGAAACCCAAAACGTTCCAACACATCCAAAGCATCCCCGAAGTCGTCTGCCTCCAAGGCCAAATAGCACGCGTCGATCCCCAGGGTCGAGAAAGCGGCCCGCATCATGGCCGGACTGAGGCTGTGCCGCGCCGGACGGCCGACAACACCGTAAAGGTCGTGCTGGACCGATCGCACCAAAACCTTCATCTGGGGATCTCCTCCTTAGCCCCCGAAACGGGATCGTTCCACATCGAACCGAATGGGCTTCATGGGGTTGGCTCGAGGGTAAGACCCCAACACCTTGAGGAAGGTGGTTCGTTCCGACGCTTCCTTCAAGGCGGCCTGAACGGTTTCATCCCGTTCGTGGCCCGCGATATCGGCGAAAAACAAATACTGCCACGGATGCACCCGATTGGGGCGCGATTCGATCCGGGTCATGTTGAGGCCGTATTGGGTGAAGGATTCCAAGACCTTGTAGAGGGCTCCCGGCTTATCCGCCACAGCGAAAAGAAGAGACGTCTTGTCGTCTCCGGTCGGGGCGTTTTCCTTCAGGCCGAGGACGATAAAACGGGTGGTGTTTCCCGGGTGGTCCTCGATGCGCTCGGCCAGAACATGCAGGCCGTGGTTTTCCGCCGCCTTGGTGTTGCAGATGGCGGCGGATGCGGGGTCGGCCGCCGCCGATTGAGCGGCTCGAGCCGTAGAAGCACACTCAAAGATTTCCACACCTCGGAGGTTTTCCGAAAGCCATCGGCGGCACTGGCCGACCGCGTGGGGATGGGCGTAAATCTTTCGAACGGCTTTGAGATCGGCTGTCGAAGCACAGAGAGAATGGGCCACTTCCAAATAACATTCCCCTACAACCCGAACCGGCCGCTCATACAGCAGGTCCATGGTCTGGCCGATGCCGCCTTCCAGGGAGTTTTCGATGGGCACCAGGGCGATGTGGACCAACCCCTTGCACAAGGCATCGAAGACATCGAGGAGCGTGGCCTGAGGCTCGTAGCGCGCCGTGTGGCCGAACACGGATATGGCCGCAAGGTGGCTGTAGGTCCATTCAGGCCCGAGAAAGGCTACTTTGAGGGGCTGCTGAAGCGTGCGGGAAGCGGCCAGGATTTCCCGGTAGATGGCCCGCACCGACGCGCCACTCAAGGGACCCGGGTTGGCTTCCACCAGCCGCTTGCACACGGCTTCCTCCCGGCCGGGATCGAAGGTGTCCAACCCCAGTTGGGCCTTGATCCGTCCCACTTTCTGAACAAGGCGCATGCGCTCGTTCAAAAGTTCCAGGAGGCGCGTATCCAACGCATCGATCTCTTGCCGGTACTTGGACAAAGGATGTTCTTTCATTACCGCTCCATGATGGTTTCCGAGACCGGAATGCCGAAATGGCGGCCTTCGGCCGCCAAAGCCACCCGAACCCGGTCACCTGGCTGCAGCTGCGTTACGGAAAGACCGCCGCCGTCGGCGCCGGTCAAGCAAACGGTTTCCGCATTTTGGAGAAGAAGGCTTCCGGAACGGTCTCCGCACAGCGCCTCCACAAGGACCAGCGGGCGCCGTTCGATCTTGCATCGGCCGACGACGGCTTCCTGAGCCGCCCCGGAAGCGTCCACGACGAGAATGCGATCTCCGGCGGCCAGTTCGCACAGATACCGCGTTTTCCCTTCGGACACCTTGATGTAGGCATGAACGCCGCCTGCATTGATGCGGAAGGGCCGCGGCGCCACATAGGGATTTCGGCGCGTTTCCGCCTGCACAAGAAAGAGAAACCCGGCGCTATTGCCCACTAGGGCCCCCTGCCCTTCCTGCATGATGAGGCTCGTGTCCACGCAGACACGGTCGCCCATCCCCACGGGCCTCACGGAAACGATTTCGGCCACGTCCAACAATTGCGCAGGGACGGCGGCGCGAACCTTGAAGGCCCAGCGCCGCAGCGTCTGGGGATCCGGAGCGCGCAAGATCACGCCGGCAACCCCCCTTTCCAGAATCCCGAGGGCCGTTTCCAGCCGGCTTTCCGAATCCACGGCCACGAGCAGCCGCCCTGGTCGGGCTACGAGATTTTCCAAGGGGATGATTTCCCAATCGGGGTGCGTCACGGCCACCGTCCCGCCCCGCTCCAGAATCACCATCGCTTCGTGTTCTTCTTCGGGATTGCGCACCGATACGCAGTGCACCTCACGGCCCGGCACCCAATCGCCGTCTTCACTGACCACCACGATGCGGCCAAGGGCTCGAATCTTTTCCGCCATGCCCGGAGGAGCGACCACCGCATCGGCACCGGATTCCAAGGCCGTGGTCACCATGTCCGCATCCCAACGGTCCACCTGCACCCACACTTCTTTCACCCGCTCTCTCCCCCTTTTCGCCGTCGCCCTGCCGGCAAGGTCAATAAAAAAGGCCGAGGGCTGAACCCCCGGCCTGTGTTTCGATCCACGTCTTCGTCCCGCGACCTTTCAGGGGTCAGCCGACACACGCCTCCCCGAAAAAGTACCCGCGGCAAAAATGACGTTTTTTCGTTTGCATCCTTTCAGACCCCTTTCCAAGATTTCGTCCCTTGTAAAAAAACCCCGTCCCCATGTCAAGCTCTTAAAGGCCTGAGAAACAGTGAACGCATGGGCCGTTTTCACGGTTGCCCTCGAAAAAGGCTTTGTCACGCGCAAGCCGTTTCAAGGCGGAAATCCCTTGATTTCCCTTTCGAATGCTCCTAAACGATTCTTCACACCCCAAGTTCTAAGACACCGAATCCATGAGACCTACATGCCTCTGATTCATGGAGACCGTCATGGATGCACAGTTTTACAGGGACCTTCTGGATGGCATCGCCGATGGAGTCTATTTCGTCGCCCCTGAGAGGCGCATTATCTGAGAGGTAAACTGCTGCGCATGGTGGCCGGCGCGTTGAAAAACGGCGTTCGGGCAATGGATGCCGTGTGTCGATGGGGCGGGGAAGAATTCGTCGTCATCACCCGCAACATCTCCCATAAAGAACTTTACGCCCTGGCTGAAAGACTCCGCATGCTCGTCGCCCACAGTTGGGTCGAGCATGGCGCTCAGAAGATTGCCGTCACGGCCTCATTCGGAGGCGCCATATCCCGCCCGGGGGAAAGCGGCGAAGAGGTGCTGCGCCGTGCCGACGCCCAACTTTATCGCAGCAAAGCCGAGGGAAGAAACAGGGTCAGTTTGGATCCCCTCTGATGTTTCCCACCCTACCCGGGTTTTTTGTTGTTGGCGAACCAATGAGCAGGGCCAATCTGGATCCGCTCGGATCCTTCCGCTCGTGCCGGCGCCTCCGGAAAAATGAAGCTCCCTGTTTCGGCTGTCGGGTTCACGTGAGGAAAAGATCGCCGATGAGATAGGTTTTGGCTTTTCCGGCAATTTCCACGCGATCGCCTAAGTGCCTGCAAAACAGTTCGCCCCCTCGTGAAGACACTTGGAGCGCATGAAACACCGTTTTCTGGAGTCGCTCTTTCCAGAAAGGCACCAAAGACGTGTGGGCCGACCCCGTGACGGGGTCCTCGTCCACACCGACTTGAGGGGCAAAAAACCGGGACACAAAATCCACATTCTTTCCCGGAGCCGTGACGATAAGGCCCCGGGCGTCGATGGTCTTGATGTGGGCAAAATCCGGTTCAAGGTTTCGGATGTCTTCTTCGCTCCCGAAAACGAGGAGGTAATCCGTCTTGCCTCGATAGGCTTCGAGCGGCGCTCTTCGAAAACATGCCGACAGACTGCCGGTCACCGGGCAGGGAACGAGGGTGTCTACGGGAAAATTCATGGCCAGCAGGTCCACTCGCCGAAAAACCGTCAGAAGCCCGCTTCGTGATTGAAAAGTGATGGTGTGCCCTGAATAGCCCAAGTGCTGGAACAAGACATGGGCCGCAGCGAGCGTGGCATGGCCGCACAGGTCCACTTCCACCTTCGGCGTAAACCACCGGATGGCATAGCCTCCCTGATTCCCGACGAAAAAGGCCGTCTCGGAAAGGTTGTTTTCCCGGGCGATGTCCTGCATGGTCTCTTCGGGCAACCACCCGGTTTCCAAAGGACACACCGCAGCGGGGTTTCCTCGAAAAAGCCTGTCAGTGAAAGCATCCACCTGATAGAGCTTCATTCTCCCCCTTGTTTGCCCGTCGAATTGGGTTCCTCTGAGTGTGGCAGAAGCAGGATCGGTCCTCCGGAGCCCGTGCCGGGGCAAATCTGGGATGAAAGAGCCGGCATGGACCCCGATTTGCCCCATCCCTGCAGGCTGTGCCGTCACGCCTTCGTTATTTTTGGACTTTTAAAAGGCTCTTGACGGACCTTACCCCCTTGATTTGTTTGATCTTGGAAACAATCCGCTCCTCGGCTTTCTTGTCGTTGATGAATCCCGTAAGCACGACATTGCCCTTGGTCGTCGTGACATCAATCTTCAGGAATTTTGCATCCGGGTCGTTGATGATGATGCCATTGGCCTCCGTCGTAATGCTGGCATCGTCGATGTATTCTCCCGCCGTTTTTCCCGTGAGCGAGCTGCAGCCGAAAAAGAAAGCCACGCTCAACACGACCAGAACCGTAATGCTTATCCATCTTTGCATGATCTGCCTCCCTCTTGCTGGTGTGCATACCCTCATGGTTCAAAATCGACTTTGATCTCCATGACACTTCCGCCGCGCTCCAGTGTGAATGCGACGCCCTTCTGCTCACTGCGAAAGCGTCGGTGTAAAGCCTCCAGATCCTCGACAGGTTGCCCGTCCACGGCGACAAGGAGGTCGCCGGGAAGAAAGCCCGCCTTCTCGGCCCGACTGTTCGGCACAACCTCCAACACCCGCAATCCCTTTCCCCCGGGGTTCTTTTGCAAAGACAGGCCGAGGCGTTTCCCATGACCCGGCGCCGGTTTTTCCGCGGCGGTCACCACGAGATAGTCGCCCACATCGGGCGTCACCGCCTCCGGGATCTCATCAGTCGCCACGGGGACCACGACGGCATAGCGATGCTCCAACCGGCGACGCACTCTTTCGGGGATCCCGAACCTTTGGTTGACGTGCCCTTTGCCGGCCAGCACCACCACATGATCCAGAGGCTCTTGGACCATCCACACGGCGAGGCTTTCCGCCATGGTCTCATCCCAAACAAGTTGCGCCTGGTAAAAGCTTTCAAAATCCCTGATCCCGCCCGGCATGTGCATCCTGAACTCTTCTTGAATGTACGCGCGATGGGCGGCATCATCCATGAAAAAATGATGGGCGATCTGGCGGCGTTCCTCATCGCTCAAAGAATCCAGACCCTGGCGGGAAACCTTGCGGACAACCGTCGGCGGGGCGTTCAACGCCCGCATGGGAAGATTTTTTTCCCGAGCCAAGGCAAACACGGGCCGATAGCCGTCGAAGGGAAAGCCCCAGTGGCGTTCCCAGCCCGCCGCCTCGAGAAACGCCTCTTCGTCCAGAGCCCCGTGCACCCAAAGGTCCAGCGCCGTTTGCTCCGTTCGGGGAAGCATCTCCAGCCCAATGCCGATTTTCTTTCCAAGTTCGGAAAGCCCTTGGATGACCTTGTGCTGTACCTCGTGATCCGCCATCCGGGCATGGACTTCCCCCACATAGATCAGGCGAACCTTTCCCAACGCATTGATCAGGTCTTCAAGGGAAAGTTTTTGCCCGGTGTGGAGATCGACAATATCCCCCGGTTGGAGCGGCAGCCTCCACAAGCGGCCGGAACCGACCGCCTCCGGCCTTTCGACGGCGGCACAGCCGCAGAGCATGGAAAGGGCTAGCCACGGGAAAAGGTTGCCCATTCGTCTTCTGAGCTTCTTGAGCATCAGGCATTTCCTTTTGCGCTGTAAGTCTTGACTATTTCCCGGGCCTCCTGAGGACTCCGCCTTCGGACCTGCGAATAGAGTTTTTCACAGTCGGTCAAGGAAAGCCGGTCCGTCAGCCGGTAGGCCTGGATTTCGTCTTCCAAGTGGGGCACGCTGGCTTCGTCGGGTTCCATTTCGCCTTTGTGCAGGAGCTTGATGTAGATGAGGCTTCGCGCCGCCAAAAGATCCACGAAGGGTCCGCGAATCTTCGGATGAAACACAAAAAGGAGCGTGAGCGTATCGCCCGGCCCCAGAACTTGTTTTCGCCCCAAACGACCGCGCGCTTCCCTCTCGAGCAGAAAACACACTCGAACCCGTCTCTTTGGTTCGATGCACCGGCAAAGATCCCGGAAAAGTTTCCAATGAATATATCCAGATTCGACGTAAAGCGTCGAGACCTTCAGAGCCTCCTCGGCAAGCCGTTTCGCCCGCATGGCATCTCTTAGGGCAATCCGGGCCGCATCGGCCCGGGCGAATTGAATCACGGCCTGGACCACGTGTGTAAAGGGCGCGGTCATGGACGTCTCATAAAAGTGCAGAAGCGCCGCGGTCGCTCGCTTTTCCGCATAGTACACGGCCTGCATTGGATCCTTGGGGTCCACGGCTTGGAGATCGCCTCCGTCTGCCAAGAAATCGTGCAGCCGGTTCAACTTTTCCATGTAGGGGTCCACTTGAAGAAGGCGCTTTCCCGAAGCATGTAGAACCCGGTAGAGACGGCAGGAAGCCTCGGCAAATCGCGGGAATTCGTAGTCCGTTTCTTGAAGATAATCTTCGATGGTTATGTCGCCGCACAGCATGGCATGGAAGTCGGGGTGGGGCGGCTCTTCCAACGCGATGGTGTCGTGCTCCCGCATTCGAGCTTCCGCCTCTTTCAAAACTTCCAGCCGATGGGTGGAAAAGGCCACCGTAATCACAGGTCAAGCCCACTGTGTTCTTGCAGGATCCTGATAAGACGGCGGTTGGCCGACGGAAAAGCGAACCGGTCCAAGAATGCCGGGGGAACCCACAGGGCTTCGACGGCGGAGCGCAGCGTCGGGATCTGGCCCGAAGGATCCAACACACACCGAAAGGCGTGGAGACGAATCCGAAAGCGCGTGACCGCATGGCGAATTTCGGCAATCTTTCCCAGAAGCTTGACCGTCACGCCCAGCTCCTCACAAAGCTCGCGCTTGACCGCCTCTTCGGGGCTCTCTCCTTCTTCCACTTTCCCTCCGGGAAATTCCCAAAGACCGGCCATGAGTCCTCCAGGAGGCCTTTTCTGGATGAAAACGTTTCCGTTGTCGTGGAGAACCGCGACCGCCACCGTCACCTGTTCGGCGGCAAGCCGGCGCGTTTTCACGGGCCGATGCGGAACCGTGCCCGCCGCATACGCTCGGCACCACGAAAACACCGGACAGGCATCGCACGCCGGCCTCCTCGGGGCGCAGACCATGGAGCCTAGTTCCATAACCGCTTGGTTGAATTCGCGAGCCCGCCCCGGCGGCATCCAGCGCCGAAGGGCTTGTTGGAAAGCTTTTTTCGTGTGGGAATCCTCCACGGGTTTTTCCCAGTCCAGAAGCCGAGCCGTCACCCGTTGGGCATTGCCGTCCAGCACGGGAACATCTCGCCCGAATGCCAAACTGGCGATGGCGGCCGCCGTGTAGTCGCCGATTCCGGGAAGACGGCGCAGCGCCTTCTCGTCGGAAGGGATTTGTCCCCCGTATCGAGCAAGGATAATGTCCGCCGCCTTTTTGAGATGGCGCACCCGAGAATAATAGCCGAGTCCCTCCCAAAGCTGCAGGAGTTCGTCCAAGGAGGCTTCGGCCACAGCCCGGACATTGGGCAATCGATCCATCCAGCGCTCGAAGTAGGGAACCACCTTCGTCATTTGAGTCTGCTGGAGCATCGTTTCGGAAATCCAGACAGCGTAAGGGTCATAGTGACGGCGCCAAGGAAGGGGTCTTTGGTTTCGGCAAAACCATTCCACCAAACAGGTGCCGATGGATTCATCTTCCGGATCGTGCCGCATATTCGACCCGGAGCTCGAGGTCTTCGCCATGGGTGTCTCCTTCGAAGCTACCCTAAGGTCCTTTGAGCCTTTTGGGAAGGTCATGCCATGGGCCTTGCGGAGCATGACGGGCGGGACCACGGGGCCGCCCCGTAACGGGCGGGCACAAGGCCCGCCCCTACAATGGGTGGATACATGGGGGGGGTCCGCCCAACGATGCGTGGGCACAGAGGTCCGCCTTTCCCGGCTCCCCGTAAGTTGGGGTGAGCGAAGCGAACCCCAACATCAACCCCCGGCACCAAGGTCCATCTCTACAACGGGCAGGCCCATTAGGCCGACCCACAACGGGCAGGCACAGGGGCGCGCACCACCACGGGCGGGCACAAGGCCCGCCCCTACAATGCATGGGCGTAATGCATGCACCTTTCTTCATGCCCTCATCGGGGCAATCCTCGCGGACGGCGGCAAAGCGTTCCTGAAACGATTCATCGCCGGGGGAGCGCATCCCCAAGTGAATTTTAAAAATGCCCATTTTCGAATCGGTCCTCGACGCAGGCTCCACGGTCTCCTCTGCCTCCGTTGACTTTTCCAACCAACCGTGTTGATAGAATGGGGCAGATCCCCAGGGAGCGCAGAGGGGGATTTAGCTTTCCGGCTTACGGCAACGGGATGCCTTCAGCATCGCTTCAAGGGAGCTTCACCCATGATCCACAAAAAGCCGCTTTGGTACTGGGCTCTGACGCGCTGTCGAGGTCTCCAGGCGCTGCTTTTGATCCTCATCGTCTTGACGATTTTCTTCCGGGTTTTTCCGCTGGAAATGCAAAAGCGTATCGTCAACGACGCCATTCGCTTCCGAAAGATCGACGCTTTGTATCTCTACTGCGCCCTATACCTGGGCGCCGTCGTCCTGGCGGGGATTTTCAAGTACGCCATCAACGTCATCCAGGGCTACATCGGCCAAAGGATCCTTTATGAACTCCGCACGGGCCTCTACCGGCACATCGTTCGCCTGCCCATTCCGTTCTACCGGCGGACGGCGCCCGGCATGGTCATTTCCTCGGTCACCGGCGAACTGGCCTCGGTCGGCGATTTTCTCGGAGGCGCCATCGCCGTGCCCGCCGTCAACGTCCTGACCCTTCTCACCTTCGGGGTCTACATGTTCACGCTAAACCCGCTCTTGGCCGTATTGAGCGTCGCCATCTATCCTTTTGAGATCCTTCTCATTCCCATGCTTCAGAAACGATTCAACCGCCTCAACAGCGAACGCGTCACCACCACGCGGAAACTGAGCAACGTGGTCGGCGAAGCCATCAGCGGCATTCAGGAAATTCACGCCAACGCCGGTTATGCCTTGGAAGCGCGCAAGGTGGACCGTCTGGCGAAAACTCTTTTGGATCTGCGACACCGGATGAACCTCTATCGCTACGGCATCAAGTTCACCAACAACTTTTTCCAGAGCCTCGGGCCTTTCCTGCTTTTCCTTATCGGGGGTTATCTGAGCATCACCGGGCGGTTCAGTTTGGGCGCTCTGGTGGCGTTTCTTTCCGCCTACGAAAAGCTCTACGACCCATGGAAGGAGCTCATGGAGTTCTACCAAGGCTACCAAGATGCCCGCGTGGCGTATCGACGCATTCAGGAAGCCTTCGACGTGGAACCCGAGTTCCCTTTGAAACCTTCGGATCGAGCGCCCGTGGCCTTACAAGGCGCCGTTACGGTGCAAGATTTGATGTTTGAAGTAGAAGATCGTGTGCGCCTTCTGGACCAAGTCAGCCTTCAGGTCTCCCCCGGCGAGAGGGTGGCGCTCGTAGGGCTTTCGGGAAGCGGCAAAAGTACCCTAGCCATGGTCATGGCTCAGCTGTATCGTTACACCCAAGGCCATGTTTACGTGGACCAATGGGAATTGAAAGATCTCACCAAAATCGATGTGACGCCGCACCTGGGTTTTGTGTCCCAGTATCCGTTTATTTTCGACGGCACGTTGAAGGAGAACATCGTCTACGGCAGGCAAGCGGCGCTGTTGAACGGCAACCCTTTGCCGGGGGATGAGACGGGCGAGCCGCCCCTCGAGGAAATCCTGAGAACCTTGGAATTCGTCGGACTTACCGAGGATGTGTTGCGATTTGGGCTGAATACCGTTTTGGACGAGGCCAAAGAGAAAGCCCTAGGGGAGAGAATCGTCAGGTTAAGACAGCAATTCCGGGATCAGTGGAGCGACGCGCTGCAGGATGCGGTGGAATTTTTCGATGCGAAAACCTTTTTGGATTACAGTTCGGTAGCGGTAAACATCATCTTCGGGTACCCCGTAGACGGCGGCCGTCCCTGCGAAATCCTGCCCCTGAGACCCAGGTTCCGCCGGTTCCTCAAAGAGGTCGAACTGGAGGAGCCTCTCGTTCGCCTCGGTTTGGACGTGGTCAACCGGACTGTTCCGCTGTTGCGAGATCTTCGCGACGATCCCTTTTTCTTTCGCCAGTCGCCCATCGCCTTGGAAGAGATGGACACATTTCAGGAAATTTATGAACACTACGGCGCCGCGCCCTTGGAGCGTCTGCCTCCCTCCGTTCAGGAAGTCCTGCTGGGTTTGGCCCTTCGCGTCGTGCCCGGAAAGCACAAGATGGTAGTCGTGCCCCGAGAACTCAAAGAGGCCATCCTGAAGTCCCGATCCCTTTTTCAACAGTATTGCCTTCAGAGAGATCCCAACGCTTTTGTCTACTACAGCGACACGGCCTATCTCGGTGCCCGGACGCTGCTGGAAAACATCCTCTTCGGGCGACTCAAAGAAGAAGATTCCTGGGCGTGGGCCCGCATCACCGAAGCCGTGGTGGACTTGCTCAAACGGGAGAACCTTTTTCACACCGTCTTGGAGATCGGCTTGGATTTTCCGGTGGGCAGCAAGGGGGATCGCCTCTCGGGAGGCCAAAAACAAAAAGTCGGCATCGCCCGAGCCTTTTTGAAGCACCCGCGTATCCTCATCATGGACGAAGCGACGGCCAGTCTCGACATGGCCTCCCAAAACCGCATTCAACAGTTTTTGGACGGAGAAATTCGAGGCAAGATCACGGTCATCTCCGTAGCCCATCGATTGGAAACCATCCGAGACTATGACAAAATTGCGGTCATGAAGTCGGGGCGAATCGTGGAAATCGGGCGTTACGACGAACTTGTGGAAAAGAAGGGGCTTTTCTATGAGCTGGTCCATGGACATGGATAAGCGGGATCACGAGCTTTCCTCCGCAGAGCCGACCTTTACGTGCGAATTGGACGACAACGTGGAATGGCTACGAAAAACGGACATCTTTTCAACCATTCCCCTAGAGCGCCTTCGCATCTATGCCCTGATGTGCAACCGGCGGCGGTTTCGCCAAGGCGATTTTCTCTTCCGACAAGGTCAGCCCGATGACAAAGGTTACCTCATCTTATCGGGGAAGGTCCAGATGGTGCGCGAATACCGAGACCATTCGGTCATCGTCCAAGACTTGGAGCCGGGAGCCTTCTTCGGAGGGCTTGCGCTCCTTGCGGATATCCGCCGCCTTTTCGGGGCCCGCGCCGCCACGGATGTGGAAGTGCTCTATATCGACAGAGAAACGTTCCGAAAGATTTTGCGCCAGTTTCCGGAATTGACCGAAAAGATTTTGGACGTCATGATCAAGCGGATTGTGTCCATGGAAGAAAAAATCTTGGAAAAGCATCTTCATGAATGCGTCCTGGAGTAGGAGTCTGCCCAGCCGCAAAGGAAATAGCATGATGAAAAAGACGCCGGTGGAAACCTTGTTTATCGACGAATTGGAAACCTATCGGGCAGGCCGGAAGGAAAGAGACTATCTTCTCATCGACGTCCGGGAACCCCGGGAATACGAAGCCGGGCATATCCCCGGGGCCCGACTCGTGCCCCTCAGTCGTTTCGAAGAGCATCTTCGTGAACTTCCCAAAGGGAAGGAACTTCTCTTTTACTGTGCCGCCGGTGGTCGTTCCATGGCGGCGGCCTTGATGGCCGCAGAAAGCGACCTCAAGGCGCCCCGTGTGATCAACTTACAGGGGGGCTACATGGCTTGGGACGGCAAAGAGCTCTTCGATTACCCGAAGGTTCGGATCCTCACCGAAAAAACATCTCTGTCGGAAATGCTCCATGAGGCCATGAACTTGGAAAAAGGCGCCTTTCGGTTCTACGAACTTTCGTCATCGACGGAAACGGCCTGGGCCGAAACGGCCCGGCAGCTCACCCAGTGGGAACGGCGCCACGCCCAAGCCGTGTACCGGCTTCTGGAAGCTAGCCCCGCCGACCCCCCTCTGCCGCCCTTCGACGAGCTTTTCGAAGCCCTTTCAGGAAGCATTTTGGAAGGGGGAGAACCCTTGGAAGACGCCTTGAAAAAACTTGAAAATCTTCCCGGAAGCGCGTGCCGTGCCTTCGCGGAATTGGCTTTGGACATCGAATACCGCGCCTTCGATCTTTACCGCAACGCAGCCGCCGCCGCCAAGGACCCCACGGCCTCTGCGCTCCTTTTTGACCTTTCGGAACAGGAAAAGGCTCACATCCGTTATATCGCCAAGGTCTTCGCCTCCTGCGAGGAGTGAACTCCACTCCGCATCGCCTCGCAAGCGCGTCCCCCTCTTGCTAAGTCGGGCAGATTTTGTTCCAGTAAAAATGAAGGCGTGGCGATGCTCGATGCTGGAGGTGCTTTCATGACCGCGAGACCCCCGAAAATGATCAGATAACGCCCTGGAAAGGACCCCAAACGGTCTCCTTTCCAGGGCCCTTGTCCATCCGCCGGCAAAGGCAACCGGCATGCCGCGGCTTTCCATGTCGGCAAAGGCCGCACTGAGGCATGTCGACGCGGGTGCGAGATCCCGGAATCCAGAAAGGAGGGACGGTCATGTTTATTCAACAATCGGATCTTTTTCGGGACTTGGAGCATGATCTCATCAAGCAGCTCATGGAAATCAGCGACAAGGAAGATGTGGCAACGGGAACGATCCTCTTTCGAGAAGGAGACCCGGCAACCCATTTTTACGTCATGCTCAAGGGAAATGTGAAACTCACCTTCAAGGAGGGCACCTATGTGGCTTACTTGGTCAGCCGCCCCGGTGAGGTGTTCGGCTGGTCGAGTCTTTTCGATCGGGACGCCTATTCCGCCACGGCGGAAGCGCTCACCGAGACCCGATTGGTCAAGATGCCCGGCGACAAGGTGAGAGCCATTTTGGAAAAGCATCCCGAGAGTGCCATGCGCTTTTACAGGCGGCTATGCAAAACTTTGGGGCATCGCCTCATCAAGAGCTACGAGGCCATCACCTCGGTCTCCCACGCCATGACGGCGGAATCCCACGGGACGGGACAAATTCTCACCATGGGGCCGGCCCAATAACAACCGCGCCGTGAGACGCGAGGGGGCAGAGAGCTTTTCATGGAAGATTTTCAAAAGGTCGACGAAGACGAAAGGCGCAAGGCGCGCCGACTGCAACGCCTCGTGGATTTTGCCCTGGCGGTCATCCGCCAGGGAAACCTCCCCTTGGACGAGGTCCACCGGGTCGTGGAAGCCGTTCGTCAGTATGCCTACCGAGAGTATCCCGACAAGAAAGAAACCTTCGAGCTGATCTACACCCCTCGGTTCCGAAGAGCCGTTGGGGAACGATACGGGTATCAGTAAAATCCTTCCATCGATTCTCAAAATTTGAGGCCCAGGAATCAGGGGGGCCGCAATGCCTCTGGGGAGGCCCGCAGCATGACACTCAATGAGACCCTGACCGCCGTGGGAAAACTGAAGGTGGGCCACGCCAACGTGCCGGGCGGCCGATCGGGCTGCACCGTGATTCTTCCCGAGGGAGGCGCCGTTGCCGGGGTGGACATCCGCGGCGGCGCTCCGGGAACGTGCGGCACGGAAAGCCTCAATCCCATCAATCTGGTGGACCGCGTCCACGCTCTGTTTTTTTCCGGCGGTAGCGCTTTCGGCATTGCGACGGCGGACGGCGTCCGTCGATTCCTCAAGGAACAGTCTATCGGTTTTGTCACCGAATACGGTGTGGTCCCCACGGTGGCCGGAGCCGTGATCTTCGACCTGGGGATCAACAAGGGCGGCCCAACGCCCGACGCAACTTTGGGCTTGGAGGCGTGCCGGAGGGCTCACGCGGAACCCGTTGAGGAAGGATCCGTGGGCGCCGGCTGCGGCGCCACCATCGGAAAGCTCTACGGCTTGCCTCAGGCCACCAAGGGCGGCTTGGGATCTTCCTTCATCCACACGGAACGAAACGTTCGGGTGGGGGCTCTGGTCGTGGTCAACCCCTTCGGGGACGTGGTCGATCCTCGAAGCTACCGGATTCTCGCCGGATGTCGCGAAAGTTCCCAGTCCCGACGCTTCGTCGGGACGGCCCAGGCCATGGCCCGTTTGGAACGGCTCCGAGGTTTTTCGGCAAGCGATAACACGGTGCTCGCCGCAGTGGCCACCAACGTGCGTCTCAACAAGACAGACCTCACCAAGGTGGCCCAGATGGCCCACGACGGCCTGGCCCGCGTCGTCGTGCCGTGCCATACGCAGCTCGACGGGGACACGATCTTCGCTTTGAGCACCGAAGAAAGAGACCCGGTGGATGTGAGCATCGTCGGGATGTTGGCCGCTCAGGCCGTGGAAAGGGCCATCGTTCGAGCGGTTGTTGCGGCCGAGTCCCGTGGCGGGCTTCCCGCCGCGCGAGACCTTTGGGACGATCCTCCCGGACCTTAGGCTTCCTCAAGGCCTTTCGCGCGAAGTTCGCGGTCGATCTGGAGGATTTTTTTGGCCAGCTGCTCCCGCACGCGCTTTTCCATCCCCGAAAACTGGACGGCCACCTCTTGGGCTCCTCGCACGGGGCATTGCGGACCCGGGTCTTGGCTCCGGACCACAAAAGCGTGAAAGGTGTGGGCGGCTTCATCCAAGTGAAGCACGACTTCCACGCGCTGGCGGAATTGGAGGGCAGGGCGCACGGACGAGAGAAAGCGCGCCCCCCCTGTAGAAATATCCAAGATGCTCACCCGTTGACCGTCGATCTGCAAAGCGATGCCGCTGGTGATGGGCGGTCGGACACGATAGGCCATCCGAAGATTGAACGGTTCCACGCCACCCAAAGCCTTCAGGATCAGGGCCTGGACCGTCGTCCCTTTGCGGATGGTGTAACTTTCTCTCAATTCCAGGATTTCGGCGGGTATGCCGTACCGATTTTTGAATTCGTTTTCGCGGACGACGAAGGTCACCGTGCACCGCCGCCCGATGTGCTCCGGTTTCAGATCGGGACTCGGGCGGGACACGACGAAGATGGACCCGTCCGTGTCGTAGACCATGGCACGGCGCACATCCATGACTTCCCGATTGAAGTCCACCTTGAGCACGATGTCAACGGCGGCTCCGGGTTTCAAAGCCTTCACTGAAAATCGGGGTGCCGCCAACGCTTTCCTTGCCTCCCACCCGACGCGATCCCACCCGCTTTCGGCTTCCCGAAACACAGCCTTCGTCATGAGATTCGGCAAACCACCGGAATCTCTTGACGGAAAATCGCCCCATCAGCCGTTTCGTTGGGCGAAATCCTTCATGAAATCCACCAAGGCACGGACGCCTTCCACGGGCATGGCGTTGTAAAGGGACGCACGGCATCCCCCGACAGACCGATGGCCCTTAAGGCCACCGAGGCCGGCTTTCTGGGATTGGTCAATAAATTTCTTTTCCAGATCCGCCGAAGGAAGCCGGAATGTGACGTTCATCCACGACCGGGATTCCGGCTGAGCCGTGCCCCGATAAAAGTTTTGGCTGTCGATGTAATCGTAAATGAGGCGTGCCTTTTCGCGGTTGATCGCTTCCATGGCGGCCAGGCCTCCGACGGTTTCCTCCACCCACTTGAGCACCAGTTCCACCATGTAGATGGCGAAGCACGGCGGCGTGTTGTAAAGGGAATTTTTTTCCGCATGCGTCGTGGATTTGAAAAGCGTCGGAAGATTGGCCGGCACGCGCTCCAACATATCCTGTCGGATGATGTCCAGGGTGACTCCGGCGGGCCCCGCATTCTTTTGGGCGCCGGCGTAAATCAACCCGAAAGGTGCCGGGTCGAACACTCGGCTGAAAATATCCGAAGACATATCGCTGACCAAAGGCACATTGCCCGCATCGGGGAACGTGCGGTACTGGGTCCCGCGAATGGTGTTGTTGGACGTGATATGCAGGTAGGCGGCATCCGGGTTCACAGGGATTTTTTCCGGAATGTAGGTGAATTCTTTGTCCTCGGAAGAAGCGACCACACGGACGTTTTTCCCCAGGATGCGGGCTTCTTTAATGGCCTTTGTGGACCATGTGCCGGTGTCCACGTAATCCACCGGGGCGGTATCGGAAGCCAGGTTCATCGGCACCAGCGTGAATTGCAAACTCGCCCCACCTTGCATGAACAGCACATGATAACGGTCGTCGAGTTTCAGCAGGCGCTTGACTCGAGCAATGGCCGACTGAAGGACGCCCTCGAAGAGGGCCGACCGATGGCTGATTTCAAGGATGGACATCCCGGAGCCTTTATAGTTCAGGAGCTCTTCTCTCGCCTCTTCCAACACGGGAAGCGGCAATGCGGCGGGACCGGGATTAAAATTGTAGATGCGCTCGGACATGGCATTCCCCCTCCGTTTTTCTCTTTAGTTATCTTTCTCCGACGATCCGGCATGCATGCTTTGAAACAAAGCCTCCTGGAAATTCGGCCGTTTCCAAGGATCGACCGAAGCTACCGACGCCCCCGCCTTTTGTCAATGTCGTTTTCCCGGCATGAGACTCAAGAGCTTGGATTGTGCAGAGCCCTGTGCTAGCTATGGGACTCTGGGCATATGAGTTCAAGAGGATGCGGCTTGAGAACTCAAAAGATTCATGAAGGAGAGCCGATGGCGATGAATCAAGGGCACGGACGCGAGCTCTCCTACGGGGGGCGCACCGTTCGTATCGCGGAAGATGCCGATCTTTTGGCCTGGGCGCGCCTCCAGGGCCTGGCCCCTTGGGAGGCTCAAGAGCAGGCCTTGGAGCAAGGGATTCTTCCCTTAAGGTATCTGAAAAACCTATGGGCTTTGAGCGTCGAGGAGCAGAGGAAGCTGGCGGCGTCCGCCGTTTTTGTCTGCGGCTGTGGAGGTCTCGGCGGCGTTGTGGCGCAGCTCCTAGCCCGGGCCGGCGTCGGTCATCTGATTCTCGCCGATCCCGACGCCTTTTGTCCTTCCAATTTAAACCGGCAGTGGTTCGCTCACTCGGAAAACATCGGTCAGCCCAAAGCGGTGGAAGCGGCACAGGGATGCCGCCGCATCAATCCTTTGATTCGTGTGACGGCTTTTCAAGAACCTTTGGATTCGGGAAACGCGCAGCGGCTTCTCGTCGGCTGTCGGGCAGCGGTGGACGCCTTGGACAACCTGGAAAGCCGCTTCGTCTTGGAAAAAGCCTGCCGGAGCTTGGGCATCCCTTGGGTGCACGGCGCCGTCGCCGGCTGGTTCGGCCAGATCGCCACCTTTCTGCCGGGCTCATCCATCGGCCTTGAGGCCGTCTACGGCCGGCGACGGGAACGGACTCAAGCGGAACAGGACTTGGGCGTTCTCGGACCTACGCCGTCCGTTATCGGGAGCCTCCAGGCCTTGGAAGTCCTTCGAGTTCTCACGGGCCGTCCCCCGGCCTACGCCGGCCGACTCTTGTATTTCGATGGGGAAACGGGGGCCTCCCATTTGATCCCTCTGGCCGAAACCTGAACAACCAATTTTAGAGGGGGTCGTCGCTCATGCACGGAATCTCAATCAGAAGGAGTGCATTATGCTGACATGGGTTGGGGCGGCGATAATCGCCATCCTGGGAGGCCTCTGGGCGGTCGCGATTTACAACCGGCTGGTGCGTGCCAAAAACTTGGTGGAAGAAGCCTGGAGCGGCATGGATGTCCAATTGAAACGCCGCACCGATCTCATCCCCAATCTGGTAGAAACCGTCAAGGGATACATGCAGCACGAACGGGGCGTCTTGGAACAGGTGACGACGCTTCGAGCCAAAAGTCTTTCCGCGACTACGGTAGAAGAGCGTGCGGCCGCCGAGGGCGCCATGAGCCGGGCTTTGGGGGCTCTTTTCGCCGTCGCCGAAAATTACCCCGACCTCAAGGCCAACCAAAATTTCTTGGAACTCCAAAAAGCGCTAAGCGACATTGAAGAACAGCTCCAATTGGCCCGTCGCTATTACAACGGGACGGTAAGAGACTTGAACATTCTCGTGGAAAGTTTCCCCAGCAATCTTTTCGCCTCCTTTTTCGGGTTCCGCAAAGCCGTGTTTTTCCAAATCGAGGAAGGGGACCGTGCGGTGCCCAAGGTCGGGTTCGCATGAAAGGCGGAGGAGGACAGTCATGAGGCGAGGGCTTTTGGGGGTAGTTCTTATCGTGAGCCTTTGGGGCTACGGAATCAGCCTCGCCGTGGCGGCCGCATCGGACGCTCCCTACGACGAGAGAATCTTGGAGTTTCTGAGCGATATTGTCGTCCACGCAGACGCGAACCTCACCGTCAAAGAAACCATCACGGTGCGTGCGCTGGGGCAATCTATCAAAAGGGGGATCGTTCGCGATTTTCCCACGGTCTATACGGACGGACACGGCCGGAGGGTCCGCGTGTCTTTCGAACTTGTGGAGGTGCGTCGTGACGGCAGGGTTGAGCCCTACCACACTCAAAACGTCAGCAACGGGGTGCGGATCACCATTGGACACAAGGACGTCTATATCGACGCGGGTGTCCACACTTACGAGATCACCTACCGAACATCCCGCCAGCTGGGTTTTTTTAAAGACTACGACGAGCTTTACTGGAACGTGACGGGCACGGGGTGGACCTTTCCCATCGATCATGCGGCGGCTCGGATCGTGCTTCCCGAAGGCGCCCGACTCCTCCAGCAGGCCGCCTACACCGGCCCTCAGGGGGCTCAAGGCCGGGACTACCGTTTTGCCGACCAAGGCGGCGGTACCCTTCTTTTTGAAACTACTCGGAAGCTCGGCGTCGGCGAAGGGTTGACCGTGGCCGCGGCCTGGCCCAAGGGGCTTGTCCGCGAACCTCCTCAAACCGAGCGGATTCTGGAGCTCTTGGGAGACAACCTCGGCCTCGCCTATGGACTGATCGGGCTTGCCCTCGTTTTGGCATACTATCTGGCGGTCTGGTTTCGGGTCGGCCGGGACCCGGAACCCGGCACCATCATCCCTTTGTTCGAACCGCCCCATGGTTTTTCGCCTGCCGCGGTCCGGTTTATCCGAAAGATGGATTTCGATCAGAAGACCTTCGCCTCCGCCGTGGTGAATATGGCCGTGAAGGGACACCTTCTCATCCGCGAAACCGACGACACCTACGTCCTCGTGAAGAAACGCGTCGGGAAGGAAACGCTCACGCCGGGAGAAAAAAACATAGCGGACGCCCTGTTCGACTCCGGTGCGGGAGAAGTCGCTCTTCACAATCAGCATGCGGCCAAGTTCAAAAAGGCCATGGACGGACTCCACAAGTCCCTCTCGCAAGAGTACGAGAAGACCTATTTCCTCACCAACAGCGGGTACATGGGTCCGGCGCTGGGCCTCTCCTTGGCCGTTTTGGCCGCGCTCATCATTTACGCCCCCCAGCCGGTCATGGCGGCGTTTCTGGCTATGTGGCTGAGCATTTGGTCCCTCGTCTGCACGGCCCTGGCCATCCAAGTCTGGCAAGCATGGAGAGGGGCACGCCGAGGAAGGCTTCCCCGTCGGATGATGGGAGGCTTTTCCGCCGTCGGGATCACTTTGTTTGCCTTACCCTTTTGGGCCGGGGAAATCGGCGGATTCGTTCTCTTCGCCTACAGCGTGTCTTTCTTGGGCGCGGTGATCCTGGCGGCTCTCGGAGGTCTCCACGCCCTGTTTTACCACCTGCTCAAAGCTCCGACGCACCTGGGTCGCAAAATCCTAGACCAGATCGAAGGCTTTCGCCTGTATCTCAGCATCGCCGAAAAGGACCGCCTAAGGATCCTCAATCCCCCTGAAAAGACCCCGGACCATTTTGAAAAATATCTTCCCTACGCCTTGGCTTTGGATGTGGAACAAGAGTGGTGCGAACAGTTCGCCCAAGTTTTGGATGCCAGTGATGATCCGGAGCGAGGGTACCGGCCCAGATGGTACCATGGAACCCGATGGTCCAGCTTCGGGGCCTCAGGCCTAGCCGGCCTCAGTGATAGTCTCGGCGGCGGCCTCACGAGCGCCATCGCGTCGGCCTCCACACCGCCGGGTTCTCGATCCGGCTCGGGAGGCGGAGGCTCTTCGGGTGGGGGCGGCGGAGGCGGAGGCGGCAGCGGGTGGTAGGATTCAAAAAAATCCAAATGAGTTTGTGGACCACCTTTCGCGGATATTTCGAGCCGGTCCCAGCGAACTTCGATTGAAGGGAGGGACTTGATCTCATCAATAATACGTTTGGCTCCGATTTGTCGCGGCAGAGCATATGAGGAGGAAAACGGATGGAATGG